>NZ_JBBOCJ010000001.1:5109862-5748595 GCF_038002345.1 Paenibacillus sp. FSL M7-0420 | reverse complement strand
CGGCTTAACAATACAGCTCAGGTCTCCACTTTCTCCCGCACACCCCGCATGACCTGCGGGGGCGGAGAGGGTGGAGCTTTGATCGTTATGGGGGAGAAAACCATGTTCCTGAGACACCAGACCCGTCCCGTCAATGTTGGCGGAGTGATTATCGGGGGTAACAACGAGGTTGCCATCCAAAGCATGTGTACGACCAAGACCGCTGATGTGGAGGCAACCGTGGCCGAGATTCTGCGGCTGGAGGAAGCCGGCTGTCAGCTCGTGCGGGTGACGGTCAACAATGAAGAAGCGGCAGCAGCAATTAAGGAGATCAAGGCGCGGATTCATATCCCGCTCGTAGCGGATATTCATTTCAATTACAAGCTGGCCCTGCTGGCGATTGAGAACGGCATCGACAAGGTGCGGATCAATCCCGGCAATATCGGACGCCGTGATAAGGTGGAAGCTGTCGTTAAGGCCTGTAAGGAGAAGGGGATACCGATCCGTATCGGGGTTAACGCCGGTTCACTGGAGAATCACCTGCTGGAGAAATACGGTTATCCTACTCCGGAGGCGATGGTTGAGAGTGCCTTGTACCATATCGGCATTCTGGAGGAGCTGGACTTCCACGATATTATCGTATCGCTGAAGGCGTCCGATGTGCCAATGGCCATCGAAGCCTACCGCAAGGCAGCGGAGGTCATTCCTTATCCGCTGCATCTGGGGATTACCGAGTCCGGTACTCTGTTCGCCGGAACAGTGAAGAGCTCCGCCGGGATCGGCGCGCTGCTCTCCATGGGCATCGGCAGTACAGTGCGGATCTCCCTGAGTGCTGATCCGGTGGAGGAAGTGAAGGTAGCGCGTGAACTGCTGAAGACCTTCGGTCTGATCTCGAATGCGGCAACACTGATCTCCTGCCCGACCTGCGGACGCCTGGATATTGACCTCTTCTCGATTGCGAACGAAGTGGAGGAGTACATCTCCAAGCTGAAGGTGCCGATTAAGGTATCCGTCCTCGGCTGTGCGGTGAATGGTCCGGGGGAAGCCAGAGAAGCGGACATCGGCATCGCCGGTGCGCGCGGAGAAGGGCTGTTGTTCCGTTACGGCAAGATGATCCGCAAGGTGCCTGAGGCGGAGCTGGTCTCCGAGCTGAAGAAGGAGATTGACATTATTGTGGAGCATTTTGAGGCGACCGGCGAGATTCCCGGCCGCAGTCATGCCGGACTGGCTCCGGCCGCTGCGCTCAGCAATTCGGAGAACGGGAATTAACAGAACGCCCCGTTCGTCACGAACCCTGTCCTAATTATAATTATGTCCATGTACTTGAAGCGCCCTGCTGCAGAAGTCTGTTTGATCAGACGTTTGTGGCGGGGCGCTTATTTTGTGCGGAGCCGATGAATAGTTTTCTTCAGCAAAGTTAGCCCATAGAGCAGCAGCGGAAGAAGTACCAAGAAGATAAACGCGAAATTCCCCCATACCTTTGCAATGATTTCATTGATATAAACGGTGTTGATATAGGTATTCCAAGCGATGATGATGAACAATACAGCCAAGGGATAGATGAGATAGTCCTGCTTCAGCAGATGGAAGACGGATTGCAGCCCCTTCAGAATGGAGAAGTAGAGCAACGAGATTTTGATGAAAAAGGTCAGTACCCAAATGGTGATCAGAATGCCTTCGACCCGCTGTAGAATATTTCCGATATTAATCGTCTTGGCGAGAGTATAGGCGGGGAAGGTGCTGTTCTCCGTCTGTTCAATCCCAAGAATGAGCAAGCTGAGCAGCACAATGAGGCTAAGGACCATGCCGCCTGTGAACGTGCCCAGCAGAAAGGCCCGCTCCCCGCTTTTTGGCTTCCTGACGAGTGGCAGGAAGGTCATCAGCACGATGAGCTCCTGAAACACAGCAGATTGATAGCCGCCGAGGAGGACAGGAGGTAAGCCCCCTTCCAGGACCGGCTTGATATGATTCCATTCGATTTTGGGAATCAGGGCCAGCACCAGAATCAGGAACAGGAACAGCACCCAGGGGAATAATAATTCGCATACTCTGGCAAATACGACAATCCCTGAACTGACACTTACTATGGCAGCGGTCAGGAAGATAATCTGGACCGCTTCTATCGGTGTTTCGGGCAGAATCTCACTGGTGATGAAGAAGCCCAGGTCGCCCAGCAGCGTGCCGGTGAGAATCATGAAATAGAACAGATACAGTAACGAGATGATTTTGCCAACCCATTTGCCGAACCCCGCTTCGAGTATTTCGTAGAGATCTTTGCCGGGATACAAGCGGGCAACCGCGAGATATAGGATGACCATAACCAGATTCATCAGGAGGCTGCAAAGTGCAGCGATCCAGGCATCTTCTCTTGCGGTATGCGCCAGTCCGCTTGGGATGATCAGAATGGAGGTTCCGATGGTGAGTCCGAATGTCATGATATAGAACTGCCGTAAGGAAATACCCGAACGATTCTTCACAGGGTGGTTCACTCCCTCTCGCTTGAAAGTTATTTCAGGACAGAAGCTGCATGAGACTGCGTACCCAGTCGAGCGGCCTGAACTGAGGCAGGTCTGCCATGTCCAGTACGGTTGCCGCAACAGTAAGACTCCAGAGACTATAGAAGGCGGCCGCATCCCGCAGTGACCGTAGCCTGATTACGGCAGGTGTCTTCAGGATCAACACCAGTAACAGAAAGAACAGCAGAATCAGATTCCAATTCATTTTTCCTCCATCTCCTGGTTCAAGGGTTGGATGACCGAACCGATGCGCTGAATGACTATCTTGGAACGTACATTAACCTTGACGGTTCTGAAGCTGCCCTCCCAATGCTCGCGGTATGTTCGCCACAGACGGGGATACTTCCGGTGCAGGGCTTCGCCGAAGCCGAAGATGTCAGCGCCGTATTTCTGCTGGACCTTCCGTATATTTTGCGTGAGGCTGAGGTCATAATTCTGCTCCAGATTCCTCTGAATATCTTCGATGCTGGCCGGATTATTCAGATTAAGCTTGCCTTGAATCGTGGTAAGATTGGCTTCTATATTTAGCTTTACCGTAAATTCAGGCTTGCCCTGTGTATCTAGCCGGACGTCCAGCTTGCTGTCTGAACGGGTTATTATGAAGCCTGCAAGCCCGCCTCCGGGAATGGATACATTGCTAACTGTGGAGTCTACCTCATCCAGGACATAGTTGACCGTTTTGCTGCCAGGCTCGTCCAGCCAGCCGACCAGCCTGTCTTTTTTGAACACTGCGATTCCCGCATGCTCGATCATGGTCTTCGGGCGGATCGTATCCACATTGTTCACGGACCCTCCATTCTGCCCGCCCCCATTCAGTTGCACACCGGACATCACCGGATTGGAGCCGCCGCGCTCAAGCTCGGTAATGAACTGCTGGAGGGTCACTTTCCCGGTAGCTGCCCATTTTTTATGCGAGACCAGAATAGAAGAATACAGGGAGTTCGCCGGAATATGCTCGAATGGAGTGATGATTTCCAGTATCTTGGAAGCCTTGGATTCCTTCGCTACCATCAGGAAGAAATCGGTACGCAGCTCATGGTTGCGTGAGATGAAGTCCAGCACATCGCTGACTCCTCTGCGTGCCAAGGCCTCTCCGATGACTAACACGCGGATATGGGCCAGATACAGCATACGCGGAGTCATGCTCAGCATGCGCTGCAACGCATCGGGAACAGTTCTGCCAATGGTCTGATAGGTAACCACAGGCATCCCCCCGGATCTGCCGCCCTTCTGGTTGCCCGCCTCCCCGGGATTCATCACCTGAACGGTGACGGCATAGCCGCCCGGATCGAGATCAATGCCGAGCGCCATGACGAGAGCCAGATCATTCAGCTCTTTGCGGCTCCAGCATCCGGTGAGCAAGGTAAGGCTGATGATTAGAAGGATACTCAGGAATTTTCTCCACATGTCCAGCAGTCCTTTCGTTGAAGAGAGTTCATGTCAACCTGCTAATTCTGCCCAAAATACTTCTTCATGGTGCGCCGGGATAAGCGGATGAACGTATCCTTCTGGCTCTGCCAGCGGATGGGGGCAAACGAGGTCATGTAAGGAATGCCCATAGATTCAAGGCTGCACAGATGCAATCCCAGAATAATCAAGGCAATAATGATTCCGAATAAACCGAAGGAGGCGGCAATGACCATCAGGACAAACCGCAGCATCCGCACGGAAATTCCCACATTGAAGGCAGGCAAGGCGAAATTGGCAATGGCTGTAATGGATACGACGATAACCATAGCCGCCGAGACGAGTCCTGCATCGACCGCCGCTTGGCCGATCACCAGCGTTCCGACGATGGACACGGACTGGCCGATCGATTTGGGCAGACGGATGCCGGCCTCACGCAGAATCTCGAAGGTAATCTCCATGATGAAGGCTTCCAGGAAGGCCGGAAAAGGAATCCCCTCGCGCTGTCCGATCAGACTGATCAGCAGAGTGGTAGGAATCATCTCCTGGTGGAAGGTAGTAATCGCTATATAGAAGGAGGGAGTCAGCAGGGCGATGGCAAAGCAGAAGAACCGGAGCATCCGGACCAGACTGGCAAAATCACTCCGCTGGTAATAATCCTCACTGGACTGGAAGAACTGCACCAATAGCGCCGGAACCACCAGGACAAACGGGGTACCCTCGACCAGAATGGCGATCCGGCCTTCCAGCAGTGCAGAGGCTGTAGTATCCGGGCGTTCTGTATTATACACCGTCGGAAAGGGGCTGTAGCGCTGGTCCTGAATCATCTCTTCAACATAGTTACTCTCCAGCACACTGTCGAGCTTAGCGGCATCCAGCCGCCTGCGCAGCTCCTGCAGCACTTCGGGATCGGCATTGCCTTCAATATACATCACCGCGACATTGGTCTGGGTCTGCTCTCCAAGCTTCCGCTGTTCAATACGCAGCTTGGGGTTCTGGATACGCCGGCGGATCAGAGCCGTGTTCTCCCGCAGGGATTCGGTGAAGCCTTCACGCGGCCCTCTTACTACGGATTGGGATACCGCGTCTTCCACTGAACGCTGCTTCAGCGCTTCTGTACCGGCAGACAACGCCTTCGTGCTTCCATCGATATAGATGACCGAGTTGCCGGCCAGCAGCTCCGTCTCTACCTCTGTATAATTAGTAATCCCTCCAACTTTGCCGAGGGAGATTGTTCTTTCCTGCAGCAGCTCCAGGCAGCGCTCCGGCTGCGGTTCACTGAACGCATTGAACCGGCCTTCGTCTTCTTGAATGGCCTCCATCAGAGCTTGCGGATCAGCCATTCCTTCAATATATACAACCACCACGGACGAGGGTCCGAGTGTAATGAATCTGTAGATGATATCTGTACTTGTACCCAGACGGGCCTGTGTCCCCTCTACAAAAGCGGACATAGAATCCGGCAGCTTCTCCTGCGGCGAGCCTGCGTTCTCCAGCTGTGTCATGTTCATTCGCCTCCTATCATCCCGTATAGTCTTTCCGATTGTGGAAATCGTATGCAATAGACTGCCCGGCAGGGCGGTGCGGTTCCTGTTTTTTTGCCGCCGGAGTTTACGAATGTTTGAAACGGCTATACTACCTAGTAGAAGCTGAATACAGAACATGCAGACGGAAGGATACAGGAGGGTGACCTATGGAACTAAGTATATTGCTGATGGTCGTGCAGCTCTTTTTCGCGCTGGTCATCGGCGTTTATTTTTGGAATCTGCTGCGGGGACAGAAGACGAACAAGACGGCGGTGGACCGGGAATCGCGCAAGGAGCTGGATAAGCTGCGGAAGATGCGGATGATCTCACTGACCAAGCCGCTCTCGGAAAAGACACGCCCCGCCTCCATCGACGATATCGTCGGACAGAAGGACGGGCTGCGCGCCTTGAAGGCCGCGTTATGCAGTGCCAATCCACAGCATGTCATTATCTACGGGCCGCCGGGTGTGGGCAAGACGGCAGCGGCGCGGGTAGTTATGGAAGAAGCGAAGAAGAACGCGTTATCGCCATTCAAACGCGATGCCAAATTCACCGAGATCGACGCCACTACGGCGCGCTTCGACGAGCGCGGAATTGCCGATCCGCTGATCGGCTCCGTGCATGATCCGATCTATCAGGGAGCAGGAGCCATGGGTGTGGCCGGAGTTCCGCAGCCGAAGCCCGGAGCGGTGACCAAGGCGCATGGCGGAATTCTGTTCCTTGATGAGATTGGCGAGCTGCATCCGATTCAGATGAATAAGCTGCTGAAGGTACTGGAGGACCGCAAGGTACTGCTGGAGAGCGCCTATTACAACTCGGAGGACAGCAATACACCAGCGTATATCCATGATATTTTCCAGAATGGCCTGCCTGCCGATTTCCGGCTGGTCGGTGCCACGACACGGTCGCCGGACGAGATCTCGCCGGCGCTGCGTTCGCGCTGCATGGAGATTTATTTCCGTCCGCTGCTGCCGGAGGAGATTGCCGTGATCGGACGGGATGCCGTCCAGAAGATTGGGCTGAAGCCAAGCCCCGAAGCGGTCGAAGTTGTGCAGCAGTACGCTACGAACGGCCGCGAGGCGGTGAATATGATTCAGCTGGCTGCGGGCCTTGCGTTGACCGAAGGCCGGGATACGCTGAGCGCAGCGGAAGTGGAATGGGTCGCCAGCAGCAGCCAGCTGCCGTTGCGGACGGAGCGTAAGATACCATCCGCCCCGCAGGTAGGACTGGTCAACGGCCTTGCCGTCTACGGGCCCGGCATGGGCACACTGCTGGAGATTGAGGTCTCAGCCGCGCCAGCCCTTAACGGGCCGGGCAGGCTGAATATCACCGGGGTAGTCGATGAAGAGGAGACACGCGGAGGCTCGCGGACTGTGCGGCGCAAGAGCATGGCCCGGGGCTCGATTGAGAATGTGCTGACCGTCCTGCGCTCCATGAAGCTGGAGCCGGACAAGTATGACCTGCACATTAACTTCCCCGGCGGGACGCCGATTGACGGCCCGTCCGCCGGGGTGGCCATGGCGGTGGCCATCGTCTCTGCCATCCGGCAGCTGCCGGTGGACAACACGGTGGCGATCACCGGGGAGGTCGGCATCCATGGCCGGGTGAAGCCGGTCGGCGGCGTGGTCGCCAAGGTGGAGGCTGCCTTCCAGGCTGGAGCAACGACTGTGCTGATTCCGAAGGAGAACTGGCAGTCGCTGTTCGCCGATCTCGGCGCGTTGCGGGTGATCCCCGTGGACACGGTGGAGGAAGTCTTCCGCCACCTGTTCGGCACCGACACGGCGGATATCCGGATGCCCGCCGTATCCGGCGAGACCTTCTCTTCGGCGCCTTCACTGCTGAAGGCGGACGCTTCGGGCGAGAGTATGCCCGGGTAAGACAGGCATAGTGTGAAGGAATCCCCTGGCGGGCAGCTGCCGGGGGATTTTTTATGGCTGAGTAGGGGAGAGCGGCGGCATAGGACACGAATGTTCAGCGAATACTACATACCGATGGGTAAGCGTGCCAATAACGCCAATTGCGGACACGGGTTGTTGGTGTTTTCATGCGGCTTTTGTTAGAATGAATGCATATGACACAACTTATGAACCATGGGAGGTGCGAAAGCGATGATACAAAATAAATCCAAAGGTCGTCGTTTTCCTTTATTACCGCTTAGAGGTCTTCTTGTCTATCCCAGTATGGTTCTGCATCTGGATGTAGGCCGTGAGAAGTCCGTCCGGGCATTAGAGAAAGCTATGGTTGAAGATAATTTGATTCTGCTCTGCTCCCAGTCTGAAGTCAATATTGAGGAGCCGGGGCAAGAGGATATATTCCGCGTGGGTACGGTGGCGAATGTGCGGCAGATGCTGAAGCTTCCCAATGGTACGATCCGTGTGCTGGTGGAAGGCGTAGAGCGGGCTGAGATCATTCATTATACGGACAACGAGGAGTACTATGAGGTGATGGCGCGTGAGCTGCCGGAGCAGGAGGATGTGGACCAGGAGAGCGATGCCCTGATGCGCAGCGTGCTGAGCCAGTTCGAACACTACATCACTTTGTCCAAAAAAGTAACGCCGGAGACACTTGCTGCGGTCTCCGATATCGAGGAGCCCGGGCGGCTGGCGGATGTCATCACCAGTCATCTGGCGCTGAAGATCAAGGACAAACAGGAGATCCTGGAGACCATTGACGTCAGCAAGCGTCTGGAGAAGCTGCTCGATATTCTCAATAATGAGCGCGAAGTGCTGGAGCTCGAACGCAAGATCAGCCAGCGCGTGAAGAAGCAGATGGAGAAGACCCAGAAGGAATATTACCTGCGCGAGCAGATGAAAGCGATCCAGAAGGAGCTTGGCGAGAAGGAAGGCCGGGCTGGTGAAGCCGATGAGCTGCGCACCCAGATGGAAGAGAAGAATCTGCCGGAGCGGGTGCAGGAGAAGATACTGAAGGAGATCGACCGTCTGGAGAAAATGCCGGCAAGCTCGGCCGAAGGCAGCGTCATCCGCAACTACGTGGATTGGCTGCTTGGTCTGCCATGGAGTGAAGCCACGGAAGATGATCTGGATATCCGCAAGGCGGAAGAGGTGCTGGACGCAGACCACTATGGTCTGGAGAAGCCGAAGGAGCGGGTACTGGAATACCTGGCCGTGCAGAAGCTGGTCAAGGGTCTGAAGGGGCCGATTCTATGTCTGGTAGGTCCTCCGGGCGTCGGCAAAACCTCGCTCGCCCGCTCCATCGCCCGCTCCCTGAACCGCAAGTTCGTCCGCATCTCGCTGGGCGGCGTGCGGGATGAAGCCGAGATCCGGGGTCACCGCCGTACGTATGTCGGCGCAATGCCGGGCCGGATCATCCAGGGGATGAAGACGGCAGGCAGCATCAACCCGGTCTTCCTGCTGGATGAGATCGACAAGATGGCAGCGGACTTCCGCGGCGATCCGTCGGCGGCCCTGCTGGAGGTGCTGGACCCGGAACAGAACAATACGTTCAGCGATCACTTCGTAGAGCTGCCGTTCGACCTGTCGAACGTCATGTTCGTCACTACGGCGAATGCCGTGCACAACATTCCGCGTCCGCTGCTGGACCGGATGGAGATGCTGTTCATTCCCGGCTATACGGAGCTGGAGAAGCTGCAGATTGCCAGCCGTTATCTGCTGCCGAAGCAGCGCAAGAGCCATGGCCTTGCGGAAGAGCAGCTGTCCATCGGAGACGATACGCTGCTGAAGATTGTCCGCGAGTACACCCGCGAATCCGGGGTGCGGAATCTGGAGCAGCAGATTGCTGCCCTCTGCCGCAAGGCGGCGAAGCAGATTGTCTCAGAAGAGAAGGAGCGCGTCAGCATTCTTCCAGAGGAGATCAAGGATTACTTGGGAGCCTCCAAGTTCCGTTATGGAATGGCAGAGCTGGAGGATCAGATCGGTACCGTTACCGGGTTGGCCTGGACAGAGGTTGGCGGCGATACGCTGCTGATTGAAGTCACGGTGGTTCAGGGCACCGGGAAGCTGACGCTGACCGGACAGCTCGGCGATGTAATGAAGGAGTCGGCGCAGGCCGCCTTCAGCTATACCCGCTCGAAGGCGGAGGAGCTGGGGCTTGCCCCTGATTTTCACGAGAAGAACGATATTCACATCCATATTCCCGAAGGTGCGATTCCCAAGGACGGCCCGTCCGCAGGGATTACCATCGCCACGGCGCTGATCTCTGCACTCACCAAGCGTTATGTCTCGAAGCATGTGGCCATGACCGGTGAGATCACCCTGCGCGGACGCGTATTGCCGATCGGAGGACTGAAGGAGAAGTCCCTGGCCGCCCACCGTGCAGGCTACAAGAAGATTCTTATGCCGAAGGACAATGAACGCGACCTCAAGGATATTCCTGAGAGTGTCCGTAATGATGTCGAGTTCGTGCCGGTCTCTCATATGGACCAGGTGCTGAAGCACGCGCTCGTAGACCATGCAGAAGACGTTAACACCGGCTCAGACTCAGATACAGATACAGAAATAAGCATTGAAGCGCCCAGTAGTGTGCATTAGAAAGGAAGTCTTATGAAAGTTAACAACGCCGAATTTATTATCAGTGCCGTAGGCCCTGACCAATACCCTGTGGATGCCTTGCCGGAGATTGCTCTGGCAGGGCGCTCCAATGTAGGGAAGTCCTCTCTGATCAACCGCATGATTAACCGCAAGAATCTGGCCCGCACCAGTTCTACGCCGGGCAAGACGCAGCATATGAACTATTATCTTGTGAATGAGAGCATGTATTTCGTTGACTTCCCGGGCTATGGCTATGCCAAGGTCTCGAAGACACAGCGCGCCTCCTGGGGCAAAATGGTCGAGAAGTACATGGCGGAACGCGAGACGCTGAAGATGGTCCTGCTTGTCGTGGATCTGCGCCACCCGCCGACGGCCAATGACAAGATGATGTTTGACTGGCTGAAGCACTACGATCTGCCGCTCTGCGTAGTGGCTACCAAAGCGGACAAAATCCCGAAGACCCGCTGGCCGAAGCATATCAAGGTAATGAAGCAGGAGCTCGGTGTGCTGCCGGGAGACAGCTTCATTGCGTATTCATCTGAGATTGGACTTGGTAAAGACGAATTATGGGAACTTATAGATAGACATACTCTACCCACCGAAGAAGAGCTTCCGGCAGATCCGGATGATCAGAATTCCGGGGATGAACCGCAGCACGAAGCGCCTTCCGAGACTTAAGGGTTTGTCATTAAGAATTGAGGGATGTTTATGGCTCAGCGTCTGGCGATGGAATATGTGAATGCAACGATGCAAATGACTGAATTTCAGCTGAACCAGTTTCTGCTGACCGCTGATACCAGCTATATCAGTCACCGTGTAAAGGTACTAGGCGCGGGTGAACAGGAGATTGTGCTGGAGGAGGCCGGAGGTGAGGAGGTCCATCTGTCTTTTGAACGCAAAGGCGGCATCTATATGGGTTCCTTATCCTGCAGGGTGGTGAATCCTCATCTGATTAATGCAGTGCGCAAACTATTCTTCATGTATAAGGGCACGGGGACCGTAAACCGGATTTATAAAGATCTTACAATGATGTACTACTATGAAGGCGGCTCGGTGCGCCGGATCTCTGAAGTAAGGCCGGGCGGCACCAAGCTGATCTATCAGCATAAATATTCAGTGGCAGAGATGCTGGCTGTCTACAAGCGTCAGAGCGTAGAATGTGAGATTGAGCAGCTCCGGCAAGAGACTGATAGACTGCTCGATCTGCGCAACCGTAGTCAGCAAGAGGCAGTGATTAAGGAAGTCGATGAGAGACTTGCAGAGGCGGCCGGCCGGCTGTTCCGACTGGAAGCATAAGTGATAATGTTTCGATATATGGCAATCATTTCCTAGTGAAATGGTTGTATTTTTTTGCGAAAACTATACATATCCTCTACGAAAGGACCGATAAACAACATATGATAGATATCCATAGCCACATTCTACCCTTCATGGATGACGGAGCCGCTGATTACGACGCCGCTCTCGCCATGGCGCTTGACGCCCATAACGATGGTATTACAACTGTAGTGGCTACCCCCCACCATGCGAACGGAGTCTATATGAATCCGGCCCCGGAGATTGAAGCGGCGGTGCGGGTGCTGAATGCGAAGCTGCAGGAGGCAGGCAATCCGCTGGTCGTGCTGCCGGGGCAGGAGATCCGGATCTACGGAGAGTTGCTCGATGATCTGGAGCGCGGACAACTGCTGACGCTTGCCGGTTCCCGGTATATTCTGCTGGAGATGCCCTCTTCACGGGTGCCCCGCACGATGGAAGAGACCTGCCATGAGCTGGTCATCCAGGGAATGGTGCCGGTTATCGCCCACCCCGAGCGCAATGCGGAGGTTGCTGCCGATCCGTCCAAGCTGCTGCGGTTAATAGAGCTTGGCGCCCTGGGACAGGTAACCGCACAGAGTATAGCCGGCGTCTTCGGGAGTAAGCTGCAGAAGCTGTCGCTCGAATTATGCCGGCAGCATGCCGTGCATATTATTGCATCGGATGCGCATGATTCTATGCATCGTCCCTTTGGATTAAGCGAAGCTTACGGGGTGGTGCGGCGGGAATTGGGAGAAGAATCATTCGACTTTTTTCAACATAATGCGCGCGATATCCTTGCAAATAAGGAGATTATTCGAGTTAATCCTATTCAATCTACCAGCAAACGTCATAGATTGTTCGGATTTTTCTCTCGTAAGGGGTGACCTACTGAACTTTTGGTGGTAGAATGGGTATTACTGGATTTATGTTCTATTTATATAAAAATACATACACAGAGGTGGATGACAAGTGACTTTGAAGAAAAAATTGGCAGTATCTACACTAGCAGTAAGCATGGCAGCGGCATCCGTTGCCGGATTCCCGTTCAGCAGCAAGGGGTTGGCTGAACATTTTGGAGTGAGTACAGCTTCCGCAGCAGCAGTAACTAATGCAGGTGTGAAGGCGAAGGTTGAGAAGATTTATGCTCAGCTTACAGAAAAAGAGAGACAAGATCTTCTTGCTTATGAGAAGGAAGCAGGCAATATCAGCGCTGAAATTTTCGAACAGATTTTCCAACCAGTACTTTCCAAGCTTGCCTTAGAAGCTGATGATCTTGTAACTGCTCATAAAGCTTTCGCGAGCGTATCCAGTGTAGTCTACGATGTATATGACAAGGATTACACTGCAATTAAGGTGATCCGCTATGATGAGAAGAATGTGGACCTGCTGAAGAGAATTGCAGTTAAGGCTGGCGTAAAGAATCTTACGGCTGACGATTTCAATGAATTCCTGTTCGGCGACAAAGGCGTTGAAGCTGAACTTCGTGCAATGATCAGCAATAAGTCCAAAACTGACTTGATGAACCTGATTCTTAATGCTTCTAGCACTGATGATGCTCTGAATACATTGCTGAATGAAGCCATTACCAAGGTTCTGAATCACAACACAGTTGAGGGTGGTCTTACTGTAAGCCAGGTAGTCTACAACCTTAACATTACTCCAGGAGATATACAGCTCAGTCTCAAGAACCTGAAGGATACAATTCCAACAGCCGCGCCAGCAGTGAAGGCTCTTGCTTTAGCTTATGTGAGAGCTTACATTAACGAGCCTGTAACACCTGATCCTGGAACCCCTGGTGGCAACACTGGCGGCGGTGGCGGTGGTGGCGCTGTAGTAACAACTCCAGTTACGAACCCTACAGCTACACCAGGTGTATACGATGTATCCAAGCTGGTAACGATTGTAGGCAACAAAGCAACCCTGAAGCTCGTAGATGCTGATGTACTGAAAGCCTTTGATGCACTGGTTGCAGCTAATGCCGGTAAGACAGGTCTTACGCTTACCCTGAACCTGGGTACAGTGAACGCGGCAACAGTAGAAGTGCCATTGTCCAAAGCAATCATCGAAGCAGCCAAGGCGAAAGGCATTGCCAACATTGCGATTACTTTCAACGGCTTGACTGTAACGATTCCAGTAGGACAGTTCAGTGAAGCTATTACACTGACTACTTCCACTGTAGCAGATACAACCGTAACATCCCTGTCCAGCATGAAGCTGGCATCCAGCGTATATGACTTCGAACTGACTGTAGGCGGTGTGGTTACATCCACCTTCAAGCAGCCAATCATCATCAAGCTGCCGCTTAAGAATACAGAAGGCCTTGACCGTGAACTGCTGTCCGTTGCGAAGGTAGTCTACAAAGAACTGCAATACCAGGGTGGTGTTGTAGATGGTGATCACATCACTGAACCGCGTGACGGCTTCTCTTCCTACGCTGTACTGGAGAACAAAGTCAGCTTCAAGGATGTTGCAAGTGTTCAGGCTTGGGCTGGAAGACAGATCTCAGTCGTAGCAGCCAAGGGCGCTATTGAAGGCGTAGGTAACGGCAACTTTGCTCCGAAGAACAATGTGACTCGTGCAGAATTCGCCAAGATGCTGATCCGTGCACTGAACCTGGAGAACAACTCCGCGAAGCAGAGCTTCGGTGATGTAAGCTCCACTGCCTGGTATGCTCCTTATGTAGCTGTTGCTGCTGAGAAGGGCATCATTACTGGACGCAGTGCAGCCCAGTTCGATCCTAGTGCAACGATTACCCGTGCGGAAATGGCAACGATGATTGCCCGTGCCGTGAAGTCGCAGAAGCCAGATGCTGCAACTAGTGTCAGCTCCCTGAGCAAGTTCTCCGATGCAGGCAAGATCGCTGCTTCCCTGAAAGACGGAGTAGCCTTCGCTGCCAGCAATAACCTGGTTATCGGCAACGCCGGCAAGTTTAACCCTAACAACACAGCTACACGTGCTGAAGCTGCAGTAATTATCTACCGTACAATCAACTTCAAGTAAGTAAATAGTATTGTGGAGAGCCTCCTCTCGTCGTATAGAGAGGAGGCACTTTTTTAGGATATAGGGTATAAGAATTTACAGCTTGGAGGGAAATGCACTTGTCAGCACAAGAATTGGATTTGCGCGATTATTTCCAGATTGTCAGGAAGAGACTGTGGATGATTATCAGTATTGTTATCGTGGCTTGTATTCTTGCCGGGATCTACAGCTTATATATCAAGAATCCGGTCTATGAAGCTTCAACGAAGATCATTGTTAATCAGACGCCTACCCAAGCTACGGCAGCACAGCTGGATCTGAATCAGATCAATACCAACATTCAGCTGATTAATACGTACAAGGAAATTATCAAGACCCCGGCGATCCTCGATGTTGTGGCCAAGAACTACCCGCAGTTCGGGATTACGGCAGAGGAAATGCTGAAGAAGGTTAACGTGAGTTCTGTAAATAATACGCAGGTGATGACACTTGTCGTTCGAGATAATTCATACCAGAGAGCCGCAGAGATCGTGAATGCCATATCACTTGTATTTAAGCAGGAGATACCGTCCTTGTTCAACGTACAGAATGTGTCCATCCTCAACGAAGCCAAGCTTAATCCGCCAGTTGCACCCGGACCGGTAGAGCCGAATGTGGTCATGAACCTCGCCATTGCTTTTATCGTATCCCTGATGATTGGTCTGGGGATTGCCTTCCTGCTGGAGTATCTTGATGATACGCTGAAGACAGAAGACGACATTAAGAAATACCTTGGACTTCCAACTATAGCTATGATTACCCGGCTGGGCCAGGAAGAAACCAAAACCACCGGGCAGCAGGCTCAGACACAGAGCAGAAAGGCGGGGGAACTCGAGCATGTCACAGCAGCCAAATAAACAACGCCATCTGATCACCGTGACCAACCCGCGTTCGCCGGTATCCGAAGCCTTTCGGGCACTGCGCACGAACATTGATTTCTCCTCTGTAGATGAACAGATCCAGATTATTATGGTCACTTCTTCCGGACCGGAGGAAGGGAAGTCAACCGTTACCGCTAACCTGGCCGCTGCGTACGCGCAAGCGGATAAGAAGGTGCTGCTGATCGACGGTGACTTGCGTAAGCCTACAGCGCATAAGACTTTCTCACTGAGTAACCGGTATGGGTTGTCCTCCTTGCTCTCGCAGCAGGCGAATCTGTCTGATGTGATTCAGGAATCGGGTGTGAACAACCTGTATCTGATGACATCCGGCCCGATTCCTCCGAACCCTGCGGAGATGATGGCCTCCAACCGGATGAGTGCGGTGCTGCAGGAGCTGCGCCAGTTATATGATGTCATTCTGATTGATACACCTCCGCTATTGGCCGTTACAGATGCACAGATTGTTGCCTCCAAGAGTGATGGCGTAATCATGGTGGTCAGCTACGGTAAGGTGAAGCGGGATATTGCTGCCAAGGCCAAGGACAATTTGGACCGGGTAGGGGCCAAGATGCTGGGCGTGGTCCTTAACAACGTGAAGCGCAAGGCCAGTGAAGGCTACTACTATTACTACTATGGCAATTGAATTGTTTAATAGATAAAATGTTGTTTTTGGAGGCACTGAAAATGACAGCGAAAACAAGAGTGTTTATGTTGTTTCTAATTGATATTGCGATCATATGGTTTAGTGTAGTCACTTCGTATATGTTCCGTTTCTTTGATGGCATTCCTCACGAATATGTTGTACAGATGATTCAGTTTGGAATAATTTCTACTGTTGCGATTGGTGGGAACTTAGTCTATTTCGGGTTATATCGCCGGATGTGGCAATACGCTAGTATCGGTGAAATAGTATCTATTCTTAAGGCTATAATGACTGGGGCAATCATAGCTTATGGTATATCTCTATTAATTCTACCAGTGCGTGTACCCTTCGGAGTAGAAGTTCGGATTATGGAGACCACTCTAGTTCTGGTTGGTGGCATCCGCTTCCTATGGAGATTCCTTCGGAAGGAACGGATTAATGACAAGAATAGAGAGACCCATGCTTTAATCGTCGGAGCCGGGGATTGTGGAATGCTAATTGCTAAGGAAATGATGGGTCCATCGTTTGCCGATACGAAATTGGTAGGCTTCATTGACGACAGCTCCAATAAATATCATATGTCTATTTTGGGACTGCCTGTCTTGGGGAATAGATACGATCTGCCGCGTCTGGTGAAGGAGAAGAATATTCATGAGGTTATTATTGCCATGCCTTCAGTTTCCAGAACTGAAATATCCGAGATTATTAACCTGGCCAAGACAACAGGAGCCAAGCTGAAGATTATACCTGCATTGAATGATCTGATTGCAGGTAAGATTTCTGTCAAGAAGCTCCGCGATGTCAGTGTAGAAGACCTTCTGGGCCGTGAGCCCATTGTGGCAGACATGAACAGTATACTGGGCTATGTTCATAACAAGACCGTACTGATTACGGGTGCAGGCGGTTCGATCGGATCAGAGCTATGCCGCCAGATCTCTCCTTTTGCACCGGACAAGCTGCTGATTCTAGGACACGGCGAGAACAGTATCTATACGATTGAGATGGAGCTGCGCAAGAGCTTCCCTTACCTGGAGATCGTGACCGTGATTGCTGATATTCAGGACCGGTCAAGGCTGATGGATGTATTTCAGAGCTATAAGCCGCAGGTGGTCTTTCATGCGGCAGCACATAAGCACGTTCCTCTGATGGAGCGCAACCCTTCCGAAGCGATCAAGAATAATGTCTTCGGGACCCGCAATGTTGCCGACTGTGCAGATATGTATGGTGCAGAGCGCTTCGTGATGATCTCGTCCGACAAGGCCGTGAACCCGACCAGCGTCATGGGAGCCACGAAACGGATTGCCGAGATGTATGTGCAGAGTCTCAATGTAGCAAGCCCAACCAAGTTCTCTGCGGTACGCTTCGGTAACGTATTAGGCAGCCGGGGCAGTGTCATTCCCGCCTTCAAGCAGCAGATTGCAGCCGGTGGGCCTGTCACCGTAACGCATCCCGAGATGGTCCGTTACTTCATGACTATTCCCGAGGCCGTTCAACTGGTGATTCAATCCGGTTCCTTCGCGAATGGCGGAGAAGTATTTGTCCTGGATATGGGAGCACCAGTTAAGATTCTGACTCTGGCCGAGGACTTAATCACACTGTCCGGTTACGAGCCTTACAAGGACATTGACATCACCTTCTCAGGCATCCGTGAAGGCGAGAAGCTGTATGAAGAACTGTTGACAGATGAAGAGAACCTGGGTTCCACTCAGCATGACCGGATCTTCATCGGCAGACCTAACGTCATCACCCGGAGCCAGATGGAGCTAGAATTCAAACGGTTGGAACGGGTTGTCACCGAAGATGCAGAAGCCATCCGCGAAGTGATTAACCAGATCGTACCGATGCAGCCAGTCATCCAGGCAGCCATTAGCTAATTAGAGATGTGGAGGTACCTGAAGTGAAGAGGTGGAAAAAAGTATTGATCTGGACGTTGTCGGTCATCGTCGTGTTAGGTGCCAGCGGACTATTCGCGGCCAATTATGCTGTCGATAAACTGATGAACTCAATGTCGGGCGGCTTCGATGTGGAAGCTGGTAATACGCCCAGTGTCCCTCAAGGACAAGTGATTGAGCCTGTGGTAGCAGATAGCGATCCGTCTGCGGAGCCAGCAGCTTCTGTTGCTCCGGCAACAAGCTCTGCACCAGCTAGCACACCTGCATCCGGTAATGCCGCTGATCCGGCAGCTGCCAGCACGGAGAAGCCGGTAAGTACTGACAAGCCTGCAAGCACTCCTGCTCCAACACCTGCGGGTGTGGATGGATTAGCCCATATCTCAACGGACAAGGCCAAGGAAGTTCAAGAGAACGTAACGATCACAGATAAAGCGAATGTGGCGGCGATCGTAGCTAAGCAGCTCAGTGTCTCAGATATTAAGAGA
This sequence comes from Paenibacillus sp. FSL M7-0420, assembly GCF_038002345.1. NCBI lineage: Bacteria > Bacillati > Bacillota > Bacilli > Caryophanales > Paenibacillaceae > Paenibacillus > Paenibacillus sp. FSL M7-0420. Next base: position 5,730,444 of record NZ_JBBOCJ010000001.1, on the reverse strand, counting down.
TTGCAAGAGTTAGCCCAAGGCGGACTTACCAATGAAGAGAAGCGGGAAGCCCGCAGCATTATCCTCGGCAAGGTCTCAGAGGAGCAATATAACGAATTAGCTCAGATTGCCAAGAAGTACGGGGTGAGCCAAGGTAAGACCCGGGATCAGATCTTAGCTGAAGAAGAACAACTCAAAGCCCAAGAAAAAGGAAGTGAATAGGCATGTTCAAGATCAAGATTCCTGCAGCAGCACTTCTGAGCGTAGCCTTAATGGGCTGTGAGCCCCTGACAGCATCGGCTCCGGTTACCACCGTAGCAGCAGCTACCCCTGTAGCAACTGCAACAGCAGCGCCAATCAAAGCATCCAATTCCATTAAAGTACAGAATGTGGATGTGACCATGCTATTCGACGGTGTAGCACTACAGCCGCCAGCCGGACAACATGTGTTCATGTACAATAACACTACCTATGTCCCTTTACGCTTCATGTCGTATGCCCTGCAGAAGAGCGTAAGCTGGGATGCCAAGAACCTGAAGGTAACCGTAGCTGAGCCAAGCAGTTCAGAGATGGTAGTCATTAAGGAGTACTTGATGAATGCGACTTCCAGTCCTTCTTTTGCAGCCAAGAGTATTACGCTGAACAACGTTAATGCAAGTTATGTATTTAGCGGGAGCACCAAGGCGTTGCCCCAAGGCCAGTCCAGTTATCTGTTGAACGGCTCGATCTATGTCCCTCTAAGATTCTTATCGGAATCTGCAGGAAATTCCATTAGCTGGAATCCAGAAACAAAGACCATTACTGCAAATTCTAAGAACTACGAAAATACGGCTTCGGCGAAACCAACCGACAAGGGAATTAGTCCATCTGCAAGCCCGACACCCGTACCAGTAGCAACCCCTGCGGTTGAACCAGGTGGAGCAGCCGGCGGTTCAGGATCGGCAGGAACAGGGTCCGGTAAGGTTTCTTACGAGAGTATTACCAGTGAGACCGAAGCGAAGCTGAGCGCGCTACAGTCGCAGAGTACATCTACATTGTTAGGAATAGCCTTTGAATATGTGGGTGCTACAGATGCTGCAACCAAGCAAAGTATCAAGGCCAAAGGGTTAGAGCAACTAGCCTCTTTTAAAGCCTCATTTAACAGTATAATCGCTGACGCTGAACAAAAACTAAACACTAATGGATATAGCACGGCTATTATTGCTCAGTATAGAGCGGCCTTTGAGGCTGACCTGGATAAGGGAAGAGCTATAGCAGAGGGTATGGGAAAATAATAGGTTTGAAAAAGTATCAATATCAGAACAAACATGGTTTACAGTTGTAGGATGCATTCTATTTAACCGTAGCTGTAAACCATAGTATCCCAAGGACAAGGTGAGCGTATGAAGCCTTATATTATCGTCAAACAAACTTTAGATTTCATATTGGCTCTAATTGGAATGCTCCTGTTATGGCCTCTTTTCTTGATTATCGCCGTGGTGATCAAGTCTACATCTAAAGGTCCTGTTCTATTTCGGCAAAAGCGGTTAGCCAGGAATAAAAAAGAATTCTATATTCTCAAGTTCAGGACCATGCGTACAGATACACCAAGCGATATGCCTACACATCTGCTGCAAGATCCTGACTTCTTCATTACCAAAGTAGGCAAATTCCTCAGGAAGACAAGTCTTGATGAGCTTCCTCAGATTATTAATATTCTTAAGGGTGACATGAGCATAGTAGGTCCGCGCCCTGCGTTGTGGAACCAGCATGATTTGATCGCGGAGCGAGATAAGTATGGGGCAAACGATATTAAGCCGGGGCTTACTGGGTGGGCACAGGTTAATGGGCGGGATGAGTTAGAGGTAACTTATAAAGCTCAATTAGATGGAGAGTATGTTCAGAAAATAGGACTCTTAACTGATGTGAAGTGTTTTTTTATAACAGTTTTAATTGTTTTAAAGAGTGAAGGTGTTATTGAGGGAGGAACTGGAACCTTAAAAAGTAAAGACATGTGACTAGGTTCCTGAGGAATAATATCCTCCTTCGAAGATAATAAAGGGTGAGAGGTGTTAGTCCATTGTTGTTAGTTACAGGAATTACTGGTCATACAGGGGGATTTTTTCTAAAGGAATTGATTAATAATAATTATGAAGATACCATCCGTTGTGTTATTCGTGAAAACTCTGATACAAGTTTGCTAGATTCCAGCGGTTTGAAGATAGAGAAAGTTATAGGAGATATAACAGATATAGATTTCCTAGATTCTTGTATGAAAGATGTAGATACAGTAATGCATATTGCTGGTATTCAAAAATCTCTAGCTCTTATGGAGGTTGCAGCAAACAATGGTATAGACCGAGCTATATTGGTGCATACAACAGGAATTTATTCGAAATTCAAATCGGCTTCAGAGGAATATAAAAATATTGAAGCTAAAATTGAAAATATTGTAAATAGGAGTAAAAAAATTAGTATAACTATATTAAGACCTACTATGATTTATGGGGATATATGTGATCTTAATATTAGTAAGTTTATAAAAATGGTTGATAAATTGAGGGTATTTCCGGTAATTGATAAAGGGTACAGCTTGATTCAACCTGTTAATGCAAGAGATCTTGGTAAAGCATATTACCAAGTGTTGTGTATACCCAATGATCTTGTGAAAAAAGAATACATATTGTCAGGCGAAAAACCAATCAAATTGGTTGATGGGTTGAAGCTTATTAGCAAAAAAATCAATAAAAAGACAGTATTTATTAGTGTCCCTCTTGTAATTGGTGTATTTTTAGCTAATGCTCTAAAATTTGTTAGCTTAGGAAGAATTAATTATATAGAAAGAGTCCAAAGAATGGGAGAGAATAGGAGCTATTCTCACGAGGATGCGAGTAAAGATTTTGGCTTTAATCCAATGCCCTTTAGTGAAGGGATTGAAATAGAGGTAGAACAATATAAACGTAGATAATATTGAGGGGAGTAATTATTTATGAAAAAGTTACTTATTACAGGTGGGGCAGGTTTTATAGGAAGTAGAATTATTGACAGACTTTATAGCGAGTATGATATTGTGGTTCTGGATAACTTTTCACCACAAATTCATGGTGAACACTACGAAGAATCGTTTTTATATGAAAATATTAAAGGCAAATGTAAGGTGATTAAGGGCGATGTGCGTAACTATGAAGATATATTGTTAGCATTGGAAAAAGTCGATTATATAATACATCTTGCTGCGGAAACAGGTACAGGGCAATCTATGTATCAAATTAATAGATATACCGATGTCAATATCATGGGAACGTCCAATCTATTTGAAGCTATCTTGAAAAATAAGTTACCTATTAAGAAAATCATCCTATCTTCATCTCGTTCCGTATATGGTGAAGGTATGTACAAGTGCAAAGAACATGGTAGTGTTGTACCAAAATCAAGACATGTTGATAATATGGTGAGTTTGGACTTTGAAGTGAAGTGTCCTCTTTGTGGAAGGGAAGTTGAATTAAGCAAAACATCTGAGGATTGTTCTTTATCTCCAATTTCCTATTATGCTTATACAAAACTTGCGCAAGAAAAAATGTTAGAAGTTATGTGTCCAACAATGAATATTCCATTCACAATCTTTAGATATCAAAACGTTTATGGAGCAGGACAATCTCTTACTAACCCCTATACAGGTATCCTTTCAATCTTCTCAAAGTTATTGTTACAGAATCAGAAGATTAATATCTTTGAGGATGGTAACGAAAGCAGAGATTTTATCCACGTTAGCGATGTAGCTGCAATTACATGTGATGCACTTGAGAATGAGTTAACTAATAATCAATATATTAATGTTGGTAGTGGTGAGAATATTTCTGTAATCCAAGTTGCAGAAACGTTGAAGTACTTATATGAGTCTAATTCAGAGATAAAGATCTCAGGTGACTTCCGAATTGGTGATATAAGACATAATATTGCTGATATTAGCAGGGCACAACAACTTACTGGTTTTAAACCTTCATATACATTTGAAGAGGGGATGAAAGAATTCACTGCATGGGTTAAAGGGCAAGAAAAAGATAATAAGCTTGAGAAATCTAATGATCTTTTTGAATTTTCAATTGAGGAAATGAAGTCAACAGGAATGTTGGTTCAAGTTGAGGTTTAGACTCAGATGAGAAATAATAAGAATGTTCTATATATTGGAACCCCATTTTTTGGATATTACAAACAAATTATAACGGAGTTCGAGGAACAAGGATGCTCTGTTGATTATTATAATGACAGGCCCAGTGAGGGTGCTTTAACGAAAGGGTTAATTAAAATCAAAAGAAGTTTGATGAACTATTTCATTCAAAAATATTTTGAAAAAATCATGACTGAGACCCAAAACAAAAGCTACGACATTGTATTTATCGTTAATTGTAAGGTCTTTACACCAATGATGATTCTAAAATTAAAAGACATTCATAAAAATGCGAGATTTGTTTTGTATATGTGGGACTCATTAACACTCTATCCTAATAGTAAAGATCTGATACCTCTCTTTGATCGAGCGTATTCTTTTGACTCTGATGATTGTGACAATTTTAAAGGATTAAGTTTCTTGCCACTATTCTACTGTAAGACATATGAGAATGTAGGCAGGGAAGTCGTCAGTGAAAGGCAATACGATATCGTGAGTGTATGTACTGCCCACCCAAATCGTTACGTTATATTGAAGGATTTATTTCCGCGATTAGAGTCTAAAGGTGTCCGTATCTTCTCATATTTATTCTTGAACAAATTTCAATATATTTATAATAAAGCTTGTTTATCTGCATTTAAAGGTTCTAAAAGTATTGAATTTAAGTTCATACCATTGTCGGAAAAGGAGAATCTAGAAATTTTAAAGAAATCAAATACAGTATTTGATATCCAACATAATCAACAAAGTGGTTTAACGATGAGAACAATTGAAACACTTGGTGCAAAAAGGAAAATGATTACAACAAATACGAATGTTAAAAAGTATGACTTTTATAATGAAAACAACATTCTGGTATTGGAAGAATATAATTTGAACACTATAGAAAATTTTTTGAAGCAGGAGTATGAACCAATTGATGAACAGATCTATATAAAATACAGTCTACATAGTTGGTTAGAAACAATTATTTCGGATGAAAATAGTAAAAGATATTTTATAGTAGGGCTATAGAAGACTGATGGAGGTAGTCTATGAAAAATATGTACTCATTATCTGAGAGTTTGTCAACTGCCTTCGCTTTGATATGTACTAAATTATTTTATAATGGAGCTCGATTGATTAGACAACCGTTTTATTGTCGGGGTAAATCAAGACTACAATTTGCTCGGGGGCTTACTACAGGATATATGTGCAGATTTGATTTGTTAGGTGAAGAACATGATAAAAGATCGAAGAAACTTATTATAGGGGAAAATTGTAAAATTGGTGATCATGTTCATATAGTTGCAAGTGAAAAAGTAGTAATTGGTAATAACTGCTTAATAGCTTCAAAGGTATTTATTAGTGATACGAATCATGGGAATTATTCTATTAGGGATTTGAATTCTGGACCCCATATTCCACCAGATCACAGACAGTTGTATACAAAGCCAATTGAAATTGGGAATAACGTTTGGATTGGTGAAAATGTTTGTATACTTCTTGGAGTAAGTGTTGGCGACGGCTGTATTATTGGAGCAAATTCTGTGGTTAACAGAGATATACCTAATAATTGTATTGTTGCTGGTACACCAGCAAAAATTATTAAAATGTGGGATGATTCATTTAGCGAATGGAGAAAAGTTGAAAATGTAATAAATGAAAACTAAGATGCATATATAATACCACAAATAGAATTATCAAATTCAAAAAACATATGAGTACTTATTGAAAAGTGAAACATTTTATGTGGAGTGTGAAATTTATATCAATTTATGAATAATAATAATAAGTTTATTGAATAATTTAGTGGAATTGAGAAGAAATTTAATTAAAGGATTGCTTATTCCGGTTTTTATTGCTTTCACAATTTAATTTATAAAAGGTGGATGTATGAATATATCAGTAATAATACCCATGTATAATAGTAGCAAAACCATAATAAACACTTTAGATTCTGTGAAAAATCAAACAGCATTTAATGAAATTTTTGAAATAATAGTTGTTAATGACGGTTCCTTAGATAATTCACTGAGCATTGTAGAAAAATATTATGAAGCTAATAGTTTTATGCCTATAAAAATAATTGATCAATCCAATAGTGGAGTTTCTGTAGCAAGAAATAACGGTATGAAACTGGCAAAAGGGCATTGGATAGCTTTATTAGACTCAGACGATGATTGGTTGCCTAATAAAATTCAAATGCAAATTGATATTATAAAATTAAATCCAAAAATAGATTTTCTAGGTGGTGATATTGATGATAGGGGATTGCAAATATTATTCAAAAGAGTTAAAGGCCTTTATAAAGCTAGTATCAAGGATATTTGTTTAAAGATGTTTCCACAAACTTCTGCTGCCATTTTTAAAAGGTCTATTTTTGAGGAAATTGGAGGATATGACGAAAAACAACAATATGCAGAGGACGGAAATTACTTTCTGAAAATTTGTGCCGCTTATAATTACTATCATTACCCTATTCAAATGCTCTCTTACGGAGGAGGTAAGCCTGCCTTCGGTTTTAGTGGATTATCGGCAAACTTAAGAGAGATGCATTTAGGGAATTTAAAAAATATTAGAGAACTTATGGAAAACTCTTTGATTAATAAGCATTTTTATTTGTTTTTGAAACTATTCTATTGGGGCAAATATTTCAGAAGGATTTTATTAACAAAAATCAGAAAAATATAATAAATTTAGTGTTATTATGTATTTCGAAAACAGCATGTTAAATTAAAGAGATGTTACATGATAGGAGAATAAAATGATAAAGGTTCTACATATCGTTCCTTTTTTAGATTCAGGTGGAATAGAAAATTTACTTTTAAGTTATTATAAGAATATGAGTAGAGAAGAAATTAGGTTTGATTTTATTGTTCATGGTGAATTTATTGGTAGTTTGGAATTGGATTTTAAACAAATGAATTCAAAAGTTTATCATATACCAACAAAACGGCAGGATATGAAGAAAAATTTAAGTTTGATGAAAAAGGTTATCTCAAATGGTAATTATGATGTGGTTCACTCTCATCAGGGAATAGTATCTGTATTTCCTATGTATTATGCTAAAAAATTCAATGTGAAAAAAAGAATAACTCATAGTCATACAACTTCAGCGGAGAATAACAAGTTACAAAAAATAATGAATTTACTATTTTCTCCTTTTTTAAAAAGGTACACAACTGATTTTTTTGCATGTGGAGTTGATGCTGGTAATTACTTATGGGGAAAACGGATTGTTGAAAATAATAAACTATTTGTAATGAAGAATTCAATAGATCTAAAAAAATTTATTTTTAATAGAGCGACAAGAGATAAATTGAGAAGAGAACTTAACATTGAAGATAAATTTGTGATAGGAACTGTAGGAAGATTAACTCACCAAAAAAATCATAAATTTTTGATAGAAGTTTTCAATGAAATATATAAAAAAAATAAAAATGCAGTGTTACTTTTGGTGGGAAGAGGAGATCTAGAAAAGGAATTAATGCTTCAAGTTGAAAGACTTCAATTAACAGAAGCGGTTAAGTTTTTAGGAATTCGTAATGATATTAATAATGTCTTGCAAGCAATGGATGTTTTTTTATTACCCTCTATATATGAAGGTCTACCTGTAGTCATTGTTGAAGCCCAGGCGGCCGGTTTGAAGTGTGTAGTATCAGATACAGTTACTAGGGAAGTAAAAGTTACTGATTTAGTTGATTATATTTCTCTGAAAGAGACTTATGAAAAATGGGCTTTTAAAATCCTTGAGTTAACTAGAAGTTATAGTCGAGAGAGCACTTACGAGGAATTGAAAAAAGAGGGTTATGATATTGAACAGGAAGCGCGAAAAATGGAATTATATTATATTGATATCTGATTTTTCTTTGTGCTTTTTTGTGCTAAATCATATTTTTATTGGAAATTAAGAAATGGAGTTCTGAATAATGAGCAATTTGTGGTATAACTATAGCTACTGGGATTATTATACATTTTTTTTCTATATTTTTGTAATGTTTTTCACTGGCGTTTTAGCTTTTATTGGACAAAACTCAAGGAGACTTATAGGATTAAATAGAAGTGTTCAACAACATGAGGGAAACAATATAAATAAAGTTTTTTTTATTGGCATTGCTTTTCTTTTGGTTTTTATATCAGGCTTTCGAGTTACAAATGGTAAAGTAGGAATTGATACTGCAAATTATGAAGAGATTTTTAAATCAGTACAATCTGGTGAATTAAAGGTTTTTTCGTTAAAAAATATTATTACCTTAAATCAAGTTGAGCCGGGCTATCTTTTGCTTAATAAAATCATTGGTTTTTTTACAAATAATGCACAATTTCTTTTTGTGACTTGTTCTACAATAACGATAGTTTTCATATTAATTGCTGCATTACAAAAAAAGGATAACATTAGTATTCCTCAAATATTAATGATTTATTGCTCTAGTTTTTTTATTCAATCTTTTAATTTAGTTCGATTATATTTAGCAGTGTCTATAATAATATATGCATATTCATACATTGAGAAAAGGAAAATATTCAAATATACTACATTAGTTTTACTAGCAGCTTCATTTCATTTTACTGCATTAATAGTATGGCCTGTTTATTTTTTTTGGAACAAGAATAATTTTAAGTTTAAAAATATTATTTATTTTTTGATTATTGCAGTATTTATTTATAAATTTAATGATATTTTTAATATATACTTTTCAAACACTAAATACTCTTATTATGATAACACTTTAAATGAAAATTCTCACGGAATTGGTTTATACCTTATTAAATCGCCCCTTCTTTTAATTGCTTTTATTTTAAGAAAACCTCTTGCAAAGGTAGACAAAGCAAACGATCTATATATAAATATACTAATCTTTGATTTTCTACTTACTCCACTTAGTTATAGTTTTAATATTTTTGGAAGAATTTCATCATACTTTTCAATAATAGAAATATTTTTGATCCCTAGTTTTGCACAAATATCAAGGAAAAAGAATTACACTCAAATTTTTAATTTTTTAATTTATCTTTGCATTTTAGTTAAATATATATACTATATACAGGCATATTGGAATGTCGATGCTATTATGCCTTATCAGAATATTTTATTTAATAGTCTATTTGATTAGAGGAGAATTAATTTGGAGAAGGTTAAAACTTTTTTGTTTACTTTAAGTTGGATGGAAATTGGTGGTATTCAAACATATTTAATACGAACTATTAAACAATTAAAAAAAAATGGAAATAGAATTATTTGGTTATTTCCTGTGGACGGTTATATTGATGATTCCTTTAAAGGATCACTTCTAAATGGAGAAATAGAAATTGTAAATGTCGATTTTGAAAAGATAAATTGGATTAATTCATTTGATTTAATTTTTAAAGATGATGAAGAAGTAGTGGCTTTAGCATTCGATTTAATTAATTTTACATTTCTTGAGTTAATGAAAAGAAAATATAGTAAAATAACCATTAATAGTTTTTTTTGGGTGCCTCATTTTGAAGGTCCGGGAGTATTTATTGAGGAAAGTCTAAATACAAAAACTCAAAGGGTTGCAAAAAAAGTGGTTGGGAAAATTATTAGAAAAATGGAGAGGAATAATAATATTTTCTATGTAAATAAATCACATTTAAATGCTATGACTAGAAATTATAAATATAAAGTTACTAATAAAGAAGATAAAGTTTTAGTAGGGTATTCTAGGGAGGTTCTACCTTTTGATAATTCCTTGGCACTTAAGCGAAGTGAACGTGATGTATTTAATATTATTACTGTAGGTCGTTTTTCTTTTCCTCATAAAGAGTATATTATTGGTTTGCTTCATTCATATGAAAAATTAAAAGAAAAGTATAGTCATTTAAAACTAACAATCATAGGTCATGGTGAAGACGAGGCGAAAGTAATTCAAGAGATTAAACTACTATCAAGTAATGCTCAAAAAGATATAGAGTTAATTGGAAAAGTTGAATATGAAAATCTGAATAAGCATTTTGAAAAGGCTAATATTTTTATTGGTGTAGCAGGTTCGATTGTAGATAGTGCAATTAATGGTCTGATTTCCATACCAGTAAGGCATTATTGCAAAATATGTGAAGGTTACGGTTTTTTACCTGAAAGCAAAGAATATTTAACTTCATCAGAACCGGGTATCCCAATAGAGGTGTTTATTGAGGAAACTATAAATATGGATACGCAAAGCTATTTAAAATTAAGTGAAGATACATATAATACATTTTCGTCAGAAAGTATTACTAAATCAACTGAAAGATTACTTATGCTAAAAAATGTTGATTACAGAAGCGTCATCCCAAGTTGGTTCATAACACTTATTGGTCTAACATACTCATTAAAAATGAACATTAAAAAAAGAAAAATGAAGACTAGGAGATAAGTATGTCCGATAATTCTTTGAAAAATAAGACACTCTCAGGTTTATTTTGGAGTTTTTCGGACGCTATTGGTAACCAAGGGATACAGTTTATTTTACAAATAGTATTAGCGAGGTTACTTGTTCCAAAAGATTTTGGGGTTATTGGAATGATCACGATTTTTATTGCTATTTCACAAACTTTCGTAGATAGTGGTTTTAGCAATGCCTTAATCCGTGAAAAAAAACCTACTCAAAATGATTACTCAACAGTATTTTATTTTAATTTACTTATGGCTTTTATAATCTATATTATATTATTTCTATGTGCTGAACCTATAAGTAATTATTTTAAAGAGCCTCAATTGCTGCAACTGATTAGAATACTCTCAATGGTACTCCTAATTGATTCTTTCGGTTTAATTCAAAGAACTATATTAACTAAGAATATTAATTTTAGAGCTCAAACTAAAATTAATTTAATTTCCTCAATTTTGTCTGGTATTATAGCGATAATACTCGCATATAAAGGGTTTGGAATATGGAGCTTAGTGATTAAAACATTAATAATGCAAATGGTACAAACCTTAATGCTATGCTTGACAAATAGGTGGCTACCATCGTTTGTATTTAATTTAAATTCTTTTAGAAAATTATTCGGATTTGGATGGAAACTATTGGTCTCTGGTCTAATTAATACTTTGTATAATAACTTATATTATTTAATTATAGGTAAATTATATTCTGCGAGTGAACTGGGCTACTATTCAAATGCTCAAAGACTACGAGATACAACATCACAATCAATTACAAATGCTTTACAAAAGGTAAGTTATCCTGTTCTTAGTAGTATTAAAGAGGATGATAAGCAATTAAGTTTGGTATATAAAAAGCTTATAAAATTTTCTGTTTTCATTACTTTTCCTTTATTATTGGGTTTAGCTGCTGTAGCTCCTCCTCTTATTGAATTAATGTTTGGACAAAAATGGATTAATTCGATAAGTTATTTTCAAATTTTATGTTTTGCGGGTATGTTATTTCCTTTGCATGCAATTAATTTGAATATTCTCCAGGTTAAAGGGAGATCGGATTTATATCTTGGTTTAGAAATTTTAAAGAAAGTTATTGGTGTTAGTTCGATTATTATTGTTTTGTTTTTTCAACTTGGTATTTTTGGATTATTATTTGCAAGTGTAATAGTGTCATATTTATCATTTGTTATAAATTCTTATTATTCTGCTAAACTAGTTTCATATTCGACATTAGAACAACTTAAAGACATAACCCCTATGTTCATTTGTGCACTGTTAATGGGTTTATTAGTATATGCTTTTGGAATAATTCTTCCTTTAAGCAACATTTTAAATTTGATAGTGCAATTTATAATTGGCTTTTTATCTTATATATTATTTTCTAAGATATTTAAGATTAAAGAACTGGATATTATTTACGAAACATTAGTTTTATATAGAAATAGGAAAAAAAAATAAGCTAAACGAAAGGAGTTATTGTGATGAAGTTAGGTATAATGCAACCTTATTTATTTGCTTACATTGGATACTGGCAGTTGTTAAATACTGTTGATAAATATGTAATATATGATGATGTGAATTATATAAAAAGTGGATGGATCAATCGAAATAGAATTCTTTTGAATGGTGAACCACAAATGATAAATATAAAATTAAGTGGGGTAAGTTCGAATAAGCAAATTAATGAGGTTGAAATAATTAAAGATAAGTCTCACATTAAGAAGCTATTGAAAACAATCGAACTGTCTTATTCCAAAGCTCCTTACTTTTTGGATGTTATGCCAATATTAGAGCAAATTTTAGAGTACAAAGAAATAAATTTAGCAGCGTATATAGAAAATTCCATAGAAAAAATTTGTTCTTATTTAAAAATTGATACAATTTTAATAAGATCCTCAGATATTTCTAAAGATAATAACTTAAGGGGACAAGATAAAGTTATTGAAATATGCAAAATACTAGGTGCTGATGAGTATTATAACGCTATAGGCGGTCAAGATTTGTATTCAGCCAAAACTTTTTCAATGAGTAATATTGATCTGAAAATTCTTAAAACAAGGCAGATCCAATATCCACAATTTAAAGATAATTTTGTACCAAATTTATCCATAATAGATGTCATGATGTTTAATTCAATAGATAATATTAAAGAGCAGCTAGATATGTATGAAATAATTTGATAAATGGAGTGTGAAAAAATGAGAAAGAAAATTGTTATATTTGGGGCTACAGGAAATACAGGTGCATATTTTACTGAATATTGTGTTAATAATTTGAGCGCAACCGAGTTTGAGGTTATTGCAGTTGGACGTAAAAAAACTGATTTTTTTTCTAGATATGGAATTGAATATCATCAGGTAGATATAACCGATGAAGATCAATTTGTTAAATTGCCAAAAGATAATGTATACGCAGTAGTTCATCTTTCGGCAGTACTTCCCGCTTACATGGAAGGGTATGAGCCTAAACAATATTTAAATACAAATATAATTGGCGCTTTTAATGTTCTTGAGTATTGTAGGATAACTAATGCAGATAGAATTTTATATCCTCAATCAGAAGGGGATCTTTCAGGATATTGGGGGAAGGAAAAATTAATTAAGTCCGATTTTCCAAGAAAGTTTAGTTTTAAAGGAGATCATGCAATTTACGTAATATCAAAAAATACTGCTGTTGATTTGATAGAACATTATCATCAAACTTATGGAATAAAGAATTTTATCTTTAGATGTCCAACTATATATGCGTATACTCCAAACCAGTATTTTTATGTTAATGGTATTAAGAGAGTATTGGCTTATCGACATTTAATGAATCAAGCTATTTTAGGTGAACCTATTGAAATGTGGGGCGACCCGAGTAAAGCTAAAGATATAGTATATATTCGCGATTTTTGCCAAATGCTTTTTAAAGCATTAATAGCAACAAAAGATTCTGGATTTTATAATGTAGGAACAGGTACTGCTATAACATTAAGAGAACAAATTGAAGGAATAATAGATGTTTTTTGTCCAATTAATAAAAAGTCGAAAATAATCGAGTTGCCTGAAAAGAATAATAGTAGAGAGTTTATAATGGATATCTCAAATGCAGAATTAGAATTAGGATATAAACCTGAATATTTTTATATAGATTATTTAAATGATTTTAAAAAAGAGATGGAAATAAATAGATTCTCGGAACTTAGAAGTTAGTCGAATTCCAATGAAAAGTTTAGAGGTGTAATTAATGAAACCAATACAAGTAACTCGTTCGTCTATGCCGGATTTAGAAGAGTATATAGATGAAATTAAAGAACTATGGGAAACTCATTGGCTAACAAATATGGGGAAGAAACATAAAGAATTAGAAGGTTTATTATTGAAATATTTTGAAACTCCGAACATTACCCTGTTTACAAATGGACATCTGGCTTTAGAGTGTATTATCGCTAGCTTAAAGCTTGAAGGAGAAGTAATTACAACTCCATTTACATTTGCATCTACCACACATGCTATAGTAAGAAATGGATTGAACCCTGTATTTTGTGATATCAATCCTATTGATTATACAATTGATGTAGATTTAATAGAAAGTTTAATAACAGAAAAAACTACGGCTATATTACCCGTTCATGTATATGGTAATATATGTAATGTAGAAAAAATCAATCATCTAGCTGAAAAGTATAAATTAAAGGTTATTTATGATGCTGCCCATGCTTTTGGAGTATCATTTAATGATGTGAATATAGCAAACTTCGGCGATGCATCTATGTTTAGTTTTCATGCGACAAAGGTATTTAATACAATTGAAGGAGGCGCGGTAACTTATAAGGATCAGTCGTTATCAAAAATCCTTTATGATATAAAAAATTTTGGTATTACCGGCCAAGAATCTGTAGAGTACATAGGTGGGAATGCTAAAATGAATGAATTTCAAGCTGCAATGGGAATATGTAATCTTCGGCACATCGAAAGAGAACTGGACAAAAGAAGAATTGTTTTCGAAAAATATGAGAAGAGATTAACTAATATTAATGGGATTAAATTATGTCGTAGTCAATTAGGTGTAAAAAGGAATTATGCTTATTTTCCTGTCGTGTTTGAAGGTTTCAAAAAAAGTCGTGATGACGTATTTGAATATTTAAAAAACGAAAATATTATTGCGCGCAAATATTTCTATCCACTTACAAATAGTTATGATTGCTATAAAGGAAGATTTAAAACCGAGGATACTCCAGTTGCTAATTATATTGCAAATAATGTACTTACATTACCGCTTTATGCGGATCTAAGTTTAGAAGAAGTTGATAGAGTTTGTGATATTATTTTAGAAGTTTAACCGTACTATAAAAAAATGTGTGAATAACTTTTCAACTTATAATTTAGCGAGAAATTTACAAGGAATTTAATGATAATTAAGTAAAATTGAATCGTTATGTGCTTGGTCGTAAACATATCAAAGTCGCTCTTTCTGTGCCTGTTTTTATTATCCAGTGCAGTCTTTTACTAATTGAGTTGTACCAAATCGTCCTTGAAATACAAATGTGTTTAGGTTAATGTGCTAAAAAGTGGATAAACGTTTTCGCGGAATGAACTTGATAGGTTTTCAAATACAAGGTGATTTTGAACTGTGAAAAGAAGACTTGGGTGAGCGTGCGTTCGTTTTAGTACTTGGCGATGTTTTAGATTTCCAGTTAGCTCCCTCAACAAAAGGTGTACAGAGCTTTCGGTCCACTAAAAGTCTGTTTTTGCTAACAAAGTTAGGTCAGAAAGTTCGGTATTCCATTCAGCGCTTCTTCATTATATATATCCATTACGATAACTTTTCAAGGTAAGGAAGGAGACGAACGTTTTACTTTCGGGGTAATTGCTTGACCTGAGCTAAAGTATCAGCAGTAACCAATTGTTTAAGAGGACTCTAATCCCACTTGTCTTCGGTTAGAAAATGACTATGCGATGTGGGATGGAATTGACATTACTCAGGCCAACGACTTTTATTCGGAATCTTTTTGCTGTTGCAACGACTACATACGCTCATCTGAGTCAGAATAGGTTTGGAGAATATAGGGATAAGTGATGCTGAAATAAATAGTTGTAACTGTTCTGGTACGCTATCGTTATATGAGACATTGTGTTTTTTCCTCGTTAAAAAGTGGATTAAGGTAACTAATTTCTAACATAAGGAAAATACTTTGTCTTTATTTTTATTTTGCAGTTTATTGGAAGAAGGTTTAATCATTAATATTTTCGAATGCAAAATTACAACTTTTCTAATAGTTAAAAGTTTTTCAGTGCTGCCAGATCAGTGTTGTTTTACTTCGTTTAATTGGTACGTCGTGTTATTCTCCGCATTGATATTAGTTTTCAGGCATGCCCATAGAAA
The DNA here is from genome assembly GCF_038002345.1 of Paenibacillus sp. FSL M7-0420. NCBI lineage: Bacteria > Bacillati > Bacillota > Bacilli > Caryophanales > Paenibacillaceae > Paenibacillus > Paenibacillus sp. FSL M7-0420. Next base: position 5,714,584 of record NZ_JBBOCJ010000001.1, on the reverse strand, counting down.
TATTTTATTTAGATGATGCAATTAATTATCAAGTTTATTTTTTATTATTGTGAATTTGCTTGTCATAGAAATATAGGAGGCATATATGAAAGGCATAATCCTAGCCGGAGGCTCCGGCACCCGTCTCTATCCGTTAACCATGGTCACCAGTAAGCAGCTATTGCCTGTTTACGACAAACCAATGATCTATTATCCCTTATCCACTTTAATGCTGGCCGGGATTAAAGACATCCTTATCATCTCCACACCTGAGGATACACCGAGATTTGAGAGTCTTTTCGGCGACGGTTCTCAGTTCGGGATCTCTCTACAATACATAGTACAACCCAGTCCTGACGGTTTAGCTCAGGCTTTTATTTTGGGCGCATCGTTCATTGGGAATGACTCTGTGGCTATGATTCTTGGCGATAATATTTATTATGGGAATGGCATCCGTAAGATGCTTCAGCGTGCTTCCGGGAAGGCGCAGGGGGCGACGGTGTTCGGGTATCATGTCCATGATCCAGAACGGTTTGGTGTGGTGGAGTTCAATGATGAAGGCAAGGTACTGAGTGTGGAAGAGAAGCCGGTACAGCCTAAGTCTAATTATGCGATTACGGGTCTCTATTTCTATGATAACCGTGTGGTGGAGATTGCCAAGAAGGTACAGCCTTCTTCCCGGGGGGAACTTGAGATTACTTCCATTAATGAAGCATATCTTAGAATGGGAGAGCTGGATGTGGAACTCCTGGGCCGTGGCTTCACTTGGTTGGATACGGGGACTCATCAGAGTCTGGTGGATGCCACCAATTTTGTCCGGACGATCGAAGATCATCAGGGGATTAAGATTGCCGCACTCGAAGAGATTGCATATATTAACGGATGGATTACGAAGGAGCACCTGCTCAGTTGCGGGCAGAAGCTAAGCAAGACGGGCTATGGCCAGTATCTGATCAAGGTGGCTACCGGAAAAATTCAATATTAAGCAGTAAAGGTGTGTCGGATATGAAGTTTACAGAAACGGCGCTTCCAGGCGTGTATATAGTTGAACCTACGGTATTCGGGGATCACCGGGGATGGTTCATGGAGACGTTCAGTGATGCGAAGTTCAGAGAGCAGGGTATCGATATTGCTTTTGTACAGGATAATCAGTCCTATTCTGCGGTTCAGGGCACTTTGCGCGGTCTGCATTATCAGCTCAATCCCAAGGCTCAGACCAAGCTGGTGCGTTGTACCCGTGGGGCCATATTCGATGTGGCTGTGGATGTCAGAGCAGGCAGTCCCGCTTACGGCAAGTGGTTCGGTGTTGAACTAAGCGCAGAGAATAAGAAGCAGCTGCTGATTCCCAAGGGGTTCGCCCACGGGTTCATGACGCTGACCGAGGATGTTGAAGTTCAGTATAAGTGTGATGAGCTGTACGCTCCAGACTGTGATGGCGGCATTCTCTGGAATGATCCGGCTATCGGGATTGAGTGGCCATTACATGTTACACCTGTTCTTTCCGGCAAAGATGAAAAGGCTCCGTTGCTGCAAGACGCTGTTCTGAATTTTACCTATACTCCCTGAAGCAGGCCGAAATCCAATTGAATGATTCTGAGGTGTAATTGATGAATAGAAAGAAATTGCTGGTTACCGGAGGTGCCGGTTTCATTGGCGGGAACTTCGTGCAGTACATGATCGATAAGTACTCCGATTACGATGTCTATAACTTGGATCTGTTGACCTATGCAGGTGACCTCTCCAAGCACAAAGAGATTGAGGATCGGGATAACTACCACTTCGTTCAGGCGGATATTGCGGACCGTGAGGCTATTCAGTCTCTTTTTGCAGAGGAGCGATTTGATTATGTGGTTCATTTCGCAGCCGAGAGTCATGTGGACCGCTCTATTACAGATCCGGCGGTATTCGTCCGTACGAATGTGATGGGAACCCAGGTGCTGCTGGATGCTTCCCGTGCGATTGGAGTGACCAAGTTCGTTCATGTGTCTACGGATGAGGTGTATGGTGAACTGGACTGGGACCCTGCTGTATTCTTCACGGAGGAGACCCCTCTCCAGCCTAACAGTCCTTATAGTGCAAGCAAAGCTTCGTCCGATCTGTTAGTCCGTGCGTATCACGAGACCTTCGGCTTGCCGATGAACATTACCCGTTGCTCTAATAATTATGGCCCCTACCACTTCCCGGAGAAGCTCATTCCGCTTACAATCTCTAAGGTTCTGAATGAACAGAAGGTTCCTGTCTATGGAGATGGCGCGAATATCCGGGATTGGCTGCATGTGTGGGATCATTGTGCTGCGATTGACCTGGTGCTGCATGAGGGCGTAAGCGGTGAGGTGTACAACGTAGGCGGGCATAATGAACGCACCAATCTTGAGGTTGTGATGACGATTATTCATACTTTGGGGAAATCTGAGGATTTGATTGAATTCGTTACCGACCGGCTGGGTCATGATAAACGTTATGCGATTGATCCGGCTAAGCTGGAGCGGTTGGGCTGGAAGCCTACGTACACGTTCGAGACCGGGATCGCCCAGACCATCCAGTGGTATACGGAGAATGTACAGTGGTGGGAACAGATTCTTAGCGGCGAGTACCGGAAGTAGCTTATGAGCCGTAACCTAACTAGGACCAAGATGGGCAAGCGCAGAAAAAGAATCCTTTTTCTGTACTTGCCCCTTCTGTTAATCGTCTTGCTGTTCCTGTGCGCCGGGCGCTTCCTTCCCGTAACTGAGGCTCCCAAGCAAGCAGACGTTATCATCATCCTCAGCGGCGGGGGAGGGCGGGTGGAGCAAGGGGTTCAGCTGTTTCAAGAAGGCAACGCGCCGCAGATCCTGCTGTCTAACGCTAAAGAGATCACCGGCCCCGCCGGCGACATGCGCGAAACCGCCCTCTCCTTGGGCATCCCGGAATCCGCTATTCTGACGGAGGACGCTGCCGAGAGCACCTACCAAAACGCGCAGCTCACGCTTCCGATCATGCAGCAGGAGGGATTCAAGTCGGCGATTGTGGTGTCGTCGGATTTTCATATGCGGCGGGTGAAGTTTATCTTCGATCATGTGTATAGGAAGTCGGGGATTGCGCTGACTTATATCGGGGCGGATTCGGGCTATAACGCGAAGGCGTGGTGGAGTGACCGGTATAGCCGGGAGACGACTTTTAACGAATATATTAAGATGATTGGCAATGCCTTCGGCTATAATGGCCCGGAAGCGAAGGGGGCGCTGGAGCAGATCAAGCGCTGGTTTCGCAGTGGGTGAACGGATATAATAACAGGATTCTAACAAAGAAGACATAGACGACGTTCATATGCAGCAGGTTATCTTTTCGATAACCTGCTCTTTATCTTGATTGCGTGCCCAGAGGCACGCATTATCTAGTTGGTGAAAGTCCAACCAAAGGAGGGACCAAGCCACCTTTGTAGCTAGGATGCTTGCGCATGGCGAAATCTGTGCGTAAAAGCGCATCGACAAAAGTACCGGTCAGAGACTGGGCGAGCAACAATCCAGGCCGCAACATGAAGTGAATCTTGCCGCGTCGTCAAAAAGGCCCTGCGAAGGGGATGAGAGGATGCCGAGTCTCGAATCAATAGACGAAGGCCAAGGAAACTGTACAGAACTTGGAACAGCAGTGAAGAATCCTCCGGCGTATAGGGAACGGCATGGATTGAAAGATAATGCAGTGAACTGGGGAGACCCTCCCCCACACGGGAGAAAAAAAGAAAAAAATTTTTTTTTAAGGAACCCGTAAAGAGACGCTCTATAAGTCCAGAAGACGAAGTGAACCGTCTGTGGGAAGGGAGTCCGAGGGGCTCATAGTACCGAAGAACCTAAGGACAACATAACCTTAGGGAGGGAAGGAGCCCTGCTTTGTTTACGCTTTTGGAGGAGGTACGAGTGAGTGAATGCCAAGCGGCTAACGACACCCAAGGAAAAAGTTCAAGAACTCCAAGAAAAGCTAGGTCATGCGGCCAAGGAGAACAACAAGCGTAAATTCCACGCCTTGTATGACAAAGTCTACCGGTGGGATGTGCTAGGCGAAGCCTGGAAACGGGTGAAAGCGAATAAGGGAGCTGCGGGAGTGGATGCCGTGACGCTCGCAGATATTGAAGAACAAGGAGAAACAAGATTCCTCAAGGAATGCGAGCGAGAACTGAAAGAAGGCAGCTACCATCCGCAGCCCGTACGTCGGCACTATATCCCAAAGAAAGACGGGAAGCCAAGACCGCTAGGCATCCCTACGGTACGGGACCGAGTCCTACAGATGGCAACGAAACTGGTAATTGAACCCATCTTTGAAGCGGATTTTAAAGAAGTCTCCTTCGGATTTCGTCCGAAACGAAGCGCGAAAGGAGCGCTGGAGCGAATCCGGAAGGCCTGCAACCGCAAAGGAAATTGGGTAGTCGATGTCGATATCCAAGGTTACTTCGACAATATCAATCAAGAGAAGCTTATGAAACTGGTACAGATGCGTATCAATGACAGACGGATTCTGAAGCTCATCCGGAAGTGGCTTCATGCGGGAGTGATGGAAGAAGGAAACGTACGGCGCTCCGATTTAGGGACACCCCAAGGTGGCGTGATTTCGCCACTGCTGGCGAATATCTATTTGAACTACTTTGATTGGTTATGGGAGAAACACGGAAGTGGGCTGGGAGAACTGACGAGGTATGCAGACGACTTCGTTGTGGTCTGTAAAACCAAAAAGGATGCGGAACATGCGTATGAACTCATCCGCAACATTATGGAACGTCTGGAACTCACGCTACATCCGACCAAAACTCGCATTGTAGGTCTGTGGACAGGAGACGAAGGCTTCGACTTCTTAGGAATGCACCACCGAAAAACGAAAGCAGAAACCTCTCAAGGGAAGGTGTACTATACCACACAGCAGTGGCTAACGAAGAAGGCAGAGGAACGTATCCGGGGCGTGGTCAAAGACCGATTAGCACCGCCTGGCATGCGCTGGAAATCGTTTGAGGAACATGTGGAATGGCTCAATCCCAAGATACAGGGATGGAGAAATTATTATTACACGAAGTATAGTCAAAAGAGGTTAGCAAAGCTGGATTGGTATATTCAGCAGCGATTTACCCGGTGGTATGCAAAGAAGAGAAAACGAGGAAGATGGATGAGTTCCCGGTCAGAAGTTCGATATTTGGCCATCCAATATGGACTAAAAACGCTATTGTAATCTGCATGCCCATGAATGACAAACATCGGAAAGCCGTATGAGGGAAAACCTCACGTACGGTTTGATGAGGAGGGGCTGGGTCATACCAGCCCTTTACTCTAGTACCTTAATTAAATTCTCCACCAGCATCTTTATACACCTGACACTACGATATTCAAGGCTTTGATTTTCCCGTTATTAAGCTTGAAGCGGAAATCCAGTGGAATTGGACTGCCTTTGAAATTACCTGAAATGGTGGCGGTGACCACCGTTTCGTCATTTTTCTCCGCACAATTGGTGATTTCAGTCCTACCCGCAGCGTCCCTGTTAGCCTTCACAATAAACTTGCTGATAACTTCAGGACCATGAAATTCTTCTCCATTGTCAACTAATATGGCATCCTCTGCAAAGCAGTTTGCGAGAAGGTCACCGTCAAAGATATCTGAGGCATGATAATAGGCTGCAATAGGCTGCGGCAAAGGAATTGCTCTACTGTTAGAGGAAAGAACATTGTGCAGGCGTGTAATTTTATCTCCATCCACAGTAAAATGAAAATCAAAATAAAGGGGGTCCGGTAGTCCGGTTTTGTCGTAATTTCCGTCTGATTTTGCGGTAACAACGATTTCCTTGGCATGCTCAACAACATTTTTGATTTCCAGTCTTAAGCCTACTCCGAAATAGTCGTGGTCGCTCCACTCTTTGATAGCGGTTTTCCCGTGATATTCTTTGCCGGCGTCAAAAACAACGGCATCCTCGGCAAAGATCGAAAGGAAGGCCGCGGGATCATCTGTATTGGTCGCATGAAAATGTTCCTCAACCGGTTGGGGTAATTGAATTTTGTTTATCATAATCATCATTCTCCTTTATAGTGTGCAGACAACGCCGCAGTCGATTGTACACTTCTTAATATAAAGGACAAAACCTGACAACAGTCCGTCTGGTTTTGTGTTAAAAAATATGTCAATATGACACAATGCTGTCGTGTTTAGAACGATATACTGTACTTGAATTGAGGTGATTGAATGCAGATCAGCAGACTTTTCGACATTGTTTATTACTTACTTGAGAAAAAAGAAACTACAGGGAAAGAACTTGCCGACCGTTTTGAAGTATCGGTTAGAACCATATATCGCGATATTGAGACATTAAGCAGCGCTGGCATACCAGTCTATACGAATCAAGGCAGAGGCGGCGGAATCGTCATTCTCGACAATTTTATTCTAAATAAGTCGTTACTTTCTGAAAAAGAACAGGATGAAATACTGCTCGCCTTACAGAATCTATCAGCAGCGCGATATCCGGAAATTAATACTATTCTTTCACGATTAAGCAGCCTTTTCAAAAAGAGTGATGTGAATTGGATTGAATTGGACTTCTCACCCTGGGGAAGTAATGAACGAAACAAAGAAAATTTCAATGCAATAAAAGTGGCAATTATAAGCAAACATATTATTATATTCGACTATTTCAATAACTCAGGTGTGAAAAGCTTGCGCAGGGTTGAGCCGCATAAGTTGATTTTCAAGGATAAGGCATGGTATTTGAAAGCGTATTGCTATGATAAAAGGACATACAGAACATTCAAAATATCCCGTATGGCTAATATTGAAATCACTGAAGAGGTTTTTGAGCAAGAGACATCAGTGGAATCTGCGGCTGAAACGACAGATAATCATTTACAGAAATTTATTGATATTCGGTTAAAAATCTCTCCGGCGGGAGCGTATAGAATATACGATGACTTTAGCGAAAAAGAAATAACAAAACATGAAGATGGATCTTTTACTGTTATCGCATCCATGCCCGAAGGAGATTGGCTTTCAAATTATTTTCTCTCTTATGGCCCGATTATTGAAGCGATGGAGCCTCAAAGTCTACGGGATGCTGTTATGAGCAAGATAGAGGTGATGATGGGAAATTTGAATCGAAAGGGTGGCCCTGCCTTATGAGACTACTAGAGTCTCTATTTTTTTGCCCTCATATGGCAAACGGGTTGCCTGTAGTTCACGGATTAGACTAATCTGTAGTACTCTATGTTATTGACCATTGGTATAATGTGACATATTATTACATCTATACAATAAACAAATAATTTTTGGATTCCAGTTAGGTGGTGTTTGCGTGGTCTCTACTACTAGAACGATGATTCGCGATCTATTAGCGTTGTATTTGTCGCAGAAGGGAATGTCTATTCATCAATTCTCCATACAATCCGGAATTAATTCAGGAACGCTCAGCCGGATACTTAGTGGTCACCAGCCCATTGCGATGAACCATCTGGAGCGAATTACCAAGGCAATGGATCTGCCGGAGGATCATTTCTATAGCTTATACGTGGATGAATGTTTCTATTTCTCGTCACCCACCTGGCGGCGTCTGCGGCCTTTTCTTGTGCGATCGGCTGAACTGGGCCGTCTGGATTGCGTTGAACAGGTGGTTCAGAATCTGCTGGAGAATCTGGTCTATGCCCCCATGCTGTTCGAAGTGGCTGAAGGACTGTTTCAAGAGGGGCTGTGGCAAGCTGCCGAGTTACTGTATAAGAATGTGAGTGTCAGTGAGAAGTATCAGAATTCCGAGAGACTGGCGATATGCCAATACCGTCTGTTCCGTATCGCCATTGGTGATGACCAGACGCGGAATTTACAGGCTGCGCACCTCTTCGAATGTTACCTGGACCGGCTGGATGAGGCGGATCAATTGGATGGATTGAAGCATCTCGCTCATGTATATGTTTCGCTGCATAAGTGGCATAAGGTGGATGAATTGATGCAGCAAATGCAGCAATTAGCGACTCTTCGTTATAATCTTCAGAGGCAGCCGAACCGCAGAGAGAGTAACGAGAAAAAAACCGAGAAACCTCTGTACTTCTATATCCTGTACGCGCAGCTTATCCGTTCAGCTGTGTGTAAGGAATTGGGAGATTTCAATTCGGCATTAGATTGGGTGTCCCTCTATATGGATGGGAGCTGGATACAGGAGGACAATGAAGAGGTGAAGCGGACTATGGCTCAGTTCCAGGAGTGGGGTACCGCAAACAGACTGCTCTATCAGGTGCTGGGAGGACAGTCCGAAGTACTCTCAGCATATGTCGAATATATTTCTCACCGACCAGATGAGATATTCATAGGGATATACAATATTATCTTGTCGGCTAACCGTTATGACTGGAATGTTGATTCTATTCTGGAGCGATTTGCTGCCTATATTCCTTACCGGACGTATTCTACAGAATTTGGCGATTATAACCGGCAGGTTATGTTGGACCAACACACTCAATTCCTTGCTGAAATGGCCACCTATTATTTACATAATAAGCGTAAAGAAGGTATTGGATTCATCCTGCAAAGTTTGGAATCGTCTGCTAGAATTAATAATGAGAGCAATATCATCAAATGTGTTGATCTGTTCGAGCAGCATCGGTATCTGGCAGATGAAGAAGAGAAAGAGCAATACAAACTTCTAATTAGAGAGGTGCAGGACTCCCATGAAAAGAAAATTTATCATTCTTCTAGCTTCCTGTAGTCTGGCTATTGCAATTATTATACCTTTTGGTACAACTGACCCCGTAGCAAACACCAGTACTCAAAGTCTTATTCAAATTATGAATCACGGTGTAGGTGGCGGTTGATGCTTACCGGGCAGCAAATACATTAAATATTAAGATGATTGGCAATGCCTTCGGCTACAATGGCCCGGAAGCGAAGGGTTCGCTGGAACAGATTAAGCGGTTGGTTCCGCTGATAAGGCACGACACCTTTGCGATGACAGAGCAGGTTCTACCGGGACGACAGAGACCTTATGAGACTACTAGGGTCTCTTTTTTTTTGCCATCATTGCAAACCGCTTGCCCGTAGTTCACGGATTATACTAATCTGTAGTATTCTAAATTATTGACGATTGGAATATTGTGACATATTATTGCAACTATAAAAGAAATTATATTGGATTCCAGTTAGGTGGTGTTTGCGTGGTCCCTACTAGAACTATGATTCGCGATCTATTAGCGTTGCATTTGTCGCAGAAGGGAATGCCTATTAATCAATTCTCGGGACAATCCGGAATTAATTCAGGAACGCTTAGCCGGATACTTAGTGGTCACCAGCCCATTGCTATGAATCATCTGGAGCGAATCACCCGGGCGATGGATCTGCCGGAGGATCATTTCTACAGTTTATATGTGGATGAATGTTTCTATTTCTCGTCACCCACCTGGCGGCGTCTGCGGCCTTTTCTTGTGCGCTCCGCTGAGCTGGGCCGTCTGGATTGCGTTGAACAGGTGGTCCAGAATCTGCTGGAGAATCTGGTCTATGCCCCCATGCTGTTCGAAGTGGCTGAAGGACTGTTTCAAGAGGGGCTGTGGCAAGCTGCCGAATTGCTGTATAAGAATGTGAGTGCCAGCGAGAAGTACCAGAATTCCGAGAGACTTGCGGTATGCCAATACCGTCTATTCCGAATCGCCATTGGTGATGACCAGACGCGGAATTTGCAGGCGGCGCATATCTTCGAAGGTTACCTGGACCGGCTGGATGAAGCGGATCAATTGGAGGGATTGAAGCATCTCGCTCATGTATATTTTTCATTGCATAAGTGGCATAAGGTGGATGAGCTGGCGAAAAAGATGCTGCAATTAGCAACTATTCGTTATAATCTCCAGCGCCATTCGGATCGTAGAGAGAGTAACGAGAAAAAAACCGAGAAACCCCTGTACTTCTACATCCTGTACGCACAGCTTATCCGTTCAAATGTATGTGAGCAAATGGGAGACTACCCATCGGCATTAGATTGGGTGTCACTCTATATGGATGGAACCTGGATACAGGAAGACGATGAAGAAGTGAAGCGGACTGTGGCTCAGTTCCAGGAGTGGGGTACCGCGAACAGACTGCTCTATCGGGTGATGGCAGGACAATATGAGGCTCTCTCTGAATATGTTGAACATATCTCCCACCGACCAGATGAGATATTTACAGCGTTATACAGTATTGTCTTGTCGGCTAACCGCTACGATTGGAAGGTTGATTCTATTCTGGAGCGTTTTGCTTCCTATATTCCTTACCGGACAGATCTTGCAGAATATGGGGTTCTTCATAACAAACAAATCATAACCAACCAATACACCCAATTCCTCGCTGAATTAGCAGCCTATTATTTAAATAACAAGCGCAAAGAAGGAATTGGATTTATCCTGCAAAGTTTGGAAACCTCCGCTAGAATCAATAACGAGAGCAATGTAATCAAATGTGTCGATCTGTTTGGGCAGCATCGGAATCAAGCAAATGAAGAAGAGAACGAACAATATAAAGTTCAAATTGGAGCATACCTTTAAATCAATGGGTTCACTGGAGCGGATCAAGCGTTGGTTCCGCAGATAAGGCGATTTTGGGAAACTGGTGGTAACCTTAAGGCTCCGTCTCCACAATGCGACAAACAAACCAGGTATCCCGGTCTATAATTAGGAGCAAATCTATTTATAGTCTGGGAGAAATGGACCATGCCCAATTATTATTTTAGGGAAGTGTGGACACCGTTGCGCTTGTTCGGGATCAGATTCTACCGGGATGACCAGGACCGGCTGTGGATGAAGAAGGGGAAGCAGCGGCGGAAGCTGGTACGGAAAGAGGACAATGAGACGATGGAGACCTGAGGGTCTTCATCTTTTTTTATAGGAAATGCAGGTGTATGATGATTCAGTAGACTAGATAGAGAGAAGGAGATGCTGATATGTTGCCTAAAGAGAAAGTACATAAGCTAAGAGAATGGATGGCGGAGCGCGGGGTAGAGGCCTGTGTGGTACCCAGCGGGGATGCTCACATTAGTGAATATGAGGGGGAGCATTGGAAAAGCCGCCGCTGGATTACCGGGTTCACCGGTTCCGCCGGAACGGCTGTGATTACGGCAACGGATGCGGGTCTGTGGACGGATGGCAGGTATTATATTCAGGCGGAGCGGGAGCTGGAAGGCTCGGGTATCCGTCTGTTCCGTATGGCTGAGCCGGGCGTGCCGCAATGGGATGAATGGCTGGCCGAGCAATTGCCGCAAGGCGCACGTATGGCCGTAGATGGCAGAACGTTGTCTGTAACCGCTATGAAGGGCTTGCAGGCCAAGTTCGCGGAGAAAGGGATTCAGACGATCACAGACCTCGACCCCGTAGGGGCGATCTGGACGGACAGACCGGCCATTCCGGCCGAGCCGCTAATGCTGCATGATGAACAATATGCGGGCCTCAGCCGGGTGGACAAGCTGGCGCAGGTCCGGCTGGCAATGAAGCGTAAGGGCGCTGATTATTATGTGCTGTCCGCGCTGGATGATCTGTGCTGGCTGTTCAACATCCGGGGACGGGATATCCCGTTCAATCCGTATGTGACCGCTTTTGCCGTAGTAGGGGTACATCATGCAATCTTGTTCGCCGGAGGACATAAAGCCACCCCGGAAGATAAGGATACGCTGGCCAGGGATGGCGTGGAGATCAGGGAGTATGATGACATCCTACCGTTCCTGCAGACGCTCCCGGAAGCGGCCTCCGTGCTGTACGATCCGAATAAAACCGGATATAGTCTGGCGGCTGCGATCCCGGACTCCGCTCGTATCATTGAAGCGCCGGGTCTTGTGGTGGCCCTTAAGTCGATCAAGAACGAGGTGGAGATCCGGAATATCCGTGATGTCTATTTGAAGGATGCGGCCGCCCTGGTGGGACTGTTCAAATGGCTGCAGGAGACCGTTCCGCTTCGTCCGGTGACTGAGCTTGAAGCCGATGAGAAGGGGCTGGAGCTGCGGCGGCAGCAGCCTTTGTTCGCTGAGCTAAGCTTCTCCAGTATCTCTGCCTACGGCGCGAATGCTGCGATGATGCACTACTCGCCGTCCGCCGATCATCCGGTAGAGCTGGAAGCCAGAGGCCTGTATCTGCTGGATTCGGGCTCGCACTTCCAGAACGGGACAACGGATATTACCCGCACACTGGCGCTTGGCGCGCTGACGGATGAGGAGAAGAGAGATTTTACACTGGTGCTGAAGTCTGTGATTGCGCTGTCTACGTCTAAGTTCCTCTACGGCTCCACCGGATCTACCCTCGACATTCTTGCCCGTAAGCCGATGTGGGACAACGGCCTCGATTACAAGTGCGGCACCGGACATGGGGTGGGCTATTACTCCAATGTGCATGAGGAGCCGCAGCGGTTCAGCTTCAAGCCGAATGAGGTCCGCCTGGAGCCTGGGATGATCATCACGGTAGAGCCGGGAGTCTATAAGGAAGGCCGTCATGGTATCCGTACGGAGAACACACTGCTGATTACGGAGGATGTGACTACGGAGTTCGGAAGATTCCTGAAGTTTGAAGACCTCTGTTATTTGCCGATCGATACCCGGGCGATTGAGCCGTCTATGCTAAGCAGGGAGGAGCTGGACTGGGTGAATCATTATCATGCTGAGGTGTACGATAAGCTGGCTCCGCTGCTGGATGAGGAGCACCGGGCGTGGCTGAAGCGGGAGACGGCGGGATTGGGGTTGTGAGGAATAGCAGAATTGAAACGGCGGGGACCTTGGGGTCTTCGTCTTTTTTTGTGATGGGTTGGGGAGGATCCGTTATACGTATTATAGAATTAATGTTAAAATGAAAAATTAGGATGAAGAACTTTCTGTAGAGCAGGAGGAATTGAAATGCCAGGTTATGATCCGGAGCGATTAAATAAGTTTCCCCAATTGACAGGCTCTCAAAGCAAACAACTTCAGGAGGCCTCTTTGAGATATCCACTAGAGTCTTTTCTGACGAACTACCGAAATGTAGAGGAGATTGGAATTGATTTTGTATATTCTTCTGCTAAATTAGAGGGAAATACATACTCCAAAGTGGACACCATCAATCTTTTGAAACTGGGTATTACAGCGGGTGGTAAGTTATATTCTGATGCACAAATGATTATCAATTTACGGGATGCCTATAATTTTGTGCTTACTTCAAAAGATAAAGCAATAGATCGTAATTTCGTAACTGATGTGCATTCTATCTTGGCTAAGGATTTATTACCGGCGGCAAATTGTGGAGCTCCCCGTGAAGATTCAGTCAGAATATCTGGAACGGATTATTCTCCCCCTGTGGGCAGGGATTACTTAAATGAGGAATTAAAGTATCTGCTTGAGGTAGCTGGGACCGTCAAGAATCCGTTTGAACGCGCCATTTATCTGAAGCTTAATCTCTGTTATCTGCAGTACTTTCAAGACATTAATAAACGGACCGCACGTATGGTGCAGACATTCTCGCTACTGGGCAATGGAGAAATGCCTCTGCTGGCAGGATATGTGAAGAGTAGCGGTTATATTGAAGCAATTTTAGAGTATTACAATACAGGAAGTTATGTGCCATATCTATCATGGTTTGTATCTTCATACAAGCAAATGATCAAGTCTTTAACTGAGCCGCCGACAATCACGAAATCGAGATCAGTGGATCTGCGGAATAATAACTGAATTCTTACAAGGTGTTAGATAGGAGGCGTATTATGTGGTTCGGTAAACGGCTGGATGCCGTGCGTGCAGAAGTTCAGGGGCTGCGTACCTTAATGGAGAGTAAGGCCGTGGAAGCGGATGGACAGTTGACTGGGATAGCTGAGCAGGGGAATAAGCTGGCACGGCTTACGTATAAGAACGGCAAAGACACAGCGGACAAGCTGGAGCGCCTAGGCAGCCTGCTGGAGCGGCAGGAGTCGGGCTGGAAAGCGGCCTATGAGCAGGAGCAGGCACAGCGGCGGCAGAGTGCTGCGGCGCTGCAATCCACGGCAGAGGCTATAGTTAGCTGGCTGGAGATCTGGATGCCATCACGGCTGGACGCAACGAGCAAGGGGGGAGCGCTTCCGATGGCTGGGGGCAGCTGACCCGTCACTGGCAGGAGCAGATGCTCGGGCAATTATCTCAGCTCGGGCTTAAGGAGATTGTGGTGCTTGGGCATGTGTTCGATCCTGTTCTATGTGAGGCGGCCGGTACTGTTCCTGCATCGGCGGATTTCGGAACTGCAGTACCTTATCAGGTGATGTCCGTCTTAAGAAGAGGCTACCGGCTGGAAGATGGCAGTCTGTACCGCAAGGCTCAAGTCATAACATTGTCCAAGGAGGGGCAGTCATGAATCAGGAATATACAAGCCATCCTGTCGTAGGGATTGACCTGGGGACTACTAACTCCGCTATTGCTTACATTCGCGGCGGTAAGCCGGAGCTTATTGCATCGGCGGCCGGGCAATACCTGCTGCCTTCTGTGGTGCTGATTGATCCGAAGGGCAACATTATCGTGGGACAGGATGCCAGAGATGCGCTGGTGGCTATGCCCGACCGCTCAATTGCTGCCGTTAAGCGGAAGATGGGATCGGCTGAAGAGTTTGTCCTGGCGGGGCAGACCTTCACACCGGAGGAAATATCCGCCTTGATTCTCAAAGAGCTGAAGCGGCGGGCGGATGAACTATACGGTGAAGGGGAGAAGGAAGCCGTGATCACTGTACCGGCCTACTTCACCGATGAGCAGCGAAGAGCCACAAAGCTTGCGGGTGAATTGGCCGGCTTTCTGGTTGAGCGAATTATTAACGAGCCCACGGCGGCAGCACTTTCTTTTGGTCTAGATCATCTGGAGGAGGACCGGACTTTTCTGGTATATGATTTAGGCGGAGGGACCTTTGATGTATCTATTGTGGAGATGTTCAGCGGTGTGCTGGAAGTAAAAGCATCTTCGGGTGACCGCATGCTCGGAGGCGAGGACTTCGACTGGCGGCTGGTAGACTGGTTCTCGGAGCAGATGCTCGCTGAGCATGGAGTTGATCCCCGGCTGGATATCAGGGGCAAGGCTCTGCTTAAGGAAGAGGCCGAGCGGGTTAAGATGGCCCTCAGTACCGAGGAGAGCATCACGATATCCCTTCCGCTGGTTACCGTCAAGGATAATCATCCGCTTGGGCTGACGGTAGAAGTCACCCGTGCCCGATTCGTTTCACTAATTGAAGATCCGATAGACCAGACTCTGGAACGGGTCCAGGAGGTCATCCGGGACGCTGAGCTCACGGTGAAGGATATTGATGAGGTGCTGCTGGTTGGAGGCTCGACCCGTATTCCGCTGGTTAGAGACCGCATCTCGGCCTTACTGGGCAGGATGCCCCGC
Organism: Paenibacillus sp. FSL M7-0420; assembly: GCF_038002345.1. Lineage (NCBI taxonomy): Bacteria > Bacillati > Bacillota > Bacilli > Caryophanales > Paenibacillaceae > Paenibacillus > Paenibacillus sp. FSL M7-0420. Next base: position 5,699,308 of record NZ_JBBOCJ010000001.1, on the reverse strand, counting down.
TCCGATGTCCATCCGGACGAAGCAGTAGCACTGGGTGCTGCTGTACAAGCGGGGTTGAAGGCTGGTCTGCTCTCGGAAAGCGGTCTGATTGCTACGGATGTGGCTCCCTTTTCCATGGGGATTGCGGTTCTTGCTGAAGGCCCGAGGGGCAGAGCGCGTCCCGGTGGCTTCTCGCCGATCATCTCCAGGAACACTGTAATTCCTGTAACACGATCGCAGAAGTTCTATACCTCCGAGATGGGTCAAACTGCTGTAGAGATTGAAATTTACCAGGGTGAGCATGAATGGGTGAAGCATAATCATCGGCTGGGTGAATTCATTCTGGAGGGTATTCCGGAGAATTGGAAGGCTCATGAAGCAGTCGAAGTTACTTTCCGCTATAATCTCAATGGGATTCTGGAGGTGGCGGCGCGCAGCGTAAGCTCGGGGGAAGAGATGTCGATTACCGTGCAGGATGCACTGAATCGCTTGAATCGCCAAGAGTTCGAGGAGAGCGTTCAGCGACTGGAGCAGTTGTGGTTGGATGTTCCTCAGGGGATTGAAGAAGATGACGACCTTGAGGAAATGAATGAGAGCCTTATGGAGGATTGGGATCTGCTGGACGAACTTCCTGAGGATCTGGATGATCCGGATGAGGATTGGGATCTGCCTGAGGATGACGAAGCGCCGACCATGGTGCATGAGGAGGGCAAGGTGCTGGTACGACAGGCCCGGGAAGTGCTGGAAGGTGTGGAGACAAGCTTACAGGAGAAGCTGCTCGCGGCCATTCTGGAGCTGGAGCAAGTTCTGCAGGACGAAGAGGTGGACAGAATAAGACAGGCTATGAATCAAGTCACCGACCTGCTGATTGACGCCGAATTATAGGAGGCTTGAAGTATGAATACATCATCATCAACTGCGCCAAGACATGGTGCGCGCATAAGATCCAAGCAGGGAAACGCGGCTGGCGTGAATTATTACAAGCTGCTGGGGGTGCGGGTGAACGCGACTCAGCAATCGATTAAGGCTGCTTATGTTGCCAAGATCAAGGAATTCCCGCCGGAGCGTTATCCGGAGGAATTCCAGAATATCCGCAAGGCTTACGATGCTCTGCGTGATCCTGCCCGGCGGGCGGAATATGATTTCACGCGCAAATATGGCGACTCCGTGGAAGGGATTCTCTATCAGGCTGGGGAGGCGTTCGCTTCAGGGGATTATTTGCTGGCGGAAGAGCTATATCTGAAGGCGCTGGAGACCCATCCGGGCCATTCAGGGGCAGGTGTCTCTTTGTCTATGTTGTATCTTGCGGATAACAAGCTGAGTGCCTTCAACCGGGTGTGGAAGGGGTTGGAGTCACATATTTCCACTCCCCGGGATATGGTTACGGCCACTCTCGTTAAGTTCCGCATTCTGATTGATTACGAGCGAATGGAAAAGGCGTTGAGCGTTATGCGGTCGCTGGACAAGAAATACAGGTCCTGGCGGCGACTCTTTATTATGGATTACGCTGATATTCTGATCTATAACGGTCTGAAGGATGAGGCCTGGAGACTATTTGAAGAGACGGCAGAGGAACTGGATGAGGAGCCGGATAAGGAGATCCAGGCTGAGCTGGCAGAGGAAACGCTGAATTTCTACATTCATTGGACCTTGCTGATGTTTCATGTTAACAAAATGCAGTTCTGGAACAAGCTCAAGCAGCGCATCCGCGCGTATCTGCGTTCTTTGCCTGAAGGTGAAGAAAGGGAGCAGGCTGTAGAGCAACTGTTGGAGCAAAGCCGAGTCCTATCGGATAGCAATGCTTATAAAGAAGCCCTGACTTTTGCGGATCTGGCTTATTATACCGCTCCGAAGAATCAGGAGGTGCTGGAGCAGCGCAGTCAAGCCCAGGCAGGGACGAAGCTGATTCTGGAGATTGACCGGCTGATGAGAGATAAGCAGATCTATCCCGGTATCAAAATGCAGGCAGTCTCCTTCTTCAAGGATGAGATCCTCAGGAAGACTGAAGGGGAAGCAGAGGAAATGGATAATGCTCTCCTTCCAATGGATCTTATCGATGGTCTGGGCGGACCGGGAACAGCCGATTATTTCATGGAGGAAGGCATTCGTCAAATGAAACGCAAATATCCGCAGGTCTATAAGGTATATCAGAAGCAGTGGGACAAGCTGCTGGGCTGAGAGTGATAATAGTAGAACAAGAACGACGGGGATCTTAGAGTCTTCGTCTTTTTTGTATGTTTTTGGAATTGATTTCAGACAAAATGTGACAAACCCCCGGCGTAAAGTTAACTTTCCGGGACCCTGTTAAGGAAGTAATAGACATTTTCGCGAAAAAAATGTAACATCCTTGTTGTGAGTCTTCTTAATAGGATTAACTGGGGAGGGAGTAATAATATAACTATAAGGTAAAATGTGTTGATTGAACTGGGGAGAAGGAGATGAAGTATGTATTCGCAGAAATTAAGAACGGCAGTTTCCATGGTTCTGGTTGTATTATTATCGTTATTCAGTGTGCCTGAGGTATCAGCCGCCTCGTTCAGGGCAGGGGTAGTCTCGAATGACCGGCTCCCGGACGGCACACAAAAGATTATGGTCAATAGTGTAGTAGATGTGACTTATAGCGATCTGAAGGTTCTGAATGAGGTTAAGTTCGTACTTATGAAAGAAGATGTGGAGATAGCCAGTAAGGTGAAGGCGAGAAGTGAAGCCAAGCTGACTGTGCTGGATGCAGTGTATACTTCTATGGAGTACAATTATCTTTCTTTTGAAGGGCTGGCTGCCGGTGAAGAATATTCTCTTCATGCCGAATATACGGGCGGGCAGGGGCTGGTGATGACACCTCCACAGAGCATCCGTGTGCCTTCAGCTACGGGCATTGATATCTCTGTAGAACGGATGACGAAGGATTCCAATACATATGAAAGTGCTACACAATCGGAGGTCCGCAGCGATGATAAGAATGTAAGGCTTACCATCCTGAATAATGGTGTTCCGCTTGTGAATGGATCTGTGGCGGTATGGATGAATTATCAGTCCTTTAACTATACCACGGATGCGAACGGACAGATTCAGCTTAGGGATAATCATCAATTATATATGAATAGTCCGGTAATGTTCGTATTGCTTAAGCAGGGAAGCGAACAGTATGAGGCTAAGCCTATCTATGTAACTGACCGGGAGCAAGCGGGTACGTATATGGTGGCTGTCCGTTATCTGGATGCCAAGGGGAAGCTGTTCACCCAGCCGTTTCTGACCAACTCCGGTCTCAGGGGATTGGCGAATCAGTTTGCTGTGCCGGGATATACGGTGCTGGTATTCAGAACGGGAGAGGTGCCTGGAGACTATAAAGCTTATATAGCTACTGAGAACCGTGAAGCTTATATGTTCCAGATTCCTGCCTCTTCATTGTACGCAACGGAAGAAGGGCTACACAAAGAAATCATCAAGGATGCCAGTGACTACAGCCGGATTAGCTTCCGTGCTTCCTTGGATGGTGAGCCTGTATATGTAGAGAACTATTCTCTCATTGATAATACCAGGTACAAACAGATTGACGATGCTAGAGGTTCTCAGCTCTTTTTCGGGCAAAGTATCTATCTGGAGAAGAATAAGGAATATGAATTCACGTCGCTTGCAAGAAATCGTGATACCGGCGTCAATATCTTATTCCGTAATAAAATTACGCCAACCGAAGCAAAACATGAAATATTCTATGAGGGTCATTCCCGGGATTTCAGCAAGCTGCAACTTCAGATACCGGCTATGGGGATGGGACATGGTAAAATAAATATTTCTTATCTGAACGAAAGATATAACTATAACCAGATCAGTATGGGTCTTGCCGTAGATGATCATCTGTATGTACCTAAGGGCGAACAAATTCACCGTCTGACGGCAAACACCACTTTTGGCGGTACGGATTCTAGCAGCAACCCGAATGAACTTGTACTGAATTCGTATTTCACTCCGGTTGACGATGAGTATAACATCCGTGGCGGCAGTACTTTTAAGGCCGGGATCAGTCTCCTGGTGCCAGGCTCCAGTTACTATGATGGGGCTGAAATCCGCAATCAGGTTGTTCTGGGTGAGGGTGTGAATATTCTGGTGAAAGTGACAGATGAGTATGAGAATCGTCTGGATCTCAGCAGTAATTATAAGCTGATCATCACAGATGAGAGCGGCGCAGTGATCTCGGATGAATCTCTGTATTGGTCCACTGAGGAACAGGAAGGGAAGCTGCAGCGGATCAACATGCGGAATTGGAAGCCTGCCAAATCAGGGACGTATAAGGTTCAATTATTCCCAAACACTTATAAAAATGGTGGTTATGTTCTGGGAGAATTGCTGAGTGAGGCCGAGCTGAAGGTTCTGCCGAAGAACGAATTGGATATAGAGATTAGAGACAATGATGGCAAGCTGGTGGATCTGGTAGACAAGCCATACCTGACCGTTGACCAGGCGCAGAAGGTAATGATTACTGTACGCCAGCATGATACGGGTGCCCAGGGGCAACCGGTGGCTGGAGTGCAAATCAGCGGTTATGGGGAGGTGCTTGGCACCACCGATGAGCAGGGAACGTTCACCATTCCGGCTGACAAGGCTGTTTATATAGGTGAGCTGTACTTTAAGAAAGCTGATTATTTATCTAAAAGTGTGAACGTAGCGGTGATTAATCCGCAATCGCAGGCTGTCATCCGTGTGCGGGGCCTCGATAAGGCTGAAGGCGGCAACTATGCGGGCGGGGTTCCGCTGGATGATGCGAATATCCAGGTTACAGTGAAAAGAAGCGACGGGATTTCTTACGTTGTCAATTCTTATATTCGAACTCCTGGGTCGCAGGGATTCCTGGTGGTAGATTCTCCTTCATCCGTAGATGTAGACTTCATGCGATATAACCGAAGCCATAACGGAGTGGAGGCCAAATACGGTTACTACATGTTTGGCTCCATTAACACAGAACCCGGCAAGGATTATTCGCTGGTGCTGGACGCCAGACAAGAGCTTCAGGAAGTCAGCAAGGTTATATTGGATCAGCCGACAGATGAGCTGTATGTGGTACGCCAGGATTTGGCAGGGGCAGATTATATTCCTTATGTGATCGACAACAATCCTGCAGGTGAGAATTATTTCTACGCAACTCAAGGAACCTACAGTATGCTGGCACATACCCGGTCAGACACTTTTGTATACCGTGATAAGGTTGTAATCGGTGCAGGAGACAATAGCTTGTCGATGGATGACAGTGCGTCCGCGCTGGCTACGCTGGTGGCGCCTGAATCGGGAACCATCTATGCGGTTAAATATACGACACCGGGCCAATCGACACTCCAAGGCTATGCGTTCAATGCCAATCAGGTGCAAATTACCCCTGGCGATGTAGTAGTATCTGTAGACCAAATCAAGGGTGCCATCGAATACCAATACGATATTCATTTCGCACCTGGAACGCTGCAGGCAGGTACACTCACCCAGATTACACCACTGGCCTTGAAAGGGCTGGATATTGTGGGGTTGCAGAATGGTAAATTAATCAGGCCCGCTGGTTCGACCTTGCTTGAGATTGGACTGGTCGATACGGCAGGCAACTCCATCGGACAAATCAAGAAGCCGCAAATTCTGGTTGCCAATGGCGGAACAAGCAGTGGCAGCATGAGTCTGTACCCGGACAAGGCTACTTATGAGATTCAGAACGAAGCGGGGAAAGTGCTATCCAAAGAGGCCTTTCTGGCATACCCGCTAAGAGCAATTACTTATGATAATACAGATAACAAGCTTTTGGCTGACGGTACTTATGTGATCAAAGCTTCGATGACTATTGATGGACAGACCTATACCCTGGACAAAAAAGTAATCCTGGAGTCGACTGGGGGTACTGTGGTTAATCCGGCCCCGAACCCGCCGGGAAGCGATAATGGAGGTAGCGGCGGCAATACCGGTACGAATCCAAATCCTGCACCGGCACCAGGAGGCAGCGGGCCAGGAGAACCTGGACCTGCAGCAACACCGGCTGCTCCTGCTCCGGCTGCGGTAACAGGGACTGACGCGAACGTTCAGCAGCAGAATGACAAGCTGCAGGACTTGCTGAAGAACACCTCCAGCTCCGCAGCAGAGAAGGCTTCTGCTGCCCAGAATGCGCTGTCCAGCATTGCCGAGTCACTCAAATCGGCTAATACGCCTGAACAAGCTGAACAGAACAGTAAGAGTCTGTCTCAGGCTATGGATACGGCAGCACAGCTCCTGGGAACTATTCAGGATTCCACAGAGAAACAGAAGATTGTGAGTTCAATTACTCAATTGATAGGAAGTGCGCCTTATTTACTGAACAAGCTGGATAGCTCCAGCAAGGCAGTAGAAGTTGCCCAGGCCCTTATTAATAATGCTGCTGCAGTGCTGAGCAATGCGCAGGGCATCACGGCTGAAGAGGTTCAGAAGCTGAAGGATGCTGTTATTCATTCCAGCCAGGCCGCGCTTAACAAGGCTGGCGAAGTTACAATTGCCAAAGAAAATGTAAGTGTAGAAGGAAATGCCGTCTCTTCACAGCTGGATTCGGGATTTATCAGCGCACAGATTGAAACGGCCAAGAAGGCATTAGCATCAGTCGCTGGAGAGCTGACAAGCAAGCTTGGGGCAGGAACAGCTGCTGACCTCAAGCTGAGCCTGACGGTGAAGGTACCTCCGGTGGATAAAGGTATTCATAAGCTGAATACCACACTTCCATCCGAGATTCTCACGCTGGTGCGGGAGAATGATATTGCCGGATTGAAGATTCAAATGGACCAGACGGCATTTACCATTGAGCCGGATACCTTCGGTAAGGTTGAGGCAGGCCAGAAAATTAATCTGGCAGCAGAAGTTGTACAGAATGCTGTGATTAACAAACCCCGCCAGGCAGAACCGCTGGCTAACATCCCTGTGATGGAATTCAGTGCTTCTGTTGGCGGCCAGCCGGTGAAGAGCTTCGCTAAGCCGATCGATGTGACCTTTGATGTGTCAGCCATTGATATTTCGAAATATTCAGAGGCGAATCTGGAGAATCTGACCGTGTACGTCCTGAATGAGAAGAGTCTTACCTGGGAAGCGGTTGGGGGTAAATATGATCCTGTTACTCAAACTGTAACTGCGCCGAGAGGACACTTCAGCAAGTACACGGTGATGCTTGGAGCTGCTGCATTCACAGATGTGCCTGCCAATCACTGGGCAGTTAAAGAGATCAACTACCTGCTGACCAAGGGCATCGTGGATGAGGGCGGAGTATTCGCTCCATTTGACAAGATTACCCGCCAGCAATTTGCGGCAATGATCGCCAGAGCTTACGGGCTGAATGGGGAAGGGCTAATCTTGCCGTTCAAGGATATTAAGACAACGAATCCTTATGCGGATGAGATTGCTGCGGCTTATGCAGCCGGGATCATTAACGGCAAATCACCGGCTGCTTTTGACCCTGAGGCAACCATCACACGTGAAGAGATTGCAACAATGCTTGCACGTGCACTTACAGCGTATAACGGTAAATCAGCTGTTGCCCAGCCGGCAGCAGTGATTGCAGCCTTCACAGATGGAGCCAAAATATCGAAATGGGCGGCATCCAGTGTGGCGTTGACCAAGAGTATGCATCTGTTCGAAGGCTTCGGGGATCAGAGCTTCCGCCCTGCCCAGACCGCCAGTAAAGCAGAGGCGGCTGCCTTGATCTACCGGTTGTATCAGTTGAAATATTAAATTATATCTAAACTCAAAAAAGCAGCGGTTCTCCCGGTATTGGAGAATCGCTGCTTTGTGTTGTGGTCGACAGTCTGGGCTGTATAACTACAGGATCACTCCCGCCTCCGCTCAGGAATCACAAAGGATACTGTAGTGCCAGCCCCGGGCTGGCTGCGGATGACGAGGCCTTCGCCGTAGAGCTGGGTCAGGCGCCGGTTGGTGTTCAGCAGGCCGATGCCGCGGTGGGCCTGGAAGGTGTCGTCGAGCAGACGGGCCACCTGTTCCTCGCTCATGCCCTTGCCGTTATCCTCCACCTCGAAGGAGGTGTATCCCTCCTGGCGGTGAATGCGGATCTGGAGCTTGCCTCCGGCTTTGCGGCTCAGCAGGCCGTGTCTGACGGCATTTTCAACTAAGGGCTGAAGGGTGAGCGGAGGAAGCAGCAGCTCGATGCCCGGATCAACCTCCCATTCGATCTGTAGACGTTCCTCGAAGCGCGCCTTCTCAATGAAGAGATAGGATTCTACCAGCTCCAGCTCATGGGAGAGTCCAACGAGCTGCTGCGAATTCATATAATCGAAGCTGATGCGCAGGTAGGAGGAGAAGGCTTCTCCGAGATCGCGCATCTTCGGCTGGTCGAATTCACTCAGCGCCATCAGCGCGTTCAGCGTGTTGAACAGGAAGTGCGGCTGAATCTGTGCCTGCAGGTAAGCTGCCTCCATCCGCAGGCTCTGGTTGATGGACTGCTTCAGTCCGGTCAGCGAGCGGACCCGGTACTTCAGCTCCAGTGCGTCCACCGGCTTGGCGACATAATCGTTGGCCCCGGCCAGGAAGCCGGTATAGATGTCCGCTGGCTGGTTGCGGGCGGTGAGCAGCAGGATCGGCAGCTCCGAGAGGGAGAAGCGCTGCCGGACGATCCGTGTTAATTCATAGCCGGACATGTATGGCATCATCACATCGGCGATCAGCAGATCCCACGGCTCGGTGCCAAGCAGCTCCAAGGCTTCCCCGGCGCTGGTGGCGGTGACCAATTGATAATGCTCTGCCGAGAGCATGCTGGAGAGCACCTTCAGATTGACCGGATCATCATCGACAGCCAGGATCAGAGACTTGGCCGACTGCGAGGCATCCTGTATCTGCGGCGGAGCCGTTAACTCTATAGGGACTGTGAGATTGCGGATATCCGCCTGCTGTAATAACAGCCGGCCTTCCTCAAGCAGCAGTCCCTTCAGATCCGGGTGGTCCGGCTGCCTTGCGGCGGCTGATTCCTGATCCGTCATCTCCCGGGCCACGGCAGAGGATGCCAGCGGAAGGGTGAAGGTGAACACCGAGCCTTTACCCGGCTCTGAATCAACCGTGAGGTCTCCTCCGTGCAGCTCGGTCAGCTGCTTGCTGATGCTTAAGCCGAGACCGATGCCGCCGCCGTCAATGATGCCTTTGCTGCCTTGCTCATAAGGCGAGAAGATCCGCGTCTGCGTCTCCTTGTCGATCCCTGCTCCGGTATCAGCTACGCTGATCCATGCAAGCTTGCCGTCGGCTGCAGCGGATACGGTGACCGTTCCGGTCTGCGTGTACTTGATGGCATTGTGCAGCAGGTTATAGAGGATCTGTACAATCCGCTTCTCATCCCCCCAGACCGGCGGCAATGAAGCGGGAAGCTCATTACGCAGCTGGAGCCGTTTGCCTTCGATCATGAATTCGAACATTCCCAGCACGCCTGAGACCAGTGAACCCATGGTTAGCGGCTCCCGCTGGAGAATAATCCGCTTCTCCTCCAGACGGGTCACATCGAGCAGATCGTTAAGCATCAGGGACATTCTGCGGCTGATGGTAATGAGCAGCTCCAGATCCTTATAGCTTTGTTCGTCCAGCGAAGCTTGTTCCTTGGAGGCTACGGTCTGGGCAATGCTGATGATGCCGTGCAGCGGTGTCCGCAGCTCATGGGAGGTATTCGCCAGGAACTGGTCTTTCTTCTGGTCGCTCTCCTTGAGCTGCTGGTTGAGCAGGCGGTTCTCCTCTGCATTGCGGAAGTACCGCTTGAACCAGTAGGAGGAGAAGCCGATAATGGCGGCAATGACATCTATAGGATAATACAGGATACTGCCTTTGGCATTCGACTCCATGGCCCCGCCAATGACGCTGGAGCCGATGGCGGCGGCGGCAAACAGCAGGAAGAAGGAATCCTGCTCCTGCCGCATGACCATCCGTCCGATAGAATAGATGACTCCGACTACCGGAAGCAGGTAGAGGACGGAGAAGAAGGGTCTGGCATAGACCACGTAATGTGCCGGTAAGATCAGAACATAGGCGGTATAGAGCAGCAGAACCAGCAGATAGATTTTGAACAGCCAGCCAGGACGCTCGTAGGCAGAGAAGCTGCGTGTCAGCAGCAGCATGAACAGCGATAACGCAGGATAGGCCAGCAGTTTGAGCTTCAGCGCCCAGGTATAGTTAATAGGGAACCAGAGCAGCAGGATCGTATCGTTATCGGCTACAATGGTCGTTGCTACTGCCAGCAGCAGGAGGAAGAAGAGCAGGAATGACCGCTGCCGCCGGTTAAAAAAGAATAAAATCCCCGCATACAGCGCATGCAGCAGCATGATCATGAACGCCACCAGCTGGAAGCCGAGTGAATACATCCGTTCGCTATCCACCGCGGCTTGGGAGCCGAAACGGATCGACCTCACAATCCCGCCCTCCAGCGGATGGTCGTAGTTAGCTGCCCGGACCAGGAGAACAATCTCCTGTCTTCCTGGATTCTCGTAGGCTGCGGTGTAAGAGACCGCCTTAGGGATGTAGTCCCCGCTATCCGTGGACAGCTTCCCGAAGCTGGTCTCTCTCTGCCCGTTAATATCAATGCTGGAGGCGGCTTGAATCCGCTGAATCCAGAAGCCGTAAGGCTCGGTCTGTGACGGATCTACCAGAATCCGCAGCCTGTATGTACCATAGCCCAGAGAGGATTGCGCCCCTTCCGGGAATCCGCTGCTCCAGTCACCGGGAACCTTGACAACTTGCGGCGTGTCCGCAGCAAGTAGGGCGGAATCCTCATAGCCCAGGAATTCACCGGGATAGAACTCCCATTCTCCATCCAGCTGAATGGACGGGGAATGCCCGAAGTCCCAGCCCCGCATATCCAGTACCCCTTGCTGTGCCTCGGGATGCTCAGACGCTGTATTGGCATTGAACCACAGATAGCGCAGACTGATCAGAATGGTTAGATAGAGAAGCAGCAAAAGAGCATGCTTGGGATTGAATCTGGCTTTTGTCTTCATTAGGTGTGTACTCATCGAGGTTATCTTCATCATACGGTTTCAATTCGACATCTGTGATCCTTATCCTGCTTACCCCCAAATGCCAATTAGCAGAATGCCGCAGAAAATGACAACCGAGCATATCATCCGCCGCAGGCCCTGACGCTCCTTCAAGAGAAGCACGCCGAGGAGAGTAGCGAATATCGTACCGATCTCCCGCAGCGGGCTGATATGGGCGAGCGGCGCCTGCTGAAGTGCGAACAGGAACAGCAGATAGGAGCCCGGATTCAGCACGCTGCCCAGCAGAATGGTGAACTTGTTGCGGCGCCACTCTTCGAGCAGCTTCCGCGATCTCAGGACCGCAGGGGTCAGTCCGGCAACGAAGCCGATATTGGTCACCTCAAGCAGCGCGAGCGGCGACATATGCTGAAGGTTCAGCTTATCGACGAATACGTAGCAGGTGGTGCATAATCCTACGCAGAGGGCCATGAGTACCGGTGTATAGTAGCCTAAGGGGGTGCCGGGGGCGGAGGAAGCCGGGAGGCTTCTTCTTGCGCCGATTCCGCTGAGGACAGCGAAGCCGCCTAGCATGCAGCAGATCCCGATCCAGCCGTAGACAGACAAGGATTCCTTCAGGAAAATAACGCCGATCAGCGGAATAAGCAGCGTGCTTGTCCCCCGCATCACCGGGTAGATCTGGGACAGGTCGCCCATCTCATAGGTTATGGATAACAGCCAGGAATATAAGGCCTGCAGCGCCACAGACAGCAGCAGCAGGGCGTAAGCACCGGCGGCCAGCGGCTGTGTCCACAGCTCGATCAGCAGGACCGGCAGCAGCAGCACCGTGGAGACCATCATGATCAACCACAGGAAGATACTTTTATTCAGGCTTCTTTTGGTGAACATGCTCCACACCGCGTGGCACATTCCGGAAGCCAGCACCAAAAGAATTGGCAGCAGCATGGATAGTCAACCCCTCAGGAAGTAGTTAGTGTTGTGAATCGGCAGCAGAGAGAGGCGTATGGGCAGGCTGTTCAGTGCACCGGGAGCCGTCTGCCAGACGGAGCCAGGTGTCGAAGGACGGATGGTCCTGCTCTAGACGGATGATGCGCGCGCCCCGCTTGAGGTTGTCGTGCCCGTAGGTATTATAGCCGGTTGCCCGGCCATAGCTGAGGCGGATGCCATGCAGTGTGCCGGTGAAATCATTGATATGGTCATGTCCGCAAAAAGTGCCTGCCACATCGCCCATCTCTACGAGCGTAGCGAATAACCCTGAATTCAGAACCGGAGCGCAGACCCGTTCATACTTATGTCCGTAGCAGACCTGGGTGTTCCACATCTCGTCATATTCGGGCAGCGGGATATGGAAGAACGCCAGTGCTTGCCGCTTCGCCTGACCTTCTCCGGGATTCAGCCGCGCAGACTGCTCTGCCAGCCAATCCATCTGGTTGCGCCGGACCCAGCTATACCCGGGAATCTGCTCCAGCGGAGAGTAGGCACCTGTATCGAGCATATAGAGGATGGCTCCCGCATGATTGCCCGCGCCCTCAATCTCCAGGACGTAATTGCTTGAACCGGCAAGCTCCGCCGGACCAGCCTCAGCCAGACAGTACGGAGACTCCTGCGCAATCTCCATCAGCTCGCTGTAGGTCACTCCGTTCTCCGTGTCATGGTTACCGAATACGAACGCCCAAGGCACACCGGAATTCACTACAGCAGCCACTGCATCGCGGAAGGCCTGCTTGGGGTCCTGGCAAGGCAGCTCGCCTTCACGGACCGGACCCGTATAGATCGTATCTCCTGTGAAAATAACCAGGTCCGGCTGCTCCGCCTTCAGCACCAGCTCCATCAGCTCCCGGGTCTGCTGATCCTCTGCTCTTCCATCCATCCAGTGGAGGTCGGTGAACTGTGCAATGGTGAAGGTGCCGTCTGGCCGAAATGATAATTTACTGTTCATGCGGGAAATCCCCTCTCTTGTCACTTACGGGAGTGTTGTTGATTTATCTTTCTTCATGTTGTTTCATGTTGATTTTAGGCTCGGATGGTTATTCTGTCAAGCTTCATTTCGTGCTGGTTGTATTCTCTGCAATAGAATTAGCACGATATTAGGCAAAAGCTCATTCTGCTGTAGTTCATACATTAGATTTCACTAATATAGCTTCAAAACCTCCTCTTAGCAGAATTCTAGTGTACAAAGTGCAGCAGAGGCCATTTTTCGGACGATTTTGGAGTAATCTGCTGTATGAAGTACAATGTGTGCTAGACCTACATAGCTACCAAGGATATTTCTGTGGCAGGGGTCTCGCATTGACAAGTGGAATTCAGATTCATATACTGGTGAAAACAACATCAATAAACTAAAAACAACATTTTGACTAGAGATACCCAACATACATTTGAGTTTACTAACTAGTACCTTATCGTATTTTAAAATAGTGGAGCAGACGCAATACCCCTTCAAATTACATCTTCCAAGCGGGCCTTGTTCTTCAGGGGCGTTTGGCTTAGCGTACCGGACTGAGGTGCTCTTATTTGGGAAGAAAGTCGCCAATTGGGCGAGTAACGGACTCCACAGGCCTTATCCTTTGCACTTCAACTCCGAAACGTCTCATAGAGAGACTATAAGGTCCACTGGGTCCGTTAAGCCGCAAAAAGTGGCGTTTTCGCGGGGATAAGATCTCTCCGGTCCGTTAGATTTTGGGTTTTATTCTGATGCTCTACTAGTTCGTGCAGCAGAATGTATGCTGTTTTTCGCATACATTGGTCCTGGTTACTTTCGCGTAAGCAGAATGTATGCTGTTTTTCGCATACATTGGTCCTGATACCTTCTCGTAAGCAGAATATATGCTGTTTTTCGCATATATTGGTCCTGGTTACTTTCGCGCAAGCAGAATGTATGCTGTTTTTCGCATATATTGGTCCTGGTTACCTTCGCGCAAGCAGAATGTATGCTGTTTTTCGCATACATCGGGCCGGATTACCTTCGTGCAGCAGCCGTCACCGGATTTCTCCCGCAAGAAGTGGCTGAATCAAGGGAATCTGGGACAACAGCGGCTGGAGGGGCAACTATTCTCTGGTGTCACGGCCAATCCCAACATAGAAAAAATAAAAGTACAATCTATATAAAATCCACAACGATAGGAGGAAGCTTGGATGTCGCTGACCTATGAAGAACGCAAGCACACGATTCTCGCCCAGCTGGAGCTTGAGGGGAAGGTGCAGGTGCATTTTCTCGCGGAGCGGTTCGGGGTGACGACGGAGACGATCCGGCGCGATCTCGACCGGCTGGAGAAGGAAGGGCGGCTGCGCAAGGTGTACGGGGGAGCGGTACGCATCCGCTCGGAGAATCATGAGCCTACGTTCATGAAGCGCGCCCAGATGCATCTGCCGGGCAAGCAGGCCATCGGCAGGCTGGCAGCCTCACTTATTCAAGATGGCGAGACGGTTATCCTCGACAACGGGACAACGACCCTTGAGATTATGCGCGCGCTGAAGGAACGTGGACAGGTGACGGTGATTACGAACTCTGTTCCTGTGCTGAACTGTGCGCTGGAGCAGTTTGCGGGGAAGGTTATTTTTGCCGGGGGCGAGGTGAATGCAGGGTATCAGGCAGCAGTAGGGGGCACCGCCCATGATCTGCTGGGTCAGTTCAAGGTGAATAAGGCGTTCATCTCTGCCGGAGGAATCTCGCTCTCGGAGGGGATCACCGACTACCACCTGGAGGAAGCCCTCATCTCCCGCAAAATGATGGAACGGGCCGAGGAATCCATTCTGGTCGCGGATCATTCCAAATTCGGCATCACTACCTTTGCCCAGATCGCTCCGCTGGAGCATATCTCCATGGTTCTGACCGACAGCGGCTGCTCTGCGGAATGGAAGGATACCTTTGCCCGGCTGGATATCGAGCTGCTGACCGGGGCGTAACGTAGAGTTATGCAATATAAATAGCGCCAATCCATACACTTGTGAAGTGGAGGATTGGCGCTATTTGTTATGTCTATTGGTTAAAAGGATCAGCCGATCCAGATCCGCTGTGTGCAATGGTCGCTGGAGCTTGCGCCGAGCATGATATCGAAGTCTCCAGGCTCGAACACGAGCTGATCATCCTGGCCGTAGAACATGAGCATGTCTCTGGTGATCTCGAAGGATACCGTCTGCTTCTCATGCGGGGCAAGGGTAATCTGCTTGAAGCCCTTCAGTTCCTTGCCGGGACGGACCACACTTGCGGTAACATCGCGGATATAGAGCTGAACCGTCTCCTTGCCGGTAACCTCCGAGGTGTTCTCCACCTGGATGGAGGCAAGCACCTTGCCGTCTGCCGCAGCTTCTACCGTGAAGCCGCTATAGGCAAAGGCGGAATAGCTCAGGCCGTAGCCGAAGCAGAACAGCGGATCATTCGGAATATCCAGATACCGGGTTACATAACGTACATTCGGATACTGGGGATCATAAGGGCGTCCCGTCTGATATGCGTTATAGTACACCGGAATCTGTCCCACGGAGTAAGGGAAGCTCATGGAGAGGCGTCCGGACGGATTATAATCGCCGAACAGCACATCTGCAATGGAATTCCCCGACTCGGTGCCAAGGAACCAGGCCTGTACCAGCGCGTCACTGGACTCAAGCACTGGCGCAAGCTCCAGCGGGCGGCCGCTGAACACAATGGTGACCACCGGCTTGCCGGTTGCCTTGAGGCGGTGGATCAGCTTCTCCTGATTGGCGGACAGCCGCAGGCTGGCCTTGCTTCCGCCTTCCCCGGTATCCTGCTGATTCTCGCCGACTGCGGCCAGAATGACATCGCAGTCCTTCAACTGCTCGTAAGCCGCTTCGGAAGCATCCTCCACATCGAATACTCCCTCCAGCATACTTCCCAGCTCGCCGGTCATGGCTGTGAGCAGGTCCGCTGCCGGGATTTTGCCGGTGATGCCGGTGTAGAGGGAGACCGCCGGGTCTTTCTCAGTACCGGCCCAGCCGCCAAGAACATTGATTGAGGTAGCGAAGGGACCGGCGAGGCCGATCTTCATGCCGCGCTTAAGCGGCAGGACTCCGCCTTCGTTCTTCAGCAGAACGATCGAGCGGGCGCCCATCTCGCGTGCCGCCTGAAGGTGCTCAGGACTTGGCTTATCAGCTTCGTCAGCTACAGGGTCGGCATCCTTGAACGGATTGTCGAACAAGCCTAGGGCGTCCTTAAGCTCCAGTACCCGGGTAACCGCTTCGTCGATCAGACGGAGGTCGAGCAGCCCTTCCTCAATAAGCGAGGCAGCGTGGTTCAGATAGTGGGTGGACATCATCTCGATATCCAGTCCCGCTACCAGGCTCTTCAGGGCAGCTTCACGTCCGTCTTGCGCTGCGCCGTGGGGCACCAGCTCGTTCACGGAGTTGAAATCGGCGATGGTTACGCCGTCGAAGCCCCATTCCTCGCGGAGAATACCGCGCAGGAGCTTGCTGTTGCCGCTGGACGGAATGCGGTCAATGGTATTGAACGCAGCCATCACCATAGCGACACCGGCATCTACTGCCGCCTTGTAGGCTGGCAGATAGAACTCGCGGAGCACGCCGGTGGACATGTCCACCGTGTTATATTCACGGCCGCCTTCAGGCGCGCCGTAGCCGGCGAAATGCTTCACGCAGGCAGCGATCCGCCCCGGCTCCTTCAGGTCCTTGCCCTGGTAGCCCCGGACCATGCTCTCGGTCACCCGTGCGTTCAGGTAAGGGTCCTCACCGGAGGTCTCCATGACCCGGCCCCAGCGCGGATCGCGCACGAGGTCGGTCATCGGAGAGAAGGTGAGGTGAATGCCGGCGGCAGCGCTCTCCCGCGCGGCTACCTCAGCGAACTGCTCACAGGCATCAAGATCGAAAGAACAGCCCATGGCGAGCGGAATCGGCAGAATGGTCCGGTAGCCGTGAATGACATCGGCCATGAAGATCAGCGGGATCTTCAGGCGGCTGGATTCCAGATGCCGGGTCTGCAGCTCAATGACATTCCGTGCGCCGATGCCGTTCAGAACGCTTCCGATGCTTTTGATCACCTGCGGCTCGATATTAAGCTCTTTGAATGGACCCGTCAAATCCACGGTATCATCCAGACCCCAATAGTATGGACCAAGCTGGGTAAGCTGGGCTAACTTCTCGTCTAGTGTCATATCGTTCACGAGATCCTGGATAAACGGTTTAGTCATGGCTAACTCCTTCGTAAGCGTACTGAAAGTTATTGTGTGATATAGATATGCAGCTCATCGCCGGGCAGGCTCAGCAGGTGATTCTTGGCAATGCTTACCGCGCCCGGGCGGTATGGATTCGGTAGTACCTGACCGGTAACAGCAACGCCTGCTGCCTGCACTTCCGGGGTGCGGGCTTCACCTGCGCTAATGTGATAGACGAAGGTCATCTTCTTGCCGAAGCACTCATAAGTGAAGCGCAGGCCGTCAAGGCTGGCCGGAAGGACCGGATCGATAATCAGCTCTTCTTCACTGAAGCGGATACCCAGAACGGCTGAGATCAGCTGATTAAGATAGATCCCGGGACCGCTGGAGTACAGCCGCCAGCCGCCCTTCACCTCTACGCTGCCGTCACGCAGCTGGTCGAAGTTCTCCTGATAGCTGTAACGGTCAGGGAAGTCGCCGTCCGAGCTGCTGAAGTACATGTTACTCTGGCGCAGCTGGGCATTAGGCACGCTCTGCCGGATGTTGATCGGGTTGATCTGGAACAGGCCGTCCCAGGCACGCTTCGCTTCGCCCAGCTTGGCGGAAGCTTCAATATAGCGGATATGGGCATGTACATATTGCAGGCTGATCTCACGGCCGACGCTGGCTGCTTGCTCCGCACGGCGGAAGATGGTGCTTACGCCGCCTTCATAGCGGGCAGGACGGTCCATCAGGCGCACGCCATCCGGGCAGTTCAGGTGTTCGTCGATCAGGCGCAGGTTCTCTGCCGCCTGCTGCGGAGTGACCAGCTCGGCAATAATGCTGCGTGTCATCGGCAGTAACCGGTAATGAATGCCGGTCTCTGTATCCAGCGGGTGAAGCATATAATCAATGCTGCCGTCCTCCTGGAAGTAAGCGAAGCCGGCAATGACTCCATCCTTGATCAGGAGCGTACGGAATGATTCCTTCATGTCTTCGGCCATAGCCGCCAGGCTGGCAGAGAATTCAGAGTCCGCCGAAGTCACCTGGGACAGGTTGCGGATCACCTGGAAGGCGAGTGCGACCGTCCATGCGCTGACCAGCTTGGTCTTGAGGGCTTCATTGGCTGGCTGCAGGGTGTCATCCCAGTCGCCGCCGGCATAGTTGATCAGAGACGTACCCGGTACGAAGCGTTCACGGATGGTCTCTACTGCAGCCTTCACATGTTCGAGGACCGTTTCGGTCTGCTGGCTTGGCTGAGCATCCGCTAGATGGTGATAGCCGATTTCTTCGTTAAGAATCGCGTAGTCTCCGGTGGCCATGATGTAATCGCTGATGCATTTCAGCGGCCAGAGCACTACGTCGCCATGCCATTCATGGGCCTGGACCGGATGCTGGTCGAACATGAACCATTGCGGCCATTCCTTGCTCTCCCACAGCTGATGCGAATAGATCTTCAGCAGAACGCTGCGGGCCAGCTCATAATGCTGGGTCATCAGGAAGTATTCCATTGGCCCCTGGCAGACATCGCGTGTGCCCCAGGCTGCTCCGCCCGGCTGCTCAAGGCCATGCGGCATGATGAAGTGAGTCATTGCGTTATGGGTGTACCACCATGCGGTCTCATTCAGAATGTCGATCCGTGACTGCTCTGTGCCGTCAATCTGGAGCTGGAAGCCGGAAATGAACGACGAGTAGAACTCATGGAACAGAGCCTGCTCCTTCTCCTGGGTGTAAGGCGACACTAGCGGAAGAACATCCGATGTTGTAAGTCTGCCCTGTATTACTAGCTGGAAGCCACCTGACTGTGTAACAGAAATTGTCAGCAGTGTACCGTTGCGCGGCTGTTTGTCCGCATAGAACACCCGGTCATCACTGTACGTATATGCGGTTCCCGGCAACTGGATATCGAAATGGAGGCCGGGATATGGAAGTTTGTGAACAGATGCCTCATCGGGAAGAATCTGCAGGATGCCATCCTTGGACTCCACTCTTACCGGGTGCCGGAATTCATGCTCGCCCATAACCAGCTGGTTCGTGATCAGATAATCATAGGATCTGCCCAGCTTCGACTGTACCTGAAGTGCGACATCCGGCTGGCCTGCTGCTGCGATCGAAGTCACGGTCAACACATCGTCTTCAAGCTGATAATGCCATTTCGCAAAATTCACGCCCATCTCGTAAGCCGCCGGCAGCGTAAGAATCCGGTAAACCCCGTCCATGCGGACATAGATCCGCTGACCGCTATTGTGCTGAATGTTCAGCAGGCCGCGCGGCGTGGAGAGCCCTTTATGGAAAGAGGTATTCCCCACCACGGTCTGACCGTTGAAAAGACCGTACATATAGTTAGTGGAGGAGATCAGGTTGTTATCTACCTGCTTGTCGCCCAGCAGCGAGGTGATGATATGGCCATGCGGACGTTCCACCAGCAGCTCCTTAGGCTGCAGCACCACATGGACATGCCCGTCTGTGAAGAAGGACAGCAACTGGCCGTTCTGGGTCTCCTCAAGCTTCCGGTTAGGGAAGGCGGCATCAATCTCGGCCTGTGACCACTGTGGGGAGACATAAGGCTTGCCGATATCGTCACTCAGTGCAGGAACATCCCGGCTTGGCACGGCATCCTTGCCGTTCCAGTCGATCTCTGCATAAGCTGCCTGCAGCTCAGCCTGGAATTCAAGCTCTGTAACTGCAGCCGGATGATTCGGACGGAACAGGCCGTAGAAGGCGAACTCAGCCGGAGCCGACAGGACCATCTTCTCGGTCTGGAGTGCAGTATAAGCCAGCTCGTATTGATAATTACGGTTCTGCAGATTGCCGTTCAGCGCCTCCGGTACATAGCTTCCTTTATAGGAAATGCCGAAGAACTGCATACCATCTGTGGAATAGCCTACAGCCCGTGAACCGACTACACCCTGCTGGAGATAAGGGAAGTCCGTTCCCTGCGGCTGGTTCTGGCGCGAGCATACAGCGTAGCCCTGCGGGCCTTCCCAGATGCTGTGATCCAGATATTGGCTCATGTACAGCTCATTGGCGAGAATGCCGCCTTTGTCAGCAATACCCACATCCTGGCCATACACTACATCTACAGTCTCACCGTTGCCGGAGAGCTGAAGCTGCCAGAACCAGATGCCGTCCTTGGCCGGTGCGAAGGTAACGCGGTAGCTGATTGCTTCTATAGAACCTTCAAAAATCAGTTTGTCATCTGTACGGGACAGCTTGGAGCCCGACGTAATACCCAGCAGCGGATAGCTCTGGATTCCTTGCTCCGTATATACGCGCAGATAGATATTATTGGAAGAGCCGTCTGCCGGATTACCCTGGAACAGATTAATAAGAGTGGAGCCCTGCGTGAATTCAAAAATATCTCCTGTAGGCAGGAATGTATACGACAGGTCATCCCGGGTTAAGGTAATCATGTTCATTTGTTGTTTGAATATCATATCGAGCCTCGCTTTCCAGTGCTTGTTTTAGGACATGAAATCGATCAGAACGGGGGAATTCATCATCAGATGTCACAAAAAAGGGCTGACATGTCCATGTAAAGAATAAATAGAAACGTTTCCATAGGCGATACATTTCGAGTGTAGACTTTTGACGGAAAAAAGTCAATTATCTATAAAAAAACCGGCTTTTTATATATTATGCTCAGTTAAATGTAAATTTATTACTTGTTATTTGAAAATAAAAAATGTTTGACAGCGTATACAAGGAAGGAGTATGCTCTGAGCAAGGGGAAACACAAAGAAATAATGGAAACGTTTCTATATGGTCGAAAAGGGTTAAGTTAGTTGCAGTAGAATGCAATGTTTAATTTGGAGGTGGGTTCATTGGCAAGATTTGTACAATCGGGCGGAAATGTTGTCCGGGAATTATTGAAGAACAAAGTGTTGTATCTCATGCTGCTGCCTGTCATTGTGTATTTTGCTGTGTTTCATTATGCGGTAATGCCTGGCGCGTACGTTGCATTCGTAGATTACAAGCTCAACAAAGGGATCTTTGGCAGTGACTTTATCGGACTCAAGAATTTTGAGTTCCTGATTCAGAACGGAGACCTCTGGAATATCACCAAGAATACTTTGCTCTACAATCTGGTGTTCCTTGCACTGGGTAACATCATCCAGATTGTATTTGCCATCATGCTGTCGGAGATTGCGGGCAAGTGGTTCAAGAAGATCTCCCAGTCGGTTATTCTGCTTCCGAATTTCATCTCGATGGTTATCGTCGGCGTATTCGCGTATAACCTGTTCAATTTCAACTCCGGGTTTATCAATACGATGCTTACCAGTACGGGCCTAGACAAGATTGAGTTCTACTCCGACGCTGGAATCTGGAAATACATCATTGTAGCGTTCAAAATTTGGGCAAGTACCGGTTACGGTATGATTGTCTATCTGGCAGCCATTACGGGGATTAACCATGATCTCTATGAAGCAGCCTATATGGACGGCGCCACTACCTGGCAGCGTATCCGTTATATGACTCTGCCGATTCTGAAGCCAACCTTCATTCTGCTCCTCCTGTTCGGTATGGGCGGAATTCTCAAAGGCTCCTTCGATCTCTTCTACAATCTGATTGGAACAAACTCCGTGCTGTATCCGCAGACGGATATTATAGATACGTATGTCTTCCGGTCGCTCGTGGGACAATTTAACTTCTCCATGGGTGCTGCTGTAGGCTTCTACCAATCCTTATTCGGTCTGGTTCTGGTGCTTGTCGTTAACTTTATTGTGCGCAAGGTTGAACCGGATAGTGCGTTGTTCTAAGACAAGATAAGAAACAGGGGTGTTAATATGGCAAGTAATACTATTAAACAGGATTCAGGGAGCATTTTCATTAAGGTGATCAGCTACATTTGCATCTCCGTATTTGCCCTGTTCTGTGTGTTTCCTTTTGCGCTGATGATCTCCTCCTCCTTCATGAATGAGCAGGAGATTATCCGCGAGGGGTACAAGCTGATACCGAATGAGGTGTCTTTCAAGGCCTATGAATTGTTGCTCAGTAACTCCTCCAAGCTGGTGGATGCTTATCAGGTAACGATCTTTATCACAGTTGTCGGTACGGTGCTCGGGCTGTTCATGATGTCCATGGCCGGATTTGTCCTGAACCGCAAGGATTTCAAATACCGTAACTTCTTCTCCTTCCTGATCTATTTCACCACCTTGTTCAGCGGAGGATTGATTCCGACTTACATCCTGATGGTTAAGCATCTGCACCTCAAGGACAACCTGTTCGCGATGATCCTGCCAGCGGTGGTAGGAGCGTGGTCGATCTTCCTGATGCGTAACTTCATGAAGGCGATCCCGGATTCCCTGTATGAATCAGCGACAATTGACGGCGCAGGCGATTTCCGCATCTACTGGCGGATCTTCATGCCGCTGGCGGTTCCGTCACTGGCAACGATCGGACTGTTCTCGGCACTGGGCTTCTGGAATGAGTGGTACAACGGAATGCTGTACATGGACACTCAGAGCAAGTTCCCGCTCCAGTACTTCCTGCAGCGCATGATCAACCAGGCGAATATGGGCAGTCTCATCAACTCGGGGGCGGTCATTAATACAGCTGATCTGCCGACCCAATCGATCAAAATGGCTACAGCTGTGCTGGCCACAGGCCCGATCATTCTCCTGTATCCATTCATTCAGCGTTACTTCGTAACCGGTCTTACCATCGGTGCTGTCAAGGGTTAATGGACGCCTGCTTATTGTAGGGTGTTTGTTATAGATGCAAAATCCATAATATAGAAAAGAAAAGGGAGGCTTACCGAATGAAAGGTAAAAAGATTGCTTCTTCTCTAGCTGCTGTCCTCATGCTTACTGGAGTGCTATCCGCTTGTTCGTCAAGCAATAATGCAAATGGAAATACGGGTTCGTCGAATACTCCATCCTCTTCCACTAATTCCGGAGGCGTAGACACTTCTAAGGAAGCGAAGCTGACGTACTACCTGTGGGGCAGTGAGGGAGTTACCAATAAAGACATTCTGGCTGAGATTAACAAGAAGCTTAAGGCCGATCTGAATACTACGCTTGAAATCAAATATATTGACTGGGGAGACGTAGCGACCAAGTATCCGCTGCTGTTCGCTTCCGGCGAATCGTTCGATCTGTCGCATGCTTCTCCGGGTGCTCCTGTGTCCTACTACACCCTGGCTACTGAAGGCGCGCTGACTGACATTACCGACATGCTGGACAAGGTAGCGCCTAAGCTGAAAGCGGAGATTCCAGAATCCTCCTGGCAGAACACCAAGGTGGATGGCAAAATCTACGGCGTACCGAGTCTGTTCAGCGAATATACGCCTGCCGGTTATGCTTATCGTACCGATCTGCTGAAGAAATACGGTATGACTGAAATTAAGACAATCGATGATATGGTTAAATACATGGATAATGTAGTGGCCAAGGAATCCTTCCCGCCAATTAACGGTAAGGCTGAGGATGCACAGAACATGTACAGAATGCTCGTAGATACTACAGGCATGTGGCTGAACGCACCTGGGATCTCGCTTAATGAATTGAACCTGGTTACTAAGAGCCCAGAGGATTACAAGACTGTATTCCATCCGGCCTTCACCCAGGAATTCGAGGATTGGGCTGTGAAAATGCGTGAGTGGGGCGACAAGGGTTACTGGGGCAAAGACGTTCTGTCCGCTTCCCTCGGCAGCAAAGACAACTTCAGAGCCGCGAACTCTGCGGGTTATCTGACTCATGCACAAGACTGGATCGGCCAGTATGGCGGAGATATCAAGGCGCTGCCTGATGCTCCTACAGCTTTCTATACTTTTGCTGAAGCCAACAAAAAAATCAAACGTAAGATGGGTGTAGACAACTCAACTGTTATCAGCGCAAATTCCAATAATCCAGAGCGCTCCCTGATGGTCATTGAGAAGTTCATGACTGATAAGAGCTACTACGATCTGATGCAGTACGGTATCGAAGGCAAGCACTATGTTATTGAAGACGGCGTGAAGAAACAGCCGGAAGGCTTCAATGAAAAAACAGACGGCGGCGGCTTCTCAGCTTGGTCGCTCAGAAACGACAAGTTCGTGATTCCTAGTGATACTGAGAACCCGGTCCGTAAAGACCTGTTCGCTGCATGGGATAAAGAAGCGATCGATGATCCGTACAACGGCTTCAGCTTCGACCCGGCTAATGTAACTACCGAAATTGCTTCGATCTCGAACGTGAATGCACAGCTTGGTATTCAGCTCATGCTGGGTAAAACAAATAAAGATCCAAAAACGGCTGTAGCAGAATACCGCGATCAGCTGAAAAAAGCAGGAGTTGACAAGGTCATTGCCGAAGTAGAGAAACAATTGGCAGAATTTACACCTGTTAACTAAAAGAATGTATAGGTTACAGGGGAGCTATATCTTATAGCTCCCTTACCTATAAATGGGGGAGTAGAGTGGACGTAAACATTAAGGATATCGCGAGGATATCCGGTGTCGGCATCTCAACAGTATCCAGAGTCATTAATAATAAGGGGCTGGTGAGCGATGCCACCCGGGAGAAGGTTCTGAGTGTCGTCAAGGAATATAACTATATTCCCAATTCCAATGCCCGAAATCTGAAAACAACCCAATCCAAAAATATTGCACTTATGGTTAAAGGGATTACTAACCCGTTCTTCTCCATTATGATTAAGGAGATTGAACGTCAGGTCAATCTGCGCGGCTATCCGTTTCTCATCCATCAGGTAGAGGACGGCACCGATGAGATCAACGCTGCTATTCAGCTGGTGAAGGAGAAGAATCTTAGCGGAATCATTTTCATGGGCGGTACCTATAATCACTCCGAAGAGAAATTCAAGCAGTTAACGGTTCCATTCGTACTCACGACCATCACTACCTCACAGGAAGTGGACCCGTCCATCTTCTCAAGCGTAACGATCGATGAATCCAAGGAAGCCTATAAGGCAACCTCATATTTACTTTCGCTTGGACATCGAAACATCGGCTTTCTCGCCAAATCCCCTTTACTGGAAGACACCACAGGCAGCCGCCGCCTTCTTGGCTACAGGATGGCGCTGGAAGAACATAACATACCTTATCATTCGGGATTCGTAGAGGATTGTGAATACAGTCCAAGCTCGGGCTTCAACGCTGCACGCAGACTGCTGAACCGCGACAGAACCGTAACTGCTATCTTTGCGGCCTCCGATACGATTGCGATCGGTGCGGCCAAAGCTGTGCTTACCGCAGGCTTATCTATCCCCGATGATATTTCGATCATCGGCTTCGACGGTATTGAGATGGCCGAATACTATCATCCTGCGCTGGATACGATCAGCCAGCCGGGCACCGAAATGGCACTGTCCAGTGTGGGCGTGCTGTTCGACCTGATTACCAAACATTCCCCCCATCAGCATATTGTCTATGATGCGGTATTGCTCAAGCGTGGCTCTTGCAAGATGATTAAGGGCCGGTAACAGCAGGGCGCTGACTATAAAACTAACTGGAGATGACAAAATCATGCAAGATTCACTAAGAATAGGAACGCTTGTACGCGGCGGCGAAGCCGTCCAGGTCATTCCGCAGATTGTGGAGCATGGCTTCGAATCCTTTCAACTGAATTTCTGGCAGACGGTTGGCGATACCGATCTGGTGGAGACGGCGGCACGGATTCGGGAGCTGGCTGCTGAACATCACTTCGTGATCTCATCTGTCGGGATCTATGGTAATCCGCTTGGCGGCGGGCCGGAGGCCGAGACGGAGGCGACCTTGGCGGGCTGGGAGCAGCTGATTGAGTACGCTCACTTGTTCGGGACGGATATTATTGGCGGCTTCACCGGACGGCTGCCCGGCTCGTCGATTGACGAATCGCTTCCGAGATTCGCTGAAGTGTTCGGCGAATTGTCGAAGCGGGCGGCAGATAAGGGTCTGCGGATTGCCTTTGAGAACTGTGCGATGGGCGGGAGCTGGCAGAAGGGTGACTGGAATATCGCCCATAACCCTACGGCTTGGGAGAAAATGTTCAACGCCGTTACAGCAGACAATCTCGGGCTGGAATGGGAGCCTGCCCACCAGCACACCGCGCTGATTGATCCGATCCCGCAGCTGCGCAAATGGGTGGATAAGATCTTCCATGTCCATGGCAAGGATGCGACGATTGCCTGGGACATAGTCAAGGAGTACGGAATTCATGGTCCGAAGCCTTATGTGTGGGACCGGACGCCGGGCTTCGGGGATACGAACTGGACGGATATTATCACCATTCTCCGGCAGGGCGGCTATCAGGGCACGATTGATATTGAAGGCTGGCATGATCCGGTCTACCGGGACGAGCTGGAGATGACAGGCCAGGTTCATGCGCTGAATTACCTGAAGCATTGCCGGGGCGGCAGTATGATACCAAATCCGGTTGTATGAGTATACAAGAAAGACCTCATGATTCACATCTGCGGATGTGGCCGTGAGGTCTTTTTGGTTGTCGTTATGTGATTAGATGAATCGCTTGATGGTCCAATAGGGGACGGTGAAGGTCCCTTTATTCGTTTCAATATGCAGTGCATCTGCGGAATGATCGATTTGGCATACTCCGGTGTACGTTTCTCCGCTGATCAAATGCACGCGCTGGCATAGATTGGAGAGAAGTGCATGCTGAATATCCTGTTTAATCATACCGTTCACTTCCTCCTCGAATGCAGTATGCTTGTAAAGCTCTGTACTTATTATTAAACACGGATAGGAGATTTTAACAGCAAAATTGGTTACAGTTTTGTACCATTTCTTATATACATTCGGCTGATGGAGGTATATTGTTAATAGCGCTGTCTGAAGAGGTGGAAGCGCTATGAGTGATAGTCATGGATTCAAATTGGATTATGCAGGCTGGCCAAGAATGTTTAGGATGAATAATAAATGTGTTATTATATGTGTATACTTCGACACAACTAAGTGCGTGTAAGAATAATCTTAGCATATCAAGTTAAAAGTAGAAGGGGAGGTCGATAGCCCATATGAATACCATTCGTCACAAGGCGGTGCATTCAATGACAAGTGATCCTAAGAACATCACAGCCTCAATGATAAACTTTGCCAAAAATAATGTACTCTCGATTACAGAATTGACTCGTAAAAATAAGCTGTCAGAAATACTCGAAACCTTTAATGATCAAAAAAGTGAAGAAATCTTCTTAGTGAAGAGTGGCCGTCAGAGGGACTCCATGGGTGCGATAATTAACGTGGAATTTCTGACTGAATTACTTCAACTGCGTGATAAGTATTACGAGGCCATGGATAAGGCAGTAGAAGCTACAGCCTTACAGCGGCTGGAAACCTTCGAACCTAACGTCTCTTTGGCACACGCTTTAGATGAGATCGGTGTAACGGATATAAATCTTCAGGAAATTCAAGATATGGCGGATGAATTGGAGATATAGTTGATGCAGCCATCCGAAATAGAGAATAAATTACAGCAGCTACTTGCCGATACTAATGTTGAAGTCGTTTTAGGATCAGGTGCGCTTAATGATTTAAAGAGCTACCGAAAAGAGATCACCACCATATTGGCCTTAATCTATAAGCAGGCACTGAGAGGGCCGCTGATCAAACCTGATGGTTATGGCGAACCTCTTATTGGAAAGCTGTTGGGTTTTACAAAAATAAAACCCAAAGCAATGGCGTTGCGGATTGTTTACAGACCGGTTCTGCAGTCTAATGGAATAATTCGTATGGAGATTATTGCTATAGGTCCTCGTGATAAAGATAAGGTATACAATTGGGCAGATGAACGTGTCGAATCCTTTAAAACTGAAATGAGCAAAGAAGAGACAAATGAATAGGCTGCATTCTGTTACTTTAGTGACGGAATGCGGTCTTTTTATATCATGTGAAGCAGAAGCTCTGGTTACAATACTCATGTGCCTTCGGAGTGGCATTCTGTGGAGAGGGTATATATATGTAGGAGGTGTTACCGATGAATAGAACGACCAGATTACAGCAGATAACCGTAACTCTTCTTACCGCAGGTCTAGTTACCCTGTCAGGCTGGGGGACGGCGGCTTCCCCGGTTCAGGCGGCGGCAGCTTCGGCACCGGCACCGGCCTGCGGGACTGGAGATCACGGACTGCTTCAGGATTTGCAAAAGGCACATAGCGGAGCTGACAGCATTCCGCTTACCTTCTCGGATGTGGAGTTTCTGAACGCGAATACCGGGCGCGCAGCCGGGAACGGCTTCCTGATTGGAACCTCGGACGGCGGCTGCCATTTCCAGAAGATTTATGAGGGGCAATGGAGCTTCCAGCAGATTGATTTCCCGGATAATGTCCATGGCTGGGCACTAGCCGCGGTTAAGGACGGACAGGCTAAATATCTGTTAAGAACGGCAGACGGCGGCTCTACCTGGACAAGGCTGTCGAACCAGGCAGTAACCTTTGAACGGATAGAGTTCCTGGACAGCAACCAGGGCTTCGGCTACAACCGCGCATCTACATATTATACGAAGGATGGCGGGGAGAACTGGAGTCTGATCAAGACGCCTGCCAACACACGCGGAGCGGAATTCACCAGCAGGAATAACGGCTGGGCTGTGGTAGTTGTTCCCGGGAGCGGCTATCGGGTAATGAAGACAACTAACGGCGGAGCATCCTGGAAGCAGGTACTTAGCGCCTCCACCCCTGAGGCGAATTACGGACGGATCTACGCTAAGGGCAGTCAGGTGTATGCGCTGCTGTATGGCGGCGTCGGCATGTCGCAGACCTCTTATTCCCTCTACGGCAGCTCTAACTCCGGCGGCAGCTGGACCCGGGTGATTGCCCAGGAGACCGCAGGCGGCGGTCCGGCTCCGGGCAGCGGCGCAGCCGTAGCGAAGAAGGGCCCCGCTTCGGGCACCCCAGGCAATATGGTGCTGATCGGCTCAAAGACTGCCTTCCTGGCAGGGTACCAGCCGGCAGCGGAGCAAGTGGGCATCGGGCTCACCAAGAACAACGGACAGAGCTGGAAGAATCAGCAGACCGTTCCCGGCTTCGAAGGAACGATCTCGTTCACCGATGCCAACCAGGGCTGGCTGGCGGTCAAGGATTTGAACAGCTCCACCCTCTACGTGACTAAGGATGCAGGTGCTACCTGGACAGCGCGGTTTTCTTTTGAGACGGCAGGGCGGTAGGTTGTCCGTAAGATAATGGCGAATGACGCAGGAAAGAATGAATGACGAAGATGAATGACAAATGACAAATGACGAATGACGAATGACGAATGACAAATGACGAAGGTCAAAGGCAAAGACAAAGACAAAGACAAAGACAAAGACAAAGACAAAGACAAAGACAAAGACAAAGACAAAGACGGGTCTTCTCCCTATGGGGGCGGGCCCGTCTTGCTTGTTGTAATAGGAGCAATCGGCCCACGCACCGCTCGCCGTCCCATTGTAATCGGTTTTTCGATTACAATCGGCCCACGCGCCGCTCGCTGGCCCATTGTAATCGGTTTTTCGATTACATTCGGTCTACGCGCCGCTCGCCGTCCCGTTGTAATCGGTTTTTCGATTACATTCGGCCCACGCGCCGCTCGCCGTCCCGTTGTAATCGGTTTTTCGATTACATTCGGCCCACGCGCCGCTCGCCGTCCCATTGTAATCGGTTTTTCGATTACATTTGGACCACGTGCCGCTCCTCGTCCCGTTGTAATCGGTTTTTCGATTACATTTGGACCACGTGCCGCTCCTCGTCCCGTTGTAATCGGTTTTTCGATTACATTCGGTGCTCGCAAGCAGGCCCGGCCTGAATGTATGCGAAAAACAGCATACGTTGTGTTCGGCTGAAACGATACCGTCCTTTTAAATGGACGGTATCGTTTCTATTGTGGTGCAGCAGAAGGACAGGTATTGTGGAGAATAACGTTTGCTTTGGTGTAATACTTGTGACTAGCGGGTAATGGGATAGCATAGGGGGTGAAGTATGGTTAGACCCGTTAGAATACTCTGGATCAGCGCTGTAGTGCTGAATATCGTAGGGTTGGCCCTCTTTCTGTTACAGACGAGCCCGGGGTTCAGCCAAGGGTTTATCCTGGATATCGTAAATATAATGCTAATGCAGATCTTAGGCATCCCCTCTGCGGTTTTGGTTGTTGCATCGCTTCTTCTGTTGAAGTACACAAGGAAACCGCCAGGCTGGGCAGGGTACACAGGAATCTTCATCATGATAGGGGCGTTACTGTGGATTGGGGGATATTTTCTGTTTTTTGCAGGGCTGATGATATTCGAGAACGTCCGGTAAAAAAATACTTTACTGATCGTTCTCGAATGTACTAAGATGCTGGTACGAGGCAGATTATTTTTTTGACTATAGTAGAACGAACGGTCTCAAATAAAATAGATGAGGAGTGTTAACGATGGGGAAGCTTGACGGGAAGGTTGCATTGATTACTGGAGGGAATAGCGGGATTGGGCTGGCTAGTGCCAGGTTATTTGTGGCGGAGGGCGCCAGAGTGGTCATTACCGGCCGTAATCTGGTATCTCTGCAGGCGGCGGTAGAAGAGCTGGGTGCGGAGCACGTAGTTGCTGTCCAGGCGGATGCGACTGATCCGCAGAGTGCGGTGAAGGCTGTGAATGCAGCAATAGAGGCCTTCGGCAGACTGGATGTGGTCTATGCGAATGCAGGAATCGCGGGCTATACACCGCTGGGCAGCACAGAGCTTGCCACCTTCGAGGAAGTGCTCCGGGTCAATGTGACCGGTACCTTCTTCACCGTCCAGGCTGCACTGCCTCATCTGAAGGCTGGAGCTTCAGTCATTCTGACCGGCTCCGTGTTAGCCAAGGCCGGAAGACCCGGCAATTCCGCCTATGCCGCCAGCAAAGGAGCGGTCAGCAGCATGACGAAGGTGCTGGCCTCCGAGCTGTCTCCGCTGGGCATCCGGGTCAACAACATCGCGCCCGGCGTAACGCGCACTCCGATCTGGGGAGAGTCGGCGATGGATAACTGGAAGCAGGTCGAGGCAGGCATGGCACTGTCGATTCCGCTGGGCCGCGCGGGTGTACCCGAAGAGATCGCTAAGGTAGCACTGTTCCTGGCCTCCGAGGATTCGTCATATATCCAAGGCGCAGATATTTCCGTAGACGGCGGGGCCGGAAGCTCTCCGCTGGGCGCACCGATATACCGCCAGAACGCATAAGATGGAAAGTGGCAGGAAGAGTGGCTAGTGGCAG
Organism: Paenibacillus sp. FSL M7-0420; assembly: GCF_038002345.1. Taxonomy (NCBI): domain Bacteria; kingdom Bacillati; phylum Bacillota; class Bacilli; order Caryophanales; family Paenibacillaceae; genus Paenibacillus; species Paenibacillus sp. FSL M7-0420. The sequence continues at coordinate 5,668,126 of NZ_JBBOCJ010000001.1, read as the reverse complement.
GAAGCACCTTGAGGGGTGCTTTTTTGCGTTAAGAGTGAAGCAAGGGCAAAAAGAGTGGGAGTATATCTGATTTCACCGGACGCAAGCTGAAAGAGTATATGAGTAGTCCGAAATGTATGTTTGCCGGCATTCACCAGTGTGATAAATACCTATGCCAAAGTGAATGGAGTGTTCAGACTAGTCGGAGTCAGCAGCATGAGCGGAGGACATATAGATGAGACTTTTTATTGAAGATTAGATTCCAATAAGAGGTAATCGGTCTGGGCTGTCGAATAAGAGAATATACATAATGATGGAAAAGCTTGCATGCAAGGCGGATGTGTTGTAAACGCTCACAATAGATGCAGGAGGCGAATCAGGATGGACGGAAGCAAGTCGTTGATCTATCAAATTCTCAAGACGATTGAAGAGGGCAAAGAACCGGTACTGGAGAACCTGGAGGGTGTGACGGTCGGGGGCTTCCACAGTGCACTCGAACAGATTGTGGAGAACAAACTGGCGAATAACATCAGCTTCTCCCTCAGCGGTAAAGGTAAGAAGGCGGTCCGCGTCGCGAATACAAGCGGCTCTAAACTGACTGCGCAAGGCGTTAATTATATTCATGTTCAGGACAGCCGCACTTACTAGCCTGTCTTGATCCTCGCAGAGATCACCGGTACTACCCGAACACCCGCAGACGGGACAAATCACTCCTGCTGCGGTTTTTTGTTGTAAGCAGAAAGTGGACTACATTAGTCTTCGGATCACCCGGGCGACTGAATTCTGTAAATCATAGTAATCAGAATGCTCATGAACCGCCACGGATCGACAAATACAATATATCATGATATATTATTATGTATGATACCGAAAAATGAACGTCAGGGGACCAGGAACGTTATGGCTGAATCAACCTCTTCCAAGCCGATGTATGAGAAGATCTTTGATGAAGTGAAGGAGAGCATCCTTACGGAGGCTTATAAACCCGGAGAGCGAGTTCCTTCCGAGAAAGAGCTGGCCGAGACCTATAGTGTCAGCCGCATCACCAGCAAAAAAGCACTTGAGATGCTTGCCGCCGAACGGCTGATCGTCCGTAAGCCCGGCCGCGGCTCGTTCGTGGCCGATGGTTCCGCTAAGCAGCCTGACCCGGGGATGAGCCTTACAGCCCCGGCTGCGATGAATATTCGTGCCAATGAGAAAACAATCGGCCTGATTATCACCGACTTTGGCAACAGCTACGGGACAGGGCTGATTTACGGGATGGAGCAGGCTTCACGCGACAATGACTGCTTTCTGGTGCTGCGCAGAACCTTCGGTGTTCCGGAGAATGAAGAGCAGGCGGTCCAGAAGCTGCTGAATCTGGGTGTGGACGGTCTGATTATTTTCCCGGCCCAGGGCGAGTTTTTCAATGCGGAAATTCTGAAGCTGGTCATCGGACGTTTTCCGCTCGTGCTGGTAGACAGACATCTAAAAGGAGTAGCTGCGGCCTCCATCAGCACCGATAATCTGCAGGCAGCTCTTGAAGCGACGGAATATTTATTTGACCTCGGGCATACGCATATTTCGTTTCTGTCTCCGCCTCCCGTGGATACCACTGCGGTGGAGGACCGGATTGAGGGCTTCATTCAGGCTCATGCCCAGCGGGGAGTCGTGGTTGATAAGGAACTGTGGGTCAGTGATTTAACCTCGACACTGCCGAAGTTTTTTCATGCGGATAATATTGAGCGGGATATCTCGCGGCTGGTCACCCATCTGCAGAGCCATCCGTCCGTAACGGCGTTATTTGCCATTGAATACAATATTGCGCTGCTCGCGAAGACGGCGGTGGAACGTCTGGGGCTGCGCATACCTGAGGATATCTCCATTATCTGCTTCGACAGTCCGCCGACACATTTGGGCAGCGGGTATGCCTTCACCCATATGCGGCAGAATGAAGAGGAGATGGGTCGGATGGCCCTGGAGAATGTGCTCAGTATTATGAACGGGCAAGCCGTCCCCAATAAGGTGATGCTGGAAGCTGAGCTGGTGCCCGGGAATTCGACCGGTCCTGTCCGTAACAACTAGCTGTTATAATCCGAGAACCCATTCTGCCGAATGGGTTTTTTTGGTGCGTCTAATTGACTTCTTCCGGTCGGGGGTGAAGCTTGCAATCTAGTGGATTACCGTGAATTTCATATATTAGTATATTATTATCTGAAAATATATATTGACATACCAATAGCATATCAATATACTCATTTGTGAAAGCGCTTCATTACACAAAAGGAGGTCATTCCAACTGAAAGCGACTATAGAAACACCTGATTCCCTGAAGAAGCTGGCTGACCGTGTACGTAACACACTGCCGGACCATCCGCGCTTGGCTGACATGTTCGAACAATGCATGCTCAACACCTGGAACACAAAGATCAAGCGCAATCCGGATGGAACCACCTTTGTCATTACCGGTGATATCCCGGCCATGTGGCTGCGGGATTCTACCGCACAAGTCCGCCCCTTCCTGATCCCCGCCTCCGAAGATGAAGAGATGGCCGGCATGATTGAAGGGCTTATCGCACAGCAATTCGCTTATATTGCCCTTGATCCCTATGCAAATGCGTTCAACCGGGAAGCGGATGGACGGGGTCACCAGGAAGACAAGACAATGATGAATCCATGGATTTGGGAACGGAAATACGAAATCGATTCCCTCTGCTATCCCATTCAGCTTAGCTATCTGCTATGGAAAAACACCGGGCGGGTCACGCAGTTCAATTCAGCGTTTGAAGCCGGAGTGTGGCAGATTATTAAATTGTGGATCAGGGAGCAGAATCATGAGAGCGGTTCCGATTATGTTTTTGAGCGCATGAACGGTGTCCCAACGGATACCCTTGTGCGCAGCGGCAAAGGAGCTGTTACTGCCTATACCGGAATGACCTGGTCAGGCTTCCGCCCAAGTGATGATGCCTGCGAATACGGTTACCTGGTGCCTGCCAATATGTTCGCCGTAGTTGTCTTACGATACGTCAGCGAAATTGCAGGCGAAGTGCTTCACAACCCGGAGCTTGCGCAGGCAGCGGAAGATTTGGCTGAGCAGATTGACGGGGGAATCCGGCAGCATGGCATTGTGCAGCATCCTGAATACGGCCCGGTCTACGCCTATGAGACCGATGGCCTGGGAGGGGTGAACCTTATGGATGACGCCAATGTGCCCAGCCTGCTGTCCATTCCTTACCTTGGCTATGCGCCTGCAGATGATCCGGTGTATCTCAACACCCGCAAGCTTATTTTAAGCCGGACCAATCCTTATTTCTATGAAGGCAAAGCCGCAACGGGTATTGGAAGTCCGCATACCCCTCCGCATTATATATGGCCTATCGCCTTGGCGGTTCAGGGAATGACCTCCGGGAAGAGGGAGGAGCAGGAGGCTCTGCTGGGGCTGCTGGAACAGACGGATGCCGGGACCGGATTCATGCATGAGGCTTTTCATGCGGATGATCCGCAGAGGTATACCAGACCCTGGTTCTCCTGGGCCAATATGATGTTCTGCGAGCTGCTGCTTATGCGCTGCGGAATTGAGGTGAAGCGAAGCTGAGCAGCGTTGGCTCCTATAACAGACAAATACAAATTAAGGGGATGAAGCAATGAGAAAAGGATGGGTTACGGCACTTTCGGTGATGATGGTCGCTGCCTTGGCGGCTGGCTGCAGCGGCAATTCGGGAAAAGAAAGCCCTGCAAATGACGGCAAAGCCGGAAGCGGCAGCAGCGGGAAGAAGACGGAGCTTACGTTCTGGGGCGACTGGGGAGGTGAAGGCCAGAAGCAGTTCGAGACCATGGTGGATGCCTTCAACAAATCACAAGACAAGATTCATGTGAAATATGTGCTGCAGCAGGATATGATCACCAAATTCCTGACGGCGGCTACGAATGGCGGTGCTCCCGATGTGCTGTTCTGGGACCGCTGGCGGACCTCGCTGTATGCTCCCAAGAACGTGCTGCATCCGGTGGATGAGTACTTAACACGTGACGGCATTTCCAAGGATGATTTCTACAGCGAATCATTGACTGAGCTCTCCCATGACAATAAGTTATACGGGCTTCCGCTGACCGTTGATGCCCGGGCCTTATTCTACAATAAGAAGCTGCTGGACGATGCAGGGCTTCAGCCTCCGGCTACCTGGGATGAGCTGGAGCAGGCTGCCGCCAAGCTGACCAAGTGGAACGGCGACAAGCTGGAGGTGGCAGGCTTCTCCATGGGCGATCTTGGCCTGTTCAATATGTATCTCCAGCAGGCGGGCGGCCAGATGCTTACAGAGGACGGCAAAACCAATTTCAATAATGAGCAAGGCAAGCAGGTGCTTGAATTCTGGGACCGTCTGATGAACAAAGACAAGGTGTATAAGGTTGGGTTCGAGCTGGGGCTTGGCGAAGGGCAGGATGCCTTCGTTACAGGCAAGGTTGCCATGCTCTATTCCGGGCCCTGGATGCTCAGTACCTATAACAAATACGGTAAAGATCTCGACTATGGCATTGTACCGCCTCCTGCCGGACCAAACGGCGACAAGGGCAGTGTGATGGGCGGCTTCGGACTCGTGATTCCTGAAGGCTCCAAGCATCATGATGAAGCATGGGAATTCATTAAATGGTGGACCGCCAACAAGGATAATGCCTTGATGTGGGCCAAGACCAGCCTGAATCTTCCGGGCTTCAAGCCTTCGATGGAAGATCCCTTTTTCCAGGATGACCCGCAGTGGAAGCCGTTCCTGGATACGCTGGAATTCGCCAAGATCCGTCCGACCCATCCTGGCTATTCCGTAATGGAGACCGATGCGCTTGCGCCTAATCTTCAGCTGAACCAGCAGAATAAGCAGAGCATTGAAGACACGCTGAAGAAGGCTCAGGAACAAGGCGACAAGATGCTGAAGGATAACGCAGTCGTTAAATAGTCTGCCCTGTACCGTAGGGAGGCAGCGCCTCCCTGCTGCCATGGAACCTTACCGGAGGATGAGAGGGGGAGTTGTATGGCTTCCATGAGAAAAGTGGAACGGCACGAAGCCCGGACGGCTTATGTATTCATTACGCCGACGGTGCTGCTGTTCACTGTGTTTACAGTGATTCCTGTAGTGATGGCCCTGTATTTAAGCTTCACCAACTATGATGTACTAAGCCAGAATGACTGGGTCGGCCTGGACAACTACCGCCGCCTGATGGAAGACAGTCTGCTGTGGAAGACATTCAAGAATGTGTTCTTCTACTCGATTATTTTTGTTCCGCTGAATATTGTCATTTCCCTCCTGCTGTCCATGCTGCTGAGCAGGGCGTGGCGGGGCGTCAAGCTGTTCCGCACCTTCTATTATCTGCCCACGCTGACCTCGGCTGTAGCGGCGGCAACCGTATGGATCTGGCTGCTGCATCCGGAATTCGGTCTGGTGAACGGTTTGTTGTCCTATGTGGGCATTACCGGTCCTGCCTGGCTGTCCGAGACAAGCACGGCGATGCTGTCCATTGTCATGCTCACCCTCTGGCAATCCGTCGGCTCCAATATGATTATTTATCTGGCCGGTCTGCAGGGGGTCCCGGATTATCTCTATGAATCGGCACGGCTGGACGGGGCGAACAAATGGGCCAGCTTCCGCTACATCACTTGGCCGCAGCTGCGGCCTACGACCTTCCTGGTCAGTACGATGGCGATTATCGGTGCGCTGCAGCTGTTTGACCAGGCCTTTGTGCTGACGCAGGGCGGTCCGGCCAATGTGACCAAGACCCCGGTCTACCTAATCTATCAGCAGGGCTTCAATCAGCTGCAGATGGGCTATGCCTCGGCGCAGGCCTTTGTGCTTGCTGTAGCCATTCTTATTTTCTCGCTGATTAATATGCGGGTCTCCAAAGCGGAGGAATCGATCATTTAGAGCAGCTTGTCCAGGAAAAGGAGGTTTGCAGGATGGGTGTTACTGGCGGTTCGGCCTTGAAGCAGGGCCTCTACAAGCTCATTTTCTATATTGTATGTATCCTTATAGCGGTTGTTATGTTTCTGCCATTCTACTGGAGTTTGCTAACCTCACTCAAGCCGGATGATGAGATTTTTGCCATGCCGATTCAGTGGTTTCCGAAGCATCTGACCTTCGAGCATTACCGCAAAGCCTTTTCAACGGTGCCATTTGCTTTATTCTTCTGGAATTCGCTCGTGCTTGCTGTGTCGGGCGTTCTGGCTAACCTGTTTTTCGGATCACTTAGCGGCTATGCCTTTGCGAAGCTAAGATTCAGGCTGAACAAGCCGGTGTTCCGCGTGCTGCTGGCGGCAATGATGATTCCCGGCATTGTGACCATGATCCCGACAGTGTATGTGATGCGCCATATTCCGTTTGCCGGGGGTAATGATCTTTTTGGCGGAGGCGGCAATGGACTGATGAACTCGTTCTGGGGCATCATTCTGCCCGGCGCATCCGGGAGCTTCGCAGTATTCTTCATGCGGCAATTTTTTCTGACGCTCCCCAGCGACATGCTGGAGATGGCCCGGATTGAGGGCTGCGGGGAATTTAAAATTTTCTGGCGGATTTATCTGCCGCTTACCCGCCCGGCGCTGGCGACCTTGAGCATCTTCACCTTCCAGGCCGGCTGGAACAGCTTCCTGTGGCCGATGATTGTGCTGAATGATCCGGACAAGGCAACGATTCAGATGGGCCTGCAGGCTTTTTCTTATAATTTCCAGACGGACTACGGGCCGATGATGGCCGGGGCGCTGGTGGCGATACTGCCGATACTGGTGTTGTTCCTGGCGCTGCAGCGTTATTTTGTACAGGGGATTGCCTTCAGCGGCATCAAAGGCTAAGTCAGCTGCCGATGGCAAATCATTTACGGGGAGAGAGACACCATATGAAGCAAATAGAGCTTGAACAATGGACGGAACGGGCGGACTCGGCGCAGGAAGCGCTGGATGAATGCTTCTGGAACGAAGCCATCGGAATGTATGACATTGAGACACCTTGTCCGGAAGGCGCATGTAATACGGTCTTTCATTATTGGTGGATGGCCCATGCCGTGGATGTGCTGGTGGACGGCCTGCTGCGGACTGGGGCTGCTATGTACCGCGAACGACTGACCGCTCTACATGCTGGACTGCTCCGCCGCAACGGCGGCGTGTGGCCCAATGAGCTGTACGACGACATGGAGTGGATGGCCTTGGCCTGGCTTCGCGCGTATCAGGCAACCGGAAATGAGCTCTACAAAGAAACGGTTCTTATCCTCTGGACGGATATCAGAACCGGCTGGAACAGCCATTCAGGGGGCGGTATCGCCTGGCAGAAATCGCAGCTGGATTACAAGAACACCCCGGCTAATGCACCGGCTGCTATCCTTGCCGCCCGTCTGTATCAGGCCTTTGGAGATCCGCAGGACCTGGAGTGGGCACATACGCTGTATAACTGGCAGCAGTCCCATCTGGTGGACCCGGAGACGGGCTTCGTCTGGGATGGAATGAACCGTACCGGTGACGGCAGGATCGATAAGGATTGGAAATATACGTACAATCAGGGTGTTTATATCGGTGCGGCTATCGAGCTGTACCGGGTTACCGGGAGCCGTGACTATCTGGAGGAGGCCCGGCGCACGTTCGGCGCAGCGGTCAAGGAACTGGCTGGCCCGAATAGCGGCGTGCTCCCGGAGGAGGGCGGCGGTGATGCCGGTCTCTTCAAGGGCATTCTGGTCCGCTATGCGGCAGAACTGGCACAGGCCGGTCAGGCAGATGGAGCTGCCGGGGCTTTTCTGCGCAGTAACGCAGAGCTGCTGTGGGACCAAGGGAAGGCGGCGGACCGGGTGCTGTTCGGACCCGATTGGACGAAGGCACCTTCGGACACTGTGCAATTGAGCACCCAGCTCAGCGGAATCAAGCTGCTGGAGCGGATGGTTGTGCTTGCAGGGAAGGGGCAGGCGAATGCCCGAGCCTCATTTTAAGGGGAGGAGCTGGCTTATGGATCATTCTAACGGGACATCACTGGCAGAGAACTGGGCGGCGCGCGCCGACTCGTTCCAGGACTCCCTGTGGGAGCATTACTATAATGCAGACAGCGGAATAATGAACCAATGGTATCCGCAGGAATACAGCAGGGCAGGCGACAATTTCTACTACTGGTGGCAGGCTCATGTCATTGATGTTCTGACCGATGCTTACGAAAGGACGCGGGATTCCAGGTATGCCGAACGCATCCGCAGTCTGAGCCGCAGCTTGCACGCCTATAACGGCGGGACGTTCAAGCATAATTATTATGATGATATGGAATGGACCGCCCTTGCGCTGCTGCGGGCGTATCAGGCTACCGGCGAAGCGGAATATCTGAGTGCTGTCCTTGAATTATGGGCGGATATTCAGACGGCCTGGAATGAGCACTGCGGGGGCGGCATGGCCTGGAAAAAGGATCAGCTGGATTATAAGAACACTCCGGCGAATGCCCCGGCCGCTATTCTGGCCGCCCGCCTATACTCGCTGCGTGGACAGGAGGAGGATTTGAACTGGGCGATCCGGATTTACCGCTGGAACCAGGCCAATCTGGTGGACCCGGACACCGGATTCGTATGGGATGGAATGAACCGGCAGGGGGATGGGCAGATAGATTACGACTGGGAATTCACTTACTATCAGGGAGTATTCATAGGAGCGGGAATAGAGCTCTGCCGTGTCACCGGCGATTCCGGCTATGCCGCAGATGCCCGCCGGACCGCTGAGGCCTGCTTAGACCGCTTATGCCATTCTGAATCGCTGCTGCTGCCGGATGAAGGGATTGACGACACCGGATTGTTCAAGGGAATTCTGATCCGCTATCTGGTACAGCTGGAGCAGCATTTCCCCGGAAATGACCGGGTCCGTGAAGTTATATTGGCCAATGCCCGGACGCTATGGGCGCAAGGGCTGGACCGGACGCTGGGGCTGTGCGGACCCTCTTGGGAGCAGGTTCCCGGGCTGCCGGTACAGCTCAGTGTACAGCTCAGCGGTCTGATGCTGCTGGAGGGAGTAGCCAAGCTTAAGCATTAGCCCGCTGCCGCCTGACGGTTACGGACTGGATGTACAAATGAAGGGGGTATCCGGAAATGTTCACCTGGAAGAAAATAAGGAGTGCCGCTGTTCTCTGTCTGTTGTCCCTGTCTCTGTCTGTGTCTGTGCCGTCTCCCAGTGCACGAGGTACGGCAGAGGCATTCACCGTCTCTAACGCTGATGCTGCAATGAACTCATTTGTGCAAGTATTCTATGATTCTTCCGCCAAATACTTCTATACCAACAGTGATCATCTGATTCATTCTGAACATGCTCACGGGCCGAACGGGGGACTCTACACCGATTTCTGGTGGGAGGCACAGCTCTGGGAGACCGTAATGGATGCCTACGAGCGCACGGGCAGCAATGTCTACCGCACGATGATCGATGAGATCTACACCGGATTCAACGCCAAATACCCGGATATGATGACGAATCCGTTCAACGATGACCTGGGCTGGTGGGCGCTGGCCTGCGCAAGAGCCTATGAACTGACGGGAACTACGGAGTATCTGAACCGTGCCAGCTTCCTGTTTGGCCAAATCTACAGCGAAAGGGACAGCACATACGGCGGCGGGATCTGGTGGAGAAGGGACGCCCATGTCCCGGGCCAGGCCAACGCCCAGAAGAATATGGCCACGAATGCCCCGATGGTCATGACCGCAGTCAAGCTGTATAGTGCCTACAATGATCCTGCGTATCTGACCAAGGCTACTCAAATCTATAGTTGGACCAAGGCTACCTTGGTTAATGGCAGCAAAATCAACGATCATATTGAAGGTGCGGGCAGCGGTCTCATTAAGGATTGGGATTTCACTTACAATTACGGAACGTTCCTGGGGGCGGCTGTGTCCCTGTATCAGGCTACCGGAGCTTCCGCCTACCTAACGGATGCCAACAATGCAGCCGGGTATGCCGTTAATAAAATGGTTTCCGCCCAGACACTGTTGTATGAAGGGGAGAATGATGCTGCGGGCTTTAAAATGGTCTTTGCCCGCAACCTGAACCGTCTCCGTACGCTGGGCGGACAGCCGCAATACTTAAGCTTTCTTCAGCAGAATGCAACGCAGGCCTGGAATCACCGCCGCATGAGCGACGGAATCATCGGCAGCGACTGGCTGCGTAATACGGGCACTTCCTATGTGCAGAGCCTGGCCGCTGCTGCGGGCGCTTCCATTCTGCAGCTCGTTCCCGCTGACGGCTACACCGGGTACATTGCGGGCAACGGGGCTTATGAAGCGGAGAATGCCGCGCGGACGCTGGTCGGCGGAGGCGGGATGATCAATGAGAGCACTAATGCCGGCTTTACCGGAAGAGGGTATGTCGGGGGCTGGAACACAAGCGGCACCTCCATTGATTTCTATGTCAACCAGAATGCGGCAGGAACCAGAACTGTCACCTTCCGCTACGCGGCGGCGGCAGGCAATGCTTCCCGCTACGTGAAAGTGAACGGCGTGGTTACTACCTCCAATCTGGTGTTCAATTCCACCTCCAGCTGGAGCACCTACGGAACGGTATCCGTCACGATCCCGCTGAACGCAGGCTCGAACACCATTCAACTCGGGTATAACAGTGCGCTCGGAAATACGAATTATCTGAACATTGATTTGCTGAGCGGGCTTTGAAGGCCGCTGCAGTACAAAGGGAGCGCCGTGAATGGCGCTCCCTTCTGCTTGCTTATTCATCCTAGTCCCCGGTCTCGACGATCCAGACCTCCGGCAGATTGCGGTACTGCTCGGCGTAGTCGAGACCGTAGCCGACAACAAATTCGTCGGGGATATCAATCCCGCTGTAGTCAATGGGAACATCGACGAGGCGGCGGGAAGGCTTGCTGAGGATGGTGCAGATACGCACGCTTGCCGCCTCGCGCAGGGCGAACAGCTCCTTCAGATGCTGAAGCGTCAGGCCGGTGTCGATCAGATCCTCGACCAGCAGGATATGCTTGCCGCGGATATCCATGTCGATATCCTTCTTGATCGTAATGACGCCGGAGGAGGTAGAGCTTGCCCCGTAGCTGGACACCGACATATAGTCGACGCCGACCGGAAAGGTGATCTCACGCATCAGATCAGACATGAAGACGGCCCCGCCCTTAAGAATGCCGATAAGCACCAGCTCCTTGCCTTCGTAATCGCGCGATATTTCAGCGCCCAGTTCCTGTACTCGCTGCTGCAGTTGGTCCTTGCTGACCAGAACTTTGGTAATTTGGGTCATGGTTGACGCTCCTTATGGATTAGGATGTGATCACGAGGAGGATCTATCCTTTTCCTTAAGCATAACATCATGTGCGCCTCCTTCAAAGATCGTTGTCGAGGAGACCAGGGTAATCTTGGCCTTCTGCTGTAATTCCGGGATGGTCAGCGAGCCGCAATTGCACATGGTGGACTTGATTTTGCTGATGCTGAGATCCAGATTATCCTTCAGCCGCCCGGCATAGGGAATGAAGGAATCCACGCCCTCCTCGAACTCAAGTTTGCTCTCCTTATCGGTGTTGCCGAAGTCATAACGCTGCCAGTTGCGGGCACGGCTGGAGCCTTCGCCCCAATATTCCTTCACGAAGTTCCCGCCGACCAGCAGCTTACGTCCGGGGCTCTCATCGAATCTGGCAAAATAGCGGCCAAGCATCACGAAGTCAGCGCCCATCGCCAGCGCCAGCACAATATGATAATCATGGACAATCCCGCCGTCCGAGCAGATCGGGACATAGATACCGGTCTGCTCGTAATATTCCTGGCGGGCCGCCGCCACTTCGATGACAGAGGAGGCCTGCCCCCGGCCGATCCCTTTTTGCTCGCGGGTAATACAGATGGAGCCGCCGCCGATGCCGACTTTGATGAAATCCGCCCCGGCTTCCACCAGGTACAGGAACCCTTCCTTGTCAACAACATTGCCCGCGCCAACCTTCACACTCTCCCCGAAAGTATCCTTAATATAATGGATGGTCTCCGCCTGCCACTCCGAATACCCGTCAGAAGAATCGATGCACAGGATATCTGCCCCCGCTTCCACCAGTGCTGGCACACGCTCCTTATAATCCCGCGAATTGATTCCTGCGCCTACAATGAGCTGCTTGTTGTCGTCATGCAGCTCCAGCGGATACTCCTGATGGCTGTCATAATCCTTGCGGAAGACCAAATGGACGAGATGGCCGCTGGCATTCACAATCGGCAGGCAGTTCAGCTTATGATCCCAGATCATGTCATTCGCTTCTGTCAGCGTGATCCCTTCTTCGGCGTAGATCAGCGAAGCAAGCGGGGTCATGAACTCTGTAATCGGGCAATCCGGCGGGAGGCGGTTCTCGCGGTAATCCCGGCTGGTGACGATGCCCATCAGTCTGCCTGTCGGTTCCCCGTTGTCTGTGATCGCAATGGTGGAGTGGCCGCTGCGCGCCTTCAGCGCCAGCACATCCTGAAGCGTATCTTCCGGGCGCAGGTTGGAGTCGCTGAGGACGAATCCTGCTTTGAACTTTTTGACCCGGCGGACCATTTCGACCTGCTGGCCGATGGACTGGGAGCCGTAGATGAAGGAGATGCCCCCGCTTTTGGCCAGCGCAATCGCCATGTTGTGGTCGGATACCGCCTGCATTACCGCCGAAGTCACGGGGAGGTTCATGGTCAGTGCTGGGGTCTCTCCCCGGCGGAATTTGGTTACTGGTGTGCTAAGATCCACATTTCCGGGAATGCAATCTTTGGTGGTCAGGCTGGGTACCAGCAGGAACTCACTGAAGGTTCTTGAAGGCTGCTCGTAATAAAAAGCCATGGCTTGTCACTCCCCTGCTATTTTTTTACAAATCATACCTGGGACAGAAATCTGACGGGTACTCCAATGTCCGCTTCCAGTTGCTTGTAATGCTCCCCTTTGGCCAGAATCGCCTGCACGCCGACAAGCTCTATGCCCATCACGGACAACTGAGCAGCAATACAGCGGATCGTAGCGCCGGAACTGATCACATCATCCAGCAGCAGTACCCGGTCACCGGCGGAGAAGCCGTCAAAATAAATATAATTCTCATTATACGCCGTCTCGCGTCTCACACTAACCTCATAATTCTCGTACAGCTCAGTGCTGAGGCGCAGAATATTCATCGGCTTCATCAGCTTATAGGCAGCCAGCATCCCCCAGGTATGACCGCCGGGTTCAGGGGAGACAATGTAATCAAAATCGGGAAACTGTTCCGTTACAGCTTCCGCCAGATTGTGAGTGATTTCACGGATCAGCTCGGGGGCGATATACGTACCGCGTTCTCCGAAGGGGTAGAGCTTAAAGTCATAGGCGGTGTCCTTGTTCTTGTAGATCCTCACATTTCTGGCCTTGCGGATCGATTCACTTAAGCTTGCGTAGGAAGCACTCATTTGCCCTCACTCCTTCTATTATAATGGATGCCAAAAACCCCAGGCTAAAGGAGGCGCAGTCCAAAGCAGGATACATCAGCGCAGAAAAGCACGGTTTCGCCCGTGAGCTCACGCTGATACATCCAGCAGGGGGGCTGGCCTCTTGTAGCCTGGGGCAATTTACGGTTGCCTGTAGATACGCCCGTTCCGGATTAACGGGCTTATACAAGAGAGGTTTGAAGGGGGATAACTGACGCGGTGTTAACTTAGGGACGGGGAATCAGACGATTTTTGCTATGGATGTTATAAAAGTTAACTCAGATCATTTGTTATATGCTATCATCCGTAATAAAGTGTGTCAATATTTCATTATTGTGTCATATTACATGACCTAAATACTTGTTTATAATAATTATTATCTGCAATTCATAAATAGTTCAAAGGTTTTGTTAAAAGCCGTATTTTGATGTGATATACTTAACACAGTGTTCGTGGATCTTGTGAAATTGATTCTAATATCTGCTGATAAGCAGCAACAGTGCCTACACCAATGAATATAGATTAGGATGGTGAACAAGCGATGCATATTGTCGTCGTTGGCCTGAATTACCGTACGGCTCCCGTAGAGGTGAGGGAACAGTTCGCTTTTGCCGAGAAGGATCTGCCTGCTGCGCTTCATCAGCTGCTGCAGACGAAGAGCGTTCTGGAAGGGGTCGTTGTCGCCACCTGTAACCGGACGGAAATTTATGTGGTCGTGGACCGCCTTCATATGTGCGGATATTTCATCCGCAGCTTCATGGAGCAGTGGTTCGGAGTAAGAAGCGATGTATTTACGCAACATATGTATATATATGAAGACGAGCAGGCGATTGCCCATCTGATGCGTGTCACCTGCGGTCTGGATTCAATGGTGATAGGCGAGACGCAGATTCTGGGTCAGGTGCGCAGTGCCTTCCTGACGGCTCAGGCGGAAGGGGTTACCGGAACCTGGTTCAACCGGCTGTTCAAGCAGGCGGTGACGCTCGGCAAGCGTGCGCATAGTGAGACCTCGATCGGCGAGAGTGCGGTGTCGGTCAGCTATGCGGCGGTGGAGCTGGGGAAGCGCATCTTCGGCATGTTCACCGGCAAAAGAGTGCTCATTCTCGGCGCCGGCAAAATGAGCGAGCTGACGGTGAAGCATCTGTACAGCAGCGGCGCGGCGGAAGTGATTGTCGCCAACCGTACCTTGTCCCGTGCTATCGAGCTGGCCGAGAAATTCTCGGGTAAGCCCAGCACGATTGAAGAGGCGCTGAAGTCTCTGGATGAAGTGGATATTGTGATCAGCTCTACGGGTGCGGACGGCTATGTGCTGACGGCTGCCCAGGTAGCCGAGGGCATGAAGCGCCGCCCTTCACGGCCGCTGTTCATGATCGACATTGCTGTGCCGCGCGATATTGACCCTGCTGCTGCCAGTGTACCGGATGTATTCCTCTATGATATCGATGATCTGGAGGGCATTGTGGAGAGCAACCTGGAGATGCGCCGCAGTGAAGCTGCCAAGATCGAGGTTATGATTGAAGGCGAGATGGCGGATTTCCAGCAATGGCTGAAGACGCTGGGCGTCAGACCGGTGATCCGTGCGCTGCAGGACAAGTCAAACGGAATATATGAAGACACGATGGATAGTCTGTTCAACAAGCTGCCTGAGCTGGATGAGCATCAGCGCAAGGTGATCCGCCGCCTGACCAAGAGCATTGTCAACCAGATGATGCATGATCCGATCAATGTGATCAAGGAGATGTCCGGCGGCAAGCAAGGGAATGAAGCACTGGAGTATTTCACTCAAATCTTCGCCCTGCAGGAGCAGCTGGATGCAGGTCCGGCCGGTGAAAGTGTTGAACCGCTTCAGCGCAGCTCTGCTGAACGGCCCTCCGGCGGAGAGATCCGTGTGCCGGGAGCGGTGCTTACCCCAGCCGGTCTGCTGGGCGGGTGAGCCACATGCTGCTGAACGGAATATATGATGCCGCTCTGCTGCTATATGCCCTGAGCCTGCTGTTTGTTTTCTCGGATTGCCTTCGGCGCAATCCGGGCGGAAAGCGGCTGGGCACAGGGCTTCTTGCTGTTGTCGGCCTGCTTCAGCTTGGGGGCCTGGCCATCCGCTTCTCCCAGGAGGGCGGCTTGCCGATCTTTACGCCTTACGACTTCCTGTTCTGGTTCTCCTTCAGCATGGTGGTCACCTCGTTTGCGGTGGCCTATACGCGCGGCGGCGAGTTCACCGTCCTGCTGCTCAGCATGGCGGGCTTCAGTGTATTCCTGCTGAACCGGGTATGGCTGACGGCGGAGGATCATACGCTGCAGAGCTGGAGTGCGGTGCACGGGTGGCTGGCGATGCATGTGATTTTGGCGAATCTGAGCTTTGCCGCACTGACACTGGGGACGGTATTTGCGATAATGTATCTATTCCTGCATACGAAGCTGAAGAATAAGAAGTGGGATGACCGTGTCCGCAGGCTGCCCAGCCTGGAGACGATGGACAAATATTCCTACACGGCGATCCTGGCCGGAGTTCCGCTGCTGCTGGCCTCGCTGATTCTGGCGGGTCTGTCGATTGTCGCGGAAGGGCGGACACCGCTTTTTCAGGATACGAAGGTCCTGACAACACTTACGGGCCTGGGCGTCTACATCGTTTACCTTGTGCTGAAATTCTCCGGCCGCCGAAGCGGTACCGTCATGGCCCGCTGGGCGATTACCGGGTACGGCTTCATTATTCTTAACTTCCTGCTGAATTCCTGGTCGGAGTTCCATGGCTGGGGCGGGGAGTGAAGTGGGATGGACGATGGAAGATGGATGAGAGTGAGTTGGAAGTGCTGGGAGAGCTGGAGTGAAGCGGGATGGAGAGTAGCTTGCCAGTGGGATGGAAGTTGGATGAGAGTGAGTTGGAAGTGCTGGGAGAGTTGGAGTGAGCGGGATGGAAAGTGGCTAACCAGTGGGATGGACGATGGATGAAAGTGAGTTGGAAGTGCTGGGAGAGTTGGAGTGAGCAGGATGAAGAGTAGCTTGCCAGTGGAATGGAAGTTGGATGAGAGTGAGTTGGAAGTGCTGGGGGAGCTGGAGTGAGCGCGATGGAAAGTGGCTAACCAGTGGGATGGAAGTTGGATGAGAGCGAGTTGGAAGTGCTGGGAGAGCTGGAGTGAAGCGGGATGAAGAGTAGCTTGCCAGTGGAATGGAATTTGGGTGACAGTGAGTAGGAAGCGCTGGGAGAGCTGGAGTGAAGCGGGATGAAAAAGTATCTGCCGATTATGCTGGATGTGGAAGGCCGGCGGGTGGTGATCATTGGCGGCGGGGCGGTGGCTGCGCGCAAGGCGGCTCCGCTGCTGGAAGCGGGCGCGGAGCTGGCGGTGATCAGCCCCTCGCTCAGCGGGACGCTGGCTGCGATGGCTGATGGGGAGCGGCTGCAATGGATCAGCCGCCCCTATGCTCCCGGAGATCTCCAGGGAGCTGTGCTGGTCTATGCCGCCAGCGATAACAGGGCGGTGAATGAGGCCGTTGCCGCGGAAGCCCGGCAGCTGGGGCTGCCCGTTAATGTGGCCAGCCATGCGGAGGCGGGCACGTTCATTACGCCCGGCGTGCTCCGCCGCGGGCGCCTCACGGTTGCGGTCTCGACCTCCGGGGCGGGACCGTCTGCGGCTGCGGGGATTACGCAGCAGATTGCGGGGCTGCTCGGCGAGGAATACGAGCCGTATCTGGATTTCCTGCATGAGCTGCGGACGGCCATCAAGCAGCTGGAGCCAGCGGCAGAGAACCGGTCGCGGCTCTTGCGGCGGCTAGGGAAGCTGGATGTGTTGAATGAGCTGCGGCAGGGCACCTTTATACCATGGACACGTGAGCAGATTGAGGCTTGGGTGGCGTGCAACCGGGAGGAATAAGGTGCTTAAGTGGCTAGGCCACCGAGCTGAGCAAAGCAAGGGCAAAAATGCCCTTGAATTCGGCCGAAGCGGCTCAAGCGAGCAAATGAAGTGTATAAATACACCTGAATTCGGCGAAAGTCGCTCAGTGGAGCAAATGAAGTGTATAAATACCCTTGAATTCGGCCGAAACAGCTCTGTTGAGCAAATTAGGTGTATAAATACACTTGAATTCCGCCAAATCGGCTCAATCGAGCAAATTAGGTGTATAAATACACCTGAATTCGGCGAAAGTCGCTCAGTCGAGCAAATGAAGTGTATAAATACACCTGAATTCGGCCGAATCAGCTCAGTCGAGCAAATGAAGTGTATAAATACCCTTGAATTCGGCCGAAACGGCTCAATCGAGCAAATGAGGTGTATAAATACACCTGAATTCGGCCGAAGCGGCTCAGTTGAGCAAATGAAGTGTATAAGTACCCTTGAATTCGGCCGAATCAGCTCATTTGAGCAAATTAGGTGTATAAATACACCTGAATACGGCCGAAGCGGCTCAAGCGAGCAAATGAGGTGTATAAATACACCTGAATACGGCCGAAGCGGCTCAAGCGAGCAAATGAGGTGTATAAATACACCTGAATTCGGCCGAAACAGCTCAGTCGAGCAAATGAAGTGTATAAGTACCCTTGAATACGGCCGAATCAGCTCAATCGAGCAAATGAGGTGTATAAATACACCTGAATTCGGCGAAAGTCGCTCAGTGGAGCAAATGAGGTGTATAAATACACCTGAATTCGGCCGAATCAGCTCAAGCGAGCAAATTCAGGGGTTAGGTACGGCGGCGGCGGATGGAATAAGGGACTGACTTGAACAGGGGGAGTGGGCATGCGGAAGATTATCGTGGGCAGCAGACAAAGTGCGCTGGCTTTAACGCAGACGGGGCATGTAATTGCCGATCTGGAGCGGCTTAGCGGGGAGCATGGGTTTGATTTTACTTTTGAGGTGCATAAGATTGTGACCAAGGGTGACCGGATTCTCGATGTGACCCTGTCCAAAGTGGGCGGCAAAGGTCTGTTCGTCAAGGAAATTGAACAGGCGATGCTGGCGAAGGATATTGATATGGCAGTACATAGCATGAAGGATATGCCTTCCGAATTGCCGGAAGGCTTGATGAACG
This sequence comes from Paenibacillus sp. FSL M7-0420, assembly GCF_038002345.1. Taxonomy (NCBI): domain Bacteria; kingdom Bacillati; phylum Bacillota; class Bacilli; order Caryophanales; family Paenibacillaceae; genus Paenibacillus; species Paenibacillus sp. FSL M7-0420. Next base: position 5,649,751 of record NZ_JBBOCJ010000001.1, on the reverse strand, counting down.
GTGCGGTGCCGAAGCGTGAAGATCCGCGCGACGTTCTGATCTCTAATAGCGGAGCGGGCCTGGAGGGTCTGCCGCAAGGCGCGCGCGTAGGCACAAGCAGTCTGCGGCGCTCCAGCCAACTGGCTGCACTCCGGCCGGATCTGCTTATTGAGCCGGTACGCGGCAATATTGATTCGCGGCTGAAGAAGCTGGAGAGCGGCGAATATGACGCGATTCTGCTGGCAGCAGCGGGGCTGTCGCGGATGGGCTGGCAGGACCGGATTACGGCATATTTGCCGCCTGAGGTCTGCCTGCCCGCTGTAGGCCAAGGAGCACTCGGTATTGAGTGCCGTGAGGACGATGAGGAGCTGCGCAAGCTGCTGGCGCTGTATAATGATGAGCGCACGGCACTCACGGTGACAGCGGAGCGGACCTTCCTCGGTGCTCTGAACGGGGGGTGCCAGGTCCCCATTGGCGCCTATGCAGTACTTGAATCAGAGGCCGTGGCAGCAGCGGGTCCGTCCATAACGTTAACCGGAATGGTCGGAACACCGGACGGCACAGTCATTCTGAAGGAGACCTGCACCGGCAATGATCCGGTGGAGCTGGGTGCGGAGGTCGCGCGGAAGCTGGCGGCCAGAGGTGCGGAGAAGATTTTGGCGGATGTAAGGGAATAAGGGGTAAGGAATCGCATGTGTAGAGGGATAAGGGGATGACGGAGATGGCGGGGAAGGTATATCTGGTAGGTGCAGGTCCGGGGGATGCGAAGCTGATTACAGTCAAGGGGCTGGAGTGTATCCGCAAGGCCGATGTGCTGGTCTATGACAGGCTGGCCAGTCCAAGGCTGCTGAAATGGATGAAGCCCGGCGGCGAGAAAATATACGTAGGCAAGCTTTCAGACCGTCATACGATGAAGCAGGAGGATATTAATCAGCTGCTGGTCGATCTCGCTCTGGAGGGCAAAACGGTGGTGCGTCTGAAGGGCGGGGACCCCGTGATTTTTGGCCGGGTGGGTGAAGAAGCGGAGCTGCTGCGCAGGAATGGCATCTACTATGAGATTGTGCCGGGCATTACCTCGGCCATCAGCGTTCCGGCATATGCCGGGATTCCGGTGACCCACCGGGAGGCATCGTCTTCCCTGTCGATTATTACCGGCCATGAGAGCCCGGATAAGCTGGATCATTCCATTCAATGGGATAAAGTAACGAATGCGACAGGCACGCTGGTATTCCTGATGGGTGTCGCCAAAATCGGCTATATCAGCGCCCAGCTGATGAAGCACGGCCGTCCGCCGGAAACCCCGGTGGCGCTGGTGCGCTGGGGGACCCGTGCGGATCAGGAGACGCTGACCGGCACGCTGGCCGATATTGAGGCGAAGGTTACGGCAGCGGATTTCCAGCCGCCGGCGGTTATTGTGGTCGGTGACGTTGTGCTCCAGCGGGAGCACCTGATGTGGGTGGAGGCGCTGCCGCTGTTCGGCAAGCGCATTGTAGTGACGCGGGCGCGTGCGCAGGCAAGCGAACTGGTGGACCGGATCGAGGAGCTGGGCGGCGAGCCGTATGAGTTCCCGGTCATTGAGACGGTGATGCAGCGGGATGCGGGCAAGCAGGCGGAGATCGCTGCGGCACTTGGCGGGCTTGCGGCGTACGACTGGGTGTTCTTCACCAGTCCGAACGGCGTGGACTTCTTCATGCGTCATCTGACGCAGCAGAAGCTGGATATTCGCGCCCTGCACGGGGCGCGGCTGTGCGCAGTGGGACCGGGGACGGCTGCGGCGCTCGCAGAGCGCGGGCTGATCTCTGAAGAATTGCCCGGCCGCTTTCAGGCCGAAGGGCTGATTGAAGCCTTCGGCTCACAGCTGCAGCCGGGGCAGAAGGTGCTGCTTCCCCGCGGCGATCTGGCGCGCGAGTGGCTGCCCGGCAAGCTGAGGGAGCTGGGGCTGGAAGTGACCGAGGTGGATACGTATGAGACGGTTATCACCGGCGAGGATGATATTGAGCTGGTGAAGCTGCTGGAGGAGAAGCGCATTCATGCGGTGACCTTCACCAGCTCGTCCACAGTGCGCAACTTCCTTGGCATCCTGAAGCGGATGGGTCTGGAAGATCCGCTGGCGCTGCTGGCGGGTGTCAAGATTGCCTGCATCGGCCCGGTTACCGAGCAGACCGCAGTCGAAGCGGGCCTCACGCCGGGACTGCTCCCGGAAGAAGCCACCATCGAAGGACTGGTGCAGGAGCTGTGCCGCTGGAATGAATCGACGAGGCTGAGATAGCCTGTTCCTGCCGGATCTGTCAGCGCTGCCTTTGAGCATTGCAATCGGGTCTGGCTTACTAGCAGCGATAACTTTAACATCTCAATACTGCTTAAGACGAATAGATGTGTGTATATACTTACTGAACAGGGGGTTTGCAGCAATGAGCTTTCCAATAACCAGACACCGCCGTTTGCGCGGGTCGGCCGGTATTCGCGGCATGGTGCGCGAGACCGTACTCCATGTGCTGGATTTCATCCAGCCGATTTTTGTAACCTATGGAACGGGTGTAAAGAATGAGATCAGCTCGATGCCCGGCGTCTATCATTTCTCGCTGGATACGCTGAAGGCGGAGGTGGATGAGATTGCTTCCCTCGGCATTCCGGCGGTACTGCTGTTCGGAATTCCCGAGACGAAGGATGCGGTTGGCTCGTCGGGCTTCGCAGACGATGGCATTGTGCAGGAAGCCACGCGTCTGATCAAAAAATGGTATCCCGACCTGCTGGTTGTCGCCGATACCTGCCTGTGTGAATTCACCGACCACGGCCACTGCGGCATGGTGCATACCCATACGGTGGACGGTGTGGTGCACGGGGATGTAATTAACGATGCTTCGCTTGAGCTGCTGACCCGCACGGCGGTCTCGCAGGCCCGGGCAGGGGCGGATATTATCGCGCCGTCCAACATGATGGACGGATTCGTGCAGGCGATCCGTGCCGGACTCGATGCGAATGGCTTCGAGCAGGTGCCGATCATGTCCTATTCGGTAAAATACGCCTCCGCCTTCTACGGCCCGTTCCGCGAAGCAGCGGATTCCGCTCCCCAGTTCGGCAACCGCAAGACGTACCAGATGGACCCGGCCAACCTGCGGGAAGCGGTTCGCGAAGCGGATTCCGATGTGCTGGAAGGCGCGGACATGCTGATGGTGAAGCCTGCGCTGGCTTATCTGGATGTACTCCGCACCATCCGCGACCAGTTCGATCTGCCGCTTGTAGCCTACAACGTCAGCGGTGAGTACTCGATGGTCAAGGCGGCTGCGCAGCAGGGCTGGATCGATGAGCAGGCAGTTGTGCTGGAGATGCTGACAGGCATGAAGCGCGCCGGAGCAGATGTAATTATTACCTATTTCGCCAAGGACGCAGCCCGCTGGCTGCGCGGCTAGGATCAGGAGGGAACAAGCATGGGCAATCTGCCGTTGAACCGCCGGGAAGAGGCTTCCCGCATGGCTTTTGAAGAGGCAAAACAATATATTCCCGGCGGGGTGAACAGCCCGGTCCGGGCATTCAAGTCCGTAGGATTGACCCCGGTCTATGTGGAGAGGGGCGAAGGCTCACGGATCTACGATATTGACGGCAACAGCTTCATTGACTACGTCTGCTCGTGGGGACCGCTGATTATGGGACATGCCCATCCTGAGGTGGTGAAGGCGCTGCAGGAGACTGCGGCCAGAGGGACAAGCTTCGGCGCGCCGACCCTGCTAGAGACCGCTATGGCCAAAACCGTGGTAGAACGCGTGGCCTCGGTGGACATTGTCCGCATGGTGAACTCGGGAACGGAAGCGACGATGAGCGCGATCAGACTGGCCCGCGGCTACACCGGACGCAGCAAAATCCTCAAATTCGAAGGCTCCTATCACGGCCATGCCGACAGCCTGCTGATTAAGGCCGGTTCCGGGGTGGCGACCTTGGGGCTGCCGGATAGTCCGGGCGTGCCGGAAGGGGTAGCGGTGAATACGATCACGGTACCTTATAATGACCTGGACGGGGTCAAAATCGCGTTTGAGCGCTACGGCAACGAGATTGCCGCTATCATCGTGGAGCCGATCGCCGGAAATATGGGCGTTGTGCCTCCGCTTCCTGGATTCCTGGAAGGTCTCCGTAAGGTGACTACGGGGTACGGGGCTTTGCTGATTTTTGACGAGGTGATGACCGGCTTCCGTGTGGACCGGGGATGTGCGCAGGGGCTGTTCGGGATAGACCCGGATCTGACCTGCTTCGGCAAGGTGATCGGCGGCGGTCTGCCTGTAGGGGCCTACGGTGGCAAAAGAGAGATCATGGAGCAGATCGCCCCGTCCGGCCCGATCTATCAGGCAGGCACACTCAGCGGGAATCCGCTGGCGATGGCGGCGGGCTACAGCACGCTTGCGCTGCTGACCCCTGAGGTCTACACCCGTCTGGAGTCGCTTGGCGCGAGACTGGAAGCCGGACTTCAGCGCAATGCGCAGGAGACGGGAATTCCGCTGACGATTAACCGTGTGGGCTCGATGGTATGTCCATTCTTCACGGAGGAGCCGGTCATTAACTTTGAGACGGCCAAGACCAGTAACCTGGAGCTGTTCAAGCGTTATTTCGGCAAAATGCTGGATCAGGGCATCAGCGTTCCACCCTCCCAGTTCGAGGGAATGTTCGTATCCGCTGCGCATAGCGAGCAGGATATTGACGATACGATTGCGGGCCATTACCAGGCCCTGAAATCGCTATGACGGCTGGACCGGAGGACCGGTCCGGCGGGCAACGCGCAGATACGGAGGGCCGTGCCCGCCATGCAGGCGCAGACCCTGCGGCAGCCCGCCGCAGCGGAGCGCCGGATCTTACAGCCGGGACCGCTGCCACCGGCGGCAGTCCCGGCCCGGGCGCAGTCGGTGCGGCTGCTGCGGGTACCGCCGCCGGCTTCGCGGGCGGGGGCAAGTGGACCCGGCGCGGGGAATGGCTGGAAGCCATGCCTGGCCGGGTCATTACGGGGGCTGCCGACAGAGCGGCAGCCATCGATGCCTGGCTGCTGGGCGCAGCCGGCATGCCGGAGAAGCTGCACGCCCGGCTGCGCCGCGAGGACGGCATCCAGTGGAGGGGCGACCGGCTGCGGCTGGCCCTGTTCCCTCATAGGGAAGCGGGAATAGAGCCGGTGTGGCAGGAGGCTGCGGTTGAGGTGCTGTTCGAGGACGACTTCTGCCTCGTGGTCCACAAGCCTGCGGGTCTGGCAGTTCACCCGGACGGCAGCGGCACGGGGGTAACGCTGGATCATCTTGTAGCCGCGCATTATGCGGCCTCCGGCGGCGGCATTGCCGTCCGTCATATCCACCGGCTGGACAAGGATACCACCGGACCCGTGTTGTATGCGAAGAACGAATACGCCCAGCTTGTGCTGGATGAAGAGATGCGTGAGAAGAACGTATCCCGCCTGTATGCGGCGATTGTTGAAGGCACAGTGCCGCCTGAGCTTACGGTGATCGATGCCCCCATCGGCCGTGACCGTCATCATGCGGCGCGCAGACGGGTATCCCCTGGAGGGCAAGCGGCGGTAACACGGATTGTGGGGCGTGAAGCCCTGCCCGGCGGAACCGTAGTGAAGCTGCAGCTGGAGACGGGCCGCACGCACCAGATTCGTGTCCACCTCAGCCATGCGGGGCATCCGCTCTTCGGGGATGACCTCTACGGCGGATCGGCCTGGCACACCGCTGGTATTCCGTCCGGCAACAGCCTTAAGGAGAAGCAGCCCCTTCGTTCGGAGCCCGGTCAGGTGAAGTCTGCCATTACGGCCTGGTTCGAAGAGCAGGAGAAGGCAGGCCTCATCCCTGGTCTGCAAGTCCAAGGCAAGCAGCCGCCGGCTCCACCTTCCAAGCCGGGAGTCAAGGCGAAGCAGGGGAGTTCCGACCGCCAGGCGCTGCATGGCGAGAAGCTGATTTTCGCCCACCCCTGGACCCGCAGCAAGATCGAAGTAGCCGATCCCTGGCCGGAGGATCTGCGCCGCCTGCGCGAGCAAATCGGCGGCACAGATCAGGAGTAGGCCATTATACCAATCGGCTCTGTGAAGCTAAGATAAGTCAATGTAAGCCATGCCCAGCCGGGCCGCATTTCTCTGAACTCTGGAGGATTGCGGCCTGGCTAAAGGGCCCCATACATCACAGGAAGTAACCATTTAAGAGGAATCCTGCAAAAAAATGCAACAATACTGCCCCAAAGAAGCGTTCTATGCTGAAATCCTGCACAAACTGCAACAAATTCAGCGCTAACTTGCTCTAAACACCGAAATTTGTGCAAATAATGCAACAATGTACTACAAGCATTGAAAGGTATAGAGAAATCCTGCCAAAAGTGCAACAATACTGCTCCTTAAAAGCGGCCGGTGAGGGAGACATTAGCATCGTTTACCCGCTGGGTGATCTTGTTCTTGTTGTTCAAGGAAACCTCCACCAGTCAAGTTGCCGGTGAGCCCGCGTTCCCTCTGATGCATTCCCGTGCTTCATCCATATATTTGCAGATTCCCAGTAACATTTGTAACTGACGGCCTTCCAATATATTGATAAAAATAGTATGTAAGCGCAGTCTATTTGATGAACTGGGGGAATATTTGTGAAAAAAGTTACTAAGTTAATGCTCGTGGCCGGCATCTCATTGGCACTTGTCGGGGTAGGGAACAGCGGCGCCCTGAACAATGTCACTTCGGCAGCGAGCGCACCGCTTAAGGTAGGCCGGGTGGAAGCGGCTGCCCATGGCACCAAATGCTTCACTGTAGCGGTTGCTGTAGTCCAGAATGGCGTAATCGTTGCGGCTTCGCTGGATGATTATCAGTTCCTGGGTAGCGATGTAGCCACTGGCGTACCGAACTCGGACAAGGACTTCGGCAAGAATTACAAAGATCCGAATATGGTGCTGGCCTCCAAGAAGACCAACGCCAAATACTACAGTGAGCACATGACGGAAGAAGCCAAATCGACAGTAGCCTATGACAAGAACCTGGCGGCTATCGAGAAATTCGCAACAGGCAAAACGATAAAATCCCTTGAAGCTACACTGACTAACAAGAGCAAAGAGCAAGTCGTTGATGCGGTAAGCGGTGCAACTCTGGTGGATACCCAAGGTTACCTGAAAGCCATTCTAAGCGCAGCCAAAGCTGCAAAATAATAAGCGGATTCCGGTTCCATGATTCCTTCCCGGCTGAGACTGGGGAGGTTTTTTTGATTAGGATGTAGGCTATGTTGCTCAGTGAATACCCCCTACTTGATATACTCAATTATAGGCTTGAATGCCTCATACTCTTTGGAAAATTCAGCAAAATCACCCTTTAAAAAAATTGCAGAAACCGTTAAACGGAAAATAATAGCTCGTAGTATCATCTCCCTGTACAGTTTATCATTTGGCAGCAGGTCTATCTCTGAAACCTTGCTTCCCTGCCATGCTATACAATCACACACTAAAATGGCTTCCGCATATTCTACTGGGGCAATCGTAGGAGAAAAATCAATGACTAAAGGACTCATAGCCTTGTCAAAAAGAATATTACCTGACAAATCGCCGTGAACAATCTGCATACTGTATTGCTCCTTCAGGCTGACCATCCCGAGTATAGGACTAATCATTTCTTGCGCCTCTCTTGGCAGGTCCCTTGATAATTCATCTATTTGCCAGGCTATACGGTGACCCTTTGACCAAGGACTCTCAGTATAAGGGAAGTCGTGAAAATCAACTTTAGATAGATCCCGGTGGAACAGTCTAGATACCTGAAGTTTGTCTTCTATTCGTCCCTGCGCATCTTTACCTATTTCATACTGAGTGCAAGCCCATCCTCTGTACACAAAAGTACCGCATTTACTTTGAACAGGCTTTGATAACCTATAGCCCTGCGGATTTAAATTGCTAACAATATGAAGTAACCATTCACATTGATTTATGTCATCCACAGGCTTTAATACCGCATTCCCAACTCTTACTGCTGTATTCTGCCCACCAGTTAATGGAATAATATCCCCGCAAAGATTAAATGAATTTAATATTTCGTTGGTTAGTCCCATTTCATCACCTTCCTGACATGCATATTATTGTAAAATTATAGTTTATCCATAGAGATAGTCCATCAAGCTCAAGGATACATTATTTTTGTTACTGGTAAAATCTCCAGTCCGTCTTGAGCGAGTGGCACCCCTGCAATTATGGGTATAACACTAATAAGGAGACAATTTCATAATTCAAAACCCTTGCTATACCTGGTTTTTTTGAGCATAGAAAAAGGAGTACCTCCCCAAATTCTCGAAGTTATAGGCGACGAAACCAACACCCGAGAAGAAAAGAGGTAATCCCCATCTATTCTATTCGACAAGAAGAACTGTTTTCCTTCGAGGAATTGCTCCAAATGAGTCCAGAAGATAAATACAGCCAAATCTTTGAACACTTACATTTAGCTCCAGTTCTGTTCGCACTAGGGAAAAAGAACCATCGCGGACGGCCTGAAAAATTAAACGTACCTGCCATGATCTACTCGCTGCTGATTGCAAAAATGGAGAACATCGAGTTTGTCTCTGCCCTGGTCCGGCGACTGAATCATAGCATCGAATTTCGAGTCCAGTGCCGGTTCACCGGCTCGGATAACATTCCAAGTCAGGCCTCCTATTCCCGTTTGATTCATGCGCTGGAGCAAACGGGAATGCTGGAACAACTTCAGGATCGCCTAGTCACGTCTGCCCTAGAAGAAGGCTTTGTGAGCGGAACCCATCTGGCTGTGGATTCCTCCATGGTCGAGGCTTGGGATTGCCAATTTAGCGAATCGGCCTCCAAGCGTCGTGCGGCTCGCCGGGGGCAAAAGAAAGGCGAAGCTTCGGTGGCCGAGCAAATTCAGCTCGAACATCCCGAGCCTGAGCCTAAGGTGGCGAACGAGCCGCTGAAGAAACCCAGATATAGCAAGCCCGGCCGTCCATCCCTGGCGGAAAAGGAACGTCGGCGCGAGGAAATGGAAGCCTATGAACAAAGTCTCGGACCGTTCCAGAAAACCATTGAAGCGATGTTGCCGTACCCGTACGATGAACTACTGACCGCGTTGCCCCGGCATGCTGCGCGTTGTGACAAGAAAAATACGAAGGGCCGAATGACCAGCTATTACGGGTTCAAGGCGAATCTGCTGGTCGACACGGACAGCCAGTATATCCTCAGCGGCCTCTTTAGTTCGGCAAATCCGAATGACCAGCGTATGGCGGTCGTCCTTCTCAAAGGCCTGCTCCTGAAGTTTCCGATGCTAAAGGTCAAGCATATCTTGGGCGACAAGGGGTACGATTGCGCGGCGATCTACCAGTTGATTCATTCGCTCGGCGCCTATCCTGCGATTTCCCTGATTCACCACAAAGACTCGCCTGCGGGAATGAATCTGGATTACACGCCGGTGTGCGCTCAAGGGCATGCGTACCGTTACGACAGTTTTGATGCCAAATATGAGACCCTGAAGTACACCCGGCCTAGTGAATGCAAAGGCTGTGCGCTTTCCGGTACCGAATGCCAAAAAGTGTTTAAAATTCGAATCCAAACGGATTTGCGTTTACACACCTATCCCGCCAGAGGGAGCGAAAGTTTTACAACACTGTACAAGAAGCGTACGGCCGTGGAGCGTGTATTTGCCTATCTCAAAGAGTATTTCGGGATGAAGCGCACACGCCACCGCGGTGTCCGGGCAAGTGTCGATTTCCAGCTCAGTACGCTCGCGTACAATTTGAGTAAGTTTGCGTTAGACAAATTGAACCAGCAGTTGAGGAATTCCCAGCAAATCGCCTGATTTTTTAAAAATGTGACCTTAGATTTTGGCCTAATCTTGCTATTTAACAAATTGAATTATGAAATTGACTCATAAGTACAAAGATATCTGCATTCGCGAGTATTCATAACTGGGGGGAAGGCCATGAAATGGCAGGGCAGAAGAGGCAGTTCCAATGTGGAAGACCGCAGAGGCCGCGGCGGCGGAGGCGGAGGCAAGCTGATTGGCGGCGGAATCAGCGGGATCGTGATTATAGTGATTGTTACGCTGCTGAGCGGAGGGAATATCGGCGATATTATGGGCAATCTGACTTCAACCGGTTCGGGTACGAACTCAAGTGTCCCTTATGAACAGAGCGCCCAGGAAAAGGAGTTATCCGAGTTCGTATCTGTCGTGCTGGCCGATACCGAGGATGTCTGGTCCGATATCTTCAAGGAGCAGGGGATGACTTATCAGGACCCGACGCTTGTGCTCTACAGCGGCAGCGTGAACTCTGCCTGCGGAACCGCCAGCTCGGCCGTAGGCCCGTTCTATTGTCCGGGAGATGCCAAGCTGTATATCGACCTCAGCTTCTATGATGAGCTGCAGCAGCAGTTCAATGCGCCGGGCGACTTCGCCATGGCGTATGTGATTGCCCACGAGGTGGGCCATCATGTGCAGACGCTGCTGGGCGCTTCCGAGCAGCTGAATTCGGAGCGCCAGCGCCTCAGTGAGACCGAGTTCAACAAGGTTCAGGTGCGCTTTGAGCTGCAGGCCGATTATTATGCCGGAGTGTGGGCGCATCATGTCCAGGGACAGAATCTGCTGGAGGAGGGAGACTTGGATGAGGCTCTGACGGCAGCGAGCGCAGTCGGGGATGATACGATCCAGAAACGGGCGCAGGGATATGTGGTGCCCGACAGCTTCACGCACGGAACGTCTGAACAGCGCAAGCGCTGGTTCTATAAGGGCTTCAACTCCGGCACGATTGCTGGCGGAGATACCTTCAAGGCTGCCGAGCTGTAGCCGCCTGCATCAGGAACACCAAGAGCCGCACTTCCGTTTCACGGAGAGCGGCTCTTGGTCTTATTCGGGATTTATCATGAGGAGCCGTTTCTGCTCCGCCGGGAAGCTGGGATGTATGCCAAAAACAGCATACATTGTGCTGCCGCGCACGCGAACGGTCCGAATGTATGCCAAAAACAGCATACATTGTGCTCCACGCAGGCGAACGGGCCGAATGTATGCCAAAAACAGCATACATTATGCTGCCGTTCAGGCGCCCGGGCCGGATGTATGCCAAAAACAGCATACAATGTGCTGTCACGCAGGCGAACGGTCCGAATGTATGCCAAAAACAACATACAATGTGCAACTGCGAGGGTGAGCGGGGCAAATGTATGCCAAAAACAGCATACATTCGGAGCAATGTGCTGCCGCGCCTGCGCACAGGCCGTCCCCCTGCGCGGAAACGTGTCTCAAGGCTGCACATCATTCCGGTAAGAGAGACGGTTGCGGCCAAGCTTCTTGGACTCCAGCAGGAGCTGGTCGGCGTAGACGTACCCTTTTTCCATAGAGGTCTTCTGGTCCGGGTCTGCCTTGTAGTAAAAGAGTCCGAAGGATGCCGAATAGGGCACGCGGATGATCTGCTCCTCGAATTCTGCACTTACAGTGTGACCGTGAAGGCTGTCCAGAATCTCCTGAATCTGCGTCCTGCACTCCTCGAAGGTCTTGTCCCTTAGGAAGAGGGTGAACTCTTCGCCGCCGCTGCGGAACAGAACATCCTGCTCCTGCAGGTGCATCTGCAGCGTCTTGGCAAAATGAACAATGACCCGGTCACCAACGGCGTGGTTGTAGCTGTCATTGATTTTTTTGAACCGGTCGATGTCCGCCACTACAATCCCGATATACTCCCCGCTCTGGTTCAGCTCCTTCATCATCTTGTCCATATGCGCCCGGTTGTAGGTGCCGGTCAGGAAGTCGCGGTAAGCCATCTGCTCGAATTTGTCGCGTTCATACTTGTGCTGGGCACTCTGCGATTTGGAATAGAACGAGATGCTGACTACATAGTTGAGCAGGAACAGGGCGATCAGCATCTCCCATTTCTCCATTTGCAGCAGCCGCAGCAGCAGAGCGTTACTAAGAGCCACCTTGCTGAAGTCCAGCAGATTCCGGCTTCGGAATAGCAGATTTCGCGCTTCCCGGCGTGTCTTGATATCTCCCGACAAGGCAAAGGTCAGCACCAGGAAGGTGGAGGACAGCAGGGTGGTGACGCAGACCACGAGCAGGAACAGCAGCCAGTATCCGAGCGGAAGCTTGTCCGCCAGGGGAGAGAGCGCCGTATACAGATAGTACGCAGCAGAGCCGCCCAGTGTGAACGAACCGATATTGTAGAAGGTATCCAGGAACTCGCCGGGATCGGCGGTTTTTGTTTTCTTTTTATAGAAATATACGATGAACCGGTATACGGTCTCGAACAGGAGCGTGCCCAGCGGACCGGCAAAAATCCCGAAGGAGGAGGTATAGCTGATGGCATAATCGATTGTTGAGTTCCCGCTCCGGGTCACAATCCGCAATTGGAAGTAGATGCTGGAGAAGATAGTGTATAGCAGTAATGCTTTTATATAGGTAGCGTCCAGGACTACAGCATGCGCGGGAATGAAGGCTATAGCCAGGGATGCGACAAATAGAAAAAGGTCAAATACCCTCGCTTTTGACATGTCGGAAATTTCCTTTCAGGATTTATACCGATTATACCCGAAAAGATGATTCTTGATTAAAAGATATTTTTGAAATTTGCAGGGAATGATCATATATCCCTTTCCGCCTGCCCGCAGCCTACATATACTATTCTGATTAGGGTGGAGCAGACTGCTCCTGCACCTAAATACATCTATAGCCGGGGAGAGGAATGCATGAAGATATTGCTGGTCACCTACTGGGGCCTCACCAATATGGGCGGAATTTGGACATATATGAAGCAGCTGGCCGACAAGCTGGGCGAGCAGGGCCATTCCGTTACACTGATGGGCAGCCATGCGGAGAACAATACATTGTATTTGCTCAACCGGACGGAGTCTTTTGATAAAAAAGCGTTCTATTCGCTGCTGCTGCCCCAGCTTGATATCGGCCGGTTCCCCTCGCTGCATCTGGAGCATGGCATCTTCAGCTTTGAGCTGGGTCGTTACGTATTCGAGGGCGGCGCCGCTGTGCTGGGGCTGGAGGAATATGATGTCATTCATGCCCAGGACCCTATAGCCTCATATGCAATACGGCGGATCATGCGCCGTCCTGTTCCGCTGGTCGCAAGTGTTCATGGGGCATTGACCAAGGAGACCTACTATGAGTACAAGGGGCTTGAGCCCGGACTGACCCGGGAGGCCTATGAGCAGCGGCCGATCTGGAGCTATTTCCGCAGGCTTGAGACACTGGGTGCCCAGGCGGCTGACCAGATTCTGGTCTCTTCGGAGTGGATCGGACAGCTTACGCAGAGCCTGGGGGTCAGCCCGGACCGTATTCATACCTTGCCGTACGGGCTGGACCTACATCAATATGCAGCCAGGGCCGCAGAGACGCCGCCGCTTCAATTTGCAGAAGGAATTCCTGTCATCATGTATGCCGGACGTCTTGAATATATCAAAGGCGTCCATGTGCTGATAGAGGCGCTAGGCATTCTGGAGCAGCGCTGTCAGCAATGGATCTGTGCGGTGGCCGGAATCGGCAGCCTCCTGGAGGAGCTCATGGAGCAGGCCCGTCTGCTGGGTATCGCGGGGAAGGTCCATTTCACCGGGAAGCTGAACAATATTCCGGCTGCACTCCGGGCTGCCGACATCTATGTGCAGCCCTCCCTCCAGGATACGCAGCCTTTCTCGGTTACAGAAGCGCAGCTTGCCGGAATCGCGCCGATTGTCGCCGGAACCGCAGGCATGCCGGAGATGGTCCGGCAGGGAGAGACGGGCTGGATTGTTCCTCCCGGAGATGCCGCTCAGCTCGCCCTGCAGATGGAGCAGCTGCTGGGGGATGAGGAGCTGAGAAGACGCACCGGCCTCCAGGCTAAGCACTGGGCAGAGCAGACCCGTTCGCTGGATGTCATGGCTGCGGGTACGCTGCATGTATACCAGAGAGCGGTCAATCTGCGGGCAGGCCGGCCGGGAATTCCGGATCACCTCCGGTTTGAGGAAGAACCGGGCGCGGGTGCGCTGCCGGCAGCTTTTCATCCGGCAGATGTGCTTAACGAGGGTGATCCGGGGAATCCGCTTGCCGTAACGATGCGTGTCAAGCTTCCGCAGCACTACTCTATTCCTGATGCACGTACGGCCCTTCCTCCCCTGGGATAGGCGCTGTCCGCAATTGAAGCGGCAAAGTTGTCATGCCTGCCTGATTGAAGCATATACATGAGGGGAGTAACATTTTGGGCTTATACTCTGGGCTTGTCTCAGGGATAGATTATGCCAAGAAGGAGGACATTTCCCGTGTTTGACCAGTCCCATGGCTTGCGGTTTGATATTTATGAACGCATTCACCTTTCGGAAGAGCTTCCGGGAATAGCAGAGCTGGAGGAAGTCGAGCTGGTTCCCGACATCCAGGTCATCCAGCGGGAGGACCGGGCCGAGCTGCACGGACAGCTGCTGCTCACCGGACTCTACCGGGGGGAGGATGACCTTACACAGCGTCTGGAGCATGCAATTCCTGTTGAAATCACTGTTCCGCTGACCCGGGTCAGCTCACTTGATGACATAGGGGTGGAGATCGAGAATTTCGATATTGATCTGTTGACGATGCGAACCGTCAACATTACCGGAGTGCTCTCGCTGCGCGGAATCGGAAGTACAGATGTACAGCCGGCCTGGCAGCAGGAGGAATACACGGTAGCGTATTCGCCGGAAGCAGGAGACAGCAGGGCCGCTGAGGAGCAAATCCGCAATCCGGAGAATGACACCCTGTATGAGAATTCGCTCTGGACCTATGGCGAAGGCACGGCAGAGGGCTCTGCGGAAGATCAGAACTCCGCTGTTCCGGCTGAGGCAGCAGCTGAGCCGTTGTACGCAGAAGATACTTCTTACAGCCAGCCCGCGGCCTATCTCTCCACACCCCTGAAGGACAAGGAACCCAGAGTAAGGACCCATAGTCTGGATACGGCTTCTTCGGCAGGCAGCAAGCCGTCGGCTGATAAGGCCTCCGCTCATTTCCTCACCTCCAGAGAGAAGACGGCACCGGCGGCTGTGAACGGCTCGCTTCAGGAGGACACCACGCTTCAGACAGGCACCGCCGCCTTGAACACTGTGGACCATTGGGGCAATGCGAAGCTTCATGCCGTATCGCAGCCGGAGCCGGTGCTTACCTCCGCTGCCAACGATGCTGCTGCGCTGTTTGCCGGGAACGAAGAAGGGGAGGCGGCAGAGGAGATCCAGGCCACAGACAATGAAGTCTTCCTGTCTGCGGAATCTCTGTCTCCCCAGGAGGAGAAGCAGGATCTCAAGGTTGCCCTTGGCAGCAAAAAAGAACCGGGAGCCGCCGAGCAGGAGCCGCTCACCTTCTCCTCGCTGCTCAGCGCAAGCCGCGCCAACCGAGAGCAGGAGGAACTGCTCTCTGGCAATATAGACTCTGTAGCGCAGGCTGTTCCTGAGGCAGGCAATGATACAGCGTGGAAGAGCCGGTTCATCGGCGGGATGGGCGGGACAGAGCTGTTCCGCAAGGTACGGCTCTGCATCGTGCAGCGGGAAGAGACGCTGGATACCATAGCCGAGAAATACCAGCTAAGCACCCGGGAGCTGACTATGTATAACCGGCTGTCCGGTCAGATTGTAGAAGAGGGACAGGTATTATACATTCCTTGAGATTGATGGTGTGCGGAGAATTCAGGCTTAACAGGAACAGCCCTTGCCTTATGCATGGGGCTGTTCCTGTTTTTTGTGAACCGGCTTTTGTTGGGGGCATGTTTACACGTGTCTCCGCTCCTGGTTTATAAACCGCCTAGGTCGGGGTAATAGTCACTACCGGCCTACATACATTACACATTCAGGCAGCTATGCGCTGGTACATCACTTCTGGAAGGATGATATATCACATGAAGAGAAAAGTGGCAGCCACTGCGGCCGCACTAAGCTTGACGCTCACAGTCTCGGCCGGTGTCTACGCCGCCAGTAATCTGCAGGAGATCAAGGCGCTCCTGAACAACAAAATCGGGATCGTCGTGAACGGCCAGGTGTACACGCCCAAAGACGGCAACGGCAAAACCCTCGCCCCGATTACCTACAACGGGATCACTTATCTGCCTGTACGCTCCATCGGCGAAGCGCTGAACACTGCTGTTACTTACGATGCTGCAACCAGCCGGGTCATCATCGGTGATGCGGCTGCTCCGGCTGTCTCCTCCGGCGGCTCGTCCGCAGGAACACCAGCAGATGCTGTGAAGCGGCCGAAGAGCCTGCCGGCGGACTTCCCGCTTCCGGCGGACGCGAAGATATTTGATCTGATCGAAGGCTCGGCAACCGGTAAGCCGTCCGCGACCTTCAGCTACCGCACGAAGCAGAGTCTGGAGACGCTCGGCAATACGTACAAGGACTATTTTGTACAAAAAGGGGCAACCTCCAAGTCCGAGGAGGTCTCCGCCTCAGCCTTCTCGATTATTGATGCCGGAAGCACATTCTCTGTTACGCTGGATGGCGCCCCCGGAACGGGCGGCAATCAGGGCTTCAATGTGGTTCAAGTGATCTGGAGCGGGGAGTAAGCAGCAATGTACGTCTGCTGCGCGCCCTTTGTGTATATGCTGGTTGACTAGGGATAACACTGAATGTATTATTGAACTATGTAATAACTAGCATAAAGACTGGGAACGGGAAGAGTAGGCGGTCAGCCCTTCAGAGAGCGGGATTATCATTGGTGTGAATTCCCGCAGGATGCAGCCCCCGAAGTCGCCCCGGAGTTGCCCTTCTGAGCTTGTCTTCATCATGAAGACCGGTTAGGATGCGGCCGGTTGCAGCCGTTACCCTGCATGAGTGTCGCGCTAAGCTTCAGGAACCTGTAAGGGAACTTAAGGCAGTGGTTTATTTTTTATTGGCGCGAAACAAAGGTGGTACCGCGAAAGAATGGCCTTTCGTCCTTTGAGACGAAGGGCCTTTTTGTATTCTCAGAAACCGCTAGCTACTCAATACATTTAACAGTGGAGGGTTCACAATGGCTGATAACAACAATGCAGCAGCAGAGCTGCCGAACGGGCAGAAAGCGGCAGAAGCTACCGCTTCAGCTAATCACAAGCAGAGCGACATGCCGACTACATATGATCCGGGAGCGGCAGAGAAGAAATGGTATGCGTACTGGATGGAGAAAGGCTTCTTCGAAGCCGGCAAACGGCCGGATGCGGAGCCTTACAGCATCGTGATTCCGCCGCCGAATGTAACAGGAATGCTGCATATCGGACATGCGCTGGATTTCACGCTTCAGGATGTGCTGATCCGCACCAAGCGGATGCAGGGATATGATACCCTGTGGCTGCCGGGTACGGACCATGCAGGGATTGCTACACAGACCAAGGTAGAGCAGAAGCTGCGCCAGCAGGGAATCTCCCGCCATGACCTGGGACGCGAGAAGTTCCTGGAGCAGGTGTGGGCCTGGAAAGACCAGTATGCAGAGACGATTCATGACCAGTGGGCCAAGATGGGCCTGTCCCTCGATTACTCCCGCGAACGATTTACCTTTGATGATGGAATGAAGAAGGCGGTAAGCAAGGTATTTGTGGAGCTGTACCAGAAGGGCCTGATCTACCGCGGCAAGCGGATTATTAACTGGGACCCGGCTGCCCGTACAGCGCTGTCGGATATTGAGGTTGAATACAAGGAAGTGAACGGGCATCTGTACCATCTGCGTTATCCGCTGAAGGATGGCAGCGGCCATATCACGGTGGCTACCACGCGGCCCGAGACGATGCTGGGTGATACAGCGGTAGCGGTACACCCGGAGGATGAGCGCTATAAGGATCTGATCGGGAAGACGCTGATTCTGCCGGTTACCTTACGTGAGATTCCGGTTATTGCTGATGAATACGTAGATAAGGATTTCGGCAGCGGTGCGGTTAAGATTACACCGGCGCATGATCCGAACGACTTCGAGATGGGAGTCCGCCATAACCTTCCGCAGATCAACGTAATGGATGAAGGCGGAGTGATGAATGAGGAAGCGGGCGCTTACCAGGGAATGGACCGCAGCGACTGCCGTAAGGCCATCGTAGCCGACCTGAAGGAGCAAGGCGTGCTGATCTCCATTGAGGATCATGTACACCAGGTTGGGCACAGTGAGCGTTCCGGGGCCGTAGTAGAGCCTTATCTGTCCACCCAGTGGTTCGTCAAAATGCAGCCGCTGGCAGAAGCAGCCATCGCTGCACAGAAGGACGGTGACGGGGTCCACTTCGTGCCGGACCGCTTCGAGAAGACGTACCTGAACTGGATCGAGAATGTCCGTGACTGGTGTATCTCCCGCCAATTGTGGTGGGGCCACCGTATTCCGGCCTGGTACTCCGAATCTACCGGGGAGCTTGTAGTTGCACACGATGAAGAAGAAGCGCGCCGCATCAGCGGGCTGTCCGACCTGAAGCAGGATGAGGATGTTCTGGATACCTGGTTCAGCTCGAACCTCTGGCCGTTCGCTACCTTAGGCTGGCCTGATCAGGACAGCAGCGACTATCAGCGTTACTATCCGAACAATGTACTGGTTACCGGCTACGATATCATCTACTTCTGGGTAGCGCGCATGATTTTCTCAGCTATGGAATTCACAGGCCAGAAGCCGTTCTCCGATGTGCTGATGCACGGACTCGTACGCGATGCTGAAGGACGCAAGATGTCCAAGTCGCTGGGCAACGGTATTGATCCGCTGGATGTTATCGAGCAGTACGGCGCTGACGCCATGCGCTATATGATTACTACCGGCAGTACAGCGGGCCAGGATCTGCGGTTCCGTATGGAAAAGGTAGAGCAGGCGCGTAATTTTGCCAACAAGATCTGGAATGCCTCCCGGTTCGCACTGATGAATCTGGAAGGCGTAGCCTTTGAAGATATTGACATTACAGGTGAGCTTGGCACAGCGGACCGCTGGATTCTGCACCGCCTGAACGAAACTTCCCGCGATATTACGCGTCTAATTGACTCGTACGAGTTCGGCGAGACCGGGCGCCTGCTCTACAACTTCATCTGGGATGATCTGTGTGACTGGTATATCGAATTCGCCAAGCTCTCGTTATACGGAGCGGACGCAGCTGCCAAGGCCAAGACCCAGTCTGTTCTGGCTTACGTGCTGGACCGCACACTGCGGCTGATTCACCCGTTCATGCCGTTCATTACGGAGGAGATCTGGCAGCATCTGCCGCATCAGGGCGAATCCATCACCTTGGCCGAGTGGCCGAAGTACGATGCGGCGCTTGAGAATCCGCAGGCAGTATCAGAGATGAACCTGCTGATGGATATTATCCGGGCCGTTCGCGGGATCCGTGCGGAAGTGAATGCGCCGATGAGCAAGAAGGTCGAGCTGATTATCAAGGCCGGCAGCCAGGACACCCTGGACATTATTTCCCGCAACGACAACTACATCGGGCGCTTCTGCAACACCTCTTCCTTCGAAGCAGGCCTTGCGCCGCAGACGCCGGATAAAATGATGTCCGCCGTGGTTACCGGAGCGGAGCTGCTTCTGCCGCTGTCCGGTCTGATTGATATCGATCAGGAGATTATTCGTCTCGAAAAAGAAGTTCAGACCCTGAACAGCGAAGTGGAGCGTGTGGAGAAGAAGCTCAGTAATCAGGGTTTTGTGGCCAAAGCTCCGGCGAAAGTCATCGAAGAGGAACGGGCGAAGCAGGCGGATTATTCCGACAGACGCGAGAAGGTGCTGGCCCGTATTGCAGAACTGAGAGGATAACAGACATGGAAGAGATCACCCGGAGCGGCGCTGCCGCTCCCTTAAGTTCTTATACAGAAGCCGTAGACTGGATCAATAGCCTGATTCCTTTTGGAATCCGGCCGGGTCTGGAGCGGATAGAGCTTCTAATGGAGAAGCTGGGACATCCGCACCGGAAGCTGAAGTTCATTCATGTGGCGGGGACCAACGGCAAGGGCTCGACCTGCGCCTTTTTGACCTCGGCCCTTATTCAGAGCGGATATTCGGTAGGGACCTTTACCTCTCCTTATATCACGAAGTTCACGAACCGGTTCCAGTACAACGGGACGGATATTCCTGAGGAGACGCTGCTTGCGCTTGCCATTCAGCTGCGTCCGCTGGTTGAGGAGATTGCGGGCACTGAGCTGGGCTCACCGACCATGTTCGAGGTGGCGACGGCGCTTGCGATTCTCTATTACGGCGAAGTCTGTTATCCCGATGTTGTCGTATGGGAGACGGGGCTTGGGGGAAGGCTGGATGTAACGAATATTGTTACTCCGGTTGTGTCGGTCATTACCAATGTGGGACATGACCATACCGATGTGCTGGGAGATACGCTTACGCTGATTGCCGGCGAGAAAGCCGGGATTATTAAGCCGGGCGTTCCTGTAGTCAGCGGTGTAAGCCAGCCCGAGGCTGTAGCTGTATTGAAGGCCAAGGCGGCGGCTACCCGTTCGACACTCTATTTAGCCGGAGAAGATTTCAGCTATAGCGGAGTTGAGCTGAGAGACGGCTGCCAGCATTTCACCTTCAACGGGCCGTTCCGGGGACTTGAGCTGGATATTGCCATGAAAGGCGAACACCAACTGGAGAATGCGGCCGGGGCGATGATGGCGCTTGAGGTGCTGCGGCAGTATATGGCCTTCATGCTGGAGGACGAGGATGTGCTGGAGGGCTTCCGGGGCACATTCTGGGCCGGAAGGCTGGAGGAAGTGAGCGCCTCGCCCAGAATTATTCTGGACGGCGCGCACAACCCGGAAGGGGCTGAGAGCCTTGCGAAGAGCCTTCCGCAGTTCCAGCCTTACGGTAAATTAAATTTGCTCATGGGGATGCTGGCAAATAAGCATCACGAGTCGTATCTCAAGCATATACTGCCTATAGTGGATACGCTCATCCTGACCGAACCTGATTTCCGTAAGAAGATGGACGCGGAAGATCTGCAGGCGATCGCAGAAAGTCTGCGGGATAAATATGCCAAGGAAAACTTGGAAATCATAGTAGAACGTAATTGGGGCCAAGCGCTGCAGAAGCTGCAGACGATCACAGCGGACGATGACCTCGCGGTTGTGTCCGGAACGCTGTATTTGATTTCTGATGTGCGCAGTACGCTTTTACGGCAACCCGATTCTGAAAAAGGCTGGTGACGAACTGTTGGATACTACTGAACGTGTGCATTTTATAGGGATCGGCGGCTATGGTATGAGCGCGATTGCCCGGGTAATGCTGGAGATGGGATATACAGTTACAGGCTCTGACGTAGCTGCCCAGGAGTTAACGGAGAAATTGATTGCCAAAGGTGCCAAGGTCTTCATCGGGCATACGGCGGAGCAGGTAAAAGGCGCGGATCTGGTCGTCTATTCCACGGCGCTTGCCGCGGATAATGTGGAATGGGTGGAAGCGGAGCGTTTGAAAATTCCGATTCTGCACCGCTCGCAGATGCTGGCCCGGCTGCTGAATGAACGCAAGGGCGTTGCAGTGGCCGGAGCGCACGGCAAGACTACCACCTCTTCCATGATTGCTCTGGTGATGGAAGACTGCGGCGTGGACCCTACCTACATTATCGGCGGGGAGATTATGAATGTCGGCACGAATGCCAAAGCGGGACAAGGGGAATTCGTCGTGGCAGAGGCCGATGAGAGTGACGGCTCGTTCCTGCAGTACCACCCTTGGCTGGGAATCGTTACGAACATTGAAGCTGACCATCTGGAGAACTACGGCGGCGACTTCGGCAAGCTGAAGGATGCTTATGTTCAGTTCATGAATCAGCTGCGCGAGGACGGAACAGCTATCGTATGTGCGGATGATGAGAATCTGAAATCCCTGCTGCCTAAGGTAAAAGGTACAGTGATCAGCTACGGGATCGAATCAGAGACGGCTGATTATACAGCGACTGATATTGTTCTCGGCGACCGGCAGGTATCGTATACGATGAACCATGGAGCTGAGGTGCTAGGCCGGATTGAGCTCTCTATTCCGGGACAATACAATCTGTATAACTCTATGGCAGCAGTGATTTCCTGCCTGAAATCGGGCATTGCCTTTGAAGCCATTGCGGCTGCGATTGTGAAGTTCCACGGCGCCAAACGGCGCTTCCAGGTGCTGGGCGAGGTTGACGAGATTCTCGTCATTGATGATTATGCGCATCATCCCACAGAGATTCAGGCTACGATCAGCGCCGCCAAGGCAACCGGCAAACGCATTATCGCCGTGTTCCAGCCGCAGCGCTACACGCGTACCTTCTTCCTGCTGGATGCTTTCAGCCGCGCGTTCAGCGAGGCGGACGAAGTGATTATTACCGATATCTACTCCCCTGCGGGTGAGAAGCAGATTGAGGGCGTCACCTCCGCCAAGCTGGTAGAGCTGATTGTACAGAACAGCAACGCCGGTGCGCGGCATCTGCCGACGAAGGAAGCTGTGCTGGCAGATCTGCAGAACCGGATTGCTCCCGGTGATCTGGTCATCACCATGGGTGCAGGCGATATCTGGAAGGTCGGTTATGCGCTGGCAGACAGCCTGAAGAACCGGTAAGATAGCATCGCATGACTACAGAAACGGCTCCACATTCCTTTAATAAGGAGTGTAGGGCCGTTTTTTTGCATACGAAGTTAGAGGTTATAGATAATAATGATATTGCCGATATAAGCTGTGAATGATATCGTTCGGAATAGAGCAGGTATATCCGCATAGTTCGGTGGTGTGTTGATGAGCTTTCAGCTTGATATTAAGTCGCTGTTATACTTGTTCATTCTGGGAAATTTATTTTCCGGCCTGATGATTACGTTTTACCGCTATCACTTCCCCAAAGACATTGCCTCCAGTCTGTTCATTGCCTCCAAGTGGATTCAGGTGACCTTCTGGAGCTCCATTCTACTCTGGGACTATCTTCCCCATAGAATCGCTGTGCCTCTGAGCAATGCGCTCATTCTGGCCGGCGGAGGGCTGGAGATCGCTGCGCTGCTGATGATGATGGGTATGCTGGACCGCCGGGCGAAGCTCTATTATCTGGCAATCACGGCAGGGAGCATACTCAGCTTCGTTATCGTTGCCCTGTTCTTCAACCATCCGAATATACGGGTCGCAACGACCTCGTTATGGGTCATGCTGTTTGTCCTCTACCCAGGTTGCCGACTGACAGCGAGCCCGGAGCGCTCTCCGCTCCAGAAGATACTCGCCACCGTATTTTATGCGATTGCAGCGGTGATGCTACTCCGGTCGTTCGTTGCGCTGGCGGTGGAGCCGGATATGGGACCGCTGACGGCTAACCCGGCGCAGTATTTGTATTATCTCGGGATGTTCCTGATGCTGATTGGAGGCATTGCCGCCTTCATTCTGCTCTCCAATGAGCATTCCTACAAGAAACTGAAGCGTATCGCCACCTATGACAGCCTGACCGGGATTCTCGGCCGACGGGCCTTCCTGCTGGAAGCCGAACTGAAGCTGGCGCTGGCTGCCAAGAAGAGGGAATATTGTTCCCTGCTGCTGCTGGATCTGGATCATTTCAAAAAAGTGAATGATACCTACGGGCATGACACCGGCGACAGTGTGCTGCAGGATTTCGCCCTCACTGCTGAGAGTACGCTTGCAGGCGGCGACTTGCTCGGAAGGGTAGGCGGCGAGGAATTCGCCATTCTGCTGTACGGGCAGGATGCGCTTAGCAGCAGCCATCAGGCGGAAGCACTGCGGGAGACGCTGGGGGAGGCCTCTGTGCATTGTCTGCCCTGCGGGTATACAGTCAGTATTGGTATAGTCTCTGTGCTGCCCGATCAGCAGACCAGCTTGAACGCACTTTACAAGCTTTGTGATCTGGCGCTTTATCAGGCGAAGCAGGAAGGGCGGGACCGTGTGGTCAGGGCCCGGGTAACCGGACGCTCGAATACATATCATACATAGACATATCGTCAAACAAAGGGGTGGACATGATGACAGCCGGCTTGGATTTGAAGACATTGCTGGCTTGTCTTTTTTTCGGCAATCTATTTACGGTTCTGCTTATTCTGGCATACCGGCCCAGTTATCCGAAAGAGAAGACAACCCCATTGTTCCTGACAGCCAAAATTCTGCAGCTCGCTATTCTGCAGCTGTTATTATTAGAGGGAATTCATGATCTACCGTTCGTGCTTCCAAGTCTTATTCTCTTGAGCGTGGCTGCAGGAACTGCGGAGATTCTGGCTCTGCTGAAGAAGCTGGAAGCCGATTCCGAACGAATGAAGCAGCGGTATTACGCGCTGGCCGCGATATCTGCGATAGGTCTGCTTCTGCTCAACCTGCTGCATCCGGATGTCCCCGGGCTAATCGCAGCCTCTGCGCTTACGGGTGCCATTCTGCTGCTCTATCCGGCCTATCTGTTATCCTGGAAGGCGAGAAAGACCCCGCTGCAGGAAATTACGGGTATGCTGTATGGCGTGGCTATCCTCTCTCTGCTCAGTAAGGCCAGCGGCCTTTTCTATCTTCCGCCTGCCGGCTCGATTGCAGCGGCGTGGCTGCAGAGCTTTTTCTATGCGGGGATCTACCTGCTGATGTTCCTCGGAACTGCGGGCTTCATGCTGCTCTCCCGGGAGCAGTCCTATGCGGAGCTGGAGCGTGTGACAACGTATGATGAGCTGACGGGCGTCTTGAACCGCAGGGCCTTCGTGCTGCGTGCCCAGCCTCTGATTGCTGCCGCCGCCAAGGAGAAGATGCCCTTCTCATTCATGCTGCTGGATGTGGACCATTTCAAGCAGGTTAATGACACCTATGGCCATGATACGGGAGACCGGGTGCTGCAGGATTTCGCCCGCAGGATTGAGCACCAGCTCGGCAGCGGGGATCTCTTCGGAAGATTCGGGGGCGAGGAATTCGCGGTGCTGCTGCACAGGTCGGATGAGGAAGACGGTGAGCGAATAGCGGAACAGCTGCGCTGCTCTGTGCTTGGTGCGACGGTCGAAGGCATGCCGCTATCCTATACAGTCAGCATCGGTCTGATTACGATTCTCTCCGGTGAACGCATGCCGCTTAGCACCTTGTACAAACTGAGTGACACCGCACTATATGAGGCGAAGCAGCGTGGAAGGAACTGCGTGGTCAAACACCCTAACTTGGGTAATAGATCCTAGATGTCCCGGGCAGTCCAGGGCGAATTGATCATTGGAGAGTAGGAGAAGAGGCCATGAAGGAACCGTTGCTATTCATTTCCGCAGAGAATCCATATCCGCAGGATAGCGGGGGCAAGCTGAGAACAGGCAACATTCTGAAGCTTCTGCAGGGCAAATATGAGGTAGAGCTCATCACCTATGCCAATCCCCGGAAGACAGGGACGCCGGAGGGACTTCCGTCACTTACAGTGTATGAAGTAGATCGTACGGTCAGCTACCGCAGAGCGCTTCTTCGTTCCCTCTATACCTGGCGGAACTGCTCGTATATGAGCCATGTCGATGTGGACATGAAGGCGAAGATTATGGAGCTCTGCAGCCGGAATTCCTACGGTCATGTATTTATTTCGCACAGCCTGCTGGGCTGCTGCATCAACATTGTACAGCGCTGCTTGCCTGACACTGTGATCATTACCGATGCGCATAATTTCGAGAGCGGACTGTCTGCACAGCTGGCAGGCGGCAAAAAGGGGATCGCGAAGGTCTACTATTCCCTTAATGCTATATGGACGCGCAGGGATGAGCTGAAGCTGATGGACAAGACTGATCTGCTGCTGACTACTTCGGAAGAGGATGCTCTGGCCTTCAAGGCACTGGCTCCAAGCCGGTCGCAGAAGGTTCATGTCATTCCCAATTTCATACGCATGGAGGATTACCGGACCAAGAGTCAGCTGTCCAAGGAGCAGTGGATTATTCTTCCGGGTAATATGAACTACTTCCCCAACATTAACGCAGCCCTCTACTTCTACCGTGAGGTATATCCTCTGGTTAAGGCGAGGGTGCCGGACATTAAGTGGTATATTGTCGGACGGGATGTGCATCCGGAGGTAGCGGCACTGGCCTTGAAGGATTCCTCTATCGTCATCACCGGGTATGTGGACAGTGTGGCAGATTATATACGCAAGGCGCAGGTGGTCGTAGCTCCGCTCCTGGAAGGCAGCGGGACAAGGCTGAAAATTCTGGAGGCCTGGGCGCTGAGGACGCCTGTCGTATCCAGCTCCAAGGGGGCAGAAGGGCTGCTCTATGAGCATTCGCGGAATATTATGATTGCCGATGACCCGGTTTCCTTTGCCGATAGTGTGACACTGCTGCTTCAGGATCATGAAAGAGGAGTAGTGCTGGCGGACCGTGCATACGAGACTCTGCTGGCGAATTATGAGGCGGAAAGTGTCAAGGATAAGCTGCTTCGTCTGGTCTGAAGGGATATGGAGGGTAAAATAATTATTTTTCCCCATAAATCGACAACCTTCTCAGGGGGATTGCGTTACTATAGATCTACATCGAAAGTTTCACATTTCTGGGCTGGATGTCATCCGGCTTTTTTTGTTTCGTACATAATCATACACATCTACATAGAACCAAGGAGCTATAGCCATGAGAGAGAGAATGCTGTTCCTTTCTGCCCGGAGTCACACACCGGTAGACCGGGAAGGAGACATCAGAATAGAGAATTTCCTTAATATGCTGCTGGAGCGGTTTGATATCGATCTGCTGGAGTATTGCTACCACCGCCGCGAGACACAGATTCTGCGCAGTCCTGCCCTGACCGTGCATCAGGTGAAGCGGCCTGCGTCCACCCGCAGAAGCCTGCTGTTTCCGCTGAACAGGCTCCGCAGGGATGCCTCGATGATCGGCAATGACAAGTCGCTGCGGGCGGTAATAACAGAGATGTGCAGCCAGCATGCCTACAGCCATGTGTTTGTCTCGTATGCCATGCTCGGCAATGGGCTGGATCTGGTCGCCTCGCTGCTTCCCGGGGCTGTTATCGTCACCGACGCCCGCCGTGCCGGTGGCATACGGGTGCAGAGCCGGGCGGCTGGCAAGCGGGGAATAAGTACAGGCTACCGCAAGCTGAATGATGCGCTGATCCGCCGCGAAGAGCGCCGGTTAATGAACAAGACCAGCCTGCTGCTGGCCGCTTCAGAAGAAGAGGCGCTGTCCTTTAAGGCGCTATCCTTTGCCGATGCAGGCAAGGTGCATGTTGTTCCGCCGTACATTAATCTGAGTGAACCCCCTTATGCGGCTGCGGGAGATACTGCCAAGGAGAACTCTATCGTTCTGCACTGGGACATGCATTCCACTGAAGGCAAGAATGCAGCGCTGCTGTTCTTCAAGAAGGTATATCCGCTGATTCGGGCGGCGGTGCCGGATATCCGCTGCTGCATTATTAGCAGAGCGGTGCATGCAGAGGTCGCAGCTGCCGTCCGGAAGGACTCTTCTATTTCAATTATCAGTGAAGCCATACAGACAGCAGATTATATCCGCAGAGCCAGAGCTGTGGTTGCCTCATGCTGCGAGGACTGCGGCGCTCAGAGCAGCATTCTGGAGGCCTGGGCCCTCCGCACGCCGGTGGTCAGCAGCCTGAAGGGCTCGGAGGAGCTGATCTGCGAGCCGGGGCGGAATATTCTGCTGGCCGGAACAACGGCTGGCACTGCCGATCATCTGATCAGGCTGCTGACGACGCCGGAGCTTGGCTCTATTATTGCGGATCAGGCCTACCGGACACTGAGCAGGCATTATGCAGCAGACGGTGTGAAGGCGAAGCTGCTTAGTCTGGTGTAAATATATTAAAATAGCATATCTCTCTCGCATCTTTCATATCTTTCAGTATAGAACTGAAGATCGCGAGGTGAGGGTATTGAATAACGGAAGAATGACATTCCGCTTCGACGGGAACCAGAGCAGACAGCGGACAGAGACGGCAGAGCGCCGGGCAGTGAACGAAACCGGTGTGGTTCTGGAGAATAAGGACACTGACAAGGTGCAGCGCGGGGAAATTAAGACATCCTCCTATTCCAAGGCCGATGAATATATTGTGGATCTGGAGAAGGTGGAGCTGCCCCGGCCTGTAGAGGCAGCTTACTTGAAGCCCCCGGGCTCCGGCCGCCGGAAACCGAAAGCTCCTGAGGATAACTATGATTTGGGGCTGTATTCTGTTGTCCGTCCTGCTTCTGCAAGGCATCTATGGGAACAGAGTGAAGATTCGGAGGAGTATTCCTTCTATGGAGGGGCGGATGAAGAAGGTCTGCATTCAGCAGATGAGTACTACCCGCTGTATGAAGATAACCGTGAATCCGCTGCAGACAGTCATGATCAACCCGGAGCTCAAGGGAATAGCTACGGCGGCTCTTATCATACCCGCCGTCCCTCGTATTGGTGGAAGTTCGCACTGTCCGTCGCTGGAGCGCTGGGAACGGGAATTCTGCTCGGATACGCAGCCCTGTCGTTCATCACAGGAGGGACGGGGGAGACTGCTAAAGCTCCGGGCAATGCAGCGGTTAAGACGGGAATCACTCAGGGGCAAAAGGCGGCAAACAGCGGTAACGCAGCAGAGATTACGGGCGTGCCTCCTGAGCAGACGGGAGAAGCGGTGAGCACGCAGATTCCGGTTCAGGTTGCGCCGCAGAGCTATTATCTGCTGCAATATGGCGTTTTCAGTACACCGGCAGGAGCGGAGCAGGCCCGGCAGGAGCTGCTGACCGCCGGCCTTGCCGCAGGTCTTGACCCGGCAGACGGCAACCGTGTGTACGCCGGATTGTCCCCTGACCGTGAGCAGGCCAAGCTGCTCAGCAATGGCCTTAAGGGGCAGGGCATCGAGCTGTACGTGAGAGAAGTGGCCCTGCCAGCTGTGAACCAGGTCCGCTATACCGGAACGGCGGCGGCGGTGGACAGCTACTTCAAGCTTAGCAGCCAGCTGTTAAGCGAGCTCAGCAGCTTGTCTGCTTCCCTGCTGGGCGGGGGGGACAGCGGGAACGCTGGCGGAGCGGTAAGCGATCTCCATATGCAGTGGACCCAGGCAGTCAAGGCACTGGAGCCGGGCCTGACCCCGGAAGGGCAGAGAATCGCTGACGGGCTGGAGAAATCCATGAGCCAGGGGATAGCCGCCCTGAACGAATACAATAAGAATAAGGCGGAGGGGCTGCTCTGGGAGGTGCAGGAGGCCATGATGAGCTTCCTGACCGGCCAGAAAAGCCTGTTGTCCGCCATGAGCTGACAGCTGAGGCGTAATGCACCGCTGACTATAGACTAAATAAATGATCCCCCGTACCAGGCATTTGCCCGGCGGGGGATTGCTGTATTTCCAGACGTAATCCTGCGTTGTGATAAGATCCGCAGGCTGCTTACGTGGTAAACATTCCCTGGATGGATTTTGAGTTTGTATTGCACTCCGTTTCACCGTATAATAATTAGGGTGTCAAAAAATGGCGAGGGAAGACTTGAATGAAGAAGAAAAATGTAGGAACACTGCTGTTATTTCTTATTCTGGGCTGGCTGGCCGGAGCCTGGATTGCCAAGCTGCTGGAACCTGTACAAGCTCTGTCTTTTCTTACAGCTTCGACTGTTCTCAAGTGGTCGCCGCAAGCCGATTTAGACATCATAACCTATGACATCACAATCCATTTGAAACTGTGCCTGCTCAGTCTTGCCGGGATGATTACAGCCGTATGGCTGTACCGCAGGCTGTAGCCTTAGCTGGCAGCATCAGGAAGGGACGTTAATTACAGTGGAGCATGACAATTCGCGGCATATTATTCTGGCCTCGGGTTCGCCGCGGCGGCGTGAGCTGTTAGCCTCGCTTGGCCTGCCCTTTGAGGTGCTGTCCAGCGATGCTGATGAGAGTACGCCGCCTGAATGGAGTCCTGAAGCTATTGTACGGAATCTGGCTCTGCGTAAGGCAGAAGCTGTGATTCCTGTTGCCGGAGACCGGGATGCCGTTATTATCGGCAGCGATACGATCGTTGTGCTTGACGACATGGTGCTCGGCAAGCCGGCGGATGAGCAGGACAGCGCCAGAATGCTGGGCATGCTGCAAGGCCGGACGCATCAGGTATACACCGGGGTGGCCTGCATCGGTACTGCAGAGGGACGTACCCTGGTAGAGCATAGGGTAACCTCTGTAACTATGAGAGCCATGAGCGAAGAGGAAATCTCCGCTTACATAGCGACCGGGGAGCCTGCCGACAAAGCCGGCTCTTACGCGATACAAGGACTGGGCGCCACCCTGGTGGAAGAAATTGAAGGCTGCTATTTTAACGTGGTCGGTCTGCCGCTGTCACTGCTGAGCGGTATGTTGTCCGGGTTTGGCATTTCGGTGCTGAACCGGTAAGGGTAGCCGAAGAAAGAAGGTTAGGGATGGAGTCGCAATCATTTATGCTGCGTGACCTCCCCCATGAAGAACGACCACGAGAGCGCATGATGCATTATGGGGCGGAATCATTAAGTCAAGCGGAGCTTCTGGCTATCCTGCTGCGCACAGGTGCGCACCGTGAATCAGCCCTTCTTATCGCCCAGCGGCTCTTGAGCCAAGCAGGCGGTCTCCGCGGACTGGCGGATCTGAGCATTGAAGAATTGACAACAATTAACGGCATCGGCCCTGCCAAGGCCGTGCAACTCAAAGCAGGCATAGAGCTGGGAAGACGGATGGCGAATTCCCGGCTTACCGGACCGGTCATTATCCGCAGTCCCCAGGACGCGGCGGAGATTCTGACCGAGCAGCTGCGTTATTTGCAGAAGGAGCATTTTATCTGTCTGTTCCTGAATACGAAGAATCATGTTATTGCGCAGGAAACATTGTCCATGGGTAGCCTTAATGCCTCCATTGTGCATCCCCGCGAGGTGTTCCGGGCAGCCATGAAATGCAGCAGCGCAGCAATTATATGCGCACATAATCATCCGAGCGGTGATCCTACACCAAGCCCTGAAGACATCTCACTGACTTCCAGGCTGATGCAGGCAGGCGAGATTGTCGGCATTGATGTGCTGGATCATCTGGTGATCGGAGACAGCAGCTACGTAAGTTTGAAAGAGAAAGGCTACATGTAATACAATTGTCTAGATTCACATGGAAAAGGAGCATACAAGATGTTAGGTGGTTTTACGAAAGACTTAGGAATTGACTTGGGGACAGCGAATACGCTCGTCTACGTGCGCGGTAAAGGGATCGTTGTCAGAGAGCCGTCCGTGGTTGCTATTAATACCGATACTAAGACGATAGAAGCAGTAGGGGAATCCGCCAAAAAAATGATCGGACGCACACCGGGCAACATCCGTGCCATCCGTCCAATGAAGGACGGGGTCATCGCTGATTTCGATACTACAGCAACTATGATCAAATATTTCATCCGCCAGGCCCAGAAGCAGCGCTCGATGTTCCAGCGCCATCCGAATGTCATGGTCTGTGTGCCATCCGGAATTACAGCCGTTGAACAGCGTGCCGTTGAAGATGCTACGAAGCAGGCCGGCGCGCGGGAAGCTTACATTATCGAGGAGCCTTTTGCTGCTGCCATCGGTGCAGATCTTCCTGTATGGGAACCAACCGGAAGTATGGTTGTAGATATCGGCGGCGGAACTACCGAGGTGGCGGTAATCTCACTCGGCGGTATTGTTACCAGCCGTTCTGTACGTGTGGCAGGGGATGATGCAGATGAGTCTATCATCCAATACATCAAGCGCCAGTATAACCTTATGATCGGTGAACGTACCTCCGAGCAGCTCAAGATGGATGTGGGCTCTGCCCTGCCGCTTGAGAAGGCTGAGACGATGGAAATCCGCGGACGCGATCTGGTAACCGGTCTGCCGAAGACGCTGACCATTACCTCTGATGAAATCTGCGAAGCTCTGTCCGATACTGTGAATGCAATTGTTGAAGCCGTGAAGGTAACGCTGGAGAAATGTCCGCCGGAGCTGGCTGCCGATATTATGGACCGCGGCATTGTGCTTACAGGCGGCGGCGCACTTCTGCGCAACCTGGACAAGCTGCTGGCGCGTGAGACCGGAATGCCGGTGATTGTAGCCGAGAATCCGCTGGACTGTGTTGCAATCGGCACAGGCAAGGCGCTGGAGAATATCCACTTGTTCAAGAGCCGCAGCAGTTCGGGCCTCCGCTCCAAACGCTAGGATCATGCGGACTGTGAACGTCAACCCCTGAGGTTGGAGAAATACGGTTATTAGAGGGTGCTCGAGATTGTTCAAGCTGTTTAACAATAAACGACTGTTTATATTGCTGATTACGCTGGTTACGTTTATCGTTCTGATGGGCTTCAGCCTGGGGCAGAGGAAGACCCTGTCCTGGCCGGAGAACTTCCTCAGAGATACGACCGGATTCGTGCAGAAAATGTTCTACAAGCCCGCTGGATACGTAGCGGGCTTCTTCCAAGATATCGGGAATCTGAAAGAGCTGGCCGAAGAGAACAAGCAGCTTAAGATTCTGGCTGCACAGTACGCCCGGGATAAGGCACAATTTAATTTCATTAAAGCCAAGAATGAACAATATGAAAAGGATCTTCAATTCACTAAAGCTCAAAAGAACATATATAAATATGAATATCTTATCTCCAATGTGGTCAGTGTAACGACAGAACCGGGCAATAATACACTTGTTATTGATCTCGGGGCAAAAGATGGCATCAGGCTGAATATGTCCGTAACTTCTATAGAGGGGCTTGTAGGAGTTATAAGCAATGTGAGTAACTTCACCTCTACCGTGAAGCTGATGACGATGATGGATATCAACGACCCCAATTCACAGCCTCCTATAGCAGCAACCGCTGTTAACAAGGAAGGCAAAACCTTTGGAATGATTGAGAGCTATGACCAGCAGACCGGAATGCTGCTGATGAACAAAATTCCCGTAGGTGACCCCATTGCCAAGGATGATGTCATTATCTCTTCGGGCATTGGCGGACGATATCCACGCGGTATGCCTATCGGCACGGTGGAAGAAGTGAAGATCGGACAGTTCGGATTAACCTCTACAGCGATTATCAAGCCGGCGGCAGGATTCCAGGACTGGAAGGAACTCTTCGTTGTCTATACGGAGGAGCGTGTAGAATAGTGAGGATGCGCAGACCTGTCCTGGTACTTTTGTTATTCTTTTTGTTTATTGTGGAAGGTACAGTGCTTCCCTGGCTGATTCCTGACGGCTGGCAGATGCGGATTATTCCTAATCTCGTCTTCATCGTCATTCTGTTCGTAACGGTGTACCATCACCGGCATTCGGCACTTATTCTGGGTTTGTCGTTCGGCATGCTGCATGATGTGGTCTTCTATGGCCGCATACTGGGTGCTCATTCCTTCGCTATGGGTTTATCTGCGTACCTGATCGGGCTGATATTCCAGATTCCCCGTGCTCCGCTGCCGCTCATGATGACAGTGGTGCTGCTGGGCAGCCTGCTGGAGGACAGTATTCTTTTTGCCATCTATAATGTGTTTAATCTAAGCCAGGAGCCGTATAATTGGGCGCTCTTGCATCATATGCTGCCTACCATGCTCATTCATTTTGCTGCAGGCCTGCTTCTCTACATTCCGCTCCGGCGCCAGCTGGAGCTGCTGAAGAAAGAGACTATCGATGAGGAGGCTGCGTAAGCTGCAGCAGCATTTTCTTATCACCCAAAGAAGGAGTTTGCCCGGCCCGGCACGAATGAATGAGGATAGGGGGACAGGCATATGACAGTTAAATCCAAGCACGTAAGGATTAAGGGCATCAAGGATGGCCTGGTATTCCTGCTAGACGACAAGTGTCCCTTTGACGATCTCTTAAGCGAGCTTCGCTACAAGCTGGAGCACAGCCATCAAAATATTCTGACCGGACCGATTGTGCATGTGGATATTAAGCTGGGCAACCGTGCTGTTACTGAAGAAGATAAAGAGGCGGTACTGGAGATCCTCAAGAGTCAGGGGAATCTGTTAATCCGTTCGGTTGAAGCTATTGAAGATCCTGAAGAGAAGGATACGGAAGCCTTGTTCATGATGAGCGGAATGCTCCGCTCGGGCCAGGTGCTGCATCATGAGGGCAATCTGCTGTTCCTCGGGGATGTGAATCCGGGAGGGACCATTACCTGTTCAGGGGATATCTATATTCTTGGAGCACTCAAAGGGATGGCACACGCCGGAATTAACGGTAACCAGGAGGCCATTATTGCCGCTTCCCTGCTCGCGCCTACCCAGCTCCGGATTGCTGAGATTATCAGCAGACCTCCGGATGAATGGGGAACCCGGGAGAGCAGCATGGAATTTGCCTACTTATCAGGCGGTGCTATGCAAATCGACAAAATTCATAATATAGTGAAGTTACGTCAGGATTTAAATGTGTTTAAAGGGGTGTAGCCTCCATGGGAGAAGCGATTGTCGTAACCTCGGGCAAAGGCGGAGTTGGCAAGACAACCACAACAGCCAACATTGGTACCGCACTCGCCTTGCAGGGCAAAAAAGTATGTCTGGTGGATACCGACATTGGACTGCGGAATCTGGATGTTGTCATGGGGCTGGAGAACCGGATCATCTATGATCTTGTCGATGTGGCGGAAGGCCGCTGCCGTCTGAATCAGGCGCTGGTCAAGGACAAGCGCTTCGATGAGCTGTACATGCTGCCCGCTGCCCAGACCAAGGACAAGACTGCCGTTACACCGGAGCAGGTCAAGGATATCATTCTGGAGCTTAAGAAGGAGTATGAATATGTTCTGATCGATTGTCCGGCGGGAATTGAGCACGGCTTCCGCAATGCGATTGCCGGTGCTGACAAAGCCATTGTGGTCACCACTCCGGAACATGCTGCGGTGCGGGATGCGGACCGGATTATCGGTCTCCTGGAGCAGTCATCCGTAGAATCTCCGAAGCTGGTGGTCAACCGGATTCGTCAGGGCTTGATCAAGTCCGGGGATATGCTTGATATCGAGGATATTCTGCAGGTGCTTAATATTGATCTGATCGGGATTGTACCCGATGATGAACAGGTCATCCGGGCGGCGAACAACGGGGAGCCTACTGTGATGAACCCGGACTCCTTAGCAGCGATCGCCTACCGTAATATTGCCCGGCGTATTCTTGGCGATGCGGTGCCGCTGATGCAGCTTGACCAGAAGACGGGCGCCTTTAAGAAGCTCAAGAAATTTTTTGGAATGGGCTGAATCCCGGCCACGCACTTATACATGGCAATCTTCAGTTAAGAGCCCGCTGCTGAGAAATCACCGGCGGGCTTATTTTTGTTGTGCAGTAACTTGGACAGGGCTTGTTCTAAAGCGGCTTCCGCCACTCATAAAATGGAAGTAAAACAAGCCCGCCGGAGGGATCATTATGGAATACCCGAGAGAGTCCAAGAACCGCCGCAAGAAACGTATACAGAATCTGCTGGAGGAGAAGCCGGCAGCCGGAGCAGCACCAGCACCAGAGCGGTTCCGGCTGTCTGACAGTCCTCCCTCCTTCAGAGAATGGGGGGCTGGGGACAGGAATGAATTTGCCTCTTCCCCTGAGCCTGACCCCGAGACGATGTGGAAGCAGCAGCGTAACCACTGGGAAGATGAAGACGGGAGGGGACCGGGGCAGGGCTTCCGTGCTGGTCTGCTGCGGCGGACGGTAGCCAGTCTGCTTGTCTTCGGCGCTGTATGGGGCATTTTTGCCGTGCAGGAGCCATGGGCCGTGAAGGCACAGTACTTTATTACAGACATCCTCAGCAATGATATGGATTTTGCAGCAGCACAGGTGTGGTACGAGGAACATTTCAATGGAGCCCCGTCCTTCATTCCGATTTTCGGAGATGAACAGGTACCGGCGGAGAAGGTGACAGCCGCCCACGAGCTTAGCGCTCCGCTTGCAGGAAGTATTGTGCGTCCTTTTGCCACTTCGCTTAATGGCATTGAAATTATACCGGCAGACGATTCAAGTGCCAGTGTCACGGTGAAAAGTGTAGATACGGGCCGTGTGCTGGCCGTTTCAAAGGAAGCCCGGGGAGGCATCCGTATTACGGTCCGCCATACCGGGGAGATCACGGCAGAATACGGTCATTTGAGCGGGACACGGCTCGCGGTGGATGACTGGGTACAGAGCGGAGACGAAATAGGCTGGATTCAGGGGACGGAGGATGCCCGGGTCCCGTTGCTGTTTTTTGCAGTTATGAAAGACAAGACTTATATTGATCCGGCCGAAGTGGTATCGTTTGATTAGGGTCTGCGGCATTGAATTGTCACTGCATCCGCTCTTCGTGCTGATTCTCATGGTATCCGTGCTTACCGGACAGTTCCTGGAGCTGCTTACCTTGTTTCTGATCGTGTTCATTCATGAGCTTGGACATGTATGTGCGGCCCTGCTGGCCGGAATTAACGTCAGATCGGTACAACTGCTGCCATTCGGCGGCGTTGCGGTTATAGAGGATCATGGGCGGCTTACGGCTGTCCGTGAGATCGGGATTGCCCTGGCCGGTCCGCTGCAGAACGGAATTATGATTCTGATGGCGCTGGCGCTTAAGCAGGTGGAGTATGGAAATATCGCCTATCTGGATTATTTTATCGGAGCCAACGCCATGATCGCTCTGTTCAATCTGCTGCCGGTGCTTCCGCTGGACGGCGGCAAAATCCTTCAGGCAGCCCTGAGTCTGCTGCTTCCGTATTATTACACGCTGCTGTGGACCGGCAGAGTCAGTATTGCGGCCAGCCTGCTTGTGATAGGGTTCGCCCTGCTTCCGCTTGGGAACGGGGACGGCCTCCGCCTTAACCTGCTGATGATCGGAGCGTTTCTGCTCTATTCTAATTGGACGGACCAGCGTAATTTGCCGTACCGGTTTGTTGGTTTTTTGATGAACCGTGAGCGGATTTATGAGCGGTATCTGCTGGCGGAGAGTATTGCCCGCCCAATAGTTGCCTCGCTCGCGAAACCTTTGGATGAGATATTGCGTCTATTTAAACGTAACCATTATCATTATATCTATGTGATGAATAACGACAGAGACATCGTAGCCGTTGTGCCGGAGCAGCGTCTGATTGCTTCGTATTTCGGAAAGTAACAAGCGAGAAATGATTCAAACCAGAGGTGAAGCCATGAAACAAATGATCGTTCACTGTACACAGCATATTACCCGCATGGCACTTCTGGAGAACGGGAGGCTGGTGGAATATGCGGCTGAACGCGATCAGCAGCAAGGTCTGGTCGGGAGCTATTATAAAGGCCGGGTAATGAATGTGCTGCCTGGTATGCAGGCGGCTTTTGTAGATATCGGACAGAAAAAGAATGCGTTCCTATACGTAGATGATGTATTGCATCCCCATCTGGACAAGCAGCCGGACGTCAAGCCTTCGATTGAGACGCTGCTGCAGCCCGGTCAGGAGATTGTCGTCCAGGTGAGAAAAGAACCGCGGGGCGGCAAAGGCGCGCGGGTAACCACGCATTATACGCTGCCCGGACGCTGGATGGTGTACATGCCTTTTGCCGAATATGTCGGGGTCTCCAAGAAAATAAGCCGGGAATCGGAGCGCAGCCGGCTCAAAGGCATCGGCGAGCGGCTGCGCCAGGGTGAGGAAGGACTCATTATGCGCACCGTCTCCGAGGACGAGCCGGTGGATGCCGTGGAGGGAGATCTGGCTTTTCTGCGGGCGCAGTGGGAAATGATTACGCGGCGTTCCAAGGAAGTGGAGGCACCCGCTCTGCTGCACTGCGATCTGAGTATCGTCCAGCGGTTCATCCGGGATGCCTTCAATCCGCAGCGTGATGAGCTGCTGATCGATTCGGCCAAGGCGGTTAAGGAGGCGGAAGCCTTCCTGTCGGATATGGCTCCTGAAGGGTACAAGCCTGTGGGATTCTACAGGGGGCAGGAGTCCATTTTCTCTGCTTACGGGGTGACGGATCAGCTTCACAAGAGCTTCAGTCGTAAGATCATCCTCGAAGGCGGGGCTACGCTCATCTGGGATGAGACAGAGGCCTTGACGGTGATTGACGTCAACACAGCGCAGTACACCGGCGGGACGAACCTTGAGGATACGGTAACGCGGACCAACCTGCTGGCTGCGGAGGAGATCGGGCGGCTTGTCCGGCTCCGGGATACGGGCGGTATTATTATTGTTGATTTCATTGATATGGAGCGGGAAGAGCACCGCAGGCAGGTGACGGACAAGCTGGAGAGCATTATCAGCAGGGACCGGACCAAGACGCATATTCTCGGCTGGACCCATCTCGGTCTGCTGGAGATGACCCGTAAGAAGGCCAGACATGATTCCGCCGGATTTGCCCCGGTGATCTGCCAGTGCTGCGGCGGTACAGGCAAGGTTGGGACATGGCTGGAGTAGGGATAAGATGATCAGGTTGTATATGTTTTGTAAGGAGATATTGACTAGGGCCCGTATGTATGATAATATCTTCAAGTATGTGTTTGGTTGTTCCATTCCTGCACATGCTGTAACCGCTCCGATCGGGTAGATGAAGCGTAATTCCTCCGGGGATTGCCACCTTGACTAGGCGAGTCTGAGACATGAGGAGGTGCAAGTACAATGTATGCAATTATCGAAACTGGCGGTAAACAATACAAAGTCCAAGAGGGCGATGTTTTGTTCATTGAGAAGCTGGAAGCTGAAGACGGCGCAAGCGTAACGTTTGACCGTGTCTTGGCTGTTTCTAACGAAGGTGGTTTGACTGCAGGAACTCCGCTGGTAAGCGGCGCGTCTGTAACAGCCAAAGTCGAGAAGCATGGTAAGGGTCATAAGGTTGTAGTTTACAAATACAAACCTAAGAAGAACTACCACAAGAAACAAGGCCATCGTCAACCGTACACCAAAGTAACTATCGAGAAGATTCAAGCGTAAGAAGGTGCGTTAATGATTAACGTGCGGATTACACGGGCTTCTGCTCAAGGTGTCATTGTCGGTTTTGCCGTCAAGGGGCATGCGGAATACGCAAGGAATGGCAAGGATATCGTCTGCGCAGGTGTATCGACGGTTACCGTTGGAACTGTGAATGCGATTGAGAGCCTGACCGGAGTTGTTCTGGATACTTCGATGAATCATGGATTCTTAAGCGGAACCCTGGTTCCCGTGAATGATCCCGAAGTCTCCGCCAAGGTACAGCTCTTGCTGGAATCCATGGTGCTGATGCTCAAGGATATTGCTAAATCCTACAGGAAATATATTCAGATACAGGAAGTCATCATTTGAAGAAGGAGGTTGACAACATGTTGAAATTGGATCTTCAATTATTCGCATCGAAAAAAGGTGTTGGTTCCACAAAGAACGGACGTGATTCCCATTCTAAGCGTCTTGGCGTGAAACGGGCTGACGGTCAAGCAGTAACCGGCGGCAACATCTTGGTTCGTCAACGCGGAACCAAAATCCACCCGGGCACGAACGTGGGCATCGGTAAAGATGACACACTGTTCGCACTTGTGGACGGCGTAGTGAAGTTCGAACGTTGGGGACGCGACCGCAAAAAAGTGAGCGTGTATCCGGTGGATGTCGCTCCGGTAGCAGCGGCACTGGAAGCGTAAGCTTACGGAACCTATGAAGATGAGAAGCCTCCGGCATCAGTGCCGGGGGCTTTTTTTGAAATTGTTTCGGGGTCCCGCAAAGTACCTGAGTAAGTATCGAAGCTTAAGCCACACTTTGTGGGGGAATCTGGTGATTGCGGAGAAAGCCTGTGTTATACTGGGAAATGGTGAATATGAAGCAAGATAAGCAGTGCTTACATTGGAATCAATTTTGCGAACCAAGGGACGGGGAGAAAGAATGAAATCCTGGAAAAGTAAGGTCTGGGCAGTCATGTTATCCGCAGTGTTTCCTTTAGGTCTCGTGTATTGGCAAACCTCCCTTTTCACATGCCTGCTGCTCGGAGTCTGGGTAGCGGCAGTGCTTGCATTCAGCTTTGTTTACAACCGGCGTCAATATGAAGAGGAACTGCGTATACAGGAGAATACTCTGCAGCAGGCGGCAAACCGGACACTGAATCATCATCGTCATGACTGGATGAATGATCTGCAGGTGCTTTACGGATATATCCAGCTGGGCAAGCCTGATAAATCCGTACAATGTGTGGAAAGAATAAAGGAGCGTATTGCGCTGGACAGCCGTATTGCCAAATTGGGAGTACCTTCCCTGGTGTTCTATCTGCAATCCTTCCGTACGTTCAGAAGCAGTCTGGAGCTGGACATACAGGTAGAGGAAGGGCTCCAGCTGGAGGACAAGCTGAGTCCAGAGGTAGGAGCTGAGCTGACTTCGGTAGTTATGCAGACGGTTAGAGCGTACCAGTACAGCGGAATAACACAGCATGGAGACACGCGGAAGCTTGAGCTCAGCTTTTCACAGGAGGGAAGAGACATTCTGATCTCTTTCAAAGGTGAGGGAGAGCAAGACAATCCCGAACTGCTTCAGGGGCAAATTTATAATATAGTACAAGGAAAAATCATGAAGGCGGAGCAGGTTCAGCCTGCCAAGGGTTATTTGGAACTGCGGTTACCGCTGGAGATGTAAGGAAGGTGAACATTTATGTTCGTAGATAAGGCTAAGATTTATGTAAAAGGCGGAGACGGCGGAGATGGACTCGTAGCATTTCGCCGGGAGAAGTATGTACCGGATGGAGGTCCTGCCGGCGGCGATGGCGGCCGTGGTGGAGATGTGATCTTCCGCGTGGATGAAGGCTTACGGACCCTGATGGATTTCCGTTATCAGCGGCACTTCAAGGCGGATAAGGGAATTAAGGGGCGCAACAAGAGCCAGCACGGGGCCAACGCCGATCATATGATCGTGCGTATTCCTCCGGGTACGGTGCTGATTGATGATGATACCCAGGAGATCCTTGCCGATATGACCCGTCATGGACAACAGGTTGTAGTGGCCCGCGGCGGCCGGGGCGGCCGGGGGAATACCCGGTTTGCGACGGCGAACAATACGGCGCCGGAGCTGGCTGAGAATGGGGAAGAGGGTCAGGAGCGTTACATCGTAATGGAGCTGAAGGTCATGGCGGACGTAGGCCTGGTAGGCTTCCCTAGCGTGGGCAAATCTACGCTGCTGTCGGTCGTGTCCGCTGCCCAGCCGAAGATCGGAGCGTACCACTTTACCACCATTACCCCGAACCTGGGTGTAGTGGATGTCGGAGACGGCCGCAGCTTTGTGATGGCGGATCTGCCTGGACTGATTGAAGGCGCGAGTGAAGGGGTGGGGCTTGGACATGAGTTCCTGCGCCACGTTGAACGGACGCGTATCATCATTCATGTCGTGGATATGTCCGGCTCGGAAGGCCGCGATCCTTTTGAAGACTGGGTACTGATTAACGATGAGCTGAAGCAGTACAATGCGGCGCTGATTGACCGTCCGCAGATCGTGGCGGCGAACAAGATGGATATGCCTGATTCCGAGGAGAACCTGGCTTCCTTCCGTGAGCGTGTTGCGGAGCTTCGCCCGGACCTGGAGATTATGCCGATCTCTTCACTGACCCGTCAGGGCGTTCAGGAGCTGCTCTACCGTGCTACAGATATTCTTGACAGTATTCCTGTGGCTCCGGTGGTGGAAGAAGTGGCCGGCAAAGAGCGCAAGGTGTATAAGCTGGAAGCGGAAGAGGATAACTCATTCACGATTACCCGTGACAACGAGGCCTTTGTAGTCAACAGTCCGCGGATTGAGCGGATGATTAAGAGAATGCAGCTAAGCACACATGATGCTATACTTAGGCTGGCCCGTACTTTGCGTCACATGGGTGTGGATGCCGAGCTGCGCAGACGCGGTGCTGTCGAAGGTACGATCGTGCGCATTGCTGATTTTGAATTCGAATTTGTAGAGAACAGCAGCTACTATTAATAGAGAAGCAAGGTTACCGGCTGTATCTTCCGAGAGGGGGATGCGGCCTTTTTTTATTGCTAAACAGGTGGCAAAACTATTTCTGCTAATAAAAGTTTTCTTTATATATCTGGATTAATTTACTACAATCATTATATAAGTGATGTTAAGTTGAATCCAAAGGGTGTAATCTGCGTATATCATACATACCTGTCAGGAAAGAGGGAATGGACAGATGGCAATTATTGAAGTAGTCAAATATGACGGGCCTCCGGGTGTCTTTGCCTGGAAGTATCCGAACCAGGAGCTGGGGACCTGGACACAGCTGATTGTGAATGAATCCCAGGAAGCGATTCTGTTCAAGGGTGGAGAGGCGCTGGATTCCTTCACAGCCGGACGCCACACCTTAAGCACAGCGAATATTCCGATTCTGTCGAATGTGGTGAATCTGCCATTCGGCGGCAAGTCTCCGTTCACCGCAGAGATATGGTTTGTGAACAAGATGAACTCCATGAATGTGAAGTGGGGGACCAGTGCACCGCTGCAGCTGCAGGACCCTAAGTACAAGCTCATGGTAGCGGTCCGGGCCTTCGGGCAGTTTGGCGTGCGGATCGAAGATCCCCGCAAATTCCTGCTGAAGCTGGTAGGCACGCTGCCGGTCTTCGATCAGGATACGATGATCAGTTATTTCCGCGGCCTGCTGATGTCTAATATCAATGAACTCATTTCTTCTTATCTGGTGCACAAAAAAATCAGCATCCTGGAGATCAACGCCTACGTGGTTGAAATCTCCAAGCATATTCAGGGGCGCTTGGCCTCCTCATTCCTGGATAGCGGCATTGAACTTAATAACTTCTATATTGATTCGATCAATATTCCTGATGATGATCCGGCAACCCAACGCCTCAAGGAAGCCTTGGCCAAAAAAGCGGAGATGGACATTATCGGCTTCACCTACCAGCAGGAACGAAGCTTCGATGCCATGGAGGAGGCAGCAGGCAATCCTGGCAATATAGGGGCGGGCATGATGAATGCGGGGCTGGGGCTCGGCATGGGCTTCGGGCTGGCCGGACCTGCGGCTGAGATAGCCACCCGGATGACCCGGAACATGTCCCTCGACGGCAGTACAGGCAGTCAGCAAGCACCTCATACTGCTTCTAAATCCTGCTCGGGCTGCGGAACCGTTAATCCGGCAGATGCCCGCTTCTGTACCGGCTGCGGCCGCAGTCTGCAACCCCCGCCGGAGGCGGAGAATGAGGTATGCCCTAGCTGCGGCAAGGCGGTCATCCCTGGTGCCAGATTCTGTCCGCATTGCGGAGA
The DNA here is from genome assembly GCF_038002345.1 of Paenibacillus sp. FSL M7-0420. Classification (NCBI taxonomy): domain Bacteria; kingdom Bacillati; phylum Bacillota; class Bacilli; order Caryophanales; family Paenibacillaceae; genus Paenibacillus; species Paenibacillus sp. FSL M7-0420. Next base: position 5,606,924 of record NZ_JBBOCJ010000001.1, on the reverse strand, counting down.
AGGCCTGATCCTGAAGTGCGCAGGCTGCGGGCATGAGCTGAAGCCCGGACAGAAATTCTGTCCAGAGTGCGGCACCAGAGCGGCTAACGGGTGAACGGAATGCAGAGGCAGAGGTCATATACGGGTCTTGTTACTGTCCTTTATGCTGCTGTGCTGGCAGTTACTGCCGGTGCCTTCTTCACACTTGGATTCTCGGAATCGCTGCCGCGCTTCGTAGTGACTCTGCTTGCTGTATGTATGGCAGAGACTGTGGTTTATGTATATTGCATGCTATGGCTGCGCCGTGCTCCTGAAGCGGGCCGGACTTCACCGGTATTCATCAGCGGAGCTGTAATTATAGCCTTCTATCTGGCAGCGGTACTTGCTTCGGCTATTCTGCTGGACTGGCTTCTGGAGCTGAGTCCGCTCTGGTATGCGGGAGAGCAGCTGCTTATCCTGATTATAGCTGCCCTCGTGCTCGCAGCTACTGCCGGGTATGGCTGGAATGCTGCCTCCGGGGAGCGCAGGGCTGCGGACGCTTCGCGGAGCCTGCGTACTCACATGCAGGAGTTGCAGGAGATCAGAGGGATTGCCGGCACCTGGAAGCATTCTGAGGCAAGCAGGCTGGTAGAACTGATTGATTCTCTGGAGGAGAAATTCCGCTACAGTGACCCGGTATCGAGACCGGGATTGTATGCCACGGAAGACATCATTAGGCAGCAGATCTCTCTGCTGCATGACCATGTGGCGCTGCTGCTTGTCCTGAAGGAGCTGCCGGCCCGCTGGGACACAGAGACAGAGGAATTAACGGAGAGTATTGCCGGCACGCTCCAGCGGCGTAACCTGGAGCTGGCGGCGCTTAAATAGGAGGAATAGACAGCAATGGGGATAGGGAATCAGCCGGGCGGACTGCTGCCGGGCCGGGAAGGACAGCCCTCTGATAGTCTGCCTAAGTATGAGCGGACTACTTTTGATATTGTAACTATCGGTGCCGGATATTTGTTTATGCCGTTGGGGCTCGTGCTTGCGCTGGTACGCATGCTGAGCACCCATTATAAAAATTACCGCAAGCCCGTCAATTATAGTCTGTTGTTCCATGTATTTGTGGGCGGCTTCGTGCAGTTGATGGGAATTGTCGTCAATTCCATCTTCAGTGAAGTCGCCGTTGATACTGGTACGTTAATTGGAATGTTAATTATGTTCTCATTGATAACGCTTCTGCCTGCGGCCGTATTTGCCAGAAGTGCAGCCAAGGCCAGGTTCCGGTTCGCCCAGCTAGCGAATCAATATGTGCAATTGATTACCGTAGGCAGAGTCCGCTATACCGGGAATCTGGCTGACCGCACCGGGCAGAGCGAAGGCGATGTGAACAGAGATCTTATCTATCTGCAGAAGTACGGGGTGCTGGACTCCGGGCTTCTCTTCCATGAAGGAGCGGATGCAGTGCCGCAGGCCCAGGTGGGGCAGGCAGATGCCTCTCCCTTCTCGCAGCCTGCAAGGCAGCCGTCCTATCAGCAGCCGAGGCCGCAGCAGCTTCCCAAATCTTTCCGTTGTCCCGGCTGCGGGGCACAGAATACGGTAGCTCCCAACCAATCTACCAGCTGTGATTACTGCGGGACGACCATTGCTTACAGCTGACCGGGTTCTGCAGGTGAAGGCTGTTCCTCCTAGCTAATAGGGGGACAGTCTTTTTCGCTTGTTTGCAGAAAGTTATTGCAATAAAAGCCTTCAATCCCGTATAATGTCCACTATGTACATACAAAAGTCTTTGGGGTGAGGACGTTCGTGAAAGAACGCTATTATTTGGTCCGGGAGGACATATTGCCCGATGCGGTGCTGAAGACCATGCAGGTCAAGCAGCTGCTGGAAGCAGGAGATGCCAAAACCGTACACGAGGGCGTGGAACAGGTCGGGCTTAGCCGCAGTGCTTTTTATAAATACAAAGATGGGATACACTTAATTCATCAGCTGGAGCGCGAGCGCATTGTGACGATCTCGATTGATCTGGAGCACGAGTCAGGCATGCTGTCCAAGGTGCTCGGTTCTGTGGCTGTTCACGGGGCGAATGTGCTGACCATCCATCAGAGTATCCCGCTGCAGGGGCGGGCCAATGTGGTGATCTCTGTCGAGATCTCCCATCTGAATGAAGAGCTGGGCGACTTGCTGGACAGTCTCAAGGCAATTCCCGGTGTGAAGCGTGCGTTAATTATTGGTCAGGGGTGAGAATACGAATGAAGCCGGTTAGAGTAGGTCTGCTGGGTCTGGGTACTGTGGGTACGGGCGTTGTCCGTATTGTAGAAGGAAATCAGGAGGATTTGAGCAGCCAGGTGGGCTCGCCGATCCTGATTGAACGGATTGCCGTGAAGAATACGGAGAAGCCGCGTGATATCGAAGTGGACCCGTCCAAGATTACCGATGATCCATGGGCCGTTATCCGTGACCCGGAGATTGATGTCATTGTTGAGGTCATGGGCGGGATCGCAGGGACGAAGGAGTACATCCTGGAGGCACTGGAGCGCGGCAAGCATATTGTAACAGCCAATAAGGACCTGATGGCCCTGCACGGCTCGGAGATTCTGGCTAAGGCGCAGGAGAAGCAGTGCGATGTGTTCTATGAGGCGAGTGTGGCTGGAGGCATTCCGATTATCCGCACGCTGATCGAAGGCTTTTCCTCGGATAAGATTATGAAGATTATGGGGATTGTGAACGGGACGACCAACTATATCCTCAGCAAAATGAGCCAGGAAGGCGCATCTTACCTCGACGCACTGCGGGAAGCGCAGGAGCTGGGGTATGCCGAGTCTGATCCGACGTCCGATGTGGAGGGACTGGATGCAGCCCGCAAGATGGCGATTCTGGGCACGCTGGGCTTCCGGACCAATGTGGAGCTGAGCGATGTCAGTGTAAGCGGGATTTCCGGCGTCAGCAAGGAGGATATGGCTTTTGCCAAACGGCTGGGGTACGAGATGAAGCTGCTCGGAATTGCCGAACGCCAGGATGAAGCATTCAGCATTAGCGTCCAGCCTACGATGATCCGTACGAACCACCCGATAGCCTCCGTGAACGGCGTCTTTAATGCGGTATATGTATATGGTGAAGCTGTAGGTGAGACGATGTTCTACGGTGCGGGAGCAGGGGCGATGCCTACGGCAACCTCGATTGTGGCGGATCTGGTGGCGGTTATCAAGAACCTGAAGCTGGGGGTTAACGGGCTTAAGCAGATTGTGCCGTACAAGCAGAAGAAGCTGAAGAGTGACGAGGATATCTATTACAAAAACTTCCTGCTGCTCCATGTCGATGACAAGGCGGGTGTACTGGCGAAGATTACCCAGGTGTTTGCCGAATATGATGTCAGTCTGGATTCCGTTGTGCAGCAGGCCAATCCTAATAATCCTGATGCCGAAATTATCATTGTCACACATAACGCCAGCAGAGCCAGCATGAACAAAGTGCTGCGCCACCTGGAGCAACTGAATGTCATTCACCGTATCAAAAGCCATTACCGTGTAGAAGGCTAAATATCGCAGGTGTCCATGGAACACAGGGCTTGCGCGCAAATATAATGAAGGAGATTTACCCGCCATGAGTATTTACGGAAGGTCTAGAGTGAAGGTCCCTGCCAGCACCGCCAATCTCGGTCCGGGCTTCGATACGCTGGGCATGGCGCTGTCGCTGTATGCCTGGATTGAAATGGAGGAAGCGGCTGAAACCGTATTTCATCTGTATGGAGATGAGATGGCCGGTCTTCCCCGGGACAAAAGCAATCTGCTCTACAAGGTTGCGCAAATGGTATTTGCAGAGGCCGGGGTCCAGGTTCCGGAGCTGTCCATCTCCATGTATTCGGAAATCCCGCTAACCCGCGGGCTTGGCAGCAGTGCTTCGGCCATTGTTGGCGCGCTGGCTGCGGCTAATGCTATGATAGGTTCACCGCTTAGTCCGGGGAAGCTGTTCGATATGGCTACAGCGATCGAGAAGCATCCCGACAATGTCGGGGCCTCGCTCTTCGGCGGAATTATTACGGCCGTATGGGACGGCGAGCATGCCGATTACATCCGCATTGAGCCGCCGCAGGAGCTGGAATTCCTGGTGGTCATTCCTGAATTCGAGCTGGAGACCGTCAAGGCCAGAGAGGCACTGCCTGCGGAGGTAACAGTGAGCGATGCGGTTCATAACATCAGCCATACCTCGCTGCTCACTGCAGCGTTAGCCGCAGGACGGCTGGACCTGATTGGCACAGCGATGCAGGACCGGCTGCATCAGCCCTACCGTGCACCGCTGGTGCCGGGAATGGAGAAGCTGCTGGCTGAAGCTCCGGGCCACGGCGCGCTGGGGATTGCGCTTAGCGGTGCAGGCCCGACCCTGTTATGTATGGTGGACCGCAGTGAGCAGCGGAAGCAGGAGCTGGAGCTGTTTTTGACAGAGACCATGCAGGAGAACGGGATTTCTTCCCGTACCGTATGGCTGTCCCCATGCCATACGGGCGTCACGGCAGAGCTGCTTGAAAGAAACGGGATGCAAAACGAATCATTTTTGGATATGATAAAAGGAGAATTACAGTCATGAAATCGATAGCGTTATTGCCTCAGGGCTCCGTCTCGCATGAAGCGCTGCTGCATTTATTTGGCGGTAACCCTGCTCATCTGGAGCATCATAAGCTCATCTCCGATGTCTTTCTGTCCACGGCTGGCGGAGTCACCGATTACAGTGTCATTCCGATTGAGAACACGATAGAAGGCTCGGTCAGCCTGCATATCGACTGGCTCATTAATGAAGTGAACCTGCCGATGCAGGCGGAGTGGATTTTCCCGTCGATACAGAATCTCATCAGCTGTCCGCAGGAATTCACGAAGGAGAACGGGGACAAGGATTATACGAAGATTGTCAAGATTCTGTCCCATCCGGTGGCTATGGCGCAATGCACGCAGTTCATCCGTAAGGCTATGCCCTGGGCTGAGCTGGAAGCTGTGGGAAGCACCTCTGAAGCGGTGGAGATTGTGAAGGGCAATCCCGGTAAAGGCTGGGCTGCCATCGGTACCGCGCTTGGAGCCGCTACGCACGGGCTGGAGGTTGTGGAACGCCAGATTACAGACCATAATAACAATTACACGCGGTTCGTGCTGGTTGGTCCGCAGAAGCTGGAGCTTCCGCAGAAGAGCAGTGGAGACAAGACGAGTATTCTTGTTACGCTGCCCGAGGATTTCCCTGGTGCGCTGCATCAGGTGTTGGCTGCTTTTGCCTGGCGTAAGCTGAACTTGTCCCGTATTGAATCACGGCCGACGAAGAAGAAGCTGGGTACTTATTATTTCTATATTGATGTGCTGGAACCGATAGAATCGGTACTGCTCCCGGGTGCGATTGAAGAGATCAAAGCCTTGGGCTGTCAGGTACGGATTCTGGGGTCTTATCCCACATACACCTATGAGGAAGAGAAAGCGGAGGTGCAGTAAGTTCATGGCTGAGCAATGGATCTATCTGGATGGACAACATGTAACGAAGGACAAGGCAATGGTGTCCGTATTCGATCACGGTTTTTTATATGGAGACGGAATCTTTGAAGGTATCCGTATTTATAACGGCAACATCTTCAAGTGCAAGGAGCATCTGGACAGGCTGTATGATTCGGCGAAGTCGATTATGCTGGACATTCCGCTGACCTATGATGAGATGCTGGAGGCCATGGCCGAGACAATCCGCCTGAACGAAATGCGGGACGGGTACATCCGGCTGATCGTATCACGCGGTCCCGGCAACCTGGGTCTTGATCCGCGCCGCTGCCCCAAAGCGAGTGTAATTATCATTGTTGAGCAGCTCGCCATCTACCCGGAGCAGGCTTATGTGAACGGACTTCGTGCCGTATCGGTCTCCCAGCGCCGCAATCTCCCGGATGCCCTGAATCCGAAGATCAAATCGCTGAACTATCTCAACAATATTCTGGTGAAGATTCAGTCGAATCTGGCGGAAGCCGATGAAGCGATCATGATGAACGCTCAAGGGTATGTAACCGAAGGCTCCGGCGATAATATCTTCATTATCAAAAGAGGGGTAGTCTATACACCGCCTTGTTACCTGGGCGCCCTGGAGGGAATCACCCGTCTGGCGATCATTGAGCTGTGTGAGAAGCTGGGACTGCCGCTGAAGGAAGAGCCGTTCACCATGCATGATGTCTATATTGCCGATGAAGTCTTCTTCACCGGAACAGCGGCTGAAGTTATTGCTGCCCGTGAGATCGACGGCAGAGTCATCGGTTCCGGCCAGGCCGGGCCGATTACCCTGCAATTGCTGGAAGAATTCCGCAATGTGGTTGATAAAGACGGCTATAAGGTTTGGGAATAGTACAGTAATTTCGCGTGAGCGAATAGAGAAAAATCCTTTCATGCCAAGCATGGAAGGATTTTTTTTGCATATAGGGATGTCATTCGCCCATGGGCTGCATAAGATGTAGTAACGAAGGAGGCGGCTGTACCGCAACTACCGAATCTGGAGGGCTATCATCCCTGAACCGGGGTGCAGTGCCGATCAATAGATACTTTTAGGAGGTAAATGCTGCGTGAAAATACACATTGTTAAGCAAGGTGATTCGCTGTTTGCGTTATCACAGAAGTATGGAGTGCCGCTGCAAAAAATAATCGAGGCCAATCCGCAAATCACCAATCCAGATGTACTTGCTGTAGGAGACAAGGTTAAGATCCCGGCTGCGCCCGTAGCTCTGCCTGTTCCGGACAACAACGATATCTACTATAAGCATACAGTCAAGCAGGGCGATACCTTATGGAAGCTCTCCAAGGCTTGGGGAGTTACACTCAAGGATATGATTGATGCCAACCCGCAGCTTAAGAACCCTAATGCACTGATGACGGGTGAAGTCGTGAATATCCCTAAGAAAGTCAGTACTGCTCCAATCCAGGCCCAATCCATCGATCCGGTAAAAGCTAATACGACCCCAATTCAGGCTCAGTCCACCGCTCCGGCAGTGGTCGATAAAACGGCGATTGGCGGTAAAACCTACACTGGTGTCATCGAAAAGCCGGCTCCCGCACCGGCGCCAGTTCCTGCACCTGTTGCAGAAGCAGTCCCTATCCCGTTGGCGGTTCCTGCACCTAACCCTGCACCTAACAAAGCGCCGGAAGTCAAACCGGTTCAGGAAGCCGTCCATGAGAAACAAAGCTTGTATGTGCAAATCTCTGTTCCCGCGCAGAAAGAGAAAACCAAAGAAGTGCATCATAAGTCAGAGGTTCAGCCTGCCGCCTGGGATGAGGGTAAAACCTCGCCGTGGGGAAAGAACGATGGCTATCCCGGCCTCAGCGAGAATCCTTATTTTATGAATTATGCACCCGTGTATCCCGTATATGAGCCAATGGACAATATGAATATGAACAATATGAACAATATGAATAACATGAATAACATGAATAACGCTCCAAGTTATGTTCAGCCTGCAGCGTTTATGCCGGAATGCCCGCCGTTCTATGCTCAGCCGGTTAATCCTTGTCCGCCTGGACAATACCCAGGAGCATGGTATCCTAATGCAGCACCGGATTATGACAATGTGAATATGTCAGGAGTCAGCCCTGTCAGTGACAATGCTGCGTTTGCTCCGCAGTACCAGAATGAGCAGGTTAATCTTCCGTGGCCTTCCTGCGGATGCGGCGCAATGTCGATTCAGCCCTATCCTTATGAGCAGCCGATGTATAACGGGTATCCGGTGTACGGCATGCCGCAGATGGGGATGGTCTCTCCTTATGCCGGAGGAATGAATGCCATGCCTAACGCGGTGTCACCGATGTATGAACAGCCTATGGTATCGAATATTCCGCCATATCCGGCTTATCCGGGCATGGAGAATTTCGCCCACAACCGCGTACCCGAGATTCAGATTCCTGAGCCTGTAGTGGAGGAAGCGGAGGAAGTGCCGGATAAAGGGCGCACTGAGGCCACAGCAGCAAAGGATACAAAACCAGGGAAATCCAAACCGGCAGCGGCAAAAGCGAAAACCTCCAGCCAGACCTCTGCCGCCAAGGATAAGGCCCACGCCAAGCCGCGTTCGAACTCAAGCGGACGTTCAAGTACAGATAAGAAAAATCACACTCCTTGGATTCCGAATTAAGAGGATAGTCCCTAAGGAGAGGGTTGCACATGCAGGTCCTGCTAGATATGAGGGCCGGCATGTGCTTTTGGGCATGCTTATACAGGTATAGAGGCTTGTATAGGATATCTATGAAAGTCTATAGTACTATCTCAAAAAATGGTAGAAATTAAGGGTTGTTAGCAGGTATATATCATGCTATATTATATATCCAGTCGCAAGGCAGGTGCCTTGCAAGAAGGTTGGACATGTTGCTCTGATGAATACACACTTTGCTTCATCGAAAATAAGTGTTGCATTCATAAGAAGAACATGTTATATTATAAAAGTTGCTGGTGACGCGGTGAGCGGCGCTAACAACGAGCTTGATCTTTGAAAACTGAACAACGAGTGAGTATCTGGAGATCACTTCGGTGAGATCCGAAATTAGAGAATGTAACCATTCTCGTCAGATGTTTCAAAATGAGCAATCGCTCTTTCTAAATACCAATTTGGAGAGTTTGATCCTGGCTCAGGACGAACGCTGGCGGCGTGCCTAATACATGCAAGTCGAGCGAAGTTTGAAAGGGAGCTTGCTTCCTTTCAAACTTAGCGGCGGACGGGTGAGTAACACGTAGGCAACCTGCCCTCAAGCCTGGGATAACTACCGGAAACGGTAGCTAATACCGGATAATTTCTTTCTTCTCCTGAGGAGAGAATGAAAGGCGGAGCAATCTGCTGCTTGGGGATGGGCCTGCGGCGCATTAGCTAGTTGGTGGGGTAACGGCCCACCAAGGCGACGATGCGTAGCCGACCTGAGAGGGTGAACGGCCACACTGGGACTGAGACACGGCCCAGACTCCTACGGGAGGCAGCAGTAGGGAATCTTCCGCAATGGGCGCAAGCCTGACGGAGCAACGCCGCGTGAGTGATGAAGGTTTTCGGATCGTAAAGCTCTGTTGCCAGGGAAGAACGTCCGGTAGAGTAACTGCTGCCGGAGTGACGGTACCTGAGAAGAAAGCCCCGGCTAACTACGTGCCAGCAGCCGCGGTAATACGTAGGGGGCAAGCGTTGTCCGGAATTATTGGGCGTAAAGCGCGCGCAGGCGGTTATTTAAGTCTGGTGTTTAAACCTTGGGCTCAACCTGAGGTCGCACTGGAAACTGGGTGACTTGAGTACAGAAGAGGAAAGTGGAATTCCACGTGTAGCGGTGAAATGCGTAGATATGTGGAGGAACACCAGTGGCGAAGGCGACTTTCTGGGCTGTAACTGACGCTGAGGCGCGAAAGCGTGGGGAGCAAACAGGATTAGATACCCTGGTAGTCCACGCCGTAAACGATGAGTGCTAGGTGTTAGGGGTTTCGATACCCTTGGTGCCGAAGTTAACACAGTAAGCACTCCGCCTGGGGAGTACGGTCGCAAGACTGAAACTCAAAGGAATTGACGGGGACCCGCACAAGCAGTGGAGTATGTGGTTTAATTCGAAGCAACGCGAAGAACCTTACCAGGTCTTGACATCCAACTAACGAAGCAGAGATGCATCAGGTGCCCTTCGGGGAAAGTTGAGACAGGTGGTGCATGGTTGTCGTCAGCTCGTGTCGTGAGATGTTGGGTTAAGTCCCGCAACGAGCGCAACCCTTGACTTTAGTTGCCAGCAGGTGAAGCTGGGCACTCTAGAGTGACTGCCGGTGACAAACCGGAGGAAGGTGGGGATGACGTCAAATCATCATGCCCCTTATGACCTGGGCTACACACGTACTACAATGGCCGGTACAACGGGAAGCGAAGCCGCGAGGTGGAGCCAATCCCAGCAAAGCCGGTCTCAGTTCGGATTGCAGGCTGCAACTCGCCTGCATGAAGTCGGAATTGCTAGTAATCGCGGATCAGCATGCCGCGGTGAATACGTTCCCGGGTCTTGTACACACCGCCCGTCACACCACGAGAGTTTACAACACCCGAAGTCGGTGGGGTAACCCGCAAGGGAGCCAGCCGCCGAAGGTGGGGTAGATGATTGGGGTGAAGTCGTAACAAGGTAGCCGTATCGGAAGGTGCGGCTGGATCACCTCCTTTCTATGGAGAATCGTCTTCTGCAACGAAGACATTCAAATCTTAAATCTAGCCGGTCGGCTAGTTACTCACTCGTTGGTCAGTTTTGAGAGTTTAAGCTCTCAACTTGATCCTTGAAAACTGGATACCGAAACGAATTTGCGTTTTAGAACATCTTTTAGCTGAAACTTGTGTAAGCAAGTTGAAATAGTTATTAGTTGCTACAAAGTGAAGGTTTTGGATTGTGCAAACAAGCCAAATGCCGGAACGTTGGTTAAGCTACTAAGAGCACACGGAGGATGCCTAGGCGCCAGGAGCCGATGAAGGACGTGGCGAACAACGAAACTGCCTCGGGGAGCTGTAAGCAAGCTTTGATCCGGGGGTGTCCGAATGGGGAAACCCAGCTGTGGTAATTCGCAGTTACTCGTATCTGAATACATAGGATACGCAGAGGCAGACCAGGGGAACTGAAACATCTAAGTACCCTGAGGAAGAGAAAACAATAGTGATTCCGTCAGTAGCGGCGAGCGAACGCGGAACAGCCTAAACCAAGGGGCTTGCCTCTTGGGGTTGTGGGACGTCTCACATGGAGTTACAAAGGAATAGAGTAGGCGAAGAGGTCTGGAAAGGCCCGCGATAGAGGTAAAAGCCCTGTAGCCTAAACTGTGTTCTCTCCGAGACGGATCCCGAGTAGTGCGGGGCACGTGAAACCCCGTATGAATCCAGCAGGACCATCTGCTAAGGCTAAATACTACCTGGCGACCGATAGTGAAACAGTACCGTGAGGGAAAGGTGAAAAGCACCCCGGAAGGGGAGTGAAATAGAACCTGAAACCGTGTGCTTACAAAAAGTCAGAGCCCTTTCTATGGGTGATGGCGTGCCTTTTGTAGAATGAACCGGCGAGTTACGTTTAACATGCAAGGTTAAGGTGAGAAGCCGGAGCCGCAGCGAAAGCGAGTCTGAATAGGGCGACTAAGTATGTGGACGTAGACCCGAAACCGTGTGATCTACCCCTGTCCAGGGTGAAGGTGCGGTAACACGCACTGGAGGCCCGAACCCACGCATGTTGAAAAATGCGGGGATGAGGTGGGGGTAGCGGAGAAATTCCAATCGAACTCGGAGATAGCTGGTTCTCCCCGAAATAGCTTTAGGGCTAGCCTCGGTGAATGGAGTGGTGGAGGTAGAGCACTGATTGGGTGCGGGGCCCGCAAGGGTTACCAAGCTCAGTCAAACTCCGAATGCCATTTACTTCTTGCCGGGAGTCAGACAGTGAGTGCTAAGATCCATTGTCAAAAGGGAAACAGCCCAGACCATCAGCTAAGGTCCCCAAGTGTGTGTTAAGTGGGAAAGGATGTGGAGTTGCACAGACAACCAGGATGTTGGCTTAGAAGCAGCCACCATTGAAAGAGTGCGTAATAGCTCACTGGTCGAGTGACTCTGCGCCGAAAATGTAACGGGGCTAAACACACCACCGAAGCTATGGCTAGATACGTATGTATCTGGGGTAGGGGAGCGTTGTATATACGTTGAAGGTGTACCGTAAGGAGCGCTGGAGAGTATACAAGTGAGAATGCCGGTATGAGTAACGAAAAGATCAGTGAGAATCTGATCCGCCGAAAGCCCAAGGTTTCCTGAGGAAGGCTCGTCCGCTCAGGGTAAGTCGGGACCTAAGGCGAGGCCGACAGGCGTAGTCGAAGGACAACAGTTTGAAATTACTGTACCACCGTAATCCGCTATGAGCGATGGGGTGACGCAGGAGGGTAGTGACGCGGACTGATGGATGTCCGTCTAAGCAGTGAGGCTGGTGTGCAGGCAAATCCGCACACCGTAAGGCTGGGCTGTGATGGGGAGCGAAAATTATAGTAGCGAAGGTCATGATCTCACACTGCCAAGAAAAGCCTCTAGTCAGGAGAAGGTGCCCGTACCGCAAACCGACACAGGTAGGCGAGAAGAGAATTCTAAGGCGCGCGGAAGAACTCTCGTTAAGGAACTCGGCAAAATGACCCCGTAACTTCGGGAGAAGGGGTGCCTCGGTAGGGTGAATAGCCCGAGGGGGCCGCAGTGAAAAGGCCCAAGCGACTGTTTAGCAAAAACACAGGTCTGTGCGAAGCCGCAAGGCGAAGTATACGGGCTGACGCCTGCCCGGTGCTGGAAGGTTAAGGGGAGCGGTTAGGGGTAACCCGAAGCTGTGAACCGAAGCCCCAGTAAACGGCGGCCGTAACTATAACGGTCCTAAGGTAGCGAAATTCCTTGTCAGGTAAATTCTGACCCGCACGAATGGCGTAACGACTTGGGCGCTGTCTCAACGAGAGATCCGGTGAAATTTTAATACCTGTGAAGATGCAGGTTACCCGCGACAAGACGGAAAGACCCCATGGAGCTTTACTGCAGCTTGATATTGAATTTGGGTACGATCTGTACAGGATAGGTGGGAGCCGGTGAGGCAGGAGCGCAAGCTTCTGCGGAGGCGCCGTTGGGATACCACCCTGATCGTATCTAGGTTCTAACCTAGTGCCCTCATCGGGTACGGGGACCGTGTCAGGCGGGCAGTTTGACTGGGGCGGTCGCCTCCTAAAGAGTAACGGAGGCGTTCAAAGGTTCCCTCAGAATGGTTGGAAATCATTCGCAGAGTGCAAAGGCATAAGGGAGCTTGACTGCGAGACCTACAAGTCGAGCAGGGACGAAAGTCGGACTTAGTGATCCGGTGGTACCGCATGGAAGGGCCATCGCTCAACGGATAAAAGCTACCCTGGGGATAACAGGCTTATCTCCCCCAAGAGTCCACATCGACGGGGAGGTTTGGCACCTCGATGTCGGCTCATCGCATCCTGGGGCTGAAGTAGGTCCCAAGGGTTGGGCTGTTCGCCCATTAAAGCGGTACGCGAGCTGGGTTCAGAACGTCGTGAGACAGTTCGGTCCCTATCTGTCGTGGGCGCAGGAAATTTGAGAGGAGCTGTCCTTAGTACGAGAGGACCGGGATGGACGTACCGCTGGTGCATCAGTTGTTCCGCCAGGAGCATGGCTGAGTAGCTACGTACGGACGGGATAAGCGCTGAAAGCATCTAAGCGTGAAGCCCCCCTCAAGATGAGATTTCCCAGTATGTAAGACCCCTTGAAGACGACGAGGTAGATAGGTTGGAGGTGGAAGTGCAGCAATGCATGGAGCTGACCAATACTAATCGGTCGAGGGCTTATCCAAAAAATAATTCGCAGATTCGTTTCGGATTCAGTTTTCAGGAATCAATTTCCTGAAAGATTTTAAGCTGCAGGTTCTTTCAAAGGATTGATATTTTGCGGGAGTGATCTCACAGATGTCCACGCAGCGCAAAAATCACGTTTGGTGGCGATAGCGGAGGGGTTCCACACGTACCCATCCCGAACACGACCGTTAAGCCCTCCAGCGCCGATGGTACTTGGACCGAAGGGTCCTGGGAGAGTAGGACGTTGCCAAGCACTTAAGACCACTGTTGATTATCAATGGTGGTTTTTTGTTTTTTGATTGTGCATACAATGAATAGAATAATAATATTTCTATTGTATTAATCTAGTTTATATGATATAATATTTTTTGTTGTCGAAAGATTGTTTGCTAATTTGGCTCGTTGGTCAAGGGGTTAAGACACCTCCCTTTCACGGAGGTAACATGGGTTCGAATCCCATACGAGTCACCAATTTCTTCTTTGAGTGATGGGATGAGAATTCCCAGGGTTCGTTGAAGCATAAGCTTCGTAAGGATTACATCGCAATCTCGTAACGAAGTGAAGAGTATCCCATACGAGTCACCAATTTCATCTTTGATAAATTAATGGTTGTATATCTCATAAAAATGTGTTATGATCATTAAGTTGCTTCTTCGATGGAGGCTTAGCTCAGCTGGGAGAGCATCTGCCTTACAAGCAGAGGGTCGGGGGTTCGAACCCCTCAGCCTCCACCATGGAGACTTAACTAGCAAGAAGAGAATATTTTATTACTGACGCGGGGTGGAGCAGCCCGGTAGCTCGTCGGGCTCATAACCCGAAGGCCGCAGGTTCAAATCCTGCCCCCGCAATATTATTTTGGAACCGTGGTGTAGTTGGCCTAACATGCCTGCCTGTCACGCAGGAGATCGCGGGTTCGAATCCCGTCGGTTCCGCCATTTTTATTGAAGCAATTGAATACATACCGTGTGCGGACGTGGCTCAGCGGTAGAGCATCGCCTTGCCAAGGCGAGGGTCGCGGGTTCGATTCCCGTCGTCCGCTCCATATTTTGCGCCCTTAGCTCAGCTGGATAGAGCGTTTGACTACGAATCAAAAGGTCGGGAGTTCGAATCTCTCAGGGCGCGCCATTAATACTTCTCTGATTTAACAAAGTGTCCTTCAGATTCGAACGAGTTCGCTTACGCATAAGCTTCGATAGCATAACTTCGCAATCGGATGCATAGCATCCGTATCTCTCAGGGCGCGCCATTATTATTCTATTGAATGGTTTTCATCTAAAATTTAATTATCCATAGCGGATATATAAGATATTAAGCCGGCGTGGCGGAATGGCAGACGCGCTCGACTCAAAATCGAGTGGGAAACCGTGGAGGTTCGAGTCCTCTCGCCGGTACTAACAAAAGGGTTATGACATTGTATTTTGGACAATGTCATAACCCTTTTGTTGTTGATTAGGAAATTATGATTTACGTCCGATGTGGATAAGTTGTCCATAAAGTTGGGGGTAAGTGTCTTGGAGCATCGGCAGGATGACTATATTCTGGATCAATAATAGGAATGACTTCGCTGATTTGACCGAACAGCCGGATATGGTCAAAAAACCGGCCACATTCGATGCGGCAGAGGCGAGTGGGCCGGATATGGTCGAAAAACCGACTACATTCGGTGCGGCAGAAGCGTGTGGGCCGGATATGTTCGAAAAACCGACCACAATTGGTGCGGCAGAAGCGTGTGGGCCGGATATGTTCGAAAAACCGACTACATTCGGTGAGGCAGAGGCGTGTGGGCCGGATATGGTCGAAAAACCGATCACATTCGGGATGCCGCAGGCATTTTGTTCTTTTTATTGCACTGAAACTATAATAACTGATTTAGCCCTGCTTTCAGGCTCTATTTTTATTAATGATAATTTTAGAAATAAAAAGAATTTTGTAAACTCAGAGACTTTTGCCGTTAATTCAACTGTGAATAATTCAGCTTGTATTCCTTGGGGCTCATCCCGGTGTACTTGGAGAAGACATGGGTGAAATAGGCCGGGGTCTCAATGCCGACGGCTTCGGCGACTTCAAAGACTTTGCTGGCAGGGTTGCGCAGCAGCTTCTTGGCCATTTCAATCCGGTATTTATTGATGACGTCGATGATGGACTCGCCGGTTACTTTTTTGTACAGGCGGCTGAGGTAGCTGCTGTTGATATGGATATGGTCGGCAATAATCTGCAGATTCAGGTTCTGGTTGTAATGTTCCCGTATATATTTCTGGCATTCGATGACGATGTAATTGGGCTGGTTGTCATTCTGCGCAATGGCCTTCGAGCAGCTCTGAATGAGGCGCATGAGGATATCTGCGAGCACCTGGATGCTCTTGCTCTCTTGAATGTGCTTGTACACCGCCGACTGGTTCTCATCCATCTGCGGTTCGAAGGGCTGGCTCGCACTCAGCAGACGGAAGCAGTAGGACGCGATAAGCAGGCAAGCTACTTTTACATTCTCCATCGGCTCTTGGTGGTTCCGGTAGCTCTTGAGCAGCTGATCCAGCTGCTGGAGAGCCTGATCGCTCTGTCCTTGCTGCAGATATTCGGCAATCTGCTCGGCAGCATGATGGGGAGGAGCACCGGGAGTGAGGGTCTGGCTCGCATGAGGCATATACACGGCAACATAATTATCGTTATAAAAGCTGCCCTGCAGCGCCTCGCGGGCCTCCTGGTAAGCTCCGGGCAGGGTCAGCACATCCCGGTGCAGCAGGCTGATGCCGATATTGACATGGTATTGCCGGAAGTGCTCGGCCATGGCCAGAATTTCGTTGCTGATCGTGAGCAGGGTCTGGGTGGATACTGCCGCATTGCCGCTGCCCATGGAGACAATCGCCAGAAGGGTGTTTTTCTCCATATTCAGAATATAAAAGGGGCGTTCCGCGAACGCCAGGGTAAGGAACTGGCGGATGGAGGCCAGGAACCGGTGATGATCATTGGTCTGCGCTCCAGCAGAGGCATGGGGGCCGGGCATATCCTTAACCTCCATATAGACCCCGAAATAGTTCTCCAGCTGCAGTCCCAGCTCTCTGGAGCGGCTGAATAAACCGGCTTCATCGCTGATCAGGCCTTCGACGGCCTCCTTCAGAAATTTCTCGCTGATTTCAGACAGATTGTCATGAATCTTGCTCTCCAGCTGTCTTAGCTTCTGCTTCTGCTCTTGTTCCTTTTCCAGCAGCCGCGTTGCTTTTTCAATGGCCCGGGGAATCTGCTCCGTGGGATTGGTCTTGATGACAAAATCGACCACCTCATATTGAATAGCCGTCTGGGCATAGGAGAAATCTGCGAAGGCTGTCAGAATGATAACCTTGATCTGCGGGAAGTTCCGGTGCACATAGTCCGATAGGGCAAGGCCATCCATCCCCGGCATACGGACATCGGTAACAATAATATCGATATCATAATAGCCCAGCAGTTCTACGGCTTCCAGCCCGTTGGAAGCCTCACAGCTAACCTCGCAGTGCAGCAAGCTCCAGTCAATAAAGCATTGCAGCCCTTTTTTGATAACAGGCTCATCATCGACAATCATGACATTATACATGTAATCATTCCCCCAAATCTGTCGGTATGTGAAGTGTAACCTTGGAGCCTGCCCCCGGTTCGCTCTCGACCTCAATTCCATAAGGCTCGCCATAAATCAGCTTCACCCGCTTATGTGTATTTATCAGGCCAATGTTGTTGTGTCCCTGTTTGCGTATGGTGAGGTTCTCGAAATTATTCCAATCCTGCGGAATCTGGTCAAATCCGTTGCCATTATCCTTGATTTCAAAAAAGACCGAGCCGTTCCGGCGGTAGATATGAATATGGATCATACCCTTGCCCAGCTTTTTCTCCACACCGTGCACCACCGCATTCTCTACCAGCGGCTGGGCGCTCAGCTTGGGCAGCAGCAGATCCAGCAAGGCATCATCCTCGATCTGAATCGTATACTCCAGCTTATCTTCAAACCGCTCCTTCTGCAGATAGAGATAGAATTTGATGAAATCCAGCTCCTGACGAATCGGAATCTTGGCCAGGCTGTTCGAATAAATACTTGCCTGCAGCAGCTCCGTAAGGGAGGATACCATTCTGTAAACGGTCTCATCTCTGGACAATTTGGCTTTGTAGCCGATGGTAATGAGCGTATTGAACAGGAAATGGGGATTCATCTGGGCTTGCAAAAATTTGATCTCCGACTCCTTAATCAGCAGGTGCTTCTCGTACACTTCCTTAATGAGATAGCTGATCTCGTCTGTCATATGGTTGAAGGTGTTGCTTAGCTGATTCAGCTCTGCATCCTTGTATGCAGGCATCTTGGAGTTGTAATCCCCCTTCTTCACTTTACGGATACTCCGCAGGAGATCACGGACGACCCGGGTAAAACGCAGAGAAATCAGAATGCCTGCCGCCAGGGAGACGAAGGCAATCAGGGTGATGATCCATATGTAGTTGTGCATGCTTCCGGATAGTCTGGAGAGCACCTGCTTCTTCGGGATGCCGGCAATGAAGGTAAGCCCAGTGGTGCCGATGCTTCGGGAAGCTGCTAAATAGGTCTCCTGGCCCAGCTTCACCTCCTTTACCTCGGTGTTGTTCTTGAGGGCTAGAATGTCGGAAGGAACCACTGAGCCGAGCTCCTGCTTCCCAGCACTGGAGTAAATGATTCCCTTGTTATCAATGATATAGGCCAGCGCACCGGTGAAATCGAGCAGGCCGGAATACTCCTCTGCCAAATCTGCCTCATTCGTGCCGAAGATCAGCACCAGACGCTGCTCGGGAAGATTGATATTGGACATGACGCGTGTGAAATAAATGGTGGGGTCACCGGGGCTTGGCTTCAGAATCTCCTTGCCTCTGACCATTCTGCCATTCACCGATTGATAGACAGCGAGATTGTTCTTATTGGTCTGTTCAATATTGGGCGGTGTCTTGAGAACGGATACATAGTTGTCGCTATCAAAAAATACAAAAGCCGTAGATAACAGGCTGATATTCCAGGCATTGTTGAACATGAGACTATACTTCAGGTCCTCTTCTATTTCGGTTTTGTTGACGAATTTCTTGTAGAAATCATCGCTCAGCGACATATCGTCGATTAACCAGTTTCTTAACATTTTGTTGGAGAGAAAATGCAGGGAGGTGTTATCGATAATCTGAAAGGATTTCTCAATATTATCGTTGGTCTGGCGGATCAGAAGAGACAGATTGGCATTGGCGTTCCTGGTTAGAATCTGGGAGATGTTCCAATAGAAATAGCAGCCGGCGAAGGTCATCGGCAGAAGAATCAGCAGAACGATGATAATTACAATTTTATTCCTGACGGGAATACGGGAGAATAATTCGGAAACCGGGCGAAGGCTGAGCCATCGCAGGATAGGCTTGTTGGACATGCAGACTGCTCCTTGGTGATGATTCATAGATTTAAAGGTATTATATAATTTTTGGCGGATGGCGAATAGCCGGGCAGGGGGAAAACGGGCCCTTTTGGCCAATGTGGTAAAGATAACGAAGAAGAGTTAAAGAAATCTGAAAGCCCTTTCAGCTACCCCGCCGCCTTAACTGATTTGCTCAAGATATTATAAAAGAGTATACGGAAAAACGAATTCATTCGCCGTTTTCTTTGTTCTACAATGAGAGCTGTAACAAACTGCAACGGGCGCACAATTTACGCCCTGTGTATGAGGCCAACATTATTTAAGGGGGATTTCATTTGAAAAGACCACGGTATAAAACAGGCATTACTCTGGCGAGTACTCTGATTCTGGCCCTGTCCATTTCAGCCTGCGGATCGGGGAATTCAGCGGATAAAGGCGGGGCTGAGGCATCAGCGGGCGCGGGGAATGCTACGCCTGCGGCTAAAGCGCCGGTCAAAATCTCCTATCTGACCTTCCGGGTAGGCACACATGCGTCAGCCAAGATGGAGGAAGAACAGATCAAGCAGTTCAATGCCAAATACGGCAATGAAGTGGAGGTTGTGGTTGAAGAGATTCCAAGCGATGCCGCCTATGTTGACAAGATCAAAATTCTGGCCGCTTCCGGGGATGTTCCGGATGTCGTCATGGGCAAGGACGGGATTAATGATGTTCTGATCAAAGGCAATCTTGCAACCCCTTTCAATGAATATCTGGATAAAGATGCGGAATGGAAGGCCGCTATCGGAGAAGACGCCCTTGCCTCCAATACACGGGACGGCAAGGTCTGGTCGATCAGCGATCAGAAGCAGAACATCGGCTACTTTTACAATAAAGAAATGTTCGGGAAGGCAGGAATCAAACCGGCGGAGACCTGGGATGAATTCATGAGCAACAACGAGAAGCTGAAGGCTGCAGGCTATGTACCGCTTGCCCTGATGACCGGGGAGAATGCCTGGACGAGTAACCTGATTCTTGCGGCGATGATCGGTACGAACGGGGATAACGGCAAAGCGTTCATGAACACTCTGCACCCTGCCAACTTCAATACGCCGGAAATGATTCAGGCGCTTAACATGATGAAGGAGCTGCTGGATAAGTATACGACGAAGGATGCGCTGGGAGCGGGATATGCCAATGCAGCGAACGCGTTCAGCCAGGGCAAGGCAGCGATGATTGCCAATGGTCCGTGGATGATCGGTGATTTCAGCGACCCGACCAAATCCGCTGAAGGCTTCGATCAAAAAGTGGGCGTTGCCGCCTACCCGAACAACAGTCTGATCTCCACCTATGAGGTCGGCTATATGATCGGAGCCAAAACGCCGGAAACCCGCGATGCCGCCGAGAAATTCATCAAGTTCAAAACAGGGCTTGAAGGGCAGACCATCGCGCTTGAATACGGCAATGTAATGCCGGTGTCGAGTGAAGTTCAGCCCTCAGATGCTCTGAAAGAGAAATATCCGATCATGGTCGAGTCGATCACCGTCGCCCAAAAGACGCAGCTTCATTACCGGACACTCGACTCCATCGTCTTCCCGAACGTAACGGATGCCTGGAAGAACCTGTATCCGAAGCTGGTAGCCGGCAAGGCAACTGCCGAAGAGATTGCCCGGGAACTGACGGATATTGCCGCCAAGAATAAATAAAGCAGTTATGTAAGCTGAGGATTGGGGAGGACCATATGGATGGTTAGGAAAAATAGAGGGTATATCACGCTTTTCCTGTTACCGACTGTAATATTGTTTATTCTTGTCTATGCTGTCTCACTTGTGATTCTGTTCGGCACCTCCTTTACGGAATGGTCGGCCGGACGCAGCCCGGTATTTAACGGTCTCACTAACTATATCCAGCTGTTTACGGATGATGCCGATTTTCGCCAAAGCGCACTGAATACAGGTGTCTGGGTCCTGCTGCAGTCTACGGTTCACGTGGCCATCGGCACCCTGTTCGCGATCATTCTCAGTATGAAGGAATTCTACTGGAAGTTCGCGCGCACGGTCTACATGTTTCCGAATATTATCTCGGGTGCAGCCGTAGGGATGCTGTTTCTGTGTATGCTCAATCCTGACTTTGGTGCGGTGAACAGTATTGCCCGCTTATTCGGGAATGCGGATTACTCCCAGAACTGGTTCATGGATTATGCCACGGCCTTCTTCTCTGTCACGATGACCTGGCTGCCCTATGCGGCGGTGGTTACGATCCTGATTCTGGCTGAGATCGCAGCCATTCCGGACAGTCTGTATGAATCGGCGTGGATCGACGGGGCCAGCACGCTGAAGATTAATCTGTACATTGTGATTCCCATGCTGCGCAATATTATCGGCACCTGCGTGATTCTGTCCGGAACCAGCATGCTGCAGAAGATGGATATTATTCTGATGACTACAGGCGGCGGACCCGGCAATGAGACGATGAACCTGCCTATCTATATCTACAAGACCGCACTCATGGACAATAACTTCGGTTATTCCAATTCCGTGGGCGTCTTCCTAATCGGCTTTGGCTTGATTTTTGTCCTGCTGTGCCGAAATCTGTTCAGAATAGGCAGCTCCCAAAACTGAATGGAGCGGATGGGGTGAGAATGTTGAAAAAAGGTTTGGGTGTTCTTAAGTATGGATTTGTAATCCTGATTGTCCTGTTGTCGCTGGGTCCGTTCCTGTGGGTGCTGCTCGCTTCGTTCAAGACCAATGCCGAGATTCTGAGCAATTCGCTCGGCTGGCCAAGCAGCTTCCGCTTCTCCAATTACACGAAGGCCTTCCAAATAGCGCCGATCTCCCGCTTCTACATCAACAGTGTAATCGTGGGGATCTTCGGAACCCTGCTCAATCTGCTGCTGCTCGGTATGGCAGCCTATGTCCTGGCGCGCTTCAAATTCCGCGGCAAGAAGCTATTGATGGGAGCCTTCTCGCTGTCGCTCCTGATTCCGGGAGCGGCGATGCTGCAGCCGCTGTACTTGACGGTGAATACGCTTGGACTGTACGACAAGCTGATTGGACTGATTATCGTATATACCGGCTTCGGCTTGCCGGTCTCGCTCTACATTCTATCGAGTTACTTCCTGACAATCCCGAAGGAAATGGAAGAATCGGCTTATCTGGATGGCGCCAGCTTCATCCAGACCTTCTTCCGGATTATTCTGCCGATCTCGAAGCCGGGCTTCGGCACGGCCGGTGTGATGCAGTTCCTGCTCTGCTGGAATGAGTTTCAGTTCGCTATTATTCTGACGACAGGGAATCAGAGCCGTACCCTGCCGCTTGCGCTCTATTATTTCAAAAGCCAGTTCGCCAGTGATTACGGCGTCATGTTCGCGGCCACGATGGTCGTGATCATCCCGAGTATTGTGGTGTATATACTGCTGCAGGAGCAGGTTGTATCCGGCCTTGCTGCGGGAGCGGTGAAGGGATGAGCAGGCGGACGGGAATGACAGTGAAAGTTACCGGAGAATGGAGGGTTGCAGATGAATGAGGATAACCTGTGGTGCCTGAAGGAAGATGGGTATGAAGCCCGGCTGCATAAGCATTATGAAGGGCTTTTTACCCAAGGGAACGGCTATATGCATATGCGCGGAAGCTTTGAGGAAGGGTGCAGCGATGCGCCGCAGAATGAGGAATATCTGCGCTTTCCTGATAACGTTACGCTGGAGAAGCCACGGCACCCCAAATCCAAGCAGGGCACCTTCATCCCTGGCATTGTTGCGCAGCATCCGCTGCTGAAGGAGGAGATTGTCAATCTCCCCTATGTCCTGGGGCTTGAATTCCGGTCAGGGGGCGAGTCTCTGGATATGGACCGCTGCCGGATCAGCAGCTACAGCCGCTGGCTGGACCTGCGGGATGGGATGCTACACCGTTCATTTCTGTGGGAGACAGCAGAAGGTGTGCATCTTAAGTGTACTTATAGCCGCTACCTCAGTCTGGCGGATACCCATCTGTGTATCCAGCAGGTCCAGGTGGAGGTGCTGGCAGGTGAAGGCCGGCTGGAGCTGGCGGCGACTCTGCGGGGAGATGTGCGGACCAACGGGATGAATCATTTTGCTCAGGTCATTCCCTTGGCGGAATCCGAAGGTATGCTGTCACTTGAGACACTTACCGAGGAGGGCAACCGGATCATTATGCTGTCGGCTCTTGAAGTATCTGAAGCGGTGGACTGGCAGGCCGGCGTCACAGAGATGATGGCTGCGCAGCGCGGGGAATTAGCTCTGCGGGCCGGGGACCGGCTGACGGTCAGCAAGCTGACTGCGGTGACCACGGACCGTGACAGGGAAGAAGGAACGATGTACGACAGGGCGCATGAACAGCTCCGCCGCGCACGTGAATTAGGCTGGGAGCAACTGTATAACCGGCATGCCGGCAGCTGGAGGAGCAAGTGGCAGGCAGCCGATATCGGTATTAAGGGAGACGATGCAGCACAACTAAGCGTCCGCGCCTCACTCTATCATCTCATCCGTGCGAATGCGGAGAAGGATGACCGGGTGGCCATCTGTGCCAAGGGGTATGCCGGAGAAGCTTATTTCGGCAGATATTTCTGGGACACAGAGATTAATCTGCTGCCCTTCTTCCTGCACACCCATCCGCAGGCGGCCCGCAATCTGCTTCTGTTCCGTTATCATACGCTGGACGGAGCCAGAAGCAACGCACGGAAATATGGATACCGGGGAGCACGGTATGCCTGGGAGTCCTCCTTGGGCGGGGAAGAGCAATGTGCCAACTGGCAATATGCCGATCATGAAATTCATATAACAGCGGACATCGTCTATGCGCTATACCATTACGTTAGGGCGACCGGAGATGATGAATTCCTGGAGCATTACGGGATTGACATTCTGGTGGAGACGGCCCGTTATTGGTGCGGCCGGGTGGATTGGAACCAGGAGGGGACAGCCGAGCTGCTCGGCGTGATGGGACCGGATGAATATTTGCCTTTTACCCGCAACAATGCCTTCACCAACCGGATGGTTAAGTTCAGTCTGGAGCAGACCGTTGCCTGTCTCGACAGCCTGGAAGTGGGGAGCCCGGACAGCTATGCGGCTGCGGCGGAGCGGCTGGATATCCGTCCCGGTGAGCGGGAGCTCTTCCGGCATACGGCGGAGAAGCTGAGGCTGCCGTATGACAGCCGGAGCGAAATTGTTCCGCAATCGGACGATTTTGCCTCTTACGCTGAGGTGGATTTTGCGGGCATCTGGACCGACCGGTCGCGTCCCTTCGGCCATTTCATCTCCCAGGAGCGTAATTACCGCTCCAAGGCGCTTAAGCAGGCAGATGTGCTGGAATTAATGATGCTGTTCCCGCAGGAATTCACCCTGGAGCAGATGCAGGCGTCCTACGCTTATTATGAGCCGATTACAACTCATGATTCCTCGTTGTCGGCGGCGGTTCACGGCATTGTGGCCTCCTGGCTCGGGCAGAGGGGGGCTGCGGGCGCTTTTCTGCAGCGGGTGATGGATATTGATCTCTCACCTGAGAAAAAGGGTGCTGCCGAGGGGATTCACATCGCCAATTGCGGCGGCTTGTGGCAGCTGATCGTATACGGGTTCGCCGGGCTGAAGAGTGCGATGTGGAGTGAGAGTATTGAGCTGGAGCCCCGGCTGCCCGAAGGCTGGGAGGAGCTGAGCTTCACCGTGGCCTGGCGGGGAGAGCGCTACCAGATCACCATTCACCCGGGTGCATATGAAGTACAGAAGCTGAATGGAGGGAACCCAGTTGCAGGTGCAACCGTTGGAGGCAGCTATCTTTGATCTGGACGGTGTCATTGTCGATACCGCAAAGTTCCACTATCAGGCCTGGAGGCGCCTTGCCGAAGAGCTGGGGTTCGCTTTCAGTGAAAGAGAGAATGAACAGCTGAAGGGTGTCAGCCGCATGGAATCGCTGGAGCTTCTGCTGCGGGCCGGGGGGATTACGGATCTGACGGCAGAGCACAAGGAGGATCTGGCCTCCCGTAAAAATGAGTGGTACAAGGAGTATCTACAGACGCTTACGCCTGCCGATGTACTGCCGGGGGTTGCGGATTTCGTTGGGCAACTGCGTTCACAAGGGATCAGGACGGCGATTGCCTCGGCCAGTAAGAACGCTCCGCTGATTCTGGAGAAGGTGAGCATCCGGCCGCTGTTTGATGCGGTGGTGGACGGGAACAGCGTCACCCGGGCGAAGCCGGACCCGGAGGTGTTCCTGCAGGCCGCCCGATTACTTGGCGCAGACCCGGCCGGCTGCTGCGTATTCGAGGATGCAGCAGCCGGTGTAGAGGGTGCGGTCCGGGCAGGCATGCGCGTGGTTGGCATCGGAGACAGCGGGCTGCTTGCCCGCGCTCACCTTATTGTGACCAGCTTCGAACAGCTGGAACCAGTATATCTGCTTAGCCATATCGGCATAGCGGGACATGCCGGAGGGGAAGCGTCCGAATGAAAAATCGGCCGACGGGGATGAACGGCTGGGTGACTGGTGGGCGTGAAGGAATGAATGGTTGGGTTGCTGGTGGGCGGAGAGGGAATGAGTGCTTGGCTGATCGGTGTGAAGGAATGAATGGTTCGGTTGCTGGTGGGCGGAGAGGGAATGAATGCTTGGCTGATCGGTGTGAAGGAATGAATGGTTGGATGGCTGATGGGCGGACGGAAGGAGCATTTGGATGAACACTGAGCAAATTGGTAGTTTGACGCTGGCCGGGCTGCAGCCGGACCTTCCACAAGCGCTGCCGGAAGGCGGTTATGTCAGTCTGACGCTGATTAGAGACCGCTTCGGCTCGCAAATGCATCTGTTGACCATATGCAATGGTCGGCTGCTCTTCACTGTGATACTGGAGCGGGGGATGGATATCGGGGAAATCAGGCTGGATGCCGGGAAGATCAGCTGGGAGCGGGATGAGCGGTATCTGCTTCATCCGGATCATGTAGATCTGACCGATAATGAGCAATCGGGCTGGGATTCAGGGTTCTATGCGGCTGTAGCTGCTATAGGCCCTGAAATCTTCGGCACCCCGGATGAGGTCAGAACTGTCCATGGGACGGGGTCCTATTCCCCGGCGCTGCCGGAATCGGTGCGGCTGAGCTGGGATGAGCAGCACATCTGCCTGGAGGGTGACATTCCGGTGAGAGGGTATGGAATGTCGCCTGTGTATCAGAAAACAGTCCGCATCATTACCCCTTACGGAGCGGCTGACCTGTTCCGGGAGGATACGGTGCAAAATGTAACAGATTCCGTCCAACCCGTTGATGACGGATACCATATCCAGCTGGCAGGGTCCTTCATGGCGGGCGGGGGGAGTTATATCCTGCCGGTCCTGCCTGAGAAAATGCTGCTCCGTGACTCTGCCCCGCCGGAAGCGGATCCGTTGGCTGTCTACGATGCCGGAACCCGGCTGGACCCGATCCGCTGTTATCAATACGTTCCCCAGCTGGTGGCAGGGTTGTCCGATCTGCCGCAGGTCTGCGGCTACCCCGCAGCCGCAGCCGGAAGCGGCGGGCTGACCGCCGAGATGCTGGTGAACGCCGGGCAGGATACCGCAGCCTATGTGATCCGTTCCCTGCAATGCTATCCGCGTTCACTGATCGCCAAACGGGCGGTCACCGACTGGATGTATGCTCTGGAGCCATGCAAAACGCGGCCCAATTCCATGCAGCAAAAAACGATAGACGGTGAAACGGTCTATCTCGGGCCGCGCAGTCAGTGCAGCGGCTGGATCATCCTGGGGGCAACGCGTGATCCTGAGGAAATTGCCGCCCTTGCGGGCATGATCCAGAGTGCAGCAAAGTAATCGGTGCCAGAACAGTCCCGACAAAGTGAGACCCATCCAAAACACCTTCAAGAGAATGGAACCTGCCGTAAGACAGGGAGACAATCTTGAAGGTGTTTTTTATTGCAGGGAATGGGATTATCCGGCGGACAGATTACTTGGCAGACAGAAGAAGGCCCGGCACAAGAGGCCAAGGCGGAAATGTTGCACATTATGCAGCCTAGGCTCTCAATTTACCGGCATGTAAGCCGGATTCCTGCACGAAATGCAGGATTTGCTCCGTATTGCTGCTGGGTGGTGGAGAAATGATGACATTTGTACAACAATCTCGGGGTGGGGCCGAGTTTGTGAGGGGAATGTTGTAGATAGAGCAATAGCAATTGCATTTTGTACATTAGAATCTGTAAAAATGGCTAAAAATGTGGGCTCTATTGCATTCTGTACAGTTGAATCTCGAGCAAAGGCCATTTTTCACCTGAAATGCAACATCTTACTGTACGAAATACAATAGAATCCCATTTCGCAGCAAAATATGAGAGTTCTATTGCAGGAAATACAATCAGTTGTTTAAATATGATCCCTGGCGCGATGGAACATGGATTTGGCGGGAGAGCTTCAACGGCTAAAGCGCGCACCTCCTTGCATGTAGTTAATTTCAGTTAAAGGGAAAAGCCAGAGGCTTGCATGCGGGGAGCTGGATAATAAAGCTTGAGGACAGCAAGAGGCGCTCCCCCGGATGCTATTCCAGGAGGAACGCCTTATTTATGCCTTACAGAGCAGTTAATATCCGCTTGCCGCCAAAGACTTATTTCTTCAGATAATTCAGCAGGAGCTGCGCAGCTTCGGCACGAGTGGCGGGAGCCTTCGGAGCGAAGGTGCCGTCAGCCCGCCCTTGCACCAGGCGGAGCGAAGCCGCTGCCGCCACTTGTTCCGCTGCCCAGCCGGAGATGCTGCCGGCATCCTTGAAGGAAGGGCTGAGCGCAGCAGCCGGAAGGGTGGTTCCCTGCCGGAGCTGATACGCCCGCATCAGAATGACGGTCATCTCCTCCCGGCTGATCGCTGCATTCGGCTGGAAGGATTCTGGAGTCCGTCCGGTAATCAGGCCGGCCTCGACCATGCCGGAGAGCGCCTTCTGATACCATGCGCCTTGCGGCACATCTGTGAAGCTGCGGCTGCTGTTGTCGCTATCGCTACCGTTGCCGTTACCGCTACTGTTGTCGCTACCGCTGGCACTGTCGCTACCGCTGGCACTGTCGCTACCGCTGGCACTGTCGCTGGCACTGTCGCTGCTGCTACCGCTGCTACCGCTACCGCTGCCGCTTAACTGCAGCGTGTTCGCCATGAGCTGTGCGAATTCAGCCCGGGTAATATTCCGGTCCGGCTGATAAGCCTGCTCGGAGATGCCCCGGATCAGATGCTTCGCCGACAGCTCGCGCAGCGCGTCAAAGGCCCAGTGTGAATCCGGAACATCGTCGAATTGCTTGGAATACTCCAGCAGCGCGTAGGTGCCGCTGCCGTCAAGAAGCCCCTTCAACCCGCTGCCTTCCGCTGCACCGCCCAGGTAGGTGAGCGTACCGTCACTCTCCACACGGTACAGGCCAAGCAGCTTCGGATCAAGTCCAGCGGCGGGCCAGCTGAGGCTTACCGGAACCGGATATTTGTCCAGCCGGTGGATCTTGCCATCCGCACCGGACGCGATAAGATCATAATTCATCAGCTTGCCCTTAAGCGTGACGCCTGCTTCGGCCTTCAGCGCCGCTGCGGCCAGCGTCTTTGGCTCTGCGGTCAGCAGAAGCTTGGCACCGCTGCGCCCGTCCGCAGGCACGGCTTCCGCCAGCTGCTTCAGCAGCTCCGGCGCCAGCACAAGCTCAATTCCGTCTCCCTGCACACGCAGGGAACGGGTTCCCAGCAGCTCCCCGGCATTCACCGGAAGCTCCACTGCAGCCGCTTGCCCCACCTGCACCGTAACCACTCCGTCGGTCCCCGGACCGCTTAGCTGAGCAGCTGTAATGACAGCAACCGCCGGACCCGGCGTTGCAGTTGGCTGCGGTGCCGGCTTAGGAGTTGCCGTTGATACTGGCGGACCTGCCGGCGTCACCGGAGGGTCCGTTGGTGTTACCACCGGAAGGCTGACGGTCAGATCAATGGTCCCGGTACTGACCGTATCCGAATAAGAACGGTTACCGATGATACGGCTATTACTTACTTCAGCCTTGTATGCTCCTGCATCCGCAGCCCCGGCCTTCTCAATAGTCAGACTGCTGCGGGTGGCGCCGTCCAGCACAAGGTCATTCTTCAGCCAGCGGTAGCTCAGCTCTCCGTAGACCGAGCTGGCTACAACGGTAAAGGTAACGGAATCTCCCCCGGCTACCGGATTAGCCGAAGCCGTGAATGACTCGATGGAAGGAAGCTCATACGCCGGATACACCTTAAGGCTAAGCTCTGTTCCGGTAACGCGTACCGAATCCACTTCTGCTGCTCCGGTCAGTACAACACGGTACTGTGTTCCGTCATCCTCCATTCCCGGGGTGAAGCGATATACCGCTCCGGTAACGCTTGCAGGCAGCCAATCCCCGCCGTCAGGGCGTTTCATCTCCCACGCTATGGACGCTACATCTCCCGTAGGCTCAACCAGCAGCGTCAACGGCTCGCCCGCGACGGTCTCCAGCCGGGAGGGAAGATCTATACCGAATCCCGGAGGGGTCCATTCGGCATCGGCCGGAAGCACCTGCAGGATGTATTCCTGCTCGCCGGTTAAGCCGCCTTCGCCGGTCACAACGGCCTTATACCGGTACCCGCTCATCGCTTCCGACAGCGCCGGAAGCAGCAGCCTGTCACCTGAACCAACCGGCTCGCCGTAGCCATCTCCCTTGTCCACATACCAGGTGTAGGACAGGGTTCCTGTACCTTGGCCTGCGGCGCGGAGCACTCCGTCTGAGCCTGCCCGCATCGCGCCTTCACTGACGATCTGCACCTCCGGCGCTTTAAGCTCCCATTTCGCCGTCAGCGTTAATGCGCCAGGCACGGTACGGGCGGCAAAATCCCATTTCTCAGCCTCGTTGTACCAGCCCTCCAGCTCATAGCCTTCCTTCGTGACTGCCGGAGGAGTCAACGCTTCTCCGTATACAGCCTGAACAACCGTCTGCTCCGGACTTCCGCCACTCGCGTTAAAGGTTACCTCATAACGCCCGCCCAGCTCGCTTAAGGCGCTGATCTCACTGTTGCTGAGGTTGCGGATTTCGATTTTCATACGCTGATTATCTTTGCCCTGGTCATCAGCTACCCGCACGGCTGCACCGTTATTGTTCGATGCGCCTTCTACAGTAATGACTTTATTATTTCTTTTGTTCACGATCTTGTAATAGTCCCCGTCTTTCACCAGCTTCCACTGCTGGCTATCCGGTATCGTTCCCTTGGCCATCGTATTCTGACAGAGCTGCTGTGTCGCTGAGCCGGGAAGAAGATCAATAACCAGGCCGCTGTGAACCGATTGGATCTGGTAATATCCCGTGCCGAGATCCAGGAATCTCCACAGCTGATTATTGCCGTCGCCGTTCGCCCATTGGTTAATGACCGCCAGCGGATCACTGGATACCCGGTCTACATCCAGCGCTTTTCCGCTGTGCTTCGGCTGGATTTTGACCATTTTTTCAGGAATGATCTTCTTGGCAATGGAGCTCATGAATCCGCCGCTTGTCTTATCAATGGTGAGGCTGTCGATATTGAATCTTCCGGTATCGCCCTGTTCACGGATGAATTGAATGACATTCTTACCGGACTTCAGGTTCACGGACTCGGTGCTGTTGGCCCACATCTCCCAATTCGCAGTCGGGGTCAGGGAGATTTGCTTGATTCTCTGCCCGTTAACGTACATCGACATGGTGATGTTGGAGCTTTGTGCGCCGGAGTAGCGCAGGGTTGAGGTATAGGCCGCTGTATTAGGAACGTTGACCTCGAACTTCAGCGAATCTCCTGTCTGCTCAAATCCGCCGACAAATCCGTTGCCCTCATACCATAGATGATCTCTGGCAATCTGCAGGCTTCCGGTTCTGGCGGCATCTTCCGCCTGGTACCTCCAGGGGGTGCGCTTGGTCAGATGAATACTGTCGATATTGATCATGCCGGAATTGTCCGTTTCGTTCTTGTAGGTAATGATGTTCTTGCTCTGCTTCAGGCTCAGCGTCTCAAGCTGCTCCTTCCAGACCGCAGGCCCGCCGGTGGCGGGGAGGGTAATGCTCCTGATCCGGGTGCCGTTTAAGTAGAGGGCCAGGGTTTTGCCTGCATCAGCTTTTGCATATCGCAATTTCACATCATAGGACGCCGCATTCTCAACATTTACAGCAAACTCTACCGAGGAGTTCGCAGCGGATAGTCCGGTTATATAACCGGTCCCCATGTTGCCGTCTTTGGCGTACACGACAGAAGTGTCAGCCGCACCGGTCAGCTTGGCATCCTCTGCGCCATAATGCCAAGTGGTTGCTTCGGTGACCGTGATATAGTCCAGATTGACATTGCCGGTGTCGCCGGCGTCATATTTGTACATAATCGTATTTTCCCCTTCTCTGAGGAAAACATTGTCATAACGGTCGGCCCAGCGGTCCCAGTTGCCCAGGCTGAAGAAATCGACCCGCTTAATCTTTTGCCCGTTCACATACATACTCAGGGTTCTGTCATCGTCAAACCCTAAGCTGTAGCCCAGATTAACCGAATAGCTGCCTGCGCTGGCAGCATTGACCTTGAAGGTGACCCCAGAATTTGCAATCCATAAGCCGCCGGCAAATCCGGTTCCGCTATATCCCGCATGGTCTCTGTCAATCCTGGCATTGCCTGACAGCACGGCATCTTCGGCCTGGTACAGGCTGCTTCTTTTGATAATCATCGCATCCAGGGCCAGACCGCTCTTGCCGGATAACCGGATCGTGTTGCTTCCGGCATTGAGCTGTATATTATGCACGGAGTGGATATCGAAGTTGGCATCAAAGCCTGCGTTGGAGGCAAAAGAGAGATCCCGGGCTGCCCCCCCGTTGACTTTTAATTTCATGTTAACCGCGCTTGGCGTATTGTTGTTGTATCTGAAATCCAGTGAGTAGGTTCCTTGTGCGTTGGTGTTCACTGTAAACTCTGCATAGTTATTGTCACTGCTGTTGCTGAATTTCTCATACAGGCCGCCGGAAGCATAACCGCTTTTGCCGATGATCCGGGACACTCCTGACAGGCTGGCGTCCTCGGCCTCATAGATTTCGCTTCTCTCCTCGCCGGAGGGTCTGTTCAGGACAGTGCCGGGGTTAGAAGGAATTCCAAGATTGATGTAATCATGATCATCCCAGTGGAAGCGCTGGGCTCTGATGCCCCGGTTCCCGCCGCCTTGCCCGTGGGTCGGTATGCCGTGATACATAATCCAATCCTCGGTATCGTCCTCGGACTTCAGGAACAGGGGGGAGCCCGGACCGTAGGAGCTGTTCTCGTCCGATCTTTTCATAACCGGCTCGGGATGCTTCACCCAGGACTGTGCCTGCATCACATCGGAACCGGCATCGGCCACGGATACCCCTACAGAATAGTTATCGTTCATGAAGCTGCTGGCCGAATAGGCGAAGAAGGTTTTGCCATTACGTTCCACAACGGCTGCGCCCTCATTGATATTGTCGTGCTGCTTCTCCCAGTCATATTGCGGCCGGGCCACTGTACCCTCCGGACCTTCCAGGGTCCACGGGTTCTTCATTTTGACAATGGTCGGACTCTCGTCGAATTTCGTCTTTGCAGGGTCATTCGGGTCCGGGTAGTAGAAGTACTTGGTATAGGTGAAGTAGGTTTCCCCTTGGATGGATACCACTCCGCAGGCCAGACCGAAGCTCTCCGTGTTCAGCAGCCCTTGCTTGACCGTAACCTGCCCGTCGCTGTCTGCATTGGCGGATTCGCCCTTAAGCTCCCACGTGCCTTCAAAAGGATCGGGAGAAGCATTCTCCAGGACATAAGAGCTGGGATGACCGTAACCGTAGCTCTCCTCGGGGCCGGAAGAGAAGTACAGATACCATTTGCCCTCCAGCCTGTAGATATAGGGACCCCATACGAATCCGAAATTATCCGGCTTTTTCCAGACGACCTTGCTCTTGGCCACAGATACGCCGAGAATGGTCTCATGCCTCTTCAGGGTGATATTGTTATCGCCAGAAAAAGCTGAATAGTAGTAGCCGTCTGCAGCCCTGGCGATGGTGGGGTCAGCACCTCCCATAAGCGGATTGACAAAATTAGAGGTTACCTCTGCACTGGAGATGCCTGCGAGCATGAAGGACATCAGAATCACAAAGGGTAACATCACCAAACTTTTTTTCCTCATAATAATCTCCTTATCTGTTCAATTTTCCTCCTGAAAGCTTAAGTGCCGATGAATGAAACCGCTTACTTAAATTTGTAGCGCTACGCATTCATTATAAAATAGAAACGGAACTGTTTTTCCGCATCATGTTTTGCGATATTTTGAGCGATTGATCCGGCAGAAGAGGAGTCTGGAACGGAAATTGGAGAGTCTTTCATTTTTTTTAGTTTTCTTATGTTATTTTGACTGCCTGGACCGGGAAGCAGAAACAGGCCTACAAAGCTGCGTCCGGGCAACTTGTAAGCCTGTCTGGCATGAATGGCAGGGCGGAGTAACCGCCGTTCTTCCGGCTATACCAGCTCGATTACCGCCATCTGGTGATTCTCCAGGTAAGGAATCGTATAGTTAATCTCACCCCCGCTGCTGAACGTGAACGGCAGCTCTGTCATTGACGGGGCCAGATAGACACGGTGCACGGGATCAGAGGAGGGGAGGCGCAGGCTGACAGAAATGTCCCGCAGCGGCACAATATCCTCGATGACTTCGATCCGGCCTTTGAGCGTAGGAGCGGCGTAGAGCAGATGGTGCACATAGCGCTGCTCTGCCTGCTGATACTGCAGGGTCGTTATGCCGCGGGCCGGCAGATTCGTACGCAGTGACGGCTGAGGGAGCAGCCGCGACAGTGCATGCAGCACCATCTCCTTCAGGATGAGAGGGCCGGCATCCGCATACTCGCTGAATACATCCCAGGCAATATAGATGCCGCTGCTGCTCTCCACCATCCCCGGACCGTTGTTCTCCATGGCGCCCGGTGTATGCTGGTGGGAGCAGAAGGCGAAGACATCGCGGTTGAAATAAGGATTCTCCAGATGTCCTAGCGCCTCTCCTTGTCCTTCCTGCAATTCGATTAGCTGGCCTTCGCCGTACATTACATAGGAGGCGGGCAGCAGCGCGCCGGGCGTGAAATACGGCTTAAAGTAAGCGGGACGGTAAGGGTTGGCTCCCAGCCAGCTGATTCCGAGGTCCAGCGCAAACGCATCATCTGCCGGATTCAGGCCGGAGCGTCCGGTGGCCAGCACCTTGCCGCCTCCGGCGGTAAAGGCCCTGATCGCGTCGGCAAGCTCCGGCCATACGTGCACCTCATCGGGCAGCACCAGCACTTTGTAGGCGGTGAAATCGCTGAATGTATCTACGATATCATACAGGTAATGGCCTTCTGTCAGTATGCGTACCGCACCGGCATCGGCCAGATTGCGTTCCCCCCTGCGTGCCTGTCCGCCGGGGCAGGCTTCGCGTGCTGCCTCCAGGGACAGGACGGCAATATCTGCAACGGACGTAACTCCGCTGCACCATTCCTCCTTCGCCTCGACCTCGCTGTAGGCAGCGCCGATCAGGGCGTAAGTTGCCTCATCCATCAGGCCGGAGGGATGGAGCTGGTCACCGATAGAGCATCTGGCGCCGTGGGCCAGGCTAAGCGCAGTCTCGAACCGCAGCGCGTTCGGATGCTTATAGCCGCCGAATTCGCCCCAGGAGGTATGGAATTTACCGGTCATGCCGAGGAATTCCATACCTAGTGTCTGAGCGTAGCGTGCGGACAGCGGGAAATGATCATAACCCCAGCCTCCGGTAGGAAGCGACTCCAGCTCCAGATGGCTGTTGACCTGTACCAGATCGCGGCGTCCCCGCTGCTGATGGCCGTTGTTGTGATAGACAGGAAGTCCAGGCTTGACGGCATCCAGAGTCTCCCGCACACGGCGGGCATAATTCAGGTAAGTCTGCTCACCAAGGGCGATGACGGCAGCTTCATCCCGGGGGTCCTGGCCCGCGGCCCGCAGAGCGGTGACGCAATATTGGCAGCGGCATTTACGGCAACCAACGATGTCCAGGAAGATGCCGTCAGCATCGTACCGGGAAGCCGCCTCATGAATCTGGGCCAGCAGGATGTCCAGATAAGGGGTGTTCATACAGAACTCGTGGTAACCCGGTGTCATGAAATCCTTCACCCACCGGGTCCGGTCCTCGGCATCACGGATCAGCCACTCCGGGTGGCGGCGGGCCAGCTTCTCGTCCAGGCCGGCCGATAAATACACCGGTGTACGGACTCCGATCTCATGGGCAGCCTCAATCATTTCACCCAGCAAGTCGAAGGTGAGCTCGGGGTGCATCTCATTGGCTTCACTCGGGTGATAGGCCCAGCCGTGATGGCATTTGGAGAATACGGTGACCGAGTCAACATGACCTGTACGCAGCATGGACTGGAACTGGGCTCTGGAGAAGTCCCGGCCAATGCCGGGAATGGCTTCTGAGGTATGGAAATCAAGATGAACCTGACGAAAACGCATGGATATACAGCCCCTTATGGAATGGAATGAAAAGAAGATTCCCAGTCACTGTACCTCTTTATTGCCGGAGCAGCCAGTGATAATATAGACTTTGAATAGCACAAAACCGACTTAAGACAGGGGGGGGGATTATGCTGTGCCTGGAGTTTCCCATTCCGCCGCTGCCGCAGTTTGTCACAGTGGGACATGCCGTCTGGTCACCGGGGGACCGGCATTTCGCCCGCACCTTCGGTGTATATGATCTGCTGCTGGTCAAGCGGGGTACGCTCTATATGATGGAAGCAGGCAAGGAATATGCGGTGGGGACGGGGATGGTGCTGGTGCTGGAGGCCGGATTGCCGCATGACGGATACCGTGCCTGTGAGGAGGATACGGAGATCTACTGGGTGCATTTCATTCATGCACCTGAACCGGCGTATATCCGGCGCAGGGATATCCCCTGGTCTTCATTGCTGGCAAAGGGAACGGTAGAGGATGAGGAGCCTTCGGTGCAGCAGCGGCTGTATCTGCCGAAGTTCGCAGCCGTTGATCTGGAGGGGCTGGAGCCGATCCTGCAGGAGATGAACGAGCTTCATAACCGGCTCAGCGCAGAGAATGCCATGCGGCTTCATCTGCTGCTGGCTGGTCTGCTGGCAGCGCTTCAGGCGGAATGTGAGCATACGGCTCAGCCGCCGGAGCCGGCGGTCCGGCTGGCCCGGGCTGCCGCGGCCTATCTGGCGGAACATTGGCGGGAGCCGTTTCATCTGGCCCGGCTTGCGGAGGAGCTGCATTTCCAGGCGGATTACATTACCAGATGCATGAAGCAGCATATCGGCACCACGCCGCTGCAGTATGTGCTGCATCTGCGTCTGGAGGAAGCGAAGAAGCTGCTGGGCGGTACGGTGCTTGGCATCTCGGAAATTGCCGAACGGGTAGGCATTCAGGACCCCAATTATATGACCCGGCTGTTCAGTGCCAGGTTCGGAGTAACCCCCGGAGCCTACCGGCAGCGGCTGCGCCAGCGGGATGAGGCTGCTGCCGCGCCCGGTCCGGGGGAGGGCTGAGCACCCGCCCGGGCAGCGGTCAGGAGTCCAGCATCCGCTCGCGGTATTGGCTGGGACTGCAGTTAAATACCTTGCGGAACTGGCGGGAGTAATAATTCTGGTCATGGAAGCCGCTGTCCATCGCCACCTGCGAGATGCTCAGGCCCGGGCTGCGCAGCAGGGTGCAGGAATAATCCAGCCGCTTACGGATGACATAATCCATAGGGGTGGTCTGGTAGTTGCGGGTGAATACCCGCAGGAACTGGCGGGTGGACATATAGGCCCGGTCTGCCATGGATTGCAGCGTGATCGGCTGCAGGAAGTGCTCTTCGATATAGGTGACGGTCTCCCCGATCCGCAGCGCTTTGTTATCCTCATGACTGCTGCTGTTCTGATAATAGCGGGAGAGCATGCCTACCAGAGCGGTGAAATAGGTACGGATCATCAGCCGGTAGCCCTCGGGCTGCCGGTCATGCTCCTCGAGAATCTGATCCAGCAGCCGGGTAGCTTCACGGAGCTGCCCGGTTTCCAGCGAGAGCATCCCCTTGAAATACATCTCCTTCCGGTAGAACGGCTCAATATAGAATAAGGCTTGGAAGCCGGGCAGGAGCCTCAGCTCGGACTGCTGAAGCAGCTGCTCCGGCTGGAACATCACGTTCACGTATTCAATTCCGTCCACATTCTTGTAGCCATGGGAAACGTTGCTGTGAATTAAAAAAACCTGTCCGGCCTTAACCGGCACCTCTCTCCCTTCAATGATGTGTATAGCGTGTCCTGACAGAATAACGACAAGCTCGGAGAAGTCATGGCTGTGGACGTAGTAATCATGGGTCAGCGGGCATTTCTGGATTCTAAAGGTAAAACCCGGCTCAAAGCCGATATCCCGCGCTAGTATTTTGGTAGTCATGGCCATATTATGCTAAAGAAGGTCGGGATCGTCAAGGCGCAAAGGCGCGGGCGGCGCTACCATTAGGGTGGCGGATGTACCGGCCTGGCTGCGGCCGGGCAGTGAGAGCTGCGCCAAGGTCAGGAGGACAAAGAATGCGGAATATACTTAAGGATAGAATTACACTGAACAAGAGAAATCCCCGGA
Organism: Paenibacillus sp. FSL M7-0420; assembly: GCF_038002345.1. Taxonomy (NCBI): domain Bacteria; kingdom Bacillati; phylum Bacillota; class Bacilli; order Caryophanales; family Paenibacillaceae; genus Paenibacillus; species Paenibacillus sp. FSL M7-0420. The sequence continues at coordinate 5,569,731 of NZ_JBBOCJ010000001.1, read as the reverse complement.
TTCTGTTCCTCGGGGACAGCATTACTGCTGACGGACAATATATCCGGTTGACCGGGGAATGGCTGAACACGCACCGGCCGGAGCGGACCGCTGAGCTGATTCCATCCGGAGTTCCCAGCGAGACGGTCTCGGGTCTGAGCGAGGCGGCGCATCCTTATCCGCGCCCCTGTGTGCATGAGCGGCTGGCCAGAGAGCTGGCGGGGGCTGCTCCAGATGTGGTTATAGCCTGCTATGGTATGAATGACGGGATCTATCATCCCTTCTCGGAAGAACGCTTCGCCGCTTATCAGGCGGGTATGCTGGCACTCAGCACCCGCATCCGTGAAGCCGGAGCCGGGGTCGTTCTCATGACACCTCCGCCGTTCGATGCCTTGTCCATGACGGGGGAGCTACAGCCCGCAGACGCGGCAGATTTCAGCTATCTCGCGCCATACAGGGAATACGATCGGGTGCTGGAGCGTTATGCAGGCTGGCTGCTGTCCGGTGGTTGTCCGGCAGACGGAGTCATTGACTTGCGTACGCCGCTGCTGGAGCATATCCGGCATGAGCGCTCGCAGAACGCCGCTTACAGATATGGCGACGGTATCCATCCGGACACTCCGGGGCACCGGGTGATCGCGCGGATGCTAATAAGGGAATTGTTCCGTGCAGAGCCGGTTCTGCGGATTGACAAGCAATTTGGCGCGGGATTATAGTAAGGTCACCCTAAGAGCCGGGAGAGATCACCTATGAATGTACTTCAGACCATCCGCTCGCGCAAATATTTACAGCGGATCTTACTCAGCTTCATGCTTGTTGTCGCTATACTGGCTGCGGCTTCGCTGTCTGTGAACTCGGGTGCCCGCAGCAAGGTGCTCAGCCTCCAGAACGAAGCGGACCGCAAGCTGCTGACCCAGATCAATTACAACATTGAGAACATGAACGGGATTGTAAAAGATCTGGCGGTCTCCCTGTACAATGACGAGGAGCTGCTGGCGCTGAAGTCCGGCGCGGATTACAGGCAGAGCATCCTCAAGATTGAGCGGCTGAATCATACGGTCGCAGCCTCTCCGTATCTGCATGCGGCTGTTTTTTATAATGGGGCCCAGCACCGGTTCTTCTCGTCGCTGAATCATGAGATTAACAATAGTCTTCTGTACAGCTCCTTGCAGAACTATATGGATTCCCGGGCAGATCTGCCGAAGCTCCAGCTCATTCCGCTCGACCTGGACGGCAAGGGTGGGGGCATTGATGTCTTTGCCTTCTTCCTCTATGACGGGGATACCCTGGGTTCAATCAATGACAATGTGCTGATCCTCACGGTAAAGCCGGGATGGATGCTTGATAATATGAAAGCGCTTAACCAAGTGGCGGAGCGGCAGAATGATGTGTTATTCGTGACCGATACCGATGGTGAGGTGCTGATTGCAACCGGCGGACAGGTTCCTGAAGGGCTTAACCTGAAGGGAGAGCTGCTGCCGCAGATCAGCGCTTCAGGGAGGCCGCTGGATTCCTTCAACTATACACATGACGGCAGGAAGTATAAGGTGACTTATCTGAGCAAAGCCCTGAACAACTGGCAGATTGTCAGCATGCAGGATTACGATGTGGTGCTGGGCAGTGTCCGGCAGATGAAATGGACGGAGATCGCGGTCACGCTGTCTGTTGTTCTGCTGGCCGTGCTGTTGTCCGTGTTCTTCGCAGTGCGGCTGTATAAGCCGGTCGGCCAGCTGCTGACGCTGGTTCCCGGGGATGTGCGGGGCGCGCCGCAGGCCAAGGATGAGCTGTCGCTGATTGCAGCCAACCTTACGGAGATGATCAGCAAGCTGAAGGGGCTGGAGCTGGAGCGGGCCTCGCAGTCCAATATTGCCAAGCTCTATCAGCTCCGCAGCCTGATCGCTTCAAGCCACAGCCTGGATGAGCAGTCCTTCCTGCAACTTAGAGAGCAGCACGGCATCGATATTGCTTATCCGTCCCCGCTCCGGCTGGCGCTGGTACAGATCGACAACCTGCAGGGGCTGGCGGCAGAGCCGGGACTGCCGATGGAATCGCTGCTGTACTTCGCCATCTCCAACATCGGACAGGAATTATTGCGCCTCCAGGGCTCTTGTGAAGCTGCAGATATGAAGAGCGGCCATCTGGTCTTTATTGCCGGGAGTGACGACGGGGAACTGGCGAAGCTGGAGGAACGGTTCAGGGAGCTTCAGCAGACGATCGGTAACTATTATCATATTACTTTTACAGTCACGCTAAGCGAGGTCTTCACGGATTACCGCAGCATCACGGCGCATTATAATCTGGCGCAGCGTCATGCCAATTACCGGATGATCTACGGCAAAGGAGCTGTGCTTGAGCCTGAGATGCTCCGGGCGAATGAAGAGAATGAAGCGCTGCGCATTCCGCAGGAGCTGGAGCGGCAGCTGACGGAGGGACTGAAGGGCGGGGATCTGGCAGAGACCGAGCAGACAATCCGCAAGTGGAGAGCACTGCTTGGCGGCTTCAGCTACGAGAATATGTATTCAGCGGTGCTTCATCTGGCCGTGACCCTGAGCCAGACGCTTGCCGAGATGAATAGCCGGAATGTCAATCCGGTCTCACTTAACCTGCAGGCGATCAACCGCCGGATCCTGGAGAAGGAGACGCTGGATGAGATGGAGACGGTCCTGCTGGAGGTGGTGCGGGAAGTCGCGGAGCAGCGCCGGAGCGGGCGAGAGGACAAGAACCGGCTGCTGGCGGACACAGTGAAGGAGATTATTGATAAGCATTACGCCGATCCTGATCTGAATGTGCAGCGGATCGCTGATATGCTCAAGATGAGCTCCGTCTATCTGGGCCAGGTGTTCAAGGCGCAGGAAGGCAAGACGGTGGTCGATCAGATTAACGCTGCCCGGCTGGCCAGTGCCAAGAAGTACCTGGAGCAAGAGGACTTCACCGTAACAGAGATTATGGAGAAGGTCGGGTTCGGGAACGAGAGTTATTTTTACCGCCTGTTCAAGCGCTGCTATGGCACCACGCCGAAGGAGTACCGCCTGAAATCAGCCATTGACCGCAGCAGATGATTCCACTTTCCCCATACGTAAGGCAGGGTCCGCTACATGAGCATTGTTCATCTGGCGGGCTTTTTGCTGTGCCGTGCAGGAGTCTGCCTCCCCCTAGACAGGAATCTGGCAACAATACAGCCCGGCTTTACAGCATTCTTGCAATTGTACAGTAACGCAGCGGCCTGGTTCTGCGCTATGTTAGTCGTGCAAAGCCTGGGACACAGGCACACAGCTGCAGCTAAGCAAGGAAAGGAAGGGGCTTTGGTTATGTTGAATAAGGTTCCGCTGGCGGAACAGCAGGCAAGTTCAGGAGCGCTGCCGGCCACGCGCAGACAATCCTGGCTCCGCAGGGAGCTGGCCCATTTCAAAAGCAACCGGGAGCTGTTCCTGCTCTCGCTGCCGGGACTGCTGTACAAATTGATTTTCGCGTATATTCCGATGATTGGCCTGATTATCGCCTTCAAGAATTACCGGTATGATCTCGGCATCTTCGGCAGCAAATGGGTCGGGCTGGACAACTTCCGTTATTTGTTCACTACGGACACGGCGTGGCGGATTACCCGGAATACGGTCCTGTATAACACCGCCTATATTCTGATAGGCACCTCGGCGGCGCTGCTGCTGGCTATTCTGATGAATGAGATCAAGGCCAAGTGGAGCAAGTTCTATCAGACAGCCCTGTTTCTGCCGCATTTCCTGTCATGGGTGCTGGTGGGGTATGTGGCATACGCTTTCTTGAACCACTCGGACGGCTTCATCAACCGCACGCTGGAATCCTTCGGGCTGAATCCGGTGAGCTGGTATCAGAACCCCGGACCCTGGCCGGTCATTCTGATTCTGGTTCAATTGTGGAAAGTGGTGGGGTTCAACACGCTGATTTATTTTGCCGGTATTATTGGCATTAACAGTGAATATTACGAGGCGGCGCGGATCGACGGGGCGACCAAACGGCAGATGGCCTTCAAAATCACGATTCCGCTGATGGCCCCAATCATCATTATTATGCTGATTCTGTCAATCGGCAATATGTTCCGCGGGGATTTCGGCCTGCATTATTTCATCCCGAATAACTCCGGTTTTCTCTATGGCTCTACGGATATCATTGATACTTATGTGTACCGTGCGCTGCGTGAGGTCGGCAATGTGAGCATGTCTGCGGCTACAGGCTTTTACCAGTCAGTTGTAGGTCTGGTGCTGGTGCTGACAGCTAACGGAATTGTGCGCAAGGTCGATCCCGATAATTCCCTGTGGTAAGGAGGTGCCCTGAGCGTGGGCAAAAAATTTGAATTCTCGAAGCTGTTCATTAATCTGTTGTTTACGGTGCTGTCGCTGGTGGTGATCCTGCCATTCCTGCTGGTCATCGTGGTCTCGCTGACGGATGAGAAGTCATTGACTGAGAACGGGTACCAGTTCATCCCGGAGTCCTTCAGTCTGGATGCCTACCGCTATCTGCTGGACGCTCCTGACATTCTGCTCCGGGCTTATGGCGTGACGTTCACGGTGACGATCATCGGCGCACTGGCCGGACTGCTGCTGACCGCGATGACCGCCTACGTGATTTCAAGGCAGGATTACCGGTATAACCGGGCGACGACGTTCTATGTATTTTTCACCATGCTGTTCAGCGGGGGACTCGTTCCCTCTTACATTCTCATTACGCAATACCTGCATCTGAAGGATAGTCTGCTGGCGCTGATTCTGCCGATTCTGCTGTCGCCGTTCAACATTATGGTCATGAAGGGCTTCATGTCCAAGATTCCGCTGGAGATCATTGAGTCGGCCAAAATCGACGGGGCGCGGGAGTTCCGCATTTTCTTCCGGATTATTCTGCCGCTCTCGACGCCTGCCCTGGCTACGCTGGGTCTGCTGATCTCCTTCACCTACTGGAACGAATGGTTCAATGCGATGCTGTACATCGATGATCCGAACAAGGTGCCGCTGCAGCTCCTGCTGGTGCGGACGCTGAACAGTATTGAGTTTCTGACGACGAACTCGGAATTCACCGGGCAGCTTGGCATTGACCTGTCGAGTTTTCCGAACAGCTCGGCGCGGATGGCGATTGCCGTACTGGCCGGCGGACCCATGCTGGTCATCTTCCCGTTTTTTCAGCGGTTTTTCGTCAAAGGGCTTACGGTTGGCTCCCTAAAGGGTTAACATACAATTACATGTACAAAGTACAGGAGGTCACTCACATGAAAAAAGGGCTGGTTGGCGTATTGGCATCTGTAATGCTGGCTGCATCCGTGCTGTCAGGCTGCGGGGGCAACAATAACGGCGGCAATGGCAATGCCGCTAAAGGCACGGAAGGAAGCGGAGCGGAAGCAACGCAAAGTACGGCTCCGGAATCCGGGAAGGATGGTGAACTGAAGCCGGTAGAATTAACCTGGTACTATCCGCTGTCCCAGCTTCAGGCCGATCAGGATAAAGTGCAGGAGGAAGTAAATAAGCTTACGAAGGCGAAGATCAACGCCACCGTCAAGCTGATGCCTGTAGCCATCGGGGATTATGTGCAGAAGATGAACACTGTGCTTGCCGCAGGGGAGAAATTCGACATTCTCTGGACCGGCTACATGCTGAAGCCGGAGGAGCTGGTGCGCAAGGGTGCGATCCAGCCGATGGACGCGCTGCTAGAGGAGTATGCGCCGGAGCTGAAGAAGGATGTGCCGCAGGTGATGTGGGATGGCCTCTCGGTGGACGGGGAGATCTACGGCATTCCGAATCAGCAGATTAACGGCTCGCGGTACGGCTTCATCATCCAAAAGCGCTTCGCTGACAAATACAAACTTGACACCGCTTCCATCAAGAAAATCGCAGATATCGAGCCGTTCCTGGCCCAGATTAAGCAGAGTGAGCCGGATATCATTCCGTTTGGCATCTTCGGCACCTCCTTCATTAATCCGCAGTCACATGACGACAAGTACTGGGTAGTTCCAGGTCTGGATGACCATTTCTATATCAAGACAGATGACCCTACCTATACCCTGCAGCGTTACCCGGAAGAAGAGCTGGACAATTTCCGGCTGGCCAGCAAATGGTATAAGGAAGGCTATATTTACAAGGATGCCGCTACTGAAAAAGCGAATGATTACCTGGCGAAAGGCCGGATTGCCGTGGATTTCAACGTGACGCTGAAGCCGGGCGTGGAAGCTGAGGTGAAGGCCAAAAACGGCGGCAATGACGTCATCACTGTCCCGCTCAGTGACTGGTTCTCCAACGGGTATTCGGCGACTACGAACCAATCGATCAGCCGTACTGCCCCTAACCCGGAGCGTGCCATGATGCTGCTGAATCTGGTGAATACCGACAAGGAGCTGTACAATCTGCTCTGTAACGGGATTGCCGGTGAGCATTACGATAAGGCAGACGGAGAGTACATCAAGGCCAAAGCGGATTCCCGTTATCTGCCCAACATGGACTGGGTATTCGGCAGCGTGTTCAACTCGTATCTGAAGGAAGGACAGCCGGAGAATGTCTGGGAGGAGACGAAGAAGATCAACTCGAGCTCCGAGGTCAACCCTGTAGGCGCCTTCAAGTTCAATTCCGAGCCGGTGAATACGGAGATTGCCAACCTGAACGCCGTGTGGGGAGAATACAAGCGGGGACTGGTTACCGGAACGCTTGATTTCGAAGAAACCTGGCCTGCGCTCTATGGCAAGCTGAAGGAAGCCGGCGAAGAGAAATATGTGGCTGAGGTCACCAAACAATTCGAACAATTCCTGAAGGATAAAGGTCTGAAGAAGTAAGAAGTAAGAGGTAAGCACCCTAGAGAGTAATTTTGCACGGCTGGAGGAGAACCGGAGGAACCTGCTGCTCATGAGGGGCTTCGCCAAGGCAACGCTACGGCGCAAGCCCCTACATCCCACGTTGAAAGGAAGAGGAGCCTTGGTGAAAAAACGTTTGCTTGCGGCACTTGCGGCCAGTCTGCTGTTCACGCTCAATCCCTCTACTCCGTTTGCGTCCCCTGTACATGCGGAGGAGGTGGTGTCCGCGACCGCTTTTTATGTGGCCAATAATGGAAGCGATTCCAATGCCGGGACGCTGAATGCCCCGTTCCAGACGCTTGAGAAGGCACGGGATACGATCCGTACGCTGAAGGCGGAAGAGGGGCTGCCGGAGGGCGGCGTTACCGTGTATCTGCGGGAAGGAAGGTATGAGCGGACCAGCAGCTTCGAGCTGCGCCAGCAGGATTCCGGCGAGGCGGATAAGCCCATCACGTACACGGCCTATCCGGGGGAGTCGGTTACGCTGTCAGGCTCCCGCCAGCTGGCCAAATCGGCCTTCGTTCCGGTCACAGATCCGGCCATTCTCAGCCGGATCATCAGCCCGGAGGCGAGAACGAAAGTGCTGGCAGCCGATCTGGGGGCGCTTGGCATCACCGATTACGGCCAGCTCAGCCGTCATGGCTATTACCTGGCCAATGATCTCAGCGAGGTGCCGCCGATGGAGCTGTATGTGGCCGGGCAGGGCATGACCCTGGCCCGCTGGCCCAATGAGAGCACCGTTCAGATGGATGAGATCCTTGATCCGGGTCCGACCCGTAAGGACCCGAACGGGGAAGTGCATACACGCGGCGGTACCTTCACATACACGTATGACCGGCCCCAGTACTGGACACAGGCAGACGATATCTGGCTGGACGGCATCTTCGGCTACAGCTGGGAATGGTCGTACAACAAGATTGCTTCCATCGACACCGCCGCCAAGAGCATCACCCTCCGCTACGGGGAGATGAGCGGGATCTTCAAGAACTGGTATCCTGACTTCCACTTCGCGCAGAATCTGCTGGAGGAAATCGATATGCCCGGCGAATATTATATCGACCGCCAGGCCGGCAAGCTCTATTTCCTGCCGAACGCTGAATTCGCAGCGGCTAATCCGGATATTGAAGTTACGATGCTGAAGAGTCCGATGATTAACGCCCTGAATGCTTCGTATATCGACTTCTCCGAGCTTATCCTGGAGAACGGCCGTGATTCGGCAGCCGTATTCATGGGCGGCAAGCAAATGCGTATCCTGAACAGCGAGATCCGCAACTTCACCAACAGCGGCGTACTGGTCAATACCCAGAGCCGGTTCTACTACAACAATTTTGAAGGGGCACCGGGTACGGACCATGCGATTATCAGCAGCCATATTCATCATATCGGCGGCACCGCCGTTACGCTGACGGGCGGCAACAAAACGACCCTTGCCCCAGGCAACAATGTGGTGGAGAATTCGCATATCCACGATTTTGCCTACTATCACAAAGCCTACAATCCCGGTGTGCTGCTGTCCGGCGTCGGCAACCGCATGTCGAACAATGAGCTGCATGATGCGCCGCATCCCGGCGTGCTGATCTTCGGCAATGACCATACCGTGGAGTATAACGAGATCTATGACGTATGCACCACCTTCTCCGACCTCGGCGCGATCTACATGAATGCGGGCGAGCAGCCCCATGAGCGGGGGACGGTCATCCGGCGCAATTATTTCCATAACATCGGCGAGAGTAAGGCCGGAGTAGAAGGGGTGTACCCCGATAACTTCACGATGGGGCTGACCATCGACGAGAATATTTTCTACAAGATGGGCAATTCGGCCATTAAAAATAACGGCGGCTCGCATATTCTGACCCGCAACAATATCTTCATCGACAGCAAGATTCCTTATGATTATGCGGATATGTTCCTGGGCGACGAGCCGGATGATCAGGTGCCGCTGAATTACATGCCCAAATGGCAGGCCTTGTTCGCGGCGAACAATAATTTTACCGGAACCCCTTACCTGGCCAAATATCCCGAGCTGGCGGATTTCTTCACGGAGAACCGTTATTATCCTGATACGAATACCTTCCAGGGCAATGTCATCTACAACCCGTCGGTTCCGCGCAGTGTAACGACCAATGTGTATGGGGCTTATGATAAGTTCGGGCTGGTCCAGTATGCTAATAACTGGGTTACTGCGGATGATCCGGGCTTCACCGATCTGGCAGGAGGCGATCTGTCGCTGCGGCCGGATGCGGATGTCTTCGATGCCATTCCCGGCTTCCCTGACATTCCGTTTAACGATATCGGCGTTGACGGCAAGGCGGGCACGACAGCCGGCCCGGACAGCTATCCCGTGCAGGGAGTTGCCGTCTATGACAGCGAAGTTACCGTGGACCGCTGGAAAACGGTGAAGCTGCGCACGGCGGTGCTTCCGTGGAACGCGAATAATTCCGCGCTGACCTTCGCTTCGGCCGATCCTGGGGTTGCGGCTGTAGATAGCGGAGGTGTCGTTACCGGCCAGTCGGTCGGCAGCACGGTTATTACTGTAGCCTCGGCGGAGAATCCGCTGCTGACGGCCACGGTAACCGTTCACGTCGAGGCGGGCGACGGCGTGATGGATTTCACGGATTTCGAATCCGGCGCGAACGGCTGGCTGCAGGATGCCAACCGCAGCATTGAGAAGATTGGCACGAACCGCTGGTACAAGATTCTGAACGGTGCCTCGTCGCTCAGTGCCAAGTCCTTCTCCGACTACGAGCTGAGCTTCAAGCTGAAGACGCCGGAGGTGATGGGGGATAATGCGACCCTCTATATCTTCGACCGTCAGGCCGGCAGCGGCTCCAGCCGCATCGGTTACAAGACCCGGGCGGATGGAAGCTCCGCCTGGCTGCTGTACAATTCGGCCTGGACGGTGCTGAAGGAAGTCAAGCTTCCCGGTCACGACCTGCAGCCGAATACGGAATACAGTGTCAAAATGCTGGTGAAAGGCGGCGACATCAGCGTCTACCTGGATGGGGCGTTCCGGCTGAAGGGCAATGATCCGGGACACAATGCAGAAGGCAAAGTCGGCTTCTATGTCAGCAATGTCAGCCAGATGCATTTCGATGACATTCAGTTCAAGGCCCTGACGGATACCCTGGCCGGGATTATTCCGGCAGAGAGCGCGGTGCGGCTGGCCGCAGGGGAAGAGCGGCAGTTGCAGGTAACCTTCGATCCTGCGGATACGCCGGATACTGGCGTCATCTGGCAGTCGGCTAACCCGGCGGTCGCTACGGTGGACAGTACGGGGGTGGTGCATGCCGTATACGAAGGGCAGACTCTGATCTCGGCTGTGTCTACGGTGAATCCACTCATTAAGGCGGATATTACCGTCACCGTCTCCACTATTATGCATGAGACAGACTTCGAGCACGGGGGCAACGGCTGGCCGGTGGACCCTAACCGCAGCATCGCCGCTGATCCGGACGGCAACCGCCGCTATAAGCTGCTGAACGGCGCGTCCGGTCTGCTCGACCGCTGCTTCACGGATTATCAGCTGGAGTTCAAGCTGAAGACGCCGTCCGTGATGCCGGATAACGGCATCCTGTACATCTTCGACCGCCAGGACAGCACCGGCTCGACCCGGATCGGCTACCGGACCCGGGCAGACGGATCTTCCGGCTGGATTCTGTATGATACAGCGTGGCAGAAGCTTACCGAGAGTGTGCTGCCGGGGCATGACCTGCTGCCGGATACAGAGTATGACGTGAAGATGACGGTGAAGGACGGAGATATCGCCGTATTTGTAGACGGTGCACCAAGGCTCTCCGGTACCGATCCGGGCCACCGCCCGTCCGGTAAGGTCGGCTTCTACACCAGCGGCTTCGCCTATCTGCTGTTCGACGATATTGTCTTCTCGGTTCTGCCTTAAGTCTTAACGGAATAAGCGCCCTTCCTGCGGAAGGGCGCTTATTTGTATTTTGCGGGCTTTTATCCGGCCAAGGCCGACCGGATCTGTCTCGTGTAGAACAGGCGGACTATGAAGAAGTAGATCACCTGAATGAAGAAGAACAGGCCCAGCACAAGCAGGGATTCCCTGAATATGGAGTACTGGAACATATGTGACAACGCCGTAAGGGCAACGGCTCCATGGATAAGCGCGACAATGATCGGCGCGAAGAAGAGCAGGCTGATCTGGCGGTTCAATATCCGGCGAAGCTCTTTGTCACTCAGCCCCAGCTTGGAGATGGCCTTGAACTTCTGCTTGTCCTCATCCAGATCGCTGTACAGCCGGAAATAGAGAAAGCTGCCGGCAGAGACGAAAAATACGATTCCGACAAAAAAACCGATGAACATCACGGGACCAAAGCTGTCATTGGTCTTGGAGGTTAAATACTCGAGCGCATAGAAAATATACTGCTCATCGTAGGGAAGCTCATTCGTCAGCTTTGCGCCTGCCTTCTCTGCTCCCGGCTGTCCAATCGCACCATGCCATGCATAATAACGGCTCACTTTGAGCGGCTGTTCAAGCTTGCGGGTCCACTCATCGGGGACGACGTAATAACCGCTGACTCCCCGTACGGCCCAAGATACGACAGCCTGATCGGCCTCGATGACGATTCCTGGCTGCAGCTCGACCGGCTGGTTGAGCATTTCTTCCCCCTCGCGGGACAGGCCGAAATCTACAACGGCTGCTTTCCCTGCTGTAAGCCGGATGGGATTTAGCCCCAGCAGCTCGGCTACGCTGTTGTATTCGGATTGCTTCACCAGAATCAGTGTCCGGCCGCTATCCGCAGCCTTATAATAGTTAAGCTTCAGACTCATTTTTTCGGCAGCAATCCCGGCTTTGCCCAGGCTTTGGTCAATTAGCTGTATATGGGACTGTGCCTTGCTGTCCCCGTCCAGGGACTGATAGGTGAACAGATAAGGGTTCTTCTGCGTAAGCGCTCCGTTGATCATCGACTGGAATCCGTATAAAGCTCCTATCGCGCTGAAGGATACGGTAGAGATGATGGCGACCAGGAAAAAGGAACGCGCGTTGTCCTTCATCCGGTAGGAAAGATCAGAGAGCAGCAGCATATTGGTTCTGCGCCAGAATAGCTGCTCACGCGCCTTCAGCTTACGGATCAGGTACACACTGAGCTGGGTGAACAGCAGATAGGTACCGATCGACACCATAATGACCACCGGCGCGAGCAGCACCACCACACTCAGACCACTCGCCCGCAGGGACAGGAAGTAGCTGATTCCCAGCAGCGTTACCACCAGCAAAGACAGCAGAAGCGAGGCCTTCGGCTCCGGCTTGGGCTGACGGTTTGAATGGATGAGCGTGATCAGCTTGCCGCTGCGCAGCACCGTAGAGATGAACAGGGAGATCAGGACGAACAGCAGCAGGAAGGAGATCAGTGTCAGCACCATCGCCTTGAACGGGAAATAGAATTGCAGCGGCTCATTAAGCGCAAGCACATTCTCCCCGGCAAGCAGAATTCCTTTGGCAAAGATAAGGCCTAGTCCGATGCCGCTGACCGTGGCGCCTGACCCGACGATCATATTCTCCAGAAAGATCATCCGCCGCAGCTGCCGGACGGTCATGCCATGCATCATCATCAGCCCGAACTCCCGTTTCCGCGATTGCAGAAATGCACTCATGGAGTAGAGCACGAAGAAGAAGGAGAACACATAGATCACCCATTTGGAGACCGAAAGCGCAAGAGCCGCACTGGATTGAATATGTTCCCCGCTCAGTACCGGATGGTAGGCGAAGATGGAGAAGGTGAAGAAGACCATCACGGTAAACATGCTGCTGAGAAAATAGGCGGTGTATAGCCTCGTGTTCCGGGAGACATTACGGAATGCGAACTGGCGGAACGTCATGGCTATATCCCCCTAACAGCGAAAGTGTATCGATAATTTTCTGGAAAAAGCTCTGGCGGTTATCCCCGCAGTGAATCTCCGTATAGAACCTGCCATCCTTAATGAAGACGACACGGTGGCAATAGCTGGCGGCTACAGCATCATGGGTAACAAGCATCATCGTCGTGGACTGCTCCCGGTTGAGCGTTTCCAGCAGATCCATCACATCTCTGGCGGCTTTGGAATCGAGATTGCCGGTAGGTTCATCCGCCAGTAGCAGCTTCGGAGAATGAATCATGGCTCTGGCGATTGCTGTCCGCTGGGCCTGTCCGCCGGAGATCTCATAGGTGCGTTTTTTCATAATGGCGCTGATGCCCAGCTTTCCGGCAATCTCCCGGGCCTTTTGCTTCATTTCACTGACCCGGGTTCCGTCCAGTGTCAGCGGAAGCACAATATTCTCTTCTACAGTCAGGGTGTTCAGCAGGTTGAAATCCTGAAAGACAAAGCCCAGCTCGCGGCGGCGGAATACCGCCAGTTCATTTTTGTCCAGTGTGCCGATGTCCTTGCCGCCAATCCTGATGCTTCCTGTGGTCGGAGCGTCAACGGTGGCAATCAGATTCAGCAGCGTGGTTTTGCCGCTTCCCGAAGGCCCCATAATCCCTACGAATTCTCCGGCGGCAATGGTTAAATCAATATCGGTCAATGCCCGGTAGGCCACATTTCCTTCATAGATTTTACTGACCCTGTTTACCTCCAGCATATGGCTGTACTCCCCCTCCATGTGTGCAACACACTTGTTCTGTAACCAATATACCGGAGACGGCAGCGTCTCATCTATCGATTTAGATTTCACTTTTATTACACGCCTGTAAGCAAAGGATTTGCCGCCAAAATAATCCGCACCACCGTTCCCTCACCAGCCGCCGATTCCAGCTCAAGCCGGTGTCCGAGACGGTCTGCGGACTCCTTCGTCAAATACAGCCCCATTCCTGTAGACTCCCGTAGTCCGCGCCCGTTGTCACCGGTGAAGAAAGGGTCAAATACCCTTTTGAGATCAGACGCCTGTATACCGATCCCCCGGTCCTTAACCTCAATGACGGCATCCATTCCTCTGAGATAGCAGGATACCGTGATTTTCCGGCCGTTCTCTGTGTTATCCGCCGCTGAATATTTGATGGCATTGTTCATAATTTGCGACAGCATGAAGAACAGCCATTTCTCATCGGTCTGGGCGGTAATGCCTGGAGCGGAGGCTTGGACCTCGGGAAAGATATGGCTGCGGATAAATAGGCGTCTGTGATCATGGACCACCTCGTTCACCAGCTTCGGCAGGCTGACAGGCTTGATATGGAAATCCTTCTCAAAAGCCCGCAGCCTGGCCATATACAGCACGGTATGAAGTCCGCTGCGCATGCGCTCCAGCTCCTCACGGATGCTGGCAAACTCGGGCTCGTCCATATTCTGCACGGTCAGCTCGATGACCGACAAAGGCGTCTTCATCTGATGAACCCATTGGTCGATAAAAGTCAGATGCTGCTCCTGCTGAAGCTTCACCGCCGTCAGCTGCTGCTGATAGTAGCGGTATTGGGTGTGCAGCAGCTGCTCCAGAGCTGTGGATACAGGGTGGTTCTCCAGCTTCTGAAAGGATTCATCCAGTGTCTCCAGAGGCCTGCTGAGGCGATGATAATAGCGGCGCCTGCTGCTGTATTGATAGATCAAGTAACAGCTGAGAAAGAAGAAGCCAATAAAGACCGCATATAGCGCGGTCGGCAGATCGCGGTAGCCGTCAAGCCAGTAAATGGACAGCATAGCCCCAAATTGCATGATCTGCACAGCTAATAACAACGCATGCTCACGGAGAAACAGCTTCATGGCCGGGCCTCTGACCAGCTGTTGTTCAGCCGGTACCCCGAACCTCTGACGGTAAGCACGGCATCCTCCATCCCCAGCTCCTGGAATTTCTTGCGGACCCGTGCGATGTTCACGTTCAGCGTGTTCTCATCCACAAAAGCCTGCGGGTCCCACAGCTTCTCCAGCAGAGCTTCCCGGCTGGCGACCCTCGGGTAACGCTCCATAAGGCTCTCGATGAGATCCGATTCCTTGCGGGTAAGGGGCACGACCGCCTGCCCATATTGCAGTTCAAGCCTTTCAGGATACAGAATCAGCCCTTCCTTCTCCAGCATCAGCTCCTCGCGCTTAGCCGCATACTCACCGTAAGCCCGGCGGAGGTGGCTATGGATTTTGGCGAGTACAATCCCGGAGTGGAAGGGCTTCGTAATATAATCATCCCCGCCGTTCTCCAGCGCCATAATCTGGTCCATCTCCCCGTCCCGCGCCGAAATGAACAGCACAGGGCAAGTGGAGACTTTGCGGATCTGGCGGCACCAGTAATAACCGTCATAGCTGGGCAGATTCACATCCAGCAGCACCAGATCCGGCTGTACCTGTTCGAATTCCAGCAGCACCAGCCGGAAGTCCTTGACCCTAACCCCCTCATAACCATACTTCTCAATCGCTGACAGCAGCAGGTCTGCAATCTTCGGATCATCTTCCACAATCATGATTCTGGACATATTTATGGGGCTCCTTGTCTTGTTCAGTTAAGTACATATATAACATGGGTGGAGGCCTGAGGGAAAGCTGGAGCGGGCTGATGAGTTGGGAAAAGGGGTAACCTATTCTTCGGTTAAGCAGAATTTCTGTACGGAGAGAAGGGGAGAGAACTATACTGTACTTTGTTTTACAAGGAAACAGTTGGATAATCAGCACTTAATTTTTGACAATTCCCCATATGCGGCAAAAGTGGCGATAATAGATGCTGTTTTTCCGCTTGTTTAGGCTCATGCGCCAGAAATCAAGAAATTAAACTGCCGTTTTCCACCTGTTTGTTGCAGGAAGCAATAGTCTTACAAATTGTCTTGAAAGAACTTGATCATTTGTTTGGTGGTCTCGATATAAGGCTTATTGTCGTGTAAACCGTAATTGAAGAAACCATGCTCCATTCCCTCATAAGTATAAAAATCAATTTGATTCCCGCACTGGTTCATAGCTTCAATAAATTGCAGGTTTTGTGGATAAAGCGGGTCAGCGGTCCCGCAGAACCAAATCGTTGGAGGCAACCCCTGCTTCACATGATGAATGGGGGAGATAGCCTGTGATTCCTCCTCTATACCCGGAAACAAACGGTTCATAATCTCTACCCCATCCATTCCAGCGGCAAAAACAGCAAGGAGATTTGGGATACAACTGATCTCCGTTTCATCATCTATTTCATTCAACTCATTAAACAGAATTGAAGAAACACAGGTGTAACCCCCTGACGAGGCCCCACACATGACGATTTTAGCAGGATCAATTCCGAATTCCGCACTGTTTTTGCGAATATACCTTATAGCTGACTTTGCATCCATGATTGCCTGTGCAGGTATGAAATCAGTATCATTAGCGTTACGATAATCCACACAGATAGAGGTAAACCCCCTTGAAGAAAAGAAATTGGCATGATGTTGAAATTGTGCAGCTGTACGATTATTTCTTACAAAACCTCCACCGAAAAAGAACAAGATAACTGGACATTGTGATATTTGATGGCTTGGCTCAAGCACATATAATTTCAAGGCACGATGTTTGGTTGTTTTGTAGGTGTGTTCTCTCACGGGGTAGTCAAAGACAGCTTCCATTCGATCACCCTCTCCTTCTTCAATTTCCTGATGCAGTAATCAGGTCATAGAGCTTATTCAAATTTGTCTTGAAATAGGTTGTGAAGTACCAAGCCCGGTATTCTTCCGGTATTTCGATCTCTTCAATACTCTGCTGATTCTGGACGGCCTCGGTCACGATGGCGATCATTCTGCTTATGTATCCCTTCACCTCATGAAGCTGTTGCAGGGAGCAGACCTCACCATGCCCCGGTATAATCGTCTCCACATCCAACCGCTCAATCTGCTCCAGAATATGCAGCCACTCCTGAGGATTGGCATTGGCCAGAACCGGATGGTGGTTCGAGAGCACGAGGTCCCCGATGATGACAATTTTATCTTCCGGGAGGTACACAATGGCATCGCTCTGCGTATGCCCTCCGCCATATGTAATGAGCTGGGCGCTGTGGTTGCTGCCGTGAATGGTCATTTGCCGGTCAAAAGTTATCGTCGGCACCGTATGCACCAGCTGCGGAAGCATATTCACGAATTCACGGTCCGTTGCATTCTCCCAGGCCATTTCCTGCTGCAGCTTAGTATCTGTCTCCTGCTCGCATTGCAATTCAGCTTCTCCGATCGCCTCTAGCATCTTCTCCCTGTTGTTCTGGTACTGGGCTACCCGGTCTCTGGCGAATGTATTCATGATCTTATGGGTCCCGGATGTGGAAATCAGCCGGGCGTCAGGCACAAACACCTGATTGCCAGTGGTATGATCGCTATGCCAGTGTGTGTTGATTACATAGGATACAGGGTTCCCTGTGAGATGCTCAGCAGCAGCCTTCAAATCCTGAGCCGCCTCCAGTGTCGCGAATGTGTCCACTACCAGAGTGAGTCCCCCCAGGTCAATAATGGCCGCGTTTGCGAGTGAGCCTGTGCCTGGAGCCGCAATTGCTGCAACTACGCTATCCGCAATAGATTGCAGCCGGAAATGCCTGGAGCCTTGAAATGATTCAATCCTGTTCAGCATAGTAATCTCTCCCTTCCAACATGGGAATATACTATACGCTACAAGAGTCCGCTAGACAATATTTTTCTGGATTTTCATTTGATTTCCGTTTAATTGGCGATATTCGCAGAGCTTACGAACGGTTCAATTTGAAGAGGAATCCTGAAAAAAGTGCAACATTACTGCTCCCAAAGAAGTGGTCAATGGTGAAATCCTGCACGAACTGCAACAAATTCAGCGCTAACTTGCCCTAAACACCGAAATTTGTGCAAATAATGCAACAATGTACTTCAACCCGTAAAAGGTATAGAGAAATCCTGAAAAAAGTACAACATTACTGCTCCTTAAAAGCGGCCGGTGAGAGAGGTATTAGCATCGTTCACCCGCAGGGTGATTTTGTTCAAAGATAAGAATTTATATGTTTCACACTACAAATTATCCTTCTATTTCTCGCCGAAACGGTACCGTCCTTTAAAAGGACGGCAAAGCCGTTTCCAGTTGTTGATTAGGAAATTGTGATTTGCGTCCAATAAGGATAAGTTGTGCATAAAGTTGGGGGGAAGTGTCTTGGAGCATCGGCAGGATGACTATATTCTGGATCAGTAATAGGAATGACTTCGCTGATTTCACCGAACAGCCGGATATGGTCGAAAAACCGACCACATTCGGTGCGGCGGAGACGCGTGGGCCGGATATGGTCGAAAAACCGACCACATTCGGTGCGGCAGAGGCGTGTGGGCCGGATATGATCGAAAAACCGACTACATTCGGTGCGGCAGAGGCGTGTGGGCCGGATATGGTCGAAAAACCGACTACATTCGGTGCGGCAGAGGCGCGTGGGCCGGATATGGTCGAAAAACCGACTACATTCGTTGCGGCAGAGGCGTGTGGGCCGGATATGGTCGAAAAACCGATCACAATGGGGATGCCGCAGGGTAATTTTGTTCTACATTCGTCCCTTAAAATCTGGTTAGTATATCACTTCACTTTGTCCCCCCCCCGCTCATACCAATACCCCGGAATTCCCCGTGCAAGACGCAGCAACGCCTCCAGGAAGAAGTAATCGCCCCAGATCATGAAGTCATCCGGGGAGGCGTTGCCTCTGACGGAATAGGAGCCGTGCCGCAAAAATCCCTCTTCTGATGGGTGGCCTGCGGTGAAGTAGTGATTGATCAGCGAGGCCATGGATTTGTTCACGGCGTCCCTGAAATAGTCCCGGTCCGGATCATTCTCCGGCAGATGCTCCAGCAGCTCCAAGAGTCCGCATGCTGTGATAGCGGAAGCGGAGCTGTCGCGCGGGGTGCCTTCCTCCTGCGGGGCATCGAAATCCCAATAGGCCACATGGTCGGCGGGGAGATGCTCCACGAAGTAGCGGGCCATTCTTTTGGAGGTTTCAAGATAATGCGGATCTTGGAAGCTGCGGTAGGCGAGAGCGAAGCCATAGACGCCCCAGGCCTGCCCCCGCGTCCAGGTGGAGCCGTCCTGATACCCCTGCGCCGTCCCCCCGCGAAGGGCATCCCCCGTCTGCTGGTCGAAGTAAAAGGTATGGTAAGAAGAGTCGTCGCCCCTCACCAGGAAGCGGCGGCTTGTCTCGGCGTGGATACGGGCAGCCCTGGCATAGACCGGGTCGCCGGTCTGTTCGCTGGCCCAGCAGAGGAGCGGAAGATTCATCAGGCAGTCGATGATGATCCGTCCGCCGTTGTCTGCATCGCCCTCGGGTCCCCAAGCCTGAAAGAGCTGCGGACCGGGACGCCAGCGCTTCATCAGCTGGTCCGCTGCCTGCAAGGCGAGCAGACGCGAGGCTTCATCCTTGTCTGCAATCCAGCGGGCCTTGGCCGAGAGCGAGTACAGGAAGCCGATATCGTGGTGATCCAGCGCCTGCCCGTCCAGCATGCGCCCTCTGAAGGAATCTGTCGCCTGGATGGCGGCGGCATGAATCTCCGGGTCCCGGCTGTATTCATAGCTTAGCCATAGAATGCCGGACCAGAAGCCCTCCGTCCAGTTGGTGTGGTCGGTCAGATGATATTTGCCGTCCTCCATACTTACAATTGGAAAACTCTTCCCAAATCGCTTCACATTAAGCCGCGTAGTCGTAAGCGTCTGCTCAATTGCCTGCTCCCAGTTCATCATACCCGCCATAACCTCCATCATATCGCTATAGTGTGCTTAACCATATTATAAGCCGGTCAAGCTGTAGGTTTGTTGCACAAAACTATAGTTATATTGCGGATCTGCTATGAACGGACCTGCCCGTAGACGCTCCAGCTGTTGGCTAAATGACCGGCGGCGAACAGACAGGCCGGAACAACGAATAACCAGGACTGGAGCCATACGCCAAGCAGCAGGAAGTAGAGGGCCGGGAAGACGGCCATCGGAACGGGGATGCCCAGCCAGGGCTTGAACAGCACCGCAAAAGCTCTCCCGCTCCGGTAATAGCGCACCCAGCAGCCATAGTACACCAGCATACATAGTGCCATCAGTACAGCAGATACTCCCAGGGGCTGAGCAGCAATCATTCGGCCTAAAAGAATGGGCATCATGAAGCAGGTGATCTGGCCTGCCCGCTCCAGGAGCGTGAAGACCAGCGGGACGGAGTCCAGGGAGCCGGGAGCACTCCGGGGCGGGAAGAACATGAATATTAGATTCGGCAGTAATACGAGTAAAGAAATGATAAAACCTTGAGTATGCAGTCCCATCGCAGAAATCCGCCTTCCTCTGTGCATTGATAGTGGCCGTACCTGACAAATACATGGCATAACTCTATAATTGCATTATATATCCTAGAGAGCCTGGAGCGGGAGGAAGATATGCAATTTCAACCTATATATGAAGACGGAGAATTAATTATGCCGAAGCTCGAGCTTGACCTGTCTGCGAACCCTTCGGTTGGTATTATCACAGATTTGAGGCGCAAGCAGTTATTAATGGAGCAATTGTCCCGGGAATCCGGCAATTATTTGTCGTGGGCCGGGCAGAACGAATATATGCGGTTGACGGTAGAGGAGCTAATCTCGTTTCTGATCCGAATGTCGGGACGGGAGGAGCGGGCGGCTGTGTTGACGGATTATTTTGCGCTGAAGGAGGAACGTAAGGTCAGATTGATGCAGCTCAGCTCTTCGAAAAGGGTGTATGTGACCCTGCTGCGGGCCTTTTTCGCCCATCAGTCCACGCTCGTATTGGAGGAGCCGTATTTCTATCTGGAGGAGCAGGACCGCCGCCAGCTGAAGCGGATACTGGATGATCTGTCGCAGCAGAAAAGGATACTCATTCTGACCTCGAATCTGGAGGATGCGCTGATCTCCTGTGATGTCATCTACCGGCTGAGCGGGTCCGGGCTTCATCAGCTGGATATCCGCGATTCGGAAGAGGACAAGCAGGAGGCAGTGAAGCAGGATGAGGCCAACATCACCTTGCAGAAGGTCTCGACCAAACGGGAGGATAAGGTGATTTTATTTGATCCGCCCGAGATTGATTTTATTGAAAGTGTAGAAGGCTCTATCCTGGTACATGTCGGCGGTGAGCATTATGACTGTGCCCTGACCCTGACCCAGCTTGAAGCGCGGCTGTTGAATTTCGGATTCTTCCGGTGCCACCGCTCCTACATCGTCAATCTGCAAAAGGTACGCGAGATCATTACCTGGACGAAGAACAGCTACAGTCTGCGGCTGAACACCGGCAAGGAGGCCGTGGTTCCGTTATCCCGCTCCAAATTGCAGGAACTTAAGGCGCTGCTTAAGCTGTAAAAGGTACCGTTCAGGCCGGAATGGGTACCATTCACCCGGTTTTGGTGGCAGAAAGGCTGAATTCTGGATAACGTTAAGTCATCAACAACATAAGGATGTGGTGAGATGGCGGTTATTCAGGTAGAACAGATCCGCAAGACCTTCGGGGCGAGAGATGCGCTGACAGAGGTGTCCTTCAGTATTCCAAAAGGGGAGATTTTCGGGTTCCTCGGTCCGAGCGGTGCAGGCAAAACCACCTTGATTAAGATTCTGACTGCACAGCTGAAGCCTACAGGTGGAGTGGCCAAAGTATTCGATCAGCCGGCGGAGGCGATGCAGCAGTCGGCCCAGAAGATGCGTTTTGGCATTCTGACCGATAACAGCGGTCTGTACGAGCGGTTGTCCATAGAGGAGAATCTGGAGCTGTACCGGAAGCTGTATGATCTTCCCCGTTCTGCGGTGGATCAGGTGCTGCAGTTCGTTAATTTAAGCAGTGAGCGCAAGAAGAAAACAAATACGCTGTCCAAAGGGATGCGTCAGCGGGTGATGCTGGCCTGCGCCATTATCCATGAGCCGGAGCTGTTGTTCCTGGATGAGCCGACCTCGGCACTGGACCCGGTGAATTCAGCGCATATCTATAAAGGCTTACGTTATCTGAATGAGAAGGGCACGACCATCTTCATCACGACGCATGATATGGCGGAGGCGGAGCTGCTCTGTAACCGTGTGGCGATTCTCTATCAGGGACGCATCCAGACCATCGGCTCACCAAGGGAGCTGAAGCGGCAGCACCGCGAGAACCTGATCCGGGTGGAGCTGACCAGTGGAGAGGCTTATGAGCTTCCGGTGGATGGGGACACGGCGGACCGGATCGCGGATTGGATGAAGCGGGGACTCATTGAACGGGTAGAGACGAAGGAACCTAGCCTGGGTGATATTTTTATCAAAATGACGGGAAGTGAGCTGCTATGAACATCTCCTATAAGCGGGCCAGCGCGATCTTTGTGAAGGATTATAAGGAATTCTCGCGCAATTATGCGCTGTCCATTATGCTGCTGTTTCCGATTCTGTTTGCGCTGCTGTTCAAAAGCGCAGGTGCATCCTTACCGGGAGCCGCCGGATTTCTGTTCAACAGCTCGTTTGTGCTGCTGACCTGCTTCGCCCAGGCTTGCCTGATTGCGGAAGAGAAGGAGCGTAACACGCTGCGGACACTCATGATGACTCCGGCTACAACAATGGATGTGCTGATGGGCAAAAGCAGTCTGGTCTTTGTCATGTCGATGGTGGTTCTCGCCATTTCTACTCTATTGTTTGGCTATGAGCCTGCAAATATAGGGGTATTCGTAGCCGCGATCGTTCTTTCCATTGTTCTCTACACGGCAGCCGGGACGATCTGCGGTCTTTATTCCAAAACCTTACTGGATGCGTCCTTATCGATCATCCCGGTAGCCTTCATCTTCATGGGCGCACCTTGGGGTGCCGTACTGGCGGAGAATTATCCGGTGTTCGGGGTGCTGGATTACATGCCAAGCAGCCAGCTGGTGCACTTGCTGAACCTGAGCCCAGCCGGTTATTCGGCGGGAGAGGTGTGGCCGCCTCTTCTAATCATTGCGGCGTGGACAGCCGTGCTGACCCTTGTGTCTGTGGTGCTGTACCAGAAGCGGCTCCGGGACGAATAGGCCGGCGTGGCTGTGACCATTCGTGGCGCAGGCCGCGCCACAGGCTGGATAGAACGCAAAGGAAGCCGCTCCCGGTAGGGGGCGGCTTCCTTGCACTGCGTACAGCAAACGTCAAGCTTTTATACCATATTAGGAATCTCTACGGCAGGGTCTGTCTCAGCGTCATAGTCTACGCCTTCGGTACGGAAGCCGAACAGATGGAAGAAGTCGTCCTGATAGCCTGCCAGATCCGCCAGCTCAGGCACATTATCCGTCTCCAGCTCATTCCAGCGTCTCATGACCTCGATCTGCACATCCTCGCGCATCTCCCAGTCGTCAATACGGATCAGGTGGCTGCCGTCCGCAGCGGCTTCACCGCCGTTATACAGATGGTCGGCGAACAGACGGTACATCTGCTGGATGCAGTTCTCGTGCAGCTCCTTCTCCTTCATAACTCTGTACAGGGCGGAGATATACAGCGGCACTACCGGAATAGCCGAGCTGGACTGGGTAACCAGTGCCTTATTCACGGATACGAAGGCCCGGCCTCCTGTGGCGGAGAGCTGCTCGTTCAAGGCAATGGCGGTCTGCTCCAAATGATTCTTCGCCTGGCCGATGGTTCCATCCTTGTAGATAGGATGCGTAATCTTGGGCCCGATATAAGAGTACGCCACGGTAGTTGCTCCGTCTGCAAGCACACCGGCCTCCTGCAGCTGGCTGATCCACATGCCCCAGTCTTCCCCGCCCATCACGGCGATGGTCTGGCGGACTTCATCCTCTGTAGCCGGTTCAATGGTAACGGTGGAGACCTCTCCGGTGTGGAAGTTCATCGTCTTGTTCGAATAGGCTTGGCCTACCGGCTTAATCACCGAGGAGAACACTTCTCCGGTTACCGGATGGGTGCGGCGCGGGGAGGCTACGCTGTACACGACCAGATCAACGGTGCCGAATTCGGCCTTGATCAGCTCAATCGTCTTGGTCTTAATTTCATTCGAGAAGGCATCGCCGACGATGCTGAAGGATTTCAGCCCCTGCTTGGCCGCTTCCTGCTCGAAGGCAGCAGAATTGTACCAGCCTGCGGAGGCGGTGCGGGTGCCTTCAGCGGCCTTGTCGAAGAAGACGCCGATGGTGTTCGCGCCTGCGCCAAAGGCAGCGGCAATCCGTGAAGCCAGTCCATAGCCTGTGGAAGCGCCGATGACCAGCACGTTCACCGGGCCGGTAAGCTTCTTTTGGGACCGTACATAATCGATCTGTTCCTGTATTTGTCCGGCACATCCCTCCGTGTGAGCTGTTGTGCAGATAAAGCCGCGTGTTTTTGGCTGAATAATCATCAAGGATATCCCCTTTGTTTTAGTTTTTAACTTTTTTCGTTAATATAGAGTATAGCAAATGATGGCATAGAAAGATAAGCCTTCAATATAATGAATAGCAATTTTGGATGCCTGCCGCTAAGAATTTGCAACTTTTCCCAATCCGCAGCGTCAGTGGGTAGAGAGGTTACGGAGATACAGGGAGGAGATTGGCATGGGCAGAAGATTATCCGCACTTATACTAACCGTGCTGCTCTTGGGCGGCTGCAGTGAAGGAGGTTCGGGCATGAATTATGCGGAGAGACAGGCTGCCGCAGCAGAGCTCGGTTCGCGTCTGACGGACAGCAGCAACCGGCTGGGTGTGAAGCTGTTCAGCCAGTTATGGAAGCAAGGGAGCGGGAACCTGACGATATCCCCGTACAGTGTTGCTGCCGCTCTGGCCCTGGCCTATAACGGCAGTGCCGGAGAGACGGCAGAGGAGCTGGGGAAGCTGCTGGGCTATGCGCCGGATGAACGGCAGAAGCTGAATACCGGCCATCAGTTATTAATGAAGCTCATGAGTCATGGAGGAACGGGCGGGGAGCTGAAGATCGCGAATTCGGTCTGGGGTATGAAGGGTCTGACGCTGCGCAGGGACTATCTCAAGACCGGTGAGGATTTCTATGACGCGCAGATTAAGACTACGGACCTGTCGGCAGAGAAGTCTGTGAAGGAGATTAACGGATGGGTGGCAGACCATACGGGGGACAAGATTCAGGAGATGCTCACGGAGCCGCCAGGACCGCAGGCTGTTGCCGTCCTTGTCAATGCGCTGTATTTCCAAGGTGCCTGGACGGATGTGTTCGAGGAACAGGCTACGAAGCAGGCGGACTTTTATCCTCCGGACGGACCGGCAGTGCAGGTGATGATGATGAAGCGGAGCGGTATGTTCGAGTATGCAGCTCATGACGGTTGGCAGGCGGTTAAGCTTCCCTACGGAGAGGGAGAGCTGGAGATGGTCGTGGTCCTTCCGGGTGAGCCATCTTCTCTCGCGGAGCTTGTGGGTCATCTGGAGCAGGGGACTCTGCTACTGGATAAGGGTTTCTCCAGTTCCCGGGGGACGCTCTGGCTGCCAAGGTTCACGGCCAGCTATGGCACAGAACTCTCCAAGGTCCTGCAGACACTGGGTGTGAAGCTGGCCTTTGATCCGAGCCGGGGGGATTTCTCCCTGCTGGCAGATTTGGACAGCCCGATCTACTTCGAGCAGGTCATCCACAAAACATATATCGATGTGAACGAGCGGGGAACGGAGGCGGCGGCTTCCACTGTCATTGATATGCGCGCCGGATCAGCGCCCCCTGTAGATGCGCCCTTTGAAATGAATGTCAACCGGCCGTTCCTGTTCATGATCAGGGATACGCAGACCGGGGTCGTGCTGTTCCTTGGAGCAATTGAGAATCCGCAGCTCACGGATTAGATTCAGGCTGGGATGAATTTCAAGCATTTACGCATAAATGATCCCTTCACAGGTCACAATAGGAAAAAAGCAGAATGAAGGGATTAACGTGAATGCTTTTCGCCTGAAAAAACAATTGTGGCGGCGGTGGAGACGCTGGAAAAAAGCTCCCTGGGTTGGTGCGGCATGCCTCGTACTGACGTTGCTCGCCTGGCGCGGCATGCAGGTTCCGGAAGAGATCAGTACGCTGCTTAAATCTTCGTCATTCCTGAGCGGAAGCGCAGGGCGGAATCTGGAACCCGGAAGCAGCTTACCGGCTGTAGCCGCCGTATATAACCATACAGACGATGATGCCGAAGTGGATGCTGCCGTGATGAATAGTCAAGAGCTGCTGAAGGCTGTGGGCAAGGAAGCCATTAGCAGAACGGTGCATCTCAAGACCCTCTATGTAGCTGGTGAAGAGGTGCAGACCCTGCCCGGCAAGCAGACCCCGGCCCAGCTTAAGGAGCTTATAGTCCGGCATGCGGGCTGGAGCGGCTGGCTCAGCCGGGAAGGGGATCTATGGCTGGAGCAGCGGGTCAATGATCTGTCGCCGCTGACCAAGAAGGAAGCCTACTTCGGAGTGGACGAGCAGGGCAACCTGACCTTGTTCCAAGGCCCGCCCGAAGCGGAGCGGGTGATGAAGACCTTTTTCCAGATGGACATGGGCTCCATCAAATCCTCTCTGCCCAAGGGCATCTGGGAGCAGCTTCATCAGGGCATCCGGGTGCAGGATCTGGAGGAGTACAACAGCGTGCTCTCCACCTTCAGCGACTATGCGCGTGATTCCTCTGAACAGGTGATGCATGCGGAGTGAGGGAGAGACTATAGAGTTAGTATCATGAAGACTCGTGGCACGCAGGTGCCTGCGGGTCTTTGTTGTGTTATGCATGTTTCATTTCCCCGGGGACAAACTTTTTGTCTCCCGGGGAATTTTTTTTGCTATAATGGGTGGAAGGAATACATATGTTCGCTTTAGGGCCGGAGTATCCGCCCGGGCATAGAGGAGAGAGAAGGATCTTGCGCATTTTGGGGATTGACCCGGGGCTGGCGATTGTCGGCTTTGGCTTTGTCGATAAGGTCGGCAACAAATTAACACCGGTCCAATACGGCTGCATCCAGACAGAGGCACATACCCCGGAAGAAGAGCGTCTGCTGCATGTCTATGAAGGCATGGTGCAGCTGATTGATAAATATAAGCCGGACGCGGTAGCGGTAGAGAAACTGTTCTTCAGCCGCAATGTGACCACGGCTCTGCCGGTGGCGCAGGCACGCGGGGTGCTGATTCTGGCAGCCGTGCAGCGCGGGCTTCCGGTGGCGGAATACACCCCGATGATGGTGAAGCAGGCTGTAGTCGGTTACGGCAAGGCGGAGAAGAAGCAGGTGCAGGAGATGGTTAAGCTGCTGCTGAAGCTGACGGCTGTGCCGAAGCCCGATGATGTGGCGGATGCGCTGGCGGTGGCGGTATGCCATGCCCATTCTGTGAGTCTTAATTCCAAATTAAATGAGGTATTGCGAAAATGATAGATTTTCTTAGAGGGCCGGTTGCCCATTTGGAGCCGGAATATGTTGTGCTGGATGTACAGGGCGTAGGGTACCGAGTATTCTGCCCGAACCCGTATGCTTTTGCCAAGACAGAGGGTCCGGTGACTGTGTTCATTCATTATCAGACCCGCGAGGATGCTACACTGCTGTTCGGATTCCCGTCGCGCGAGGAGCAGCGGCTGTTCCGCAAGCTGATTGAGGTATCGGGCATCGGCCCGCGCGTTGCGCTGGGCATTCTGACCGGCGGAACGCCGGACCAGCTGATCGCGGCCATCTATCAGGAGAATATCACCTTCCTGACGAAGCTGCCGGGGATCGGCAAGAAGACGGCGCAGCGGATGATTCTGGATCTGAAGGACAAGCTGGACGGCTTCGGCGGGGCAGCCCTGCAGACGGGATTGTTCGCAGTAGCGGCTGAAGCGCAGAGCAAGGCAGAGGCGCTGCCGTGGGAAGAAGCCAGGGATGCGCTGAAGGCGCTCGGTTACACCGATGCCGAGCTGGACAGGGTGTATCTGAAGATGAAGCAGGAAGGCACGGATGCCGGACCGGTTGATGTGCTGATGAAGAAGGCGCTGGGGCTGCTGTATACCGCCAAATAGGTCCCTGAAGAACGGAGTGAGGAAGAATGGATGACCGGATTATATCGGCTAATCTGATGATGGACGAGCAGGCGGTGGAATTAAGTCTGCGCCCCCGTTATCTGGGTGAATATATCGGCCAGAACCAGGTGAAAGAGAACCTGAAAATATATATAGAAGCGGCGAAGATGCGCAGTGAAGCACTGGATCATGTGCTGCTGTACGGGCCTCCGGGTCTCGGCAAGACGACGCTGGCCAATATTATTGCCAACGAGCTGGGTGTCAATCTGCGGACCACCTCCGGTCCGGCGATTGAACGGCCCGGCGATCTGGCAGCACTGCTGACGAACCTTCAGGAAGGCGATGTGCTGTTCATTGACGAGATTCACCGTCTGCACCGGACGGTGGAGGAGGTCATGTATCCGGCGATGGAGGATTTCGCGCTGGATATCATGATAGGTAAGGGGCCAAGCGCACGGTCGGTCCGGCTGGACCTGCCGCCTTTCACGCTCATTGGGGCGACGACACGTGCGGGACTGCTGTCTGCTCCGCTGCGTGACCGCTTCGGAGTGGTCAGCCGGCTGGAGTATTACACTATCGATGAACTAAGCTTCATCGTGGCGCGCAATGCTGAACTGCTGGGTATTGAGATTCTGGGCGATGCAGCGGAAGAGATTGCCCTGCGGGCCCGGGGGACACCGCGGATTGCCAACCGTCTTCTGAAGCGGGTACGCGATTACGCTCAGGTCCGGGGTGACGGGATTATCACCCCGGAGATTGCTGCCGAATCGCTGAAGATGCTCCAGGTGGACCCCCGGGGACTGGACAGCATTGACCATAAGATGCTGCAATCCATGATCAGCTCCTTCCGGGGCGGTCCTGTCGGGCTGGATACCATCGCTGCTACGATAGGTGAAGAGAGCCAGACCATTGAGGATGTATACGAGCCTTATCTGCTGCAGATCGGTTTCCTGCAGCGTACGCCGCGAGGGCGCATTGTTACGCCTGCGGCCTATCATCATCTTGGCCTTCCGCTTCCTCCGCAGCCTAACTGATTACTGAGAATCCTGCCCATAGTACAACATCTTACGTATTGTTTGGGCTACACACGAAGCGGATGTATCACTAATACTTTTTAGGAGGCCTACAATGAAACTTGCGAAGTGGACAACAACAGGAATCGGGCTGCTGGGCCGGGGGGCGCTGGCTGCATTGCTTGCGGCAGGCAGTCTGCTCATTCCGGCTGATCACGCCCGTGCCGATTCCGGCGGGTCGATCCGGGTTGCACTGTATGCCGATATTGGCAGCAAATATAAATCTACCGTACCGCTGGTAACCCTGCAGTCCGAGCAGAGCTTCAGCCTGCTTCCGGCAGCCGGCGGCAGCCCGCTATTGTCGGTTCCGGCCCAGAACAAGGTCCGTGTCAGTCTCGACGGGTTCCGGGTGAAGGTGCTGGAGACGCCAAGCTGGCAGAGCGCTGCGGATGCGGCGAAGAAGCTCCAGTCTTCTTCCAATAAGCCGCAGATCTTCATGGCTGCCAGAGGCGGCGCCAAGGTATATCAGCTATATACCGGAGGCTATGCCAGTGAGAGTGCAGCCAATAACGGGCTGAACGCAGTCCTCAAGGCCGGTCTGGCGATTCCTGAGGGGCAGACCCCTGCGGTGGCCGGAACCAAGCATCTGTCTGCGGGCTCCTACGCTACACTTGAGGAAGCCCAGGCGGTAGTCAGCAGCCTGACCACTGCCGGCTTAGATGCCTGGCCGGTATTCATATCCGGTGAGGGCGGCAGTGCGCGTACCGAGGTATGGGTAGGAGAGGCGTCAAGTGACAGCGAGCTTGCGGCGGTCTCTGCTTCGGCAGCTGCGCTGCTTCCTCAGCTTGCTCTGACGCCTGTGGCGCCGGGTGCACCCGGCGTAATGATCCGCATGGACGCAGGGCTCGATTTCAACAGCGAAGTCCAGGCCTTTCATTATCTGTTATCCGGAAGTGACGCGAAGTTCATCTTGTCCGGCAATGATAAGGGAATTATGCTTACAGAAAGGTCCAAGCGGATCTACCGCGGCGATATGGAGCTTGGCAACCTGAATGGTTCATTGTCTGTCATTAACGTGGTTCCGCTGGAGCAATATCTGTATGCGGTAGTGGGGGGAGAGGTATCCTCCGGCTGGCCGGAAGAGGCGCTGAAGGCCCAGGCTGTAGCGGCACGCAGTTACGCGTTGTCCCAGGGGAACCGCTTCGATGTTGCCAATGTGGTGGACACAACGCTCAGCCAGGTCTATAACGGAATCAGTGCAGAAGCACCCACAATCATCAAGGCGGTTGATGCAACCGCAGGTGAAGTGCTGCAGAGCGGCGGCAAGGTTGTGGAGGCGGTATTCTCCTCGAACAGCGGCGGCGTTACGGCTGATCCGTCGGAGGTATGGAACAGCGGCGGCAACTATACCAGTGTGGCCAGCGCAGAGGATGTGGCTGCGGTGGGCTCGGCTAAGAAGTGGTACTATGTACTGCTGGACAACGGCGTCTCCGGCTATGCCCGGGAAGATAACATCAAATTAACAGGCAGCAAGACAGCCGCAGGGCTCCCTATTGCCACAGCCACTGCCAAGGATGTAAATATCCGGCCGCTGCCTGTCGTTGACAGCAGTGCTGCTCCGGCAGGCAAGCTGAATCCCGGACAGAACGCCGTAGTGCTGAATCAGGTCTATGAATCCGGCAGCTACAGCTGGATCAAGGGTCCGTATTCTTCAGCCGAGCTGCTGAAGAGCCTGGCCGGCAAGACCAGCGGCACTCTGCCCTCTTCTATAACCACTCTGGAGGTTACCCGGCGCGGGCCTTCAGGAAGAGCGGTGGAGGTCAAGGCGAACGGCCAGATCCTGCAGGTGAAGTACCCGGATCTGTTCCGTTCCTCCTTCGGCGGATTGCCTAGCACCTTGTTTGATATTGTACCTGCCGGAAGTTATACTGTATTAGGCGCTGACGGCTCTACAGCTGCTATCGGCAGCACCAGCCCGGCCGGAGTGCTGTCTGCCTCGGGCCAAGTGACGTCCAGCGGCAGCGGTACGGTTGTGATGGGTGCGGATCAGAACTCCAGAGTCGTGACCGGCAGTCCGGGCTTCTATTTCATCGGCTGGGGTTATGGGCACGGACTCGGCATGTCTCAATGGGGCGTGAAGGGAATGGCCGACAAAGGGTATGATTATAAGCAAATATTGCAACACTATTTTAATAACGTTACTATAATTAAGAATTAAGGAATGAAGATCCTATTATGAATGTTGAACTTTATGATTTCAATCTGCCGGAGGAGCTGATTGCCCAGACTCCGCTTGCCGACCGCAGTTCATCCAGACTGCTGCTGGTAGACAAGGAGAGCGGGCAACTGGACCACGGTCATTTCACGGATATACTGGGGCAGTTCCGCCCGGGCGATACGCTTGTACTTAATGATACACGGGTTATTCCCGCCAGACTGTTCGGAGTCAAGGAAGATACCGGAGCCAAGGCGGAGGTCCTGCTGCTTAAGAATCTCGAAGGGGACCGCTGGGAGGCGCTGGTGAAGCCTGGCAAGAAGCTGAAGACCGGAGCGGTCATTGTCTTCAGTGAAGAGCTTCGTGCCGTGATTGAAGATGAAGCAGATATGGGCGGGCGGACACTCCGCTTCATTTATCAGGGGATTTTCCAGGAGATTCTGGATAGGCTCGGCTCCATGCCGCTTCCTCCTTATATCAAGGAAACCCTGGATGACCGTGAGCGTTATCAGACTGTGTATGCCCGGCATGAAGGCTCGGCGGCAGCGCCGACAGCCGGACTGCATTTCACCACTGAGCTGCTGGAGCAGATTGCAGCCATCGGTGTGAATATCGTCTATGTCACACTACATGTCGGTCTGGGGACCTTCCGTCCGATGTCTGCCGAGACCGTGGAAGAGCATGTCATGCATGCCGAGTATTTCGAGCTGTCGCAGGCAGCAGCGGATGCTCTCAATGAAGCCAGAGCAAGAGGCGGAAGAATCATAGCTGTAGGCACCACCTCCTGCCGGACCCTGGAGACCGTAGGCAGACAATGCCAGGGCGGGCCGATTGAGGCATGCAGCGGCTGGACGGATATTTTTATCTATCCGGGTTATGAATTCACTGTCGTCAATGCACTGATCACCAATTTCCATCTGCCCAAGTCAACCTTGGTCATGCTGGTAAGCGCTTTGGCTGGCCGGGAGCTGATTCTCGCCGCATACGAAGAAGCGATTAAGCAGCAGTACCGGTTCTTCAGCTTTGGCGATGCAATGTTCATTTATTAAGCAAGAGGAAGGGTTAAACCAATGGCAGCAATCACTTACGAACACATTAAGACCTGTAAGCAATCCGGGGCACGGCTCGGAAGAGTCCACACCCCGCACGGAATTATTGAGACACCGACCTTCATGCCGGTGGGCACCCAGGCTACTGTCAAGACGATGAGTCCTGAAGAGCTTAAGCAGATGGAAGCACAGATTATTCTGAGTAATACGTACCATCTGTTCCTTCGTCCGGGTCATGAGATCATCGGCGAAGCGGGCGGCCTGCATAAGTTCATGAACTGGGACCGCCCGATCTTGACCGACAGCGGCGGCTTCCAGGTATTCTCCCTGAGCGACATGCGTAAGATCACCGAAGAAGGGGTTCATTTCCGCTCCCATCTGAACGGGGACAAGAAGTTTCTGTCTCCCGAAGTCGCTATGGAGGTCCAGAATGCGCTCGGCTCCGATATTATGATGGCCTTCGATGAATGCCCGCCTTATCCGGCTGAATATGAGTATGTGAAGAAATCGCTCGAACGTACCACCCGCTGGGCCGAACGCTGCCTCCGAAGCCATGCCCGTCCGAATGACCAGGGACTGTTCGCTATCGTACAGGGAGGCATGCATGAGGATCTCCGCCGCCAGAGCGCGGCTGATTTGACTTCCATGGATTTCCCGGGGTATGCTATTGGGGGACTCAGCGTCGGAGAGTCCAAGCAGCTTATGTATGAAGTGCTGGATTACACGGTTCCGCTGCTGCCGCAAGGGAAACCGCGCTATTTGATGGGCGTAGGTTCACCCGATGCGCTGCTGGAAGGGTCAATCCGCGGAATAGACATGTTCGACTGTGTTCTGCCTACCCGTATTGCCCGTAATGGAACAACAATGACCAGTCAGGGGAGACTCGTCGTGCGTAACGCCCAGTATGCCCGTGATTTCGGGCCGCTGGACCCGGAGTGTACCTGTTACACCTGCCGGAACTATTCCCGTGCTTATCTGCGTCATCTGATTAAGGCCGACGAAACCTTCGGCTTGCGGCTGACAACGTACCATAACTTACACTTCCTGCTGGAATTGATGCGTAAAGTGCGTGAAGCCATCATGGAAGATCGGCTGCTTGATTTTCGCGATGAGTTTTTTGCACAATACGGATTATATGATAATCTAAAAGGCTTCTAGAGAGTACGGAGTGTTCATGTTTATTCTTGAAAGGGGGGAAATGATATGTCACAGTTTTATATGGCAGCAGGTTCAGGCGGCGGCGGAGGCAGTATTCTGGGTCTTGTAGGCCCTTTTGTACTGATGTTTGTCGTGTTCTACTTCCTGCTGATTCGTCCGCAGCAGAAGAAGACCAAGGCACGTAACGGAATGCTCAAAGCGCTCAAGAAGGGCGATAAGGTCGTTACCATCGGCGGTCTGCACGGAACGATCATGGAGATTTCGGATGACATCGTTATTCTGCGGGTTAATGATGTGACCCGATTGACGTTTGACCGGGGCTCGATCAGTCACGCAGTTGTGGAAGTAGAAGACAAGATGTAATAGTCTCTCTGCTTAATTACATAAAAATCGGCGTTTCTCTTAGGAGAGAACGCCGATTTTTTTTATACGCCATATGCGAATTGAGGGCCTTAACGTGTATTGGTGACCCGGCCCCGCACTCTCAAGCCCTGTTCCCCGCTGCGCAGGGTAAGCTTGGCAAGCGGTACGGCGATAGCCGTGGACAGTACAGCCAGCAGGGTGCCGCCAATCATGTCGGTCAGCCAGTGAATGCCGAGATAGAAGATTCCAAAAACGATAATAACGGCTGAGATTGTACTGATCACCATCCAGCGGCGGTTGCCTGAGCGGTAAGCGAGCAGAGCCATGGATACGGAGATAGCGGTATGTAGGCTCGGGAAGCAGTTATTGAGGCCGGATAGCGGCCGGTATTCCTGTTCAAACCTCGGGAAAACATCCAGCATGATGAACCGGACCCCGGCAGGCGCATAGGACCATACCTCATTGACCGGAAAGTACAGATAGAACGGAATAGCGATAGCATAGGTTAGAATAATGGTGTAGCAGGTCGCATAGAGGATCACACGGTTTTTGTCCAGCAGATAGATCCCCAGTGAGGCTGCCAGCACGGCTTGCAGCATGAAGATATAGAAGAAGACAATCACCGGTGTCAGCCAGGGAGCGTAGAACAGCTCTTGAACCATCCGGACGAAATGCCCCTCCAGGCCGAAGATAAAACCTGTGTAATCTGCGGTCAGCCGCATCTTTTCTTCGATCTGCAGCTCATATTTATTCAGGGCAAGAATGCTGAACATTCCTATAATTATGAGTGTGAATTTATAGGATCTCAGCAGCTCTCTCCCGATTTCAACTAAGGCCATCAGCGGATTGCGCCGTGCGCCGATCCAGATTAAGATCACAACAATGGCAACGGTATATACTACTACAAGATTCATGGATTGGTACAGCAAAGCATTCGAAGCCTCCTTGATAATCGCTCATATGAAGTCAGACATAGGTAGTGTACCATATTTTCAAGGGAAGGTTTCAATTTTCGAAAATTATATTAATTAGGATTTCTGTAAATTAACTCCAAACATTCCTCCAAGTGCGCTAATGCCTGCAGCCGCCAGAACCCACAGGAAGTCTATTCCCCCCGGCGAACTGTCAAGAGCCAGAAATCCAATCAGCAGCACAGCCAGTCCGTATAGCAAGCCGGTGAGTGCGCCCTGGTACCAGCCTTTGCGGAGGGCCCTGCTGCCTGCGGTCAAGCCTCCGAATGCGGCAGCGACGCCGTGCACAATGTAGGTGTACATGGTGAGATCCTGTTCCTGCAGTCCACTGCCCCAGAGCAGGAGGGAGAGGATGAACGCACCCAGCATCATCCACAGGAACGAGCGGATTAAACCCGATAATACCGGACTAGATATTTTCCATGAGAATAGACGCCTGATTACAGACATGGTAAAACCCCCTAAAAGTTTGTTAACCGGATACTAATTATTGTATGGGGAGGCTTGCCCCAATAGTACAAGAATAGGCGGTATGACTTTTACCAGTAATTAAGCAGCAGCTTTCCGAATGTTCCCTTTACGGTCAGGTCAGAATAGGGGTACATTAATCCGCCAGTATGGGGGAGTAGCGGAAGGGGAGCGAAGAGAATATGTTCCAGCATATTACGATCCATATCTTTCTGACCGTGCTGATGTATATCTTCATTTTCCTGAGCATGCGCATCATGGGCAAACGTGAAATCGGTAAGCTGTCTGTATTTGACCTGACCATTTCCATCATGATTGCCGAGATTGGTGTCTTTGTAATTGAGGATATCGAGCGCCCCATCTATGATGGTGTCGTTCCTATGGCGACTCTGGTGCTGATTCAGGTTATCGTCGCACAGCTCAGCCTGAAGAGCCGGAAGCTGCGCTTAATGGTGGATGGCAGACCCAGCATTCTGATCTCGGACGGGAAGATTCACCGGGGCGAAATGCGCCGGCAGCGGTATAATATTGATGATCTGCTGCTGCAGCTCCGCGGGCAGAATATTGTCAGTCCGGCAGATGTGGAGTTCGCTATCCTGGAGACAAGCGGGCAGTTAACGGTGATCGAGAAGAACCAGAATGTCACTTCATCCAATCAGTCGGGCAACAGCAGCTCCGGCGCAGAGCGGAAGGAGAAGAACAGCGATAGCCAGAAGGACTCCGGCAATGCTGAATCATCCGGCGGTGACTCTGCTTCTGTGAAGCTGCCGAAGCATAAGATCCGTTATGAAGGACTGCCGATTCCGCTGATTATGGACGGGAAGGTGCAGGATGGCAATCTTGAGATGATCGGCAAGAACCGGTTCTGGCTTAGAACCCAGATCCGGCAGAAGGGTGTCTCTGATTTCCGGGATGTTTTCCTGTGCTCCGTGGATCATAAGGGAGAGCTCTACATTGCCCCGATTAGCCCGGATAAGGGGAAGCAAACCTAACTGCGCCAGCGTCTGAAAAAGGGCACACGCTCCAGGTCACGCCTGGAGATCAGCCCGGATAACAGGCAGATGCTCAGATAGATGGCCATGCCGCAGAAGGCAGCGGCTAAGAATTGTATCCACTGCGACGGGGAGATCGGAACGGACGTATACACATACGACATCCCGGCGGCCATGATGACCGTAGCGGCCAGGATTTTGAGCGGGTCCGACCAGCGCAAGGACATGGCGGTGAGCTTGACTACACTGTAGCCGTGCAGAAGCGTGACAAGTAAGCTGTTGACCATAATGGCGATGATGGCGCCCAGAATGCCGTACTCGGGCCGGGAGGCCAGCAGGAGAATCAGCAGGATTTTGACAACGGCTCCTATCAGCGTATTGATCAGTGCCTTACCCGGCCGGTCCATGGCCTGAAGGGCAGCCTGCAGCGGGGCCTGGACATAGAGAAACACAGCGAACGGGGCCATCATCCTAAGCATAGGGGCCGTATCCGCTGCATTGCCGTACATTAGCGTACAGAGCGGTACGGCAAGAATATACATAACAGCAGCAAACGGGGCACCGGTCACCATGGCGAGCCGCAGGGCCTGGTGCATTCTTTTGTGAATCGTGGGCAAATCGTTGCGGGCTGCGGCCTCGGATAAGGAAGGGACAAGGGAGACGGCCAGCGAGGAGCTGAGCACACCCGGCAGCAGCAGCAGCGGAATCACCATTCCCTGCA
This sequence comes from Paenibacillus sp. FSL M7-0420, assembly GCF_038002345.1. Taxonomy (NCBI): domain Bacteria; kingdom Bacillati; phylum Bacillota; class Bacilli; order Caryophanales; family Paenibacillaceae; genus Paenibacillus; species Paenibacillus sp. FSL M7-0420. The sequence goes on along the minus strand of NZ_JBBOCJ010000001.1, from coordinate 5,533,228 downwards.
AGGAACCATATTGTGCGGTTGCGGCGGCGGCTGCGATTCCGGCAAGCGCGAGGCTGCGCACGGTAATAATCGATTCCAGAAGGTAAGAGAATGAGCCGATCAGCCGTCCGGCAGTTACCGGTATTGAAATGCCGATGAGACGCTTAAAGACAGGTGTAGTCGTCTGCGCGGGTTCGCGTCCGGCACTGCCCTGCGTATCCTGAACCATAGTATCTACGATAGGCGGGAGTTCAGACCTGTCTTTTTTGTCGTTAAAATAATATTGCCCCAGCAGGGCCAGCATTCCGGCGATCTCCCCCACAGTCACGCCAAGCATCGCACCCGCAGCTGCAAAGGCGATGCCCTTCGGCAGCAGCATCCAGGAGAACCACAGCATGAAGAAGATCCGGATGACCGATTCCAGCACGGAGGAGAAGGCCGAGGGAATCATGTTCTGCCTGCCTTGAAAGTATCCCCGGTAGATGGATGAAACGGCGACGATGGCAATCATGGGGGTCATGCTGACGAAGGTATAATAGACACGCTGGTCCGTCAGAAGAACGCTGGATACCCAGGAGGCGCTGAACAGGGCGACGAAGGTGAACACAATGCCCAGCGACAGGCTGAGAGCGAGGCCGGTTTGCAGGATTTTGCGCGACTGCTCCGGGCGGTTCTCCCCTTCGGCTTCGGCAACCAGCTTGGCAATCGCCAGCGGGATTCCCCCCGTAATTACCGTAATGAGCACAATGAAAAACGGGTATCCGAGCTGATACAGACCCACTCCCTCAGCGCCGATGATCCGGGGCAGGGCAATCCGGGGAATGAAGCCAAGCATCCGGTTAATGATACCGGCGAGCAGCAGGATGATCGTTCCTTGTATAAAGGTCTGTTTCCTCACAGGGCACTCCTTCTTCCTACATATGAGATGAAACTGCAGGTGAATTACCGCCATAACCAAGCCAGGCTTGTATAAGGATATGCGGGTACAGGTGCGCTGCATGACAAGCATTCTGTAGACAAGTTTTTTGGTCTTAAGCAGGAAAGTGTGAGCGCAGGGTCGAATACGTACCACTGAGCATACGTAATTGAGGAATCTTTGGAGGTGCCTGCACGTGGAATCGGAACAATGGAGATATGACGAGCTTAGTGAAGATATCGAAGCCATGTGCATCAGCAAAGCGGAGGAATTCCGGCTCCTCGGCTATGAATATGTGACCGGTAAGGATATTTGGGATTGCATCAGCCGCAATTATGCCAAGGAGGGAAGACCTCCCCTGCACAGGCTGGTCAATGACATTTATTCACTCAAGTCAGGCAGTTATATGACTTATCTGACCTTGGCGGCCTACCGGGGATTGAATTAACGGGGGGATTTGTCAAAAGGAACGATTTTCTTTTGCAAACGGGTACGGGAAGCAGTAAAGTAAGTAAAGAGTGTTCAGACTTGTCCTATCAAACGGAGGTATCTTCGCTTTGCAGCAGAACCTGCCGTTTCTTTGTGTGAATCAAGACACCGTCATTCCTTCTGAATTGACGGTCATTTCGCACGTAGCTATAATAGGAATATTGATGTAATGAAAGGGGAACTAGCTAGAGCATGAAGAGAATGATGAGCTTTATCATTACCGTGGTCGTTCTAACCGGCGTCATGGTATTTACTACTCCCGGGCTGCTGGACAGAGTCCGTCTGGGTCTTGACCTCAAGGGCGGATTCGAAATTCTGTACCACGCCGAGCCAATGGATACGGGAGGAACTCTGACCCGCGCTTCACTGCAGAAGACTGCAGAGAGCCTCGAGAAGCGGGCGAATGCACTCGGAACCAGCGAGCCTGAGGTGACCACCGAAGGTACGGACCGCATCCGTCTGAAGATCGCAGGTGTGACGGACGAAGCAGAGGTCCGCAAAAAAATGAAAGAACCCGCAGTTCTGACCTTCCGCAGTGCCAATGAAGGGGATGCTCCCGGGGTATACAGCAAGATTGAGCTTGTAGGCAGTGACTTTGTTGAAGGTGCGGCAGAGGTTCAGCGCGATCAACTGAACCGGCCCGAAATCAGCATCTCCATCAAAGACAAGAAGAAATTCGCAGAGATTACCGAGCGCCTGCTGGGTAAGGAACTCGCCATCTATCTGGATGAGAATCTGTTATCTTCGCCTCCCACGGTACGAGCTGTCCTGACCGATGGTAAGGCTTCGATTTCCGGGGGATATACACTGGATGAAGCCCGTGAGATTGCCGATACCATCAACCTCGGTGCTTTGCCGCTGAAGCTGACAGAGAAATATTCCCAGAGCGTAGGGGCTACACTGGGTAAGCAATCCTTGGATGAGACCGTCAGAGCCGGGATTGTCGGTTCTGTGATTATTTTGATCTTCATGCTGCTTATGTACCGTCTTCCGGGCGTACTGGCCAGCTTTGCGCTGATCCTGCACACCTGGCTGCTGATTCTGGTATTTGTCCTGGCAGACTTTACACTGACCCTTCCCGGGATCGCCGCGTTCATCCTCGGTATAGGGATGGCCGTCGATGCCAATATCATTACCAATGAACGGATCAGGGAAGAAATGCGCAGCGGGAAGGGCATTATGTCTTCCGTCAAAGCAGGGAACAAGACCTCCTTCCGTACAGTTATGGATGCGAATGTAACCACTATTATCGTAGCGGCTGTCATGTTCGCCTTCGGTACGGGTGCGGTTAAAGGCTTCGCACTGATTCTGATCGTGGAAATTGTACTAAGTATCGTAACAAACCTTTATTTTGCCCACTGGCTGCTGACAGTGCTGGTTAAAGCCGGCGCACTCAAGAAGCCGAAGCAATTTGGGGTAAAGGAGAGTGACATCAGTGCGCTTTAAGAAAGAGCTTGATTTCGTACATTTAAGTAAATTCTTCTATATCTTCTCGATTGCCCTTACTGTGGCGGGGCTCGTCTTTCTGGCAACCTTCGGCCTGAACTACAGCGTTGACTTCAAGGCCGGGTCCAATGTGGACGTAGCGCTCTCCAAGAGTGTCACGCTGGCTGAGCTGCAGCCGGCTCTAAAGGGTGCGGGCATCGAGCATGAACCAACCGTTACCATCGGCGACAAGCGGGTCAACATCCGCTATGATCAAGAGCTGAGTGATGCACAAAGTGAGACCCTCAAGCAGTCAATCAACAAGATTGATGACAAGGCGTCTTTTGAAATCAATACCGTAGATACTGAGATGGCCAAGGAACTGGCCCGCAATGCGATCTATTCCGTGCTGCTATCCAGTATCGGGATTATCATCTATGTAAGTATCCGTTTTGAATGGCGTTTTGCGCTGGCTTCCATTGTGGCGCTGCTTCATGACGCATTCATGGTAGTGGCGGTCTTCTCGATCTTCCGTCTGGAGGTAGACATCACCTTCATTGTCGCGGTGCTGACCATTATCGGTTACTCAATTAACGATACCATCGTTATCTTTGACCGGATCCGCGAGAATCTGCGCTTCGGCAAGCAGAAGTCGTATGAGGATCTGAAGCACCTGGTTAACAAAAGTGTAATGCAGACACTCATGCGTTCTCTTTATACAGCCTTCACTGTATTTATTGCCGCATTCTTCCTGCTGATTATGGGCGGGGAGTCGATCCGTATGTTCTCGCTTGCTATGGTTATCGGTCTGCTCTTCGGAGCGTATTCATCGATCTTCATCGCAAGTCCGCTCTGGCTGCTCCTGAAAAAGAACCAGAAGCCTGCGGCGAAGACCCCGGCCAAAGCCTAGCACCCGGTTGTTCTGTAAGCCGCGTCTGTAGCGACGCGGCTTTTCGGAATCTCCGGGTCAGGGCGTCTTGCTTGATTTCATCATCATGAGTTTACCTGCTAGTGGTAAGGAGGGCCTCGTTATGAATGACAAACCATTACCCCGGAAACAAACCGTTGCCTGGACCGGAATCCTTAGTGATGTTCTACTCGCTCTAGCGAAGGGAAGTATCGGTTATCTGTCAGGCAGCAAGGCATTGTTGGGGGATGCAATCTATTCCGGAGCAGATGCCGCTGCCAGACTGGCGGGGGTGATTCCGTGGAACCTGAAGCAGAGTCACAAGGCAGAAGGCTCAGCGGAACGCGGCCGGGCTGCGCAAGGAAGCAAGGAGCCGATGGCGGCTATTCTGTTCTCTGTGCTGATTATTATGGGCGGGCTGCAGGTTGCCTTCTCGGCGATACGTGATTTGACCCGGGGACATCTGTCTGCACCGGGGCAGTCAGCGCTTGCCGCTGTCCTGCTGTGCATTGTGTTCAAAGAGGCGGTGTTTCAATACCAGTACCGTTATTTCAAAAAAAAGGGCGACGGCAGTCACGCGGCTTATGCTGATAGCCACAGGTTCAGCCTGTACACCTCTATAACTGTATTTATCGGGATTGCCCTGGCCATGACTGGAGGATACCTGGATTGGCATCCTCTGCTGTATATGGACCCCATCGCAGCCCTGCTGACCGGCTGTCTGATTCTGCGCAAAGGCTATTCATTAATTACTTCCTCAGTGTACAGCAAAAAGATTCAGGAGCTTCCTTCCGAGGAAGCAGCCAGCTTCATTGAGACGGTTCAGCGGGTGCATGGAGTCATCCGGGTGGAGCAGCTCCGGGCGCTGGAGGAAGGCAGTTATGTGAATCTGCATGTGAAGATTAGTGTGAATCCGCGGATCAGCGTGATGGAGGCCCAGGATATTTCAGAATGTGCCCGCAAGCTGCTGCAGCACCGGTTCGTTCATGTAGGCGAGGTTCATATGGATGTTGTGCCGTATGATCCGGGTTATCCTTATAAAAGCAATCACGAGCTCGCGGACAACGATATTCCCACGCTGCTTCAGTAGTCTGCAAGGTGAGAGAAAGGTGAACTGTATTGCTTCATTCAAAAACAAGCTGGCAATCTCCGGCAGCCGATTCCGAGCGTATTTCGGAACTGGCCCGGAGCCTTTCTATTTCTCCGCTCCTTTCTTCACTGCTAGTGCAAAGAGGGTTGGATACCGCCGACAAGGCACGGGTATTCATGGATTCAGGAGCGGAAGATAGACATGATCCATTCCTGCTCAAAGGAATGGCTGAAGCGGTGCCGCGGATACAGAAGGCACTGCAAGAGGAAGAGCATATTCTGGTGTATGGTGATTATGATGCAGACGGGGTTTCCAGCACTGCGCTGATGATCTACCTTCTGCGTCATCTTGGGGCCTCTTTTGACATTTATATTCCCCATCGCTCCAATGAAGGCTATGGACTGCATAATCATGCGCTGGACTGGGCGGTCCAGCAGGGTGTATCTCTCGTCATTACGGTTGATACTGGTATCAGTGCCTATCATCAGATTGCCTATGCCTCGGAGCTGGGCATTGATGTTATTGTCACGGATCATCATGAGCCGCCGGAGCTGCTGCCCGAGGCGTATGCCCTGATTAACCCGAAGCTGCCGGACTGCCCGTATCCGTTCAAGGGTCTGGCCGGAGTGGGTGTGGCTTACAAGCTGGCTGAGGCGCTCCTTGGCAGCGAAGTGCCGGAGGAATGGTGTGAGATTGCCGCTATCGGTACCGTAGCTGACCTGATGCCGCTGCTGGGCGAGAACCGCAGTCTGGTGCGCAGAGGTCTCAGCAGCATGCGGAATTCGTCGTTCCCGGGCATCCGTGCGCTGCTCGCGGTAGGCGGTATTGCGATGAACACCGTCAGTGCGGTCAATATCGCCTTCGGTATGGCGCCGCGTATTAATGCCAGCGGAAGACTGGATCATGCTGGCCGGGCGGTTACACTGCTGACCACGGAAGATGCGGCAGAAGCTGAGCATTTTGCCGGAGAGCTGGATCTGCTGAACAAGGAGCGCCAACTGGTTGTCGAGCGAATTGTCACCGAAGCCACAGTCAAGCTGGAGGAGAGAATCAGCCGGAGCGGACTGCCGGATATTATTGTGCTGGCGGACCAGGGCTGGAATGTCGGTGTAGTCGGCATTGTGGCCTCCAAGCTGCTGGAGCGGTATTACCGTCCGGTCATTATTCTGGACATTCATCCGGAGACCGGGATGTGCAAGGGCTCTGCCCGCTCCATCCCGGGCCTCGATATCTATGCTGCCTTATCCTCATGTGCCGGGCTGATGGACCACTTCGGAGGACATCCGGCCGCTGCAGGGATGAGTGTGCCGCAGGACAAGCTGGAAGCCTTCGATGCGGCGCTGAATAGCTATGCTGCGTCTGTTCTGACACCGGAGGACTTCGTAGCTGTTACAGCTGCGGATGGTGAAGTATCCATTGCGGATCTGACCCTCCAGGCTGCGCTTGAGCTGGAGCGGCTTGCGCCGTTCGGCATGGCCAATCCGCTGCCGAGATTCATTCTACGCGGAGCAGTTGTGAAGGAGACGCGGAAGATGGGCCAGGAGGGCAAGCACCTTAAGCTTGTGCTCCAGCAGGACAAGCTGACAATTGAAGCTGTAGCGTTCGGCAAGGGGCCGCTGGCTGAGCTGCTTCCGGACGGTACAGCCGTGGATGTTCTGGCAGAGCTGTCCGTCAATGAATGGAACGGCTCGCGCAAGCCTCAGCTGATGCTGCAGGATCTTGCGGTACCGAAGGCGCAGCTGTTCGATCTGCGCGGCGCGGCCGATGCCGTCAAGCAGGCGGCGCATCTTCAGGAGCTGCTCCGCACCTATAGCGGAAGCAGTCCGGACCGGAGTGCAGCGGTCTTCCAGAACAGCCGGACAACGCCGCTGCGTGATCTGAAGGGCATGTCCCTCTGGGTATACGATGAGGCAGCCGGGATCACTGCTGTACATCAGCCGGAGGGCACGCGTGACGAAGAGGGACTGTCACTGCTCTGTGTGCTGGATATGCCGGAGTCCCCGGAGCAGCTGGAAGCACTGTTTACTGCTTTTCCGGGGGCGGAGAACATTGCCTTGCTGCATTCCATCCGTGACGGGCGTGACCGGCTGCAGGTTCCTACCCGTGATCATTTCAAATCGTTATATCAATGGATTGCTGCAATCGCTGCAGCTCCAACTCCTGAGCATGAAGTGCTGCTGCGGCTCAGCCGCCAGTCGGCGCTTGGTATGCGTATGGTGAGCAGAATGCTGGATGTGTTCGCTGAGCTTGACTTCATTGAGCGCAGCGGCGGCACAATCACCTTTGTCCCGCAGCCTGCCGCCAAGAGTCTGAGCACATCAGAGCATTTCGTCAGACTGGGCAAGACGGCGGAGATGGAGCAGTATTTCATGGAAGGCAGCCGCAGTGAATTGCAGGAATTCATGCTGTCACGGCGTTTAGGGGCCTCATAACAGCTAGATATGCTGTCACGGTCATTTGGTTCGAGTAACTTCAGCGGGGATGATCCCCGCTTACTTTTAGGAGATGATGATGTTGGATTTCAAAAACAATATTCGCGTAATTCCGGATTTCCCCCAGGCTGGAATCAGCTTCAAAGATATTACTACACTGCTGAAGGACGGCGCTGCGTACCGTGCAGCCATCGATGAGCTTAAAGCTCTCGTGGCCCACCTGGAGATCGATGTCATTGCCGGACCGGAGGCGCGCGGCTTTGTAGTGGGCGCACCGCTGGCTTACGCGCTGGGTGTAGGCTTCGTGCCGATCCGCAAAAGCGGCAAGCTTCCTTATGAGACAATCGAAGTGGGCTATGATCTGGAATACGGCAAGGATACCCTCGCTGTGCATACCGATGCGATCAAGCCAGGCCAGAAGGTGCTGATTGCTGATGATCTGCTGGCTACCGGAGGGACGATTGCTACTTCTGTCAACCTGGTGGAGCAGCTTGGAGGTCAGGTGGTCGGCGCTGCATTCCTGATCGAGCTGACGGCTCTGGCCGGACGGGACAAGCTGTCGGATATTGAAGTGGTTACTTTGTTGACTTACGAGGATTAATCGTCGTGCCCGGCAACTTTTCCCGGGAAATATAAAGCGGACTGCTGTCGAATGAAGACAGCAGTCCGCTTTTTGTTGATGCGCTGGGTGGATAATAACAGATGTGAGTTATTTAATGTGCCGATTTGTCAGCTTCCTGTTCATTGGACAGGCCCAGAACCTCGATCAGCTTGAAGAGCAGGGCGAGGACCATACCGACGATAGTCGCCAGTGCCATGCCTTTCAGCTCTACACCGCCAAGCTTCAGCGAAATGCCGCTGATGCCGACAACCAGGACGAGCGTAGCCAGAATCATGTTGGTGGCTTTGGAGAAATCGACTTTTTGTTCAACAAAGATACGCAGGCCCGACGCCGCAATGACACCGAACAGCAGCAGGGATACACCGCCCATAACCGGCAGCGGAATGTTGGCAATGACCGAGGAGAACGTTCCGGAGAACGACAGCACGATGGCAATCACGGCAGCCCCCGCGATAACATATACCGAGTACACCTTAGTCAGAGCCATAACGCCGATATTCTCACCATAGGTTGTATTAGGCGTAGACCCCAGGAATCCGGAGAGTACTGTTGAAATCCCGTTACCCATCAGTGAGCGGTCCAGTCCCGGGTCCTTGGTCAGATCCTTGCCGACGATATTGCTGGTGACCAGCAAATGGCCGATATGCTCCACAATGACCACAAGCGATACAGGAATAATAGTCAGAATGACCTGCCAGTTGAAGGATGGGGTAATGATTGTGGGATGCGAGAGGAAGCTTGCTTGAGAGATGGCACCAGTATTCACTTCACCCAAGATATAAGCGAGTACATAACCGGTAACAATACCGATGAGGATATGAATGATTTTGGGGAAGCCGCGGAACAGCACGGAGCCGAGCACGGTAACACCAAGCGTGACGAGCGACAGGGTAATGGCTTTGCCGTCAGGCGTCCAGTCGGCAGTGGCCACACCCTCAGGTGCAATCAGTCCGGCCATCCGTGCGGCTACAGGTACAAGCTCCAGTCCAATCGTGGCCACAATCGCTCCCATAACTGCCGGAGGGAATACAATATCAATCCAGCCGGTACCGGCATAACGTACAATTAAAGCCACAAGAATGAATATAACACCAGTCACGATAAAAGCGCCCAATGCAAGCGAATATCCGCGCTCATGGTCGCCGGCATGCTCTTTCAGCACAAGCAGCACCGGAGAGATGAAGGCGAAGCTTGAACCCAAATAGGCAGGGATTTTGCCGCGGCAGATCAGAATGTAGAGCAAGGTGCCGATACCGTTCATCAGCAGGATCATGCCGGGATCTACCCCGAACAGGTTGGGAACAAGCACGGTGCTGCCGAACATGGCGAACAGATGCTGAAGACTCAGGAGGAAGCCCGGGCCCCAAGGGAGTCTTTCGTTAACTTGAATTTCGCGTTGCAATGGAGTTCACTTCTCTTTCTGATCTAATTTGATTTGACAATTCTTATCTTTTAAAAAACCGCCTTTACTAGATTAAATAGAACAGCGGTTTTTTACAACAACATTTTTATCCGTGCCACAAAATTGTCTTTTCTTGACCCTTTCCCTTACAGGAATACCACGCTATGGCAAGTGTTGACGGAATCCCTCGTAAGCGTCATAATTATAGACAACTTTAACCTGAGCGCAATGCAGCCGGGAACGTATGGAACCTGCAAATTCTGCATGCTTGCAGGTTCATTTTATTATAGAAGGGAAACGGATACGACGAGAATGGGCATAGAGCAACTAACCGAAAAGGCTGGCGCCTATATAAAAGAAAAAGATCTTCTCCGCATCCGTGAAGCTTATGAATTCGCCGATCAGGCTCATCACGGGCAGGTACGGAAGTCGGGGGAGCCATACATTCTGCATCCGCTGGCGGTCGCAGATATTGTCGTCAATATGCAAATGGATGTCATATCCATTATTGCTGCGCTGCTGCATGATGTTGTGGAAGATACGACGGTGTCCCTGGAGCAGATCCGCACGAAATTTGGCGATACCTGCGCCATGCTGGTGGACGGCCTGACCAAGCTGGAACGCATCCGCTTCCGCTCCAAGGAAGAGCAGCAGAACGAGAACTACCGCAAGATGTTCATCGCTATGGCCCAGGATATCCGGGTGATCGTGATTAAGCTGGCGGACCGTCTGCATAATATGCGTACGCTCAAATACCAGTCCGAGGAGAGTCAGCGCCGGATTTCTTATGAGACGCTGGAGATCTTTTGTCCCATTGCGGACCGGCTGGGGATCTCGGCGATCAAGTGGGAGATGGAGGATATTGCACTCCGTTACCTGAACCCGCAGCAGTACTACCGGATTGCGAATCTTGTACACAAGAAGCGGGCAGAACGCGAGCAGTTCATTGACAGTGTCATCGGCCGCATCCGCGCCAAGCTCGATGAAATGGGCATCGAAGGCGATCTTTCGGGACGTCCGAAGCATATCTACAGTGTCTATAACAAGATGAACACGAAGAACAAGCAGTTCAACGAGATCTATGATCTGCTGGCTATCCGCATTATCGTCGACAATATTAAGGATTGTTATGCCACTTTGGGCATTATTCATACGCTTTGGAAGCCGATGCCTGGCCGTTTCAAGGACTATATTGCTATGCCCAAGGCGAATATGTATCAGTCTTTGCATACAACCGTAGTAGGTCCGGGAGGAGAGCCGACGGAGGTTCAGATCCGCACCTGGGAGATGCACCGCACGGCCGAATTCGGGATCGCCGCCCACTGGGCGTATAAAGAAGGCAGCAGCAACAACGTTAATCCCGAGAACCGGATGCCGTTCTTCCGCGAGATTCTGGAGCTTCAGCACGAAGCCAAGGATGCCGAAGAATTTGTAGAATCGCTGAAGATGGACTTTTTCTCTGATCTGGTCTTCGTATTCACGCCTAAGGGTGAGGTAGTGGAGCTGCCTGCCGGTTCGGTGCCGCTGGATTTCGCGTTCCGCATTCATACCGAGGTCGGGAACCGGACAATCGGCTCCAAGGTGAACGGGCGTATTGTTCCGCTTGACCATAAGCTGAAGACCGGGGATATCGTGGAGATTCTGACCTCGAAGAATTCTTACGGTCCAAGCCGCGATTGGCTGAAGATTGCCCAGTCCTCACATGCGCGGAGCAAGATCAAGCAGTGGTTCAAGAAGGAGAAGCGCGAGGAGAACGTGGAGAAGGGCCGGGAGGCCATCGAACGCGAGCTGAAGCGCCTGAACGTGGAGGTCTCTGACTGGCTGACGGAGGACAAATTGTCCGAGGCTGCGAAGAAGTTCGCCTTCAATGATGTGGAGGATATGCTGTCGGCGGTCGGCTTCGGCGGGATTACCGCAGCGCAGATCGCCTCCAAGCTGACTGAGAAGCTGCGTAAGGACCAGGAGGAGGCCGCAGGCCATCTGGAGCTTACCTCCGAGATGAAGGCGATCAAATCCAGCGGAGAGAAGCGCAACCAGCCGACCAACGGGGTCCGTGTCAAGGGGATCGACAATCTGCTGGTACGCTTCGCACGATGTTGTAATCCTGTGCCGGGCGACGATATCATCGGATATGTGACCCGTGGACGGGGCGTATCGGTGCACCGTGAGGATTGTCCGAACCTTCCGAACGAGATGGACGGGGAGGAAGCAGCGCGCGTGATTGAAGTGGAGTGGGAAGGCAGTATGGAGGCTAATTACAGCGTCGATATTGAGATTACCGGCCACGACCGCAACGGACTGCTGAATGAAGTGCTGCAGGCGGTATCGGAGAGCAAGACCAATATTTCAGCGGTCACCGGGCGCTCCGACAAGAACAAGATGGCGATGATCCATATGACGATTCTGATCCGCAATACCGATCACCTGCAGTCTGTGGTCGACAAAGTGAAGCGGGTCAAGGATGTGTATACCGTTAACCGTATTATGCAATAGGTGCTAAGGCAAGGAGCTGAAGGATGAGATGAGAGTCGTTGTGCAGCGCTGCAAGAACTCCAGTGTGACGGTGGACGGTGCAGTGACCGGAGCCATTGGAGAGGGCCTGCTGCTGCTGGTCGGCGTAACCCATGAGGATACAGAGAAGGATGCCAAGTATTTGGCTGACAAGGTTGCCGGACTGCGGATTTTCGAGGATGATGCCGGTAAAATGAACCATAGTGTGACAGAGGCCGGCGGGGCCATTCTGTCCGTCTCCCAATTCACACTGTACGGGGACTGCCGCAAGGGCAGACGCCCCAACTTCATGGCGGCAGCGGCTCCGGCTGAGGCAGAGCGGCTTTACGACTACTTCAACCAGGTGCTGCGTGCCGGAGGGCTACAGGTTGAGACCGGCGTGTTCGGAGCGATGATGGATGTCGCCCTGACCAACTGGGGACCGGTTACGCTGCTGCTGGACAGCAAGGGTCAGGATTAGAGCCGGGCAGACGCCGCTTTAACTGTAAATATAAGAATTTATATGTTTCACACGATAATTTATCCTTCTATTTCTCGCCGACACGGTACCGTCCTTTAAAAGGACGGCAAAGCCGTTTCCACTTGATAAGATACATCACGGGACTCCACAAGGTGGGGTCTTTTTTGCTGTGGAGGTAATCGGGCATAATCTAAGTGGGAAGGCGCATACTGTGTGCTGGAGCAGAGGCGATCGCGCGGGATGTAAGCGGAAAAGCAGACACACTGTGCTGATGCTACGAAGGTCAATGGGTTCTATTTAATCCCTGCCGGATAGCCATCCTCGCAGGTGGATAGACTAGGGATGAATGACTATTCACAAGTTGCGGGGAGTCCGAAGTGATGAGACAAGCACCGAAAGCATGGATGTGGAACACGATACAAGGTCATAAGGCGGGGTCTGCGGCTGAAGCTTCAGCGGAAGCGAAGGAAGCCGGCGGGCTGCGGGAGACGCAGGAGATGCAGGAGATGCAGGGAATGCGTGGAATGCGCCGCGGTCTTCTGCCCCGGACCTAGAAGAAGCGAAGGGCAGCGGACTGCTTTTTTCGACGCATAGAGATTGTAGTTGTGAAATAAGAATTTGCATCGAACCTGCCAGGGCTCGTTATAAAGCGGGGGAATGAGGGTAATAGATTGACATGAACGAAAGCAGCGTAGAGAGGAGATATGGATCTCATGAGTAAAGTAGCTTTTCTGCTCGCCAATGACTTTGAAGATTCTGAAATGAAGGTTCCTTACGAAGAAGTTCTACAGGCAGGACATCAGGCAGAAATCATCGGTCTGAAGAAGAATGAGACCCTGCTCGGCAAAAAAGGAAGCGTATCCTATGCCGCCGATAAAGCGGTCAGCGAGGTCACAGCCGCAGAGTATGATGCGATAGTCATTCCAGGCGGATCTTCGCCGGAGAATCTCCGTCTTGACCCGGATATTCTGCAATTCGTGAAGGATGCTGACCGTGCAGGCAAGACGATTGCCGCTATCTGCCACGGGCCGCAGATTCTGATCAGCGCTGAACTGCTGCAAGGACGCACGCTTACCTCCTATCCACCGCTGAAGGATGATCTGATCAATGCCGGTGCGGAGTTCAAGGATGAAGAGGTCGTCGTAGACGGCAATTACATTACTTCACGCACACCCAAGGATGAGCCCGCTTTTGTGCGTGAGCTGCTTAAGGTGTTGTAATACAAGAAATACCTGCATAACCCGTTTGGCATAATACAACTTTATGGGAGGGATTTACAATGACTAGAAGAATCCAAGCCTATTTCAGTACAGAAGATGCAGCGGAAGGTGCTAAAACTTCTTTGATTCCTTACGGTGTAGAGGGGATTGAGGTATCGGCGTTAACGGACCCTTTGGATAATGGAGTAAATAACCGGCGCAACATTCTGATCCCGCTGGGCTCCACCAATACCGCTTCAACAGGTGCCGGAGGCGTTTACGCTGCCGGAGGTGCAACAGGTATGGGGTCCGGGGCGGCCATTGTTCCGGCAGTTGCGGCAGAGGATGATCTGAAACGTACGGATGAAGTACGCGCCGATGAAGTACGCACGGAGGGCGAAGTGCATAGAGGGGAAGAGCTGACAAGCAGTGACCTGGAGCACTTGCATTATGTCATGGATCTCAAGGTAGCCGAGAATCATTACAACGAGGTTGTAGAGGTTCTGCGCGGCAAGCAGGCCTATGTGGAGATTTTTGATTAAAAGGGACCGCGGTTCCCGCCGGTATACATTTCAGCTCCAGCCCTCCGTTATGGAGAGGCTGGAGCTGTTTTTTAGATTTGGAGATGAGTATTCCTTGAATACATCCATGAGAAATCCTGCCAAAAGTGCAACATTACTGCCCCAAAACGGTGCTCGCAAGCAGGCACACGACCTGAATGTATGTGAAAAACAGCATACATTGTGTTCGCGCGAAGGTAATCTTATTCATCCATCCGTTTGAATAATTTTGTTCTGCAGCAAAAAGAGAAAACGGCAGGATATATGTAGACAGGAACAGGGGGATGGTGTAACCTATGGATTAGCATGCAGCGGGGATTTGGACGGCTTGGTGAAACGCTTTCTTTTCTGTAATGCAACTGTAACACTCCATTCATGATTCCTTAATATAGCGTGTTTATAATAGAAGCATGACCCCCTTTTTTATAATATATGATGATGGACCTGCAGCAATCGGCTGCAGGTCACTTTTTTGTTTTAGGGTTGGCGCATGAGTGAGTCCCAGCAGAGTGAAGCGGACTGAGAAGCGCCTATTTGTCCAAAAAACGTTATTTTGAAGCGGACGCGGACTGACATTCCGTTATTAGGTTGATTTGAGCGAATAATGAGGTATATGTAGGTGCATAGCGGAATCTGAGTCCGGTTAGGCTGAGAATTATGAGTTTTTGCCTTAATAACGGAATCTCAGTCCATTTGGCGGAAGGAACGCTGGAGGCAGCTTATTTTATTCAATCCTTGACTTTAGCGCAGTGGTTCAGTAGAATCTAACAGTATACGGTAAGTTATATTGTTTTGATGACGGGACCAAGTAATCCGTAACCCACAACCCCAGAGAGGAATCCCGCAGATCATGGCTGTCGTCCAGGTAAGGAGGACACATGCTGATCGGCAAGGCTGTAAGGATTCTGTTGATGAACGGACGAATGACCTCCCCGAGAACGCACGGCGAACGCAGGCAGCAGGATTGCCTACAGTCAGTAGCCGAATTGCGCGTAGGCGGGCGTTAACCGCTTAGAGCGGAGCTTACGCAGAGCAAGTTGCTAAGCCCGGAATGTGGGTGGTACCACGGGTGAATTATTGGTTATGATAATCCCTCGTCCCTGTTTGTAATTGAACAGGGATGAGGGGTTTTTTGCTGTTTTAAGGGGTTATTTTCAGGAGGGATAGACTGTGGCTAAAGAAAGATTCGAAAAACCGACAGGTACACAGGATGTGCTGCCGGGTGCAGTAGAGAAATGGCAGGTGGTGGAGGCTAAGGCCAGAGAACTGTGCCGCCGCTTCAATTACCGGGAGATTCGTACCCCGCTGTTCGAGCACACCGGGCTGTTCGAGCGCGGAGTCGGCGAAACAACGGATATTGTAGAAGGTGAGATGTATACCTTCAAGGATAAGGGCGACCGCGATCTGGCGCTGCGTCCCGAAGGGACAGCAGGCGTGGTACGCGCGTATGTCCAGAACAAGCTGTACGGAGAGCCGGATGTCAGCAAGCTGTATTATATCGGACCGATGTTCCGTTATGAACGTCCGCAGGCCGGCAGATACCGCCAGTTCCATCAGTTCGGCATCGAAGCGTTCGGCGCGGTGGACCCGGCAATTGATGCTGAAGTCATCTCGCTTGGATACCAGTTCTACATTGATCTGGGGCTGAAGGATGTGCGGGTAGAGCTGAACTCGGTTGGCAATGCGCCGAGCCGTGCGGCTTACCGCGAGAAGCTGCTGGATTTCCTGAGACCGATGAGAGAGAGCCTGTGCAGCGACTGCCAGCGGCGGATGGAACGCAACCCGCTGCGTGTGCTGGACTGCAAGGTTGATCAGGACAAGTTCGGCGGTGCGCCTTCTATTCTGGACAGTCTGGATGAAGAGTGTACAGAGCATTTTGCGAAGGTGAAGGGGCATCTGGATGTGATGGGTGTGGAGTACAGCATCAACCCTCGCCTGGTGCGCGGCCTTGATTATTACACGCATACAGCGTTTGAGTATAAAGCGGCAGGCATTGGCTCTATCGACACGGTGGGCGGCGGCGGCCGGTACAATGGTCTGGTCGAGGAGATCGGCGGACCGGATCAGCCGGGCATCGGTTTCGGGATTGGCCTGGAGCGGATTCTGCTGATTCTGGAGAATCAGGGTGTGTCGCTGGAAGCGGCAAAGCCGCTGGATGTGTATTTCGTCGCATTAGGTGAAGCAGCAGATCTGGAGATCACGAAGCAGCTGTTCCGTCTGCGCAGCCTTGGATTCTCGGCGGAGCGCGATTACCTGGGACGCAAGATGAAGGCGCAGATGAAGTCGGCGGACCGCATGTCAGCCCGGTATACGGCGATTCTCGGTGAAGACGAGCTGAATAGCGGCGTCATCGCACTGAAGTCGATGGAGACCGGCGAGCAGCGGACTGTGAAGCTGGACGAACTGGCAGAGGCGCTGATTCAGAATTAGACGGAAAGGCAAGCATATGTAATTTTAATCATGAAGGGGTAGGATAAAAGATGACCAGAAGCCATAACTGTGGACAATTAACGACAGCGAGCATCGGTGAGACAGTAACATTGAACGGTTGGGTGCAGACCCGCCGTGACCTTGGAGGCGTGCTGTTCATTGATCTGCGCGACCGGACAGGGATTGTACAGATTGTATTCAATCCTGACTATTCCGGAGAAGCGCTGCAGATTGCCGATAAGGTCCGCAGTGAATACGTATTGTCCGTGACAGGTAAGGTAGTTAAGCGTGATGAAGAGACTATTAACCGCAACCTGCCGACCGGTGAGATTGAAGTGCAGATTACAGACATCGAAGTGCTGAATGCGGCCAAGACGCCTCCATTCTTCATCGAAGACGGAGTGGAAGTAGACGAATCCCTGCGCATGAAATACCGTTACCTGGATCTGCGCCGTCCGGAGATGCACAAGACGCTGCTGCTTCGTTCCAAGTCGGCTAAGATCTTCCGCGATTTCCTGGACAGTGAAGGCTTCATTGATGTAGAAACACCGATCCTGACCAAAAGCTCGCCGGAAGGCGCACGTGACTATCTCGTGCCAAGCCGTGTGCATGAAGGGGAATTCTTCGCGCTTCCGCAGTCACCGCAGATCTACAAGCAGCTGCTGATGGTCGGCGGCATCGAGCGTTATTACCAGATGGCCCGCTGCTTCCGTGATGAGGACCTGCGCGCTGACCGCCAGCCGGAATTCACGCAGTTCGATATTGAGACCTCGTTCATGCCGCAGGATGAGCTGCTGTCGATGATGGAGAAGCTGATGCAGCGTCTGCTGAAGGAGACGATTGGGGTTGAGGTATCCGCACCGTTCCAGCGGCTGACCTATGCCGAAGCGATCGGCAAATACGGCTCGGACAAGCCGGACCTGCGGTTTGGCCTGGAGCTGGTAGAGATGAATGATATCGTTGCTGAGAGCGGCGTGAAGGTATTCGCTTCCGTGATCGAGAAGGGCGGAGAAGTGAAATGTCTGAACGCCAAGGGCTGCGGCACCTGGACACGTAAGGAGATTGACGATCTTGGACCATACGCTGCACGCTACGGCGCCAAGGGTCTGGCCTGGATTCAGGTCAAAGACGGCGAGTTCAAGGGACCGATTGTGAAGTTCTTCTCCGAGGAAGAAATCGCTGCCGTGAAGGAGCGCACAGGTGCCGAGGATGGCGACCTGCTGCTCTTCTCCGCTGATACCAAGAAGGTGGTAGCCGATGTGCTTGGCGCCTTGCGTCTGAAGATCGGCCGCCAGCTTGGTCTGATCGACGACAGTGTGTTCAAATTCGCCTGGGTAACGGAATTCCCGCTTCTTGGCTACGATGAGGACCAGAAGCGTTATGTGGCTGAGCATCACCCGTTCACACGTCCGATGGACGAAGACCTGCATCTCTTCGATACCGATCCTGGCGCCATCCGTGCACAGGCGTATGACCTGGTGCTGAACGGCTACGAGGTGGGCGGCGGTTCCCAGCGTATCTACAAGCGTGACGTTCAGGAGAAAATGTTCAATGCACTCGGCTTCTCGCAGGAGCTGGCCTATGAGAAATTCGGCTATCTGATGGATGCCTTTGAATACGGCACGCCTCCGCATGGCGGCATCGCGTTTGGCTTCGACCGTCTGATTATGCTGCTGGCGGGCCGCACGAACCTGCGTGAGACCATTGCCTTCCCTAAGACGGCAAGTGCAACGGACCTGCTGATGGATGCCCCATCCCCGGTGGATGCCGGACAACTGGAGCAGCTGCACATCAAGCTGGCACCGAAACCGGAGAAAGAAAAGAAATAAATCATAGGAGGCTGACATCATGCTGAATCAGTTCTCGCGTACGGAGCTGGCGATCGGGCCGGAAGGCCTGGCGATCATGAAGAACAGCACAGTAGCTGTGCTGGGGATCGGCGGAGTAGGCGCTATGGCAGCGGAAGCGCTGGCCCGGACCGGAATCGGCCGCATTATCCTGATTGATAAGGATTCGGTGGATATTACCAACATCAACCGCCAGCTCCATGCGCTGACCACGACCATCGGCCAGAACAAAACCGACCTGATGGTGGACCGCATCAAGCTGATTAATCCGGACTGCGAAGCGATTGCGCTGAATATGTTCTACACCGAAGAGACGTATGAGGAGCTGTTCAAATACAAGCTGGACTATGTGATTGACGCTTCGGATACGATTATCTATAAGATTCACCTGATCAAGGAATGTCTGGCCCGGAAGATCCCGCTGATCTCCAGCATGGGAGCGGCCAACAAGATGGACCCCACCCGCTTCCAGGTCGCCGACATCTCCAAGACTACCATGGACCCGATTGCCCGGGTGATCCGCACCAGACTGCGTAAGGAAGGCATCAAGAAGGGCGTGAAGGTGGTCTTCTCCACCGAGAAGCCTGTGAAGCCGCGCGAAGATGTGACGGAGCAGATTGTGCCTGCGAATGCGCCGGACCGGCGCAAGGCGAAGCAGCCTCCGGCCAGTACTTCTTTTGTCCCCCCTGTAGTCGGCCTGATTATGGTCAGTGTAACGGTACGGGATTTGCTCGAAACGGGCGGCATTACATTTGAATGAATTTTATCAGGTAAAAGGGTGTATAGCCGGCTTCCGGCTATATGCCCTTTTATTACGGTATGTTTTATGGGGATATACTTGACATCCTATGAGAAGAACTTAAGTGGAGGTTGTTACATGAAATCGAATATTTGGCGGAATAGCGTGGGAATGGAGCCGGGCGACAACTGGAAGCAGGAATGGGCGGCCGGCATCCTGTCGTATTTCGCTTCGGTATATATTGTAATGGTTAACGCGGCGATCCTGGCCGATGCAGGCATGCCGCTGCGGGCCGGGATGGTTGCCACGCTGCTGACAGCGGTCACAGGCTGCCTGCTCATGGCGTTTGGCGGCAAAACGCCGATTATCGTGGTCCCGGGTATGGGGATCAATGCTTTTTTCACCTATACCCTTGTGCATTCCATGAAGCTGGACTGGCGTGAGGCGCTGGCCGTGGTAGTGGTGACCGGGGTGCTGTTTGCCATTGTGGCCTTCACCTCGCTCTACCGCATTCTTAGCGACGCGATTCCCCATAATCTGCAGCATGCGATCACCGTCGGCATCGGGCTGTTCCTGACGTTCATCGGCCTGCAAAAAAGCGGGATTGTCATTGCCCACGCCACCACCTTCGTCGCCATCGGGCATTTCAGTGATCCTGCGGTCATTACCTCGGTGGTGACGCTGCTGCTGGCGCTGGTGCTGTTCATCCGCGGCACACGCGGCGGTCTGCTGATCAGTATGCTCGTCGGCACAGGTCTCGCCTATCTGCTGGGGGCCGCTCATGCGCCGAAGAATACCGGGCCGGGACATGTGTTCACCGGTTACGGCAGCGTGTTCGCCAGTATGGACTGGAGCGGATTCGTCAGCCTCGTCTTCTGGATTGCCGTCTTCCTGCTGCTGCTGATTGTGGTGTTTGAGAATATCGGCCTGATCTCTTCCCAGACACTGATGGCAGGACGCCCCGAGCGCTTCAAAAGCAGTCTGCGGGCGCTCTCGCTCGCCAACATCGCGGCAGGTCTGTTCGGCAGCAGCCCGGTAGTCGCCGCTGCCGAGTCCACCGCCGGGATTGCGGCAGGGGGCCGCTCCGGCTTAACTTCACTCGTCACCGGCCTGCTATTCGGCGCGACCTTCCTGTTCATCCCGCTGCTGGCTTATGTGCCGGACAGCGCGATTGCGCCGATTCTGATCGTGATCGGCGGGCTGATGGTGCAGAGTGTGCGAGAGATGGATCTCGGCGACATGACGGAGCTGTTTCCGGCGTTCCTGGTCATGGTGATGATTCCCTTCACCTACAGCATCGTGGACGGCATGGCGTTCGGCTTCATTACCTATCCGCTGGTGAAGCTGGCTACCGGCAAAGGCAAGGAGGTTCCTCCTGCCTTGTACGGTATTGCCGGGCTGTTCATCGCGAACTTCGTGCTGCATGCGCTGATGGGCTAACAGTAAAGGGGGAAGGGGGAAGCAGCGCTTCCCCCTTCCGCTTATCCGCAGCTTAGACACCATCTAGAAATACATGGCTTTCCCTGTCCTGTTGTGATAAGATGGACTGCTCACATCACTTAAGGTGCATGCTTCCGGAGCGAGTTTTGCTCGGAGAGATTCAGGAAGCTAATGCCCGCAAAACTAAGCATATGCTTTCGAAGCAGTTTTGCGCGGAGAAAAGTCGGGTGAAGTAGTGCTCGCAAAACTTTTAGGAGGTAACTGAAATTGGAAGACAACTTTCAAAGTGCCTATCAAGAGGAAGAAGACAGGCTGAACCACGTGCTGACAGAGATTGACTCCACCCTTGAGCGCCTGCGCTCAACACCGGTGTACACAGGACACGATTATACCGAGCAGGTGCTGGAGGACTCCAGGGAACAGAAGCGCAAAGATCTTGCCAAGCTTAGGCAGGAGCCTTATTTCGGACGGCTTGATTTTCAGGGCAATGACGAGCAAGACCGCAAGGCACTGTATATCGGCAAAATCGGCGTAGACCGCGAGCAGGTAAGCGACCGTCCGCTTGTTATTGACTGGCGGGCCCCGGTGGCAAGCCTGTTTTATTCTTTTACCGGAGGAACGGAAGCCGCCTCGTATGAAGCGCCGGAGGGGCTGATCGAAGGGCTGGTCTATCTCAAGCGCAACGTGGTGATCCGGAAGCAAATTCTGGAGCGGGTGGCGGATACGTATAACCGTGACAGCGACGCACCGGCGGTATCGGATGAATTCCTGGTCTACCGGCTGGGGGAGAACAAGGATAACCGGCTGCGGGACATCGTGTCCACGATTCAGGAGGAGCAGGACAAGATTATCCGGGCGGCCAAGAACACGGCGCTGATCATCCAGGGGGTGGCGGGAAGCGGCAAGACCACCGTTGCGCTGCACCGGCTGGCGTTCTTATTGTATCAATACAAGGAGCAGGTCTCGGCGGAGAAAATGATTATTTTCGCCCCGAACCGCATGTTCCTGGACTATATTTCGGATGTGCTGCCGGAGCTGGGCGTCGGCAATATTGCCCAGAGCACGTTCCCGGACTGGGCGGCAGAGGTGCTGGGTGTGGATTTGCCGGAGCAGGATGCTTCGGAGGTCATGAGCCGCTGGTTCGAGACGGCGGGAGCGATGCCGGTCATCTCGGAGGAGACCCCCGGGCGCTTCAAAGGCTCAACGGTGCTGATGAGCGTCATTGAATCCAGCGTCAAGCTGCTGGAGACCAGCGCTGTGCCGGAGGGCGATTTCAGCCCTTGGGACGGGGCGGTGCTGAGCCGCCAGGTGATTCTGCGCTGGCACAATGAGGAATACGCACCGTATCCTCCGGCGAAGCGCAAGGAGCGGGTGATGGCAAGGCTTCACCGCTGGATCGAGATGGAGCTGAAGAAGAGCCCTTCAGCGGCTGCGCTGAAGGAGCGCAAGAAGAAGGGCGCGGCCCGCGAGAAGGCCTACAGCGCCAAGTGGCCGAAATACGAGCCGCTCGCCGTCTACAAGCAGATCTTCCGGGCGGCGAAAGCGCCGGAAGACTGGCCGGCGGCAGCACCGGAGGAGATTCCGCCATCCGTGCTGAAGGAGACCGTCAAGGAGCTGAAGAAGGGAATTCTGCGTGAAGAGGATCTTCCTCCGCTGCTGTATATCCATTATCTTCTGAACGGTAACGAAGGTACTGAGCGCTTTGACCATATCGTGATCGATGAAGCGCAGGATTTCTCCCCGTTCCAGATTGCCGTTCTGGATCTGTATGTGAAGGGGCATTCCTTCACCATTCTGGGTGACCTGTCGCAGGGCATTCACGCCTACAAGGGGGTGCATGCGTGGAGAGAGATGCAGACGCTGTTCGCCGAAGAACACACTGCATACCATGCACTTACCCGAAGCTACCGCTCAACGATGGAGATTATTGAGTTCGCTAACGGCATTCTGTCCACGGGCGTCGGAAGCGAGCTGCTGGCCGTTCCGGTCTTCCGCAGCGGGAATCCGGTGCGGCTGATCTCCTATGAGGAGGATGTGCTGCCGGGAATGGCTGCGTCTGCACCGGCGGACCAGCGGCTCAGCGCGGTCAAGAGCGCGCTGGCGCAGCTCTCCGGGCGTGAATACCGCACAGTGGCGGTATTGACCCGCAGCCTGCGTGAAGCCTCTGTGCTGTACGCTGAGCTGGACGGGCAGTTCGAGGATCTTCATCTGATTGACGGCAGCATCACGGAATATCGCGGCGGCTTGTCGATTCTGCCCGTCTACTTGTCCAAGGGACTGGAGTTCGATGCCGTCATTCTGGCAGACGCCGACAGCGCCCATTATGGAGCGGCGGCCTGGGATGCGAAGCTGCTGTATGTGGGCTGCACACGTGCCCTGCATGAGCTATGGCTGCTGCGGGGCGGCGAATTGCCGCCTTACGTTCAACTGAACGCAGAGGAGAGCGTCTCCGGCTGGCCGGAGCTAGAAGGGAAGTAAGGCATAGTGCAATTTTAAAAAACGCAAGAAACCTCTCTTTCAAGAAATGGAATCCGCCATTTCAAAGGAGAGGTTTCTTTTGTACACCGGAAGTTGACTGCAGGTTAGATCAGGCTAGCTGGTGAGATTAAAGGGGAAAATCCCTCTGATTCTGCTGAGATCAGGCTAGTTGGTGAGATTAAAGGGAAAAATCCCTCTGATTCAGCTGAGAGCAGGCTAGCTGGTGAGATTAAGGGGGAAAAATCCCTCTGATTTAGCCGAGATCATGCTAGCTGGTGAGATTAAAGGGAAAAATCCCTCTGATTCTACTGAGATCAGGCTAGCTGATGAGATTAAAGGGAAAAGTGCGCCTGAATTCACTGGATACGGGCCAAATGAGGAAATGAGGAGCAATAGTGCGCCTGAATTCACTGGACACGGGCCAAATGAGGAAATGAGGAGCAATAGTGCACCTGAATTCACTGGACGCGGGCCAAATGAGGAAATGAGGAGCATTAGTGCACCTGAATTCATTGGATGCGGGCCAAATGAGGAAATGAGGAGCAATAGTGCACCTGAATTAATCGGATGCGGGCCAAATGAGGAAATGAGGAGCATTGGTGCACCTCATTACACCGCATGCCGCCAGAAGCAGGCGGCATGCGAATGTGATGGTGGAGGCTGGATGGCTTTTACTATAGGTAACCGGAATCCTTAAGCCTTATTCTTCGCATCGAACTGGAAGCGCTCCACCTGTCCCTGCATATCCGCAGCCATGCCGGAGAGTGCCGCAGCGGAGGAGGTGATCTCCTCCATCGAAGCAAGCTGCTCCTCGGTAGCTGCGGTTACGCTCTGGAAGGAGTCGAGCGCCGCCCGGGCTATGGTGGCCATCTCCTGGACGGAGGCGGCTACTTCGGAGCTGCTGGCCGACATTTGCTCCGTAATGGCCGACACCTCATGGATCTGCTCGCCGACCTGCCGGGTGGACTGTTCGATCTGCTGGAAGGCTTCGCTTGCCTCCAGGGTAAGCGCCATGCCCTGCTCCACATCCTCTGCCACCTTGTGCTTCATCACATCATACGCGCTGGCGATCAGGCCCACCATCTCGGAGATGGTCTCCTGAATCTGCCCGGCACTGCTATTCGTGGCCTCCGAGAGCTTGCGCACTTCACCCGCCACTACGGCGAAGCCCCGGCCGTGTTCTCCGGCACGGGCCGCCTCGATGCCGGCATTCAGCGACAGGAGATTGGTCTGCTTGGCAATGGCGGAGATCGCCGTGCTGGTCTCAGCCACTCTGGCGCTTAAGCCGTTAAGCTCAGCGATCAGGGTGCCGGACTGCTGCACTGATTCGCGGATCGTTTTCATCTGTTCCCCCACCTCCTGCATTCTGGAGCTGCCGGTTGCGACATCCGTTTCCGTAAGGATAGCGGCGCTCACAATTGCCTCTGAAGCGGAAGCGATTTTCTGGATGCCGGTGGACATCTCCTCCATCGTTATAGCGACTTCGGCGGAAGCATAAGCCTGGGTCTCCACGCCCCGGGTGGATTCCTCCACCAGCTCCGTAACATACTCGACTGCCTTGCTGTTCTCGGCCGTGCTGGCTGTGAGCTGTTCACTGGCAGCGGCGAGCTGGCCGGAGGTCTCGGCAACCTCCTGCACCATGGTGCGCAGTGAAGAGACCATTTCATTATAATTGCCGGCAAGCTGACCGATCTCGTCCCTGCGGCTGGTCTGGACGAATTCATCCAGATACCCTTCGCTTACCCGCTTGGCCGAACGGTTCAGGCGTTCTACCGGCCCGGTTATCCGGCGGATAATCAGGAAGGTAATTACTGCAGCAAGCAGCAGCGCAACCACGAGAACGATAGCCGATTTGTACAGAATCGGGTAGACCGCCTTCGTATATTCACTCTCTGGAAGCACTCCGGCCAAGGTGAAGCCGGTCAGCTCATTGGTAATGTAGTATCCGTCCATTTGCGTATCGGCTGCAGCGTCCTTGTAGGAGATTTTACCCGCCGGGCCTTGCTGGGTTCCTGCTGTCATTGCGCCAGTGGCTTCCGAAGCAACCTCCATGGCAGGGTGGTAGATCACCTTGTTATTGCCGTCCAGGATGAAGACATATCCGCTATCGCCCAGACTGACATTCTTCGCCAGCTCCATAAGCTCCTTCATGCTGATGCTGATCGTAACAGCCCCCTTGCCGTCCGGAAAAGCCTTGGAGACCGGCAGAATGTAGCTGTTCGTTACTTTTGAGAAAATGGGATCGATCACCGATGTTGTCTCCGGGGTCTTAAGTGCATCTATGTACCAGTCGCGTATGCGGGGATCATAATTCTCCGGCTTGGAATCCGGTGCGAACATGTATTTCCCGTCCTCGTTGCCTATCGCCACGATATCTACCTCAGGATGCTCCAGCTTGAAGTTGTCGATCAGCTTGCGCAGCTGTGCAGGATTATTCGTAAGTGCAGCACTGCTCATCTGGTACGCCAGCTCATTCACCCCGGCGCTCTCCAGCAGAATCAGCTGCGACAGTGTTTTATCCAGGAGGTGGATGCTGGAGCGTGTCGTGTCTTCCATTTTGGAGCGCAGAGCCGATTCTGAGGTTTGTGTCGATATGGCCACCAGAGCCAGCGAGGGCAGTACAATGGCTGTAATGATAAGCAGCATCAGTTCAGTTCTGAGCTTCGTGATACGGAATAGGCGCTTTAGGGGTTTTTTGGGTGTTGGCATGGAAGTTCCTCCTGAATTTCTGAATGGATGGACGTTAAAATTTATTTCCATATCTCGAAGTAACTAGATATTTTAATATATATTTCGACAGGGATCGACTAAATAATTAGTTTTTCGTCAAAAAATTTAACTCTAATTCTTCTGGAATTCTCCCTCTTTCCGAAGGAGTTCGCGTGCCAGTCTTCAGGTGGAGAACGATTATAACTATTCTTGAACTTGTAACCCGGGGCGGCCTGTGGCTTAATAATAAGTGTCCGGCCGGGCAAGATTACTTCTGGAAGGAGGCTGAATTATGTTTACAGAATACGAGGTGGTTTCCGTCTAAGACGGAGACCTGTTTAGGGGGAGGCCGCGAGGCCTCCTTATGTATAACGAGCGAACACGAGCGGATATATAATTCCGGTTACTACAATATATAGAATGACACTGACCAATTACTGACAGACTGCTGATCCATAATGAATGTAGACGATAACCGCAGGGTTTAATATAATGAATTTAGATGATTTACCAAATTTGAGGAGAAGAAAGGAGGCAGGTGGAATGATTATTCAGAACAGTACTGTGATCGGACTGAACAGAATACACCTGTTGAAGGAGGAAATTGAACGTGAGTTACGTCAATGGAAAGGATGTGCTCCCCCCGGGGCTGCTCGAAGAGCTGCAAGGTTACATACAGGGTGAGCTGTTATACATCCCGAAGAAAGCGGAAGAACGGGTAAAATGGGGCGAGAACAGCGGCTCCCGGCAAGAGATTGCTGCCCGCAACGAAGAGATCTTCTGTAGTCACAGCAGCGGCTGCTCGGTGAACGAGCTGCAGAAGAGATATCACTTATCCGAAGAAAGCATCCGCAAGATCATTTCAAAAATGCGGCAAACGCGGCTGGCGATGAACCGCTAGTCTGGAACGTATATGAGTTCTAATTCTAGAACAAAGAGCATGGCTCCCGCCGTTGGCGGCGGGGTCATGCTCTTTGTTCAAATATAAGAATTTTTATGTTTCACGCTATAACTTATCCTTCTATTTCTCGCTGAAACGGTACCGTCCTGTAAAAGGACGGCAAAGCCGTTTCTACTTGCGTGATGTGCAGGTATGGTATGATAGGAGAAGTGTATGTATTCTATCGAAATCTTAGATGATAGCAAGGAAGTGTAAGGATGGATTTATTCTCGCAGGGTGAAGACAACGGGAGCGGACGGCTGCTGGCAGACCGGATGCGGCCCGGCAATCTGGATGAATATATCGGACAGGAGCATATTGTAGGCAAGGGCAAGCTGCTGCGCAGAGCGATTGAAGCGGACCAGGTCTCTTCCATCCTGCTGTACGGGCCTCCGGGCTGCGGCAAAACCACTCTGGCCCATATCATATCGCATCACACCCAAGGTGAATTCGTGCGGCTGAATGCGGTGGAGGCTTCGGTGAAGGATGTGCGGGAGGTCATTGAACGCGCACAGAGCAATAAGGCGCTGTACGGCTCGAAGACGATTCTGTTCCTGGATGAGGTACACCGCTTCAACAGCTCCCGCCAGGATGCGCTGCTGCCGGCCGTGGAGAAGGGGACGATCACCTTCATCGGTGCGACAACAGAGAATCCGTTCCATTATGTGAACGGGGCCTTGATGAGCCGCTCGACCTTGTTCCAGCTGGAGTCCCTGACCAGCGGGCATAGCCTGATCGCGATGAAGCGGGCGCTTGCTGACGATCAGCGGGGCCTCGGCTTTATGGACCTGAAGGCAGACGAAGACGCGCTGCTGCATATCGCCGCGATGGCGAACGGCGATATCCGCCGGGCCTTGAATGCTCTGGAGCTGGCGGCGATGACTACGGCGCCGGAGCGTGACGGCAGCGTGCACATTACGCTTGCGGTGGCGGAGGAGTCGATCCGCCGCCCGATTGTCAAAGCGGACGAGTCGACGCAGTACGATGTGCTGTCCGCTTTTCACAAAAGCATCCGCGGCTCCAGCGACGCCGCCCTGTTCTGGTTCCTCTACGCGGTGGAGAAGCTGGGGATGGACCCGATGACCTTCATCCGCCGATTGATCGCGGCCAGCAGTGAGGATATTGGCCTGGCCAACCCGCAGGCGATGGTCCAGGCGGTTAGCGCGCTGGATGCCTACCGCAATAACGGCTGGCCGGAGGCGAAGCTGAATATCGCGCAGGCGATTCTGTTCGCTGTAGAGAGCCCAAAATCAGACGGGGTAGTGACCGCTATCGCCAACGTCATGAACAGTCTGGAGGATCTGAAGTCGGCCGAGGTGCCGCTGCATTTGCGGGATACACACTATAAAGGTGCGGCCCAGCTGGGCCATGAGGGCTACCAGTACCCGCATCATTTCCCCGGCCATTATGTGAAGCAGGACTATCTGCCGAAGGCAATCTCCCGCAAGGTCTTCTATCAGGCCACCGAGCAGGGCAACGAGGCGAAGATCCGCCATAACCAGCAGCTGCGGCGCGGGCAATAGGGCTTCGATGATAGTTCGCTCCGTCTGCTCCAACCAACCAACCAACAAACTGTACATTTTACAAACAGAGAGCAGCCATTCTCCATAACTGGAGGAGGCTGCTATTTTTGACGCTGTAGGCTTCTGGGTAAAGGGCGGGGTGTGCTCGTTTGGCAGTGTGTGCTGAATGTTCAGGCTTCGCTGGATGATTTACCTAGCCGAATGTCGGCTGGAAGGTGGAGGTCAAAAATGAAAGGGAAAAATCCCTCTGAATCGGCTGGAAGCGGGATGTATGAGCAAATGAAAGGGATAAATCCT
The DNA here is from genome assembly GCF_038002345.1 of Paenibacillus sp. FSL M7-0420. NCBI lineage: Bacteria > Bacillati > Bacillota > Bacilli > Caryophanales > Paenibacillaceae > Paenibacillus > Paenibacillus sp. FSL M7-0420. The sequence continues at coordinate 5,504,833 of NZ_JBBOCJ010000001.1, read as the reverse complement.
TCTGATACGGTGGAAAGTGGGCTGTAGGTAGGAAATGAGAGGGATAAATCCCTCTGATACGGCTGAAAGTAGGCCGTATGAGCAAATGAAAGGGAAAAATCCCTCTGGTCCAGCCGAAGGTGGCAAACTGAGTTATGAGGAGCACTAATGCCCCTGAGAATTCAGCAAAAGCGGGCCAAACGAGCGAATGAGGAGCACTAATGCCCCTGAATTCAGCAAACACGGGCCAAACGAGCGAATGAGGAGCACTAGTGCCCCTGAATTCAGCAAACGCGGGCCAAACGAGCGAATGAAGAGCACTAATGCCCCTGAATTCAGCAAACGCGGGCCAAACGAGCGAATGAGGAGCACTAATGCCCCTGAATTCAGCAAACGTGGGACAAACGGGCCAACGAGAAGCACAAGCGCACTCCTCAGGGCGATTCGGCTTTTGTATTTTACTCCTACATTCTCACCACCAATGGCTGACGCTGAACGATAAATATGATGGAAATGGAAATATTTTGACAAAAAACCGGTATTCTCAGAAAAATATAATGTAAATATATAGAATTAATTTACTGTATGTGGTATATGTGTAGGTGGGGGTATTTTACCTTAATTTGTAATATGGAGGTGGTAAATGGAACGTGCTCAAATACTATGTCTAATTATGGACACTGGGGAGGTATTTGTGCGTGCCTGAGTCCTGACGGACTGAACAAGCAAGAAAACGAAGGGAGATGAGTAAGGATGAGTCAAAGTAAACGGAAGACCGGCTGTATCGCTTCACTAAGCCTGATGTTAGCCTTCACCATTGGTTCAGGGACGGCTGTCCGCCCGTCTGTCACCGAAGCGGCAACCGCCGGATTTAATTATGCAGAGGCACTGCAGAAATCGATCTATTTCTACGAGGCCCAGCGTTCGGGTGAGCTGCCGGCGGACAACCGCGTGGAATGGAGAGGCGACTCGGGGTTGCAGGATGGTGCCGATGTCGGCCATGACCTGACGGGTGGCTGGTATGACGCAGGGGATCATGTCAAATTCGGATTTCCGATGGCGTACACCGCGACTATGCTGGCATGGTCGGTCTATGAATACAAGGATGGTTATGTGCAGTCCGGGCAGCTGGATGAGATTCTGGACAATATCCGCTGGGCCACAGACTATTTTGTGAAAGCGCATACTGCACCGAATGAGCTGTGGGGCCAGGTGGGTAACGGTACGGCGGACCATAACTGGTGGGGACCGGCGGAGGTCATGCCTATGGCGCGCCCGGCCTACAAGATTGATGCTGCACATCCCGGCTCGGATCTGGCTGGTGAGACTGCCGCCGCCCTTGCCTCGGCTTCCATTATTTTCAGGGATTCAGATCCCGCTTATGCGGACAAGCTCCTGCTGCATGCCAAGCAATTATACAATTTTGCCGATACGTACCGGGGAGCTTACTCCGATACTATCACTGACGCCAAGCAGTATTACAATTCATGGAGCAGCTATGCCGATGAATTAAGCTGGGGCGGTGTCTGGCTATACCTGGCGACCGGTGAGCAGACCTATCTCGATAAGGCGGTTGCCGCCAGTGATCTGTGGGGCACCAACCAGGCCGGTGACTGGGGCTACCAATGGACCCAATCCTGGGATGACAAGCATTATGGTGCGCAGCTCCTGCTGTCCCGCATCACCGAGGACCCCAAGTTCATCCAGTCCACGGAACGCAATATGCAGTTCTGGACGACCGGGGTGAACGGCACCTCTGACCGGGTAGCGTATACTCCAGGCGGGCTGGCCCATCTGGATCAATGGGGGGCGCTGCGGTATGCAGCCAACCATGCTTTTCTGGCTTTTGTCTATGCAGACTGGGTTACTGATCCGGTGAAAAAAAATACCGCCCAGGCCTTCGCAGAGCGCCAGATTAACTATATGCTGGGCGATAATCCGCGTAATAGCAGCTATGTCATAGGCTTCGGCGCGAATGCACCTGAGCATCCTCACCACCGTACCTCACACGGCTCCTGGAGCGACAGCCAGACCACTCCGGCCAACCACCGGCATGTGCTCTACGGCGCACTCGTTGGCGGACCTTCCAAGACCGATGCTTACACCGATGCGATCAGCGATTATGTCTCAAATGAAGTTGCAACCGATTACAATTCAGCCTTTACCGGCTCTCTGGCCCGGATGATGATGCTCCACGGGCAGGGGCAGAGCCCGCTTGCGAACTTCCCGCCGGCCGAAACGCGTGAGGATGAGATGTTCACGGAGACTTCTGTGAATGCCAGCGGCAGCAATTTTGTGGAGATCCGCGCGGTTCTCAATAACCGTTCGGCATGGCCTGCCCGCTCCAGCAGCCAGCTGTCCTTCAACTACTATCTGGACATCAGTGAGGCTGTTGCCGCAGGATATGGCCCCGGCGATATCACCGTCAAGGCAGGCGGCTATAACCAGGGAGCCACCGTCTCGCAGCTGCTGCCTTACGATGCAGCGAACCATATCTACTATACCAAAGTAGATTTCTCCGGCACCCCGATCTATCCGGGCGGACAGTCTGCTTACCGCAAGGAAGTACAGTTCCGGATTGCCGGACCGCTGAATACTACCTTCTGGGACAACAGCAATGACTTCTCCTTCAAGGGAGTGGCCGCGAATGCTTCAGCGGCAACGAAGAACCCTTATATCCCGGTATACGATGCAGGTGTCAAAGTGTACGGAGAGCTGCCTTCCGGCGGCGGGACCCCAGGTGAACCGCAGGTTCCGGCCCGTCCGTCCGGCCTTCAGGCTGTAGCCGGTAATGCCAGCGTAGCCTTGAGCTGGAACGCAGTCAGCGGTGCAACCAAGTATACAGTCAAGCGCTCTCTGGTAAGCGGCGGACCGTACACTACAGTGGGTACGGCAACCGCAGCGGTCTACAATGACAGCGGGCTGACCAATGGTGTGGACTATTATTATGTGGTGACTGCAACGAACAGTGTAGGCGAGAGTACAGCGTCTGCCCAGGTGACTGCCAAGCCGCGCGAGATTACTGTGCCTGCCGGCGCTCTGCATGTGCAGTACCGCACCAATGACACGAGCCCCGGGGATTCCCAGATCCGCAGCCAGTTCCGGATTGTCAATACGGGAACCGAGGCCATTCCGCTCAGCGGTCTGAAGCTGCGCTATTATTACACCGTGGACGGGGACAAGCCGCAGGAATTCCACTGTGATTATGCCCAGGTCGGCAGCGGCAACGTGAGCGGAACCTTCGGGAAGCTTAGTACACCTGTTACCCTGGCCGACTCTTATCTGGAGATTTCTTTTGCGGCAGGAGCAGGCAGCCTGGCTCCGGGGGCAGACAGCGGGGAGATTCAAGTACGCTTCAACAAGTCCGATTGGACAGCCTACAATGAGAGCAACGACTATTCCTATGGGGGTACTCAAGCGACCTTCGCGGATTGGAACAAAGTCACGCTGTACCGTGCAGGAACGCTTGTCTGGGGCCTCGAACCCTAAACCATATCAGAGAGGAAGTATGCCGAAATGATGAAGCTAAGTTCATTCAAGAAACCGCTTTCTATCGCGCTGAGTGCTGTGCTCACCTTGTCTCTCACCAGCGGGATCATCAATTTCCATCCGGGAACCGCCAAGGCGGCATCGGTGGAGAAGACCAGATTTCTGCAATTGTATGACCAGTTGAAAAACCCGGCCAGCGGCTATTTCTCGGCTGAAGGCATCCCGTATCACTCAGTGGAGACCCTGCTCAGCGAGGCGCCCAACTACGGGCATATGACTACCTCCGAGGCCTATAGCTACTGGATGTGGCTTGAGGTGCTGTACGGCCATAACACCGGAGACTGGAGCAAGCTGGAAGCGGCCTGGGACAACATGGAGAAATACATCATTCCGGTCAATGAAGGCGACGGGGTGCAGGAGCAGCCGACCATGAGCAGCTACAACCCGAACAGTCCGGCCACCTACGCCTCGGAGCTGGCCCAGCCGGATCAGTATCCAAGTGCACTGAACGGCAAGTATACCCCGGGTAAGGACCCGCTGGATGCCGAGCTGAAGGCCACCTATGGCAATAACCAGACCTATCTGATGCACTGGCTGGTGGATGTGGACAACTGGTATGGCTTCGGCAATCTGCTGAACCCTACGCACACCGCCAGCTATGTGAACACCTTCCAGCGCGGAGTGCAGGAATCGGTCTGGGAGGCCGTAGGCCACCCTTCACAGGATAACAAGACGTTCGGCAAAGCCAATGAAGGCTTCATGACCCTGTTCACCAAGGAAAATAGCGCACCTTCCGCACAGTGGCGGTATACGAATGCTACGGATGCGGATGCGCGGGCTGTGCAGGCCATGTACTGGGCCAAGGACCTTGGCTATACGAATACGGTCTATCTGAACAAAGCCAAGAAAATGGGTGACTTCCTGCGCTATGGCATGTACGATAAGTATTTCCAGAAGGTCGGCAGTGCCGCTGACGGTACGCCTGAAGCGGGAACGGGCAAGGATTCCAGCCAGTATCTGCTGGCCTGGTATACGGCCTGGGGCGGCGGCCTGGGAACCGGCGGAGACTGGGCCTGGAGAATCGGCGCCAGCCATGCGCACCAGGGGTATCAGAATGTGGTTGCAGCATATGCGCTGTCGACCGCAGCCGGAGGGCTGATTCCGTCTTCGGCAACAGCCGGAACGGACTGGGGCAAATCGCTGACCCGCCAGCTGGAATTCTACAACTGGCTGCAATCGGCTGAAGGGGCTATTGCGGGCGGTGCGACCAATAGCTATAACGGCTCCTACAGCGCTTATCCGGCAGGAACAAGCACCTTCTACGGCATGGCCTACGACGAGGCTCCTGTCTATCATGACCCGCCATCCAACAACTGGTTCGGGATGCAGTCCTGGAGCATGGAACGGGTAGCAGAGCTGTATTATATCCTGGCTTCCAGCGGGGACACCACCTCGGCTAATTTCAAAATGGCCAAACGGGCCATTGAGAACTGGATTGACTGGTCTACAGATTATGCCTTTGCCGGCAGCCGTCCGGTAACGGATGCCGCCGGCTATTATCTGGATCAGCAAGGAAACCGGATTCTGGGCGGAGCTAACCCGCAGGTTGCCACCGTATCTGCACCCGGCGAGTTCTGGATTCCGGGCAATGTGGAGTGGCACGGACAGCCGGATACCTGGAGCGGGTTCAGCTCTTTTAACGGCAATAGCGGCCTGAACGCAGTGACCAAAGATCCGGGACAGGATAGCGGCGTGCTGGGCAGTTACATTAAAGCGCTCACCTTCTTTGCCGCAGGGAATAAAGCGGAGCATGGCAGCAATACTGCGCTCGGCGGAACCGCTTCACAATTGGCCAAATCCTTGCTGGATACAGCGTGGGGCTACAATGACGGAGTGGGCATTACGACACTTGAGAAGCGTGCGGATTATTTCCGGTTCTTCACCAAAGAGGTATACTTCCCAGCAGGCTGGAGCGGTACCTTCGGCCAAGGAAATACCATACCGGGCAACGCCACCGTACCTTCCGATCCGGCCAAGGGCGGTAATGGAGTGTATGCGAGCTACACCGATGTGTATCCAGATATCAAAAATGATCCCAAGTGGAGTTATCTGGAAGGTAAGTACAATAGCTCGTACAACAAAACAACCAAGACCTGGGACAACGGTGCACCTGAGTTCACCTACCACCGCTTCTGGTCACAAGTGGACATGGCTACAGCCTATGCCGAATATGACCGCTTGATCAATAACGGCAGCGGCCCAACGCCAACGCCGACGACTACACCGACGGCAACACCGTCGGCAACACCAACAGCCACACCGACAGTTGCGCCAACAGCTACACCGACAACAGTGCCAACAGCCACACCGACAGTCGCACCGACAGCTACACCGACAACAGTGCCAACCGCTACGCCGACAACAGTGCCAACGGCTACACCGACAGTTGCACCAACCGCTACGCCTGCCGTAGGGAATCTGGTCGTTCAATACCGTACAACGGATACGAACGCCACAGACCCGCAGTTCCGTCCGCAGCTGCGGATTGTCAATAACGGGACCACAGCGGTAGACCTCAGCAAGGTTAAGGTCCGGTATTACTACACGATTGACGGCGAGCGGGCACAGCAGTTCAATGTCGATTATGCGGCTCTCGGCGGCAGCAATGTGCTGGGCAGCTTCGTGAAGCTTGAGCCTGCAGTTACAGGAGCGGACTACTATGTGGAGATTTCCTTTAGTGCGGGCGCGGGCAGTCTTGCTCCGGGTGCGAATACCGGCGAGATTCAACTGCGCATTAACAAGACCGACTGGAGCAATTACAATGAGGCGGACGATTACTCCTATGATGCAACCAAAACGTCTTTCACGGACTGGAACCGTGTGCCGCTGTATCTGAACGGTGTGCTGGTCTGGGGCGTTCAGCCGCAATAAGGCTGCCGTCCGGTAAGCCAGTCCCGGTGTGACTCTGTATTCTGATTAATCAAAAACAAAGAACCTTCAACTCCACACACTGTGGTGTTGAAGGTTCTTTTTTAAGCGAAATAAGAAACTGTATGCGAAAAACCGAACACAATGGGGTAGGCACCAACACTGTTCAGGGTGTTTTCTTTATAAGGGTAGCCCCTTGGCTGGGGTGCAGTCAGACCTGCGCCAGCGGCACGACCTTGTCGGCCGTCTCAATCGTTCCGCCGCCAAGGCAGGTGTCGCCCAGATAGAACACGACGGCTTGTCCGGGCGTAATCGCCTTCTGCTGAACATCAAAGGCCACATGTACCGTTCCGTCTGCCTGCTTCGTCAGGGTAACGCCCTGATCCGGCTGGCGGTAGCGGAACTTGGCGGTGCACTTCAGCGGCGTATCGCCCAGCGTGTCCGGATCAATCCAGTTCACCCCTGAAGCTATAAGACTAGTCGAGTACAGGCTGATGTGCTTCTCACCTTGCACCACATACAGGGTATTGCTGGTCAGATCCTTCTCGGCCACGAACCACGGCTCGCCTGTGCCGGAGCCCCCGATACCAAGCCCCTGACGCTGGCCCAGCGTGTAGTACATGAGGCCGTCATGGCGGCCCTTCACTTCGCCCGTAGCGATATCGATCATATTGCCTGACTGTGCAGGCAGGTATTGGCTGAGGAATTCACGGAAATTGCGTTCTCCGATGAAGCAGACGCCGGTGCTGTCTTTTTTCTTCGCGGTATAGAGTCCGGCTTCCTCGGCAATTCTCCGCACCTCCGGCTTCGGCAGATGTCCGATCGGGAACATGGCCTTCGAGAGCTGGTACTGGTTCAGCGCATTGAGGAAATACGTCTGGTCCTTGTTGTTGTCCACGCCGCGCAGCAGCTTGAACAGGCCGTCTTCTTCCACGACCCGGGCGTAATGCCCTGTAGCGACATAATCCGCGCCAAGCTGCAGCGCCTTGTTCAGGAATTCGCCGAACTTGATCTCGCGGTTGCACATCACATCCGGATTCGGGGTCCGGCCAGCCTTATATTCTTCAAGGAAATAGGAAAAGACTTTATCAAAGTATTCCTTCTCGAAATTAACGGTATAGTAAGGAATATCGATCTGCTCGCAGACGCGGCGCACATCCTCGGCATCGGTCTCGGCCGTACATACGCCGAACTCGTCGGTATCATCCCAATTCTTCATGAAGATGCCTATGACGTCGTACCCCTGCTGCTTCAGCAGCAGCGCTGTAACAGAGGAATCCACTCCGCCTGACATCCCGACGACGACCCGGATATCCTGATTAGCTTTTGTCATCGTGATCACCATTTTCTGTACACAAAATACCGGCGTTCTCACTGAACACCCGGCTCATTGTGTATTATACCATACCTGTCTACCCCAAACGAGGACACTGCTGCTATGAAATATAGCGAAAAACGGTCCGAAATTGACAATTTGTCCACCAGTGGAGAACAAAATCGTGAATTATTGCCGTTTGCTGTTTCAAATGTGTCCATAGATATGATAACATAAGCTGAGAGCAGACATCGGAATACATTGATATGCAACTAAACCGAAAGAGGTGCCCCTTTGAAAATCTCAACCAAAGGACGTTACGGATTAACCATTATGATGGAGCTTGCCCTGAAATTCGGCGAGGGCCCTACATCACTTAAGAGCATCGCCGAGAAAAACGGACTCTCCGAGCATTACCTTGAGCAGCTCATCGCTCCGCTGCGCAATGCAGGCCTGGTGAAGAGCATCCGCGGAGCCTACGGCGGTTATATTCTGTCCCGCGAGACCAACACCATTACCGCGGGAGATATCATCCGCGTCCTGGAAGGCCCGATCTCCCCGGTAGACTTCACTGAAGAAGACGACCCGGCCAAGCGCGACCTCTGGCTGCGCATCCGCGACAGCATCGCCGATGTGCTCGACTCCACCACCTTATCCGACCTGATTAACTTCAAGGAAGAGAGCCAGGCGGATAATTATATGTTTTATATATAAAAATGCCTTTAACTCGTCCTTCTCAAGAAACTTGGGGAGGACCTTTTTTTCTCTCACCGTTTTTTATTTGATCTGCAGTTCATCTGCATATGATCTTTATCTGTATGGGGTAACCTATATGGTGTACTTTGGTAGTTGTATGAGTTTTGCGTTCCTGGTTTTACAACAAAGGTGAGGTTATGACATGTCCAAAACAATATTGATTGTGGAAGATGAAGATATTTTACGTGAAATCATGAAGGATTATCTGCTGGAAGAGGGGTATAGCGTGATTGAAGCCATTGACGGGAAACAGGCGGTCTCGTTATTTCAGGAGCATGAGGTGGACCTGATTTTGCTGGACATCATGTTGCCTGAACTGGATGGATGGTCTGTGTGCAGGCGAATCCGCAAGACATCGAATGTGCCGATCATCATATTGACGGCCCGTTCGGATGAGGACGATACGTTGCTTGGGTTCGAGCTTGGCGCCGACGACTACGTGACCAAGCCTTACCGCCCTCTCATTTTGTTGGCACGAGTTAAGCGGCTGCTCGAGAGCAGACATACCGGCGGGCATGAAAGCGACACGTTGTCCGGCGGAGGCATTTCGGTTCATTTTCCCTCCCGGACCGTTTCGATTGACGGCACCAGCTCTGATCTAACGCATACGGAATTCGAAATATTAGCCTATCTGTTGCAAAATAAAGGGATCATTATCAGCAGAGGGCAACTGATTACGAAAATTTGGGGATATGATTTCGCGGGCGATGATCGTACGGTCAACAGCCATATCCGCAATCTGCGTTCCAAGCTGGGGACACATGCGAAGCAGATTGTTACGGTGGTGCGTTCAGGATATAAATTCGAGGACGAGCTATGAAGAAGGGGATTGTTCTAAAACTGTTCCTGTTGACAGCGGGGTTGTGCCTGTTCCTGATTGCCGTTATTTTTATCCTGCAAACCGTATTTTTCAAACAGTTTTATGTTCATCAAAAAATGAAGGACGTTAACGAGGCGGTTCAGGCGTATGAACAGGGCTACCTGAATGGTGCCTCGAACACGCAGGAGATGGCCAGGCTGGAGCAGGACTTTTTTCAAAAGCATAACACCTGGATCACGGCTTTGGACACCCGCGGAAATATAAAGTATGCCGGCGATTTCTTCATGGAAATTAAGCTGGAGCCTTCGGAAGAACCGGCGCTTTCCGGTAAAACGATAATCGTACCTCTATACAGCTTTATCAACGTGGAAGACTTCAGCAGCAATAAAACGTTCGTCACCCCCTGGATTGAAGAAGAGGGGACGATCGCAATAGAAGGCTTGATCATGAACAACCAGCCAGTATTCCAGCGGATGGGAAGGAACAGTTCCAATCTGAGAGACGAGAGCCGGCTGGAGAATCATCAGATGGTGAGCAAAGAGTACGAGGTCCTCGAACAAACGAACGCGGTCCAATATCGTGAGCAATATTCCACCTTTCTGGTCAAAGGAACCATTACGAAAGTCCGGGTGCCGGAAGGGGCCGGAGTCTCGCGTTACACCAATCACCTGTTCCTGGACCGCATCAAGGCCTTCCAAGCCGATCTGCTGTACGGAGACTTTAAGAATGCTGCGAACGCAAAACAAATCATAGATGTTGAAGAAAATCACGTAAACTACAAAATTTTCGTGGACCGCACCCAGGACCGCGACGGAAATCCGGCATACCTGTTCGCAATGACATCGCTGCAGCCTGTGAATGAAGCCGTAGGCATCATCAAAAACTACTACGTGTACATCATTATTGTGACCTTGCTGCTCGCACTGCTGGCATCGTTCTACTACTCCCGTCAGATTGCCCGGCCGTTGCTGCGTATCAACCGCACTACCCGGCAAATGGCCGACCTCGATTTTTCGGAGACCATTCCCGTCACAACGAAGGATGAAATCGGAGACTTGTCGGGCAGCATTAATGAGCTATCCGAGCGCCTGCATTCCCATATCCTTCAGCTTGAGCAGGACATTGAGAAGGAAAAGCAGCTGGAGCATACGCGAAAAGAATTTATATCCGGCGTATCCCATGAGCTGAAGACTCCACTCAGCGTTATTCAGAGCTGCCTGGCCATTTTGCAGGACGGGGTGGCCAGCCATAAGCGGGAGCATTATTTTGCGGCTATGGAAGACGAGGTCGGCCGGATGAATCTGCTGATCACGGATATGCTGGAATTGGCAAAATATGAATCCGGTACGTATAAAATGGACTCCGGTTCGTTCTATATCGATGTTGTCATCAACCGGGTATGCGCTAAATTAACGCCGGATTTTGCAGCCAGGCAGCTGCTTCTCCACACTTCGCTGATCCCTGCCGAAGTCGAGGGGAATGAGCGCCGTATAGAGCAGGTCATCGTCAATTTCCTTACCAACGCGCTTTTCTATACGCCGGAGCATGAATCTATCTTCATAACTACTTCGGAAGAGAAGGACACCATTCGCATTTGCATCGAAAATAAAGGTGCCCATATCCCCGATGAGCAGCTGGAGAAAATATGGGACCGTTTCTACCGCGGTGACACCTCCCGCCACCGGTCGACCGGTGGGACGGGGCTGGGTCTTGCCATATCCAAGAAAATATTGGAGATGCACGGAGTGCCTTACGGTGTGAACAATACCTCCGATGGAGTAATGTTTTATTTTCAATTGAATAAAAAAGCGTAGGAATACGGAAGAAAGTGCAGACCTTGGTTCTGCGCTTTTTTTTGTTCTTTTTTGATACAGCATTGATTTGCTCTGCACTTGTTCTGCATCTCTCCCTGTTAATCTTTTTATACGGCAAACCTAATTTTAAATGAAAAGAGGACATTATTCATGTTTAAAAAAATCATCTTAACGCTAGTTATAGGCAGCACCGCACTCACCCTGGCAGCATGCGGGGGCGGGCAAAATCCGCAAAACGTGACATCTCAGCAACAGGTCAATGAAACAGCTCCCCCGGAGCAACCCAATTCTACTTCCTATAAAACGATATTTAAGAACAGCGTATTTCTGGGAGATTCGATTACTGAGGCACTGTCTTATCATGACATTCTGGACGATGTCAATGTAGTGGCAGGTGCCGGAAAGACTACCGAGTTGTCTCTGATAAGCGGAGATGTCGATAAGCTGGCAGAGCGGAATCCGCAACATGTATTTATCATGCTGGGGTCCGACGATATTCTATTGCCGCCGCAAATTACCGATAACCCCAAGCAGTATTCACTGAAGTTCTACGCCCAATTGATCGACAGCATCAAGGAGAAGCTTCCGAAGGCATCCATAACGGTGTTACCGGTTACGCCGGTTACGGCAGAAGCGGAGAAAGTGGAACCACGCTACAAAAATATCGATGATTACAACCAGGGATTACAAGAGCTGGCAGGCAAGAAGCAGATCGGGTTTGCCGATTTATCCTCCATTTTCGCGGACAGCACCCATTTCTATAGTTCGGACGGCATTCATTTTAAACCGGAATTCTATACACGTATGCTCGATTTGCTGAAAGCTCAGGTGAAATAACATGCAGCCAGGTGAAGAGCTGGAGGTGGCGGGGATTGGTCTTTAGCAGCCTTATCTTTCTATTCCTCTTTCTGCCGGTCACCCTGCTGATCTACTATATCTCGCCCATGAGGATTAGGAATACTATTCTGCTCGCCGCAAGCCTGATCTTCTATGCGTGGGGCGAGCCCGTATACATCTTCCTCATGATCTTCTCGACGGTATTCGACTATGTGAACGGGATTCTGATCGATAGATACCGGCATCGTAAGGTGATTGCACAGGGAGTATTGATCCTGTCCATGATGGGGAGCCTGGGGATTCTTAGCTTCTTTAAATACGCGGGTTTCGTCTTCGATAATATCAATTCGTTGTTCAACCTGCACCTGCAGGCAGCAGATCTTCCGCTTCCGGTGGGCATATCCTTCTACACGTTCCAGACGATGTCTTACATCATTGATGTTTACCGCAGGAAGGTGCCTGTTCAGAGGAACCTGATCTCCTTCGGCGCCTACGTGACGATGTTTCCGCAGCTTGTAGCGGGACCGATCGTTAAATACGGAGATATTGCGGGGCAGCTTGCTAACCGCACGGTGACGTTGGAGCGTTTTGGCGAAGGGGCGGAACTATTTATTAGGGGACTTGCTAAAAAAGTATTGCTTGCCAACAATATCGGTTTGCTGTGGACAAGTGTCAAAACGGTGCCTGCGGCGGAGCTGTCGGTTCTCTCCGCATGGCTTGGCATTATCGCCTTTACGTTTCAAATCTATTTCGATTTTAGCGGATATTCGGATATGGCGCGCGGTTTAGGTAAAATGATCGGGTTCGAATTTATGGAGAACTTCAACTATCCTTATATCTCCAAGAGTATTACGGAATTCTGGCGGAGGTGGCATATTTCGCTCGGTGCCTGGTTCCGTGAGTATATCTACATTCCGCTTGGCGGGAACCGGGCAGGTAAGCTGAAACAGCTCAGAAACTTGGCGGTGGTATGGTTTATAACCGGATTATGGCATGGAGCGAGCTGGAATTTCATCATTTGGGGCTTATATTTCGGTCTCTTTGTCACGCTTGAAAAGCTAATGCTCCTGAAGCAGCTTCAGCGCTTGCCGGTCTTTATAAGCCATGTCTACACCCTGATTGTGGTGATCATCGGCTGGGTATTTTTCGAATTTGAATATTTGCCTGCGGCCATGACCTTCATCGGAACGATGTTTGGCGCCGGGGCCAGTGGATTCGCGGACAACCGGGCGCTTTACGATGTGTCGACGAATGCCCTGCTGCTGCTTATCTTGGCGGTTTGTGCCACGCCGTTTCCCCGTAGAGCACTGACATACATCAGAACCAGGTTTGCCCGTTTCGGCACGCTTGCCGCTTCCGCCATCTATTTCATCTTTATCGTGGCCTCAACAGCCTATCTGGTCAATGCAACGTACAATCCATTCTTATACTTTCGTTTTTAATAGAGGTGATTATCTTTGAAGAAGTACGACCAGGTCTATTATCGCGGACTCGCCATTGTACTGCTGATGTTTACCGGGGCGGTATTGGTTGTCAATTGTCTGACCCCGGGGAAAGTATTTTCCGAATCAGAGAACCGGATGCTGCAGCAGCTCCCGGCATTCTCGCTTCAAACCTTAGGATCAGGCAAGTTTACTTCCGAATTTGAATCATATATATCGGATCAGTTTATGGAGAGAGACTTTTGGATTGGACTGAAATCCGATGCGGACCAGGGATTGGGGAGGAAAGAGAGCAACGGGGTCTACCTCGGCAAGGATGGGTACTTAATTCAAAAATTCACTCCTCCCGGACAAGAAGATCTGGCAGACAAGCTGAAAGCCATTCAGGTATTTGATAAGGCGACGCCTGGTCTGCGCAAATATATGATGCTCGTGCCGACGGCAGCTTCCATACTTGAGGATAAACTGCCGCCTTATGCTTCCGGTGGGGATGAGAAGGGCTATTGGGACAAGATCAAGGATTCTGATCTCGGGAGCATTCGATATATCGATGTTTTCCCCGCGCTAGAGGCGGATAAGGAGCAACCGCTCTATTACAAAACAGATCATCACTGGACGACCCAAGGCGCTTTTCTAGCCTACCGGGAGCTGGGCGTACCCATGGGTTTTACACCCATGAACGAAGCTGATTTCAACATCCGCCAAGTCACCAGCCAGTTCTATGGATCTTTGTATTCGAAAAGCGGGTTTAGGCACTTACAGCCGGATTCTATTGAGCTTTATTATCCAAAAACACCGGGGAACATTTCCGTGGATTATGTCGACGAACAGCAAAGTGCGGATTCGATGTACGTTATGGGCAACCTCACCAAGAAGGATAAATACACTGTTTTTTTCAACGGGAATCACGGCTTGCTCCGCATAACAACCGGCAGTGCGGAAGGGCGAAGACTGCTTATTGTTAAAGATTCGTATGCTAACAGCCTGATCCCCTTTTTAACCCTGCATTTTAGCGAAATTGATGTGATAGATCTCAGATATTATGAGGGGGATGTACTGAAACTTATGGAAGAACGGCAAATCGGTGACATGTTGATTTTGTATAATATTGCTACATTTTCTGAAGATCCATCCATTAAAGTATTAGCGGATTCTGTGGAATAATGCAAAGAGGAGGCCAGTAACGATGCTGACTGGAAAGAAAATAAAGTACCTGGTTGTCCTGTCTGCCGTCATGATCGTATGCGGCATTCTGCTCGGATGCTCCAGTAAGAAGGAAGACGCCAAAGACGTTCCTGTCCATACCATTGAGGAGCGCATCAAGCAAGCGGCTTCTATGGAAGGTATGGAAAAGGGGGATAAGAACAGGCTTAAGAAGCTCTATCAGCTTAATGCAGATGAAGTTGAGGATTTTGTGCTGTATACGGCAGAATCGAACGTGGAAGCGAATGAACTGGCCGTGATCAGAGTGAAGCAAGAGTCTCAAGCGGACAGCGTTAAGCAAAAAATCATGGAAAGAATTGAGGCTCAAAAAGTCAAGCTGAAAGACTACCGCCCCGAGCAATTTTACCTCGTCGAAAAGCATATATTAAAGATCAAAGGCCGCTATATTTTGTTCACGGTCTCCAAGGATGCTGAGCAAATCGAAAATGCCTTTAACGAAGCTCTTAAATAATCCCTTACACTATATGACAAAGACCCCTTGGGCCATCTGCGGCTTAGAAGGGGTCTTTGTCTGGAATTATAGCAGCTGATTAAGCTTGCTCTCAGGCACTTCACCGTTTGCTACACGTTTTATATTAGCGATGAAAAAATCATATCTTTTCTTGTGGAATTTCCGGCCGTCCGGCATGCCTGCGGTATGGGGAGTGAGGATCACGTTACCCAAATTGCGCAGCTCACTGTCAAGGGGAAGCGGCTCGGATTCGTATACATCCAGGCAGGCGCCGGAGAGTTCCCCGTTTTGTAACGCCTCAATCAAGTCAGTCTGGTTCACAATCCCGCCGCGGGCCGTGTTGATGAACAGAGCGCTATTCTTCATTTTCGCCAAAACCGCCTTGTTGATCAGCTGTTTGGTCTGCTCATTCAAGGAAACATGCACACTGATGATATCCGATGTGCTGATCAGCGTATCGAAATCCGTTATTTTCACGACACCGTCAGAGGACACAGCGGTATTCCTCGCATAAGCCTGCACATTCATCCCCAGAGCACTGCAGAACGCAGCCACCTTTTTTCCGATAGCGCCCAGACCGATAATCCCAATGGTTTTGTCCTCTAATTCACTTCCTGTATACTCCAATTGATTCTCATCCAGTCTGTTCTTCATGAAGCGATCCAGAAACGGGATGTTCTTATAGTAAGACAAGATCAGGGCCATTACGTGCTCGGCCACCGCCTGTGCATTGACCCCTGAGGCGTTGGCTACCCAGATCCCAAGCTGTGTACAGGCAGAGATATCGACATTATCATAGCCTGCACCCGTCTGGACCAGCTTTAATTGCTTGGCTTTAGCCAGCAGGCTGTGATCCACTTGAATATGTTCAGGGATGAGGACCTGGCAATCTGCAATATGCTGCAGCATTTCCTCGCCGGGCGGGACAATAACAACGTTCCAATCTTGCGGAAAATGCCCTGTAATCTTGGATTGCGCGCTCTCACTGAAATGACCGACGATAAGAATCTTCATGGCTGTACCACCTTTCACTTTGAAGCAAACCGGATAGGCTGGCCCTTTGTCATTGTTAATGATATTTTAAACATGAAGAATAATGATGTAAAACGCAAATATTTTGTGAACTATATTAACTTTTTCTATATTTCGAGGAGGGATTGTATGTATTTCCCCGGGATTGAAGCGTTCCTGGCGATCGTACAGACCGGAAGCATAAGTAAAGCAGCTGAATTATTGCACCTGTCACAGGCTACGGTAAGCTACCGTTTAAAGACCCTGGAGAAGGAAATGGGCGGCCTTTTGGTGGAGCGGAGAAAGGGGGCGCCCAAAATCAGTCTAACCCCGAAAGGGGAGGACTTTTTTAGTATTGCGGAACGATGGGATGCTCTGTGGAGGGAGACCCAAATCTTACAGGCCAGCGGCTCGCAGTTAAGTCTGGCCATCAGCGCGGCTGAGAGTATCAGTCACTTTGTGCTGCCTCCCGTCTACCGCAAGCTTAGTCAGCATACCCCGCCCATCCGGCTGCAGATTCGTACGCAGCATACGCAGGAGGCTTTTGACAGTATTGAGCGGCGCGAGCTGGATGTGGCGTTTGTGGTGCGGGAGATCGTGTCGCCGAGTGTCACGGTTACCCCGTTTTTTGCGGAAGAAATGGTGGTGCTGCGTGTGGCCGCCCCGGGGCGGCAGGCTGGAGATCCGGTGGACATGGAAGAATTGGAGGCGCAGCATGAGGTCTTCATCAATTGGAACAGGGAGTTTCAATTCCGGCATGACCAGTGGTGGGACCCCCTTTGCCCGTCCCGTGTTCATTTGGACACAGCGGGACTGATTACGACTTTTTTGACGGATTCCAGACAATGGACGATCGTTCCCGCTTCGATTGGCGCACATATGGCGGGGATGGGGGAGTTTGTGCTTCAGAAGCTATCGGAATCCGTGCCCCCAAGAATATGCTATAAGGTCACGCATAAGTTTCCCAATCAGGCCTTGCAAGAGCCTCTTCGTATTCTGGATCAGTATCTGCAGGAGCTATTTGGAGTGCAATGATTTGATCTGCAAAAGCGCCGGGCTTCTGCCAGGGGCAGTTTATTTTATCCCCCGCCGAGCAACCGGTGAAGCCTCGCTGCCAGCTTTTGCCCGGCATTGGCTTCTGTAAGCGTAAGGTCCCACAACACCGCATGGGTTCGGGGGTCGGCAGCCTCGGTATTGATTGTGATGATCAGCTCTTGTCTGCCTTCAACTCTAACCTGAAAAGACAGCGGCTGATTCTCTCCCGGTGCGATATTCACATCCAGGGAATAAATCTCTTCTCCGTCGGCGCTGATGATGACGCTGCCGGTGCCGCTGCCCTTAGCAGGGACAGCATCGTCAGGGACGCCGAAATTCCCGGTTAACTCCTTATACTGTCCATCCAGGCGCAGTGAGAACTCGTGGAGTCCCGGATGATCAGGGCTGTACAGATTGATAGCTGGTTCGATCTGTTCTTGGGCCATAGTGAAGCTGTTGAGCCTTTGTTCCCACTGTATTTTACCACGTTCAACAGGGAGCTGATCCAGCGCCCTGATCTCCCCGCGGCCATGCTCCAGATAATAATTGATACCGCTCACGGCGGAGTAGACGAGTAGTGTCAAGACCGCGCCTGAGGACAGGAGCTTGAGCATACCTATTGGCGCCCACCGGTCGCGGCGGATCAGCCGCTGGGCGCCGTAGCCGACAGCTGCACCGAGCGTATTAACGACGATGTCGTTAATGTCGAACGCACCCAAATGGGTCACCATCTGAATCAGCTCTACCCCGGTGATGGCTGCTATGAAGACCAAGAGGAACGGCAGGAACCGGGAGCGGACCAGTAGCGGAATGAATAGTCCGAACGGTACGAAGGCCAGATAGTTACCCAGGCTGAAGACCCAAAGCTCCGAATAACCATAGCCCGGAAATATCAACGGAATCCCGTCAAAAGACAGGTGATACCGCAAACCCGTCTCCGGTAGAGCCGATGAGCGGTTGAAGCCGACAAATAAGAAAAACAGAGTGAGACCCGTGTACAGAACCAAACCGGTCCAAACGGCCGTCCTCGTTTTGCCTTGAAGCATGATGGTTAACCTCTCTTTACCGCTAGTTTATGTCCCTTGCAGAGGACAAAGGAAGTATAAGCTATCTTCGTTAGCCCAAGCAAGGCGGACAGTTGCAGTCCAGCCCCTCAGTAACCGAGCTTCCTCTATCCACACACATTAATGTGTTAATCGTACTTGGAATCCATCCAATCTGGAAGGGTCCTCCTAACATACTATATTCATAGATTACAGGAAGGGAGGTGGCCTGATCGTGGCACAAATAATCGATGTAGGACGGAGCACAGCCTCTACCGGCACGCAGACCCTGTCCATTCCAATTCTTACGCCGGCGCAAAATTTAATATTGGCTGAGTTTGGATTAGCTACTGTAGCAAACGGTGATGTTCTGCTTGGTGCAACCATTGGGTTTCAGACTACGCTTGGCATTCCGAATGTAGTGTTCACTATATACCGGGATAACCAGCCGATTTTTAATGTAGGAGCAAGCGGGCTTTCTATACTCGCAATACAGCCAATTACCATTTCTTATCTGGATTTAAATGTTCCGGCAGGTTATCATGCCTATTCTTTGGGTGTGGCCAATAACAGCACCAATGTTCTGCTCAATACTGCCAGTGTTACCGGACCCGTGACCTTCTCCGGCGTTTCGACTGGGTAAAAAAGCAAAAAACAGAACGGAGCTGTCCCAGAAGCCATGAAACGGCTGCTTGGGATAGCTCTTTATGCTGGAGTAGATTCAGACCTTCTGTCGGCATGGCCAAAGGCTCGAATATAGCAGTTTTGGACCCTTGCTTGCAGGTTTCATTGCTCAATTTTTGATTTTACAATTTTGTTGGCTGTAACTTGTGCCGGAAATGAATCATCACTTGTTGTATAGAACACTTCAATCTCTTCACCCTTTTTATATTTAGAAGGCGAAACTTCATTTACCCAAATGGCTTGAGAGTACGTATTAGTTCCCAGAACTTCCTTGTAATTCTTATCCAAGTCTTCTTCCTTTAATTGAGCAATGACTAGAATCCTGTTATTGTCTGCATCTACTGTGTGTACAGTTCCCTTAAAAAGGGTGTCATCCTTACTGCAGGCAGTGACTAATAACAAGAAAATAAAAATAAGTGCCTTTTTAGAGATAGTACTGGTTTTTAGCAGCATGGACCTTCTCCTTTGAAGGATTAAGACATTAGTTTAACCGTGGTTGCGCGGATAAAGCGTTCATCACATGACCAATATATGAATAAACAGCATTTCCATTATGGCGAGTGATTTAGATTATTTACTGACCATATAGTTCAATGGTAGGATAGGATAAAACTACCATTGGAGGATAAGATGAAGAAATTTGTAATAGGGTTTGTTTCAGGGGCCATGCTATTTAGTAGCGTAACTGTACTTGCAGCATCAGGACTACTGGGACAGAAGGTTCAGAGCGTGGTAACTATTGAAAAGAGTGGAGTCAAAATTGCTGAGGGTGCTGTCATTAATGGCTCCATATATGCGCCGGTACAGGAATTAGCAAAGGCAACTGGAACCACCGTGACCATAAAGAATAAAAAAGTTACGTTAGGCAGCCCCGCTGCTCTAGCCACTAACAGTGTCACAGCTTCTAGTCGTACTACACCTACCGAGATTGGGAAATCCGTTAATTTCAATTATAAAACAGGCGGCTATTCCGGAACAGTTGCTGTTACACAGGTTCTTAGAGGTGCGGCAGCTTGGGAAGCTGCAAAAGAACAGTATGATGCTTTTGCAAGCGAACCGGAAGCGGGCTACGAATACTTATTTGCTAAAATTAAAGTAAGTATATCCAAAGTAGATAAGGTTGGAGCTACTGCGGACTTAAACCAGTTTGATTATAAGCTCATATCAACATCAGGCACTGAATATGGTGCCCAGATTATTCTAGCGCCAGATCCATCTATAAGTACAAAAGTCTATGCCGGATCTTCTCATGAGGGTTGGGTTGGCTATAAGGTGAAGACAAGTGATGTCTCCCCGCTGATTGCATTCTCCCGAAATTATGATGGAACAGGCGGAGTCTGGTTTAAAACAAACTAATAGTATTTCTTACCGAGCCCTGCTGAAATTAAGCGGGGCTCTTTCTTGTGCAGATACTGAACTTTACAGTGCACTCTTCCAGAGCTTTGACATGAAATGTATATCCTTTTTTAGTATCAGTACCAGACATTCAAGTAGCTGATTGTATTTCCTGCAATAGAAAACGCATAGCTGACCGTAAAATAAGATTCTATTGTATTTCATACAATGGGATGCTGTGTTTTGGGTGAAAAAGGACCTTTTTTCAATATTCAATTGTACCGAATACAACAGATTCTATTTCGAAGCCTTTTTACAGTATTCCATTGTACAAAATGCAGTTACTATCGTCCCAGCGCCTACAGCATCCGAATAACTGCTGCGGGTATCAACATCCCCGTAGTGTCCCGGTACCCCATGCCGGCCAGCAGATCATTGCCGTTTAACTCATGCACGTTCTTGGCGGATGTATCCAGCCCCATATCCAGTACATACTGCAACACTTCGGCGACATACTTGGGCTGGTTTAGGTTGATTGCGTAGTTTTGCCCCTCTTTGATGACCCGTAATCCTTCATTTAGAGGACTTCCGGCAGTAATGGTATCTATAGTGGTGAACTTAACAATCCATTTGTTCTTTCTGTCCTCTGTGATCAGCGTCAGCGTTGAACGGTAATACACGTCTCTCACAGTTTGATAACTCCACCAGTAGGTATGTCCGCCAACGACGATTTTTCTCACTTTGCCCCAGCCCCTTTCTTGTACAATCGTTGATTATATCACCTTCAGCAGCACAGATACATAATTATGGGATTCAAGGAATATACTCATGATTGATTAGGGAACATCTGTTTGGATATAATACAAACAGATGTTCTCACTTTACGCGGAGGCGATCAATCATGAAGATGAGCATCGGCCAAACTATAGAAATGATATATCTCGACAAGGCGGGCCGGATTACGCAGCGGAAAATTGAGGTGAGGGGGATTCGGGACGGCCGGATTCGGGCCACCTGTCTGAGCACCGGCCAGCCCCGTGTGTTCCTGGCCGCCAATATTCTGTCCTGGCGCCCGTTACGGGGGCAACGGTATGCCTAGAGAGCGGATTATTCTGCTCTCCGACTGCCAGTCCTTCTATGCCAGCGTCGAGAAGGCGGCCCATCCCGAATACGCGGATCAGCCTGTGGCGGTCGGCGATCCCACGCGGATGAACGGGATTGTGCTGGCCGCTTGCCCTCTTGCCAAATCCCGCGGGGTGACCACTGCCTCGCGCGTGGGGGAAGCCCTGACGAAATGCCCGGAGCTCGTAGTCATCCGGCCGCGGATGGGGACCTACATTACGGTCTCCCTCCTCATTTCCGAGATCTACCAAGTATATACCGATCTGGTGGAGGCCTTCAGTATCGATGAGCAGTTCCTGGATGTGACTGGCTCCTTGCGCGCGTTCGGAGGGGATCTGCCGGAGCTGATTCACTCCATCCAGCAGCATGTCCTGTTATCCACGGGGGTGTGGACCCGGGTGGGCATCGGCCCGTCCAAAATCCTCGCCAAAATGGCTAACAACTTCGCCAAAAAGCAGCCGGGCGGCACGTTCCAGCTGGATTACGATAATCTGGACACAGAGCTGTGGCCGCGTCCGGTACACGAGATGTTTATGGTGGCCGGGCGGATGACCCGGAACTTTTACCGTATGGGGATTACAACAATTGGAGATATTGCCCGGATGGAGCTGGGGGAGTTCAAGCAGCGGATGCGCAGGACCATGGGCAAGCAGAGCGATATCCAGGCGGAATATTATTGGCAGACCGCCCGCGGTATCGATCCCAGCCCGGTCGTTACCGGAATACGCCATGAGATGAAGTCTGTCGGCCACGGGAAGGCGCTGCGCTGGAATCTCTATACCCGGCTGCCGGAGATTGAGGTGGTGCTGCTGGAGCTGGTGATTGAGGTCTGCCAGCGGGCTCGGAAGTACCAGTACATGGGATCGGTGGTGTCTGTTGCGGTAGTAGAGACAGACGGCAACACCTCGAATGGCTACAGCCGGCGGACGACACTGCCGGAGCCTTCGTCGTTAACCCATGAGGTGGCAGCGGCAGCCTACCGACTATTCGTGGATCATTGGAGCGGTCTGCCGATAAGCCGGTTGACTATCTCTATATCCCAGCTCACGGATGACAGCGTGATGCAGCTGACCTTGTTCGACGACCGGATGCGCAGCAGTAACAGAGAACGGGCTATCGATCAGATCAAGAACCGGTACGGAAGCGGGGCGCTGATCCGCGCGTCTTCATTGCTGGAATCTGGGGTCGCCCTGGAACGGGCGCAGCAGATTGGAGGGCACTATAAATGAGCAAGCTAGACGGAAATGAGCGGTGGAAATCCAAAATGTTAATGACAGAGCATGTCCAGCAGTATGAACAGAAGCAGGGGACAGAGGGCAGGAAAATGATTACGGTAGAGGAGCGGACGATGGTGCGTGACCTTATTCTGCTTCCTTACCTCGATACGATGGTCAGCAAAAGCCTGAAGGAGCTTGAGCTGTCCAATAGCATTCTGAAGCGGGCTTTCATGCTCGCCGGCCAGGCGATTCAGCAGCGTATTATGCAGGATACCTACCAGCTCCAGAAGGAGCTGAAGCAGCATAATATCCGGGTGCTGGCGGATGAGCAGGAGGAGTTCCTGGTGTATTACAAAATCTTTTGCCGGGGCTATCAGGAACGCTTCGGACTCACCCGGGATGTTATGCGCACGGAGATCAGCCTGCGGCTGACCAGGTACACAGCGGAGCTTGGAGCCGGTCTGAAAAACCAGCATTTGAGCAGTTAGTATCAGCTACAGCGCTTTGGTGAAGAAAATCTCCAGCGGCTCATTGTCCGGCAGCAGGCAGCCGGAGTCCCGGTAGCCCAGTTTCCGGTAGAAATGCTGGGCCTCTTCACTCGCCATCGAGGAGGTCATAACCTGCTTGTGGCTCAGGGCTTGCATCGCTTGCTCCCAGTGCTGCACCGCCTGTCTGCCGAAGCCCGCTCTGCGGTAAGGCTCATCGAGCCACAGCAGATTCATGAAGGGGATCTGGTCCCAGAAATACCCGAACCGCAGCCAGCCGATCGCCGATCCGCCCTCGTTCAGAATATAGATTTCCTGCTGGTTTATTTTGGAGAGAAGTAGTGAATTCAGGACGTGATGGTCACGGCTTGCGAGGTATGCATAATCCGTTTCGGTTGCGGTTCTGATGTTCATAGGGCGATTCTCCTGTCATTGTATAGTGTGTGAAGAACGGTTGTCCTTACAAAAGTATACCACCTCTGGTTGCCTGGTCCGGTGTAACAAACAGCTATAAGCAAACAAGCCCCTTCCGGGGGCTTGTCTTTGTCTATACTATAAAGTGCTCACGCTTCGCCACCAGCTTGTCCGCTATACAAAATCCGGTATGCCAGCGGCTCCAGCGTCAGGCGGATCTGGTCACCCTCGCCCTCTACAGGCTCGCCGCTCAAGGCATCCTGCCAGGCTCCGCCGCTCAGTGATTGCGTAAGCGTCAGCGGTTCAGTAGAGTTATTCATCCAGACCGTGAAGCGGGCGCGCTCATTCCAGCGTTCATACACAATGCCCCGGCTGCCCGGATCACTCTGCAGGAAGCGGAACTGGCCGGTGCGCAGCACCTCGTGCTCCTTGCGCAGGGCAATGAGGCTCTGATAAAAGCGCAGCAGCTCCCGGTCCTGCCGGTCCTCTTCCCAGATCATGCATTTGCGGCAATCCGGGTCGTCCTCTCCGTCAAGCCCGATTTCATCCCCATAGAAGATGCATGGCGTACCGGTGAAGGTGAACAGGAAGGTGAGCGCCAGCTTCAGCCGCTGCTTGTCCCCGCCAAGACGGTTCAGCACCCGCGGGGTATCATGGCTCGCCAGGAGATTGAACAGCACCTCATTCGCCTGCCGGGGGTACCGCATAAGCAGCCCGTAGATCTGCGCGGCGAAGGTATCCGCGTCGATGTCGTTGTCCGCGCCGAAGAACTTCAGCAGCCGGTCAGAGAAGGGATAGTTCATTACCGAATCGAACTGGTCGCCCTGCAGCCAGCTGAGGGAGTCGCTCCACACCTCGCCGATGATGAACGCTTCCGGGTTAATCTCCTTGACCGCCTTGCGGAAATCCCGCCAGAACACATGGTCCACCTCATTGGCTACATCAAGCCGCCAGCCGTCGATGTGTACCTCCTTGAGCCAGAATTTGGTGATATCCAGCAGATAATCTCTGGCTTCCGGATGGGCAGTGTTCAGCTTGGGCATCCCGCTGAAGAAGCCGAAGGTATCATAGTTGGCCTTGCCGTCCACTACCTGAACGGGATAGTCATGGATATGGAACCAGCCTGCGTATTTGGAATCCGCTCCATGCTCCAGCACATCCTTGAACGGTGCGAACTCGGAGCTGGTATGATTGAAGACGGCATCGAGGACCACCTTAAGTCCTTTGGAATGAGCCAGGTCCACCAGCTGCTTAAGCTTATTGAGATCCCCGAAGTTTGCATCGACCGTTCCGTAGTCAACGGTGTCATATTTATGATTACTGGGAGCCTGGAAGACCGGGGTCAGATACAGCGCTGTTACGCCAAGCTCGGTAATATAATCCAGATGGTCAATCATCCCCTGCAGGTCTCCGCCAAAATAACTGTCGTGGGTGGGCGGTGCCCCCCATTCGAGTGTCCCTTCGGGGTCATTCGCCGGATCTCCGTTAGCGAACCGGTCCGGCATGATCTGATAGAAGACCGCAGATTTCGCCCATTCGGGAACCTGAAGCAGGTCGGCCTCATGAAGGTAAGGCATTTCGTAGTAGCCTCCGGCAGGCTCGGGCAGCCCGTCTGTAAAGAAGCCGGATTCTAGCATCCATACGGTTTCCTGATCGGTTTCCAGCCGGAAGCCATAGGAGAAGCGTTTGAATTCGGGGAAGATCTCTGCTTCCCAGTAATCGAAGAAGCTGTCGGTAGCCACCTTGCGCATACCCAGCTCCTGATAATGCTGCTCCCAGTCGTATTTGTCGCCGATCAGGGCAAATACCCGATCTACGTTGTTTTTTTTGCTGCGGATTCTTAAATGGAAGGTGTCCTTGTTGTAGGCATACGCCCATCGCCCCTGCGTTGAATGGTAGAGACATTCCAGCTCGATGGAGGAGCCGGATGAGCTTAAGGACACTGCTTGTCTGCTGGGAGCCATATGGAATTCCTCCTGGGATACGTATTGTGGATGGATATTATGAGAGTTGAGCTTTAGTTAATACCCTGGGACCGGAGGTTTCAAACAGCAGATATTTCTCCAGGCAGCAGTCAAAATAGGGTGCCCTGCACCGGCCCCGGCCCGGCTCTGCGGATCAGCTCCGGGGAGTCACTCCGGGCATTGCCCACGGCTGCGGAGACGGGATAAGCCAGCATCTGCTCCGCATCGTAAGGCCGCAGCAGCTTCATCAGGTCGGGAATATTCCGGTTGCTGCGCTCCAGCCACTGCGCTTCTCCGTCTGCATCCAGAATGACCGGCATCCGGTCATGGATGTCTCTCATGAGAGTGTTCGGGGCGGTGGTGATGATCGTGCAGGTAGAGATTCTGCCGCCGTCCGGACTGGTCCAGATATCATACAGTGCAGCCATGGAGAACAGCTTCCCGTCCCGCATCGTGATCCGCATCGGCTGCTTGCCGCCTTCCAGGGCCTTCCACTCATAGAAGCCGTCTGCGGGAATCACACAGCGGCGGGAGGCCACCAGCCCTTTGAATGAAGCCTTCTCCAGCAGGGTCTCACTGCGGGCATTGATTAGTTTGGCAGCGTTCTTGTCCTCCTTGGACCAGGAAGGAAGCAGCCCCCAGCGGAGTTCTCCGAGCTTATTCTGTGTGCCGTCATGAATGACCGCCGCAATATGCTGCATCGGAGCCGCGTTATATCTCGGTGCATATTGGATGAGCGGATGCTCCCGGATGAAATACTTGGCGATCAGCTCCTCCAGTGTTACCGTGATCGTATATCTTCCGCACATGTTGTCTATGCCTCCCTGGATAGTTAATGGTTTACAGACCGAACAGCTTGTCTTAGCATTATATAAGATGAGACTTAGGATTGCGAAGGGGGACGGCAGCACATGATTATCGTAAGCTCCTGCCTGGCAGGAATGAAGGTCAGATATAATGGAACCGATTGTCTGGAGCAGGGCATCCGGCAGTTGCTGGACAGCCGGCAGGCGGTTGCTGTATGTCCCGAACTGCTGGGCGGCTTCTCTACCCCGAGAGAACCGGCAGAGATTATAGGCGGCAGCGGCAGAGATGTGCTGAAGGGGCAGGCCCGGGTGGTTGACAGAACAGGGAATGATGTAACCGCAATGTATATAGAAGGCGCGTATGCCGCGCTGGAGCAGGCACGCAGCTTAGCTGCCACGCTTGTTGTCCTTAAGGAGAACAGCCCTTCCTGCGGCAGCTCCAGGATCTATAACGGAGAATTTGCGGGCGGGAAAATCCCCGGAGAAGGGGTGACCACAGCTCTCCTGCGGCTGCATGGTATTGAAGTGATCTCCGAGGAGCAGCTTGCCGCGCGGTTGCCGGAATTAGAGGGCTGACCGGGAGCGTCAACCATGGACAAATGTTACAATATTGTGTTTATTAACAGGTGGTAAAACAGGCAGTTCAGCAGTATAATCTAGTAGTCCTGTAAGTAAAAACGGCATTGCCGTCCATTAAGAAAATTCTGAATTTCAAGAAGCGGAGAATTTCGTTATGAAACCCATCTATTTGGACCACGCCGCCTCAACACCGGTTCATCCGGAGGTGGCAGCGGTTATGTATCATATGCTGTTGAACGAGTACGGCAATGCGTCCAGTGTGCACCAGTTCGGACGGTCTGCCAAGAGAATTATAAATGGGGCGCGCGATAGAATCGCGGGCTTTTTGGGCTGTTCCCCTGAGGAGTGGGTGTTCACAAGCGGCGGCACGGAGAGTGATAATCTCGCCCTGTTCGGCGCAGCCTATGCTTCTGCTTCCAAGGGTAGACATATCATTACTACAGCGGTTGAGCATCATGCAGTGCTGCATACCTGCGCGGAGCTTGCGGGGCAGGGCTTCGAGGTCACCTATCTTCCTGTCGATGCTACCGGCCGTGTCTCTCTGGAGGATGTAGAATCGGCTCTGCGCGAGGATACAGTACTGATTAGCATAATGTATGTGAATAATGAAGTGGGAACTGTACAGCCTATAGAAGAGATTGGCAGATTAGCGGCCGAACGGGGTGTGCTTGTGCATGTAGATGCTGTACAAGCTCTGGGAACGCTGCCCCTGGTGCTCCGCGACCTGCCCGTTGACTATATGAGCTTCTCGGCCCACAAGATCGGAGGTCCGCAGGGGATTGGAGGCTTGTACGTCCGGCGGGGGGCGCCGCTTACGCCAAGACAGCATGGCGGACTTCAGGAGCGCGGCCGGCGGGCGGGCACGGAGAGTCTGGCTCATACCGCCGGGTTCGCCAGAGCCGTTGAACTGGTTGTACAAGGGCTGCCGGGTCATCATGAGCAGGCTCTGGAGCTCCGCAGAACACTGCTGGAGGAGCTGGACAAGCAGGTCGGAGCAGGGAGATATGTCATTAACGGAAATGAACAGCATACGGTGCCTGGAATTCTGAATATCAGCTTTCCCGGAGCCGGGACAGATGTGCTGCTGATGAATCTGGATATGGAACAGATTGCGGCGGCCAGCGGCTCAGCCTGTACATCAGGATCTCTGGAAATCTCGCATGTCCTCCGGGCGATGAAGCTTCCGGAAGAACTTTTGAACTCTGCGATTCGCTTTAGTACAGGATTGGGTAATACTAATGAAGAAATGCAGGTTGTTGCCCGGAAAGTTGGAACCGTTTTGAGCCGGCTGCGTACAAGAGACTAGGCGTCCGTACATTCTGGCAGCCGTTCAAGAGGCACTCCGGCTCATGGGAACCCGTATGCAATACTTAAGGGTGAGGGGATTTGGGATACCATGAAGCTTCAAGATATGATTGGCCTCACTGTGTATGAAGTTGAAGAGGGTACTGAAGTCGGTGAAATAATCGATATCGGACTGGATTCAAACTGGAATATTACGGGTATTGAACTGGAAAGCAAATCTTTTTTTGGAAGGCTTGTGAAAGTTGTGGCATGGGATAATATTGCCGCTTATGGCGAAGATGCTGTCATGATCCGCAATAAAGAGTCGATTGTTAAGGTCGACGCTGACCATATATCCTACACTTTCCTCTTGGGAAAGAACAAATTGAAGGACAGGCAGGTGCTCACCGCATCGGGAACGGTGCTTGGGCGGATATCGGATGTTTATTTTGACCAAAAGTTGGGAAACACAATAGTAGCGCTGGAAATCAGTGACGGGCTTGTAACTGATTTGATCGAAGGCCGCAAATGGCTGCCTTGTTCTGAAGAGATGACTATCGGAGAGGATTCTGTACTGGTTCCTGCGATGAGTGAAGAACGGCTCCAAAAAGCCATTAATATTGTTAACGGATAGGTGGAATGTATTATATGAAGTGTCCAAACTGCAACTCCAAGGATATCGGCAAGATCGGCTCCCACCAGTTCTATTGCTGGGGCTGTTTCATCGAACTAACGGTCAACGGCGAGAAAATGTCGGTGTATCAGGTTGAAGAGGATGGCACGCTCAGCTCGCTTGACGATCTGTTCTCGGGTGAAGAGGTTGCACAGGATTTCCCGCAAATCCACGCCTCCTCTTGAGCATGGCCTGATTCATAACCGGCTAACAGTTACATAGATTCGCCGTGCCCAAATACCGGGCGGCTTTTGAAGCCGCCTGGTATTTGGGCTTTTTGCGTTCTCCAAAAACAATGGGGAAAACAACACTGCGAAAGTTGCATCTTTGTTATGCGGGCTAAGGAATTGGTATGTCGTCTCCGGGATACGGACCCTATACTGAAATCGACTGGCGCGGGGCCAGAATTCAACAAGGTTCTACACGAGGGGGAATGTTCAGATGTACCGCAAAGGAATATCCAAGCTTCTGATTGCCGGATTGCTGCTGTCAGGGATACAGCTTCCGGGAACTACAGGCATAGCGCAGGCAGATAACGGGAAAGACGCAGACAGGCTGTCTGCAAGTACAGGACAGGCAGATGCAGCCCGGGCGGCAGGGTTCGCCGATATGAAGCAGCACTGGGCGTCGGCCGCAGTGAACAGGCTGTCAGCCGCAGGAATTCTGCAGGGGGACGAGGCAGGACAATTCAGACCGGGACAAGCGGTCTCACGGGCAGAGATGGCCGCCATCATCAGCCGCGTGTTCCGTTATACGGATTCGGGCAGCGCTGTATTCAGTGATGTAAGCGCTTCTTCCTGGTATGGCAAGGATGTAAGCCGCGTGAATGCCGCAGGCGTTATTCAAGGCTACACGGACGGCCGGTTCCAGCCGGGAGCGGCTGTCACCCGCCAGGAAGCTGTAACCATGCTGAGCCGGGCGTTCACGCTGGAGGCGGGCTCCCCGGGTGCGCTGGCTGCACAGTCAGATGCGGCAGCGGTAAGCAGCTATGCCCGGGAAGCCGTGAGTGCGATGCTGGACGCCGGTTACCTGCGCGGCGATGCGGACGGCAAGCTGAATCCGCAAGCGCAGATGACCCGGGCCGAGCTGGCCGAGCTGCTGAGCCGGATGGTCGGGTGGATCAGCTCCGGCGAGGGAAGCCAGAAGCTTGGAGCGGTGTCCGGCAATGTGATTGTCAACCGGGCGAATGTGCAGCTCGAAGACGGAACCGTCAGCGGCAATCTCTACGTGACAGCCGGAGCAGGGGAAGGGGAAGTCTCGTTCTCGGGCATTAAGGTGCAGGGAACGGCTCATATCTCAGGAGGCGGTGACCATTCGGTGGTGTTCCGCCAATCTACCCTGGGACAGATCAAGCTGAATAAGCTTACCACCCTGGTAAGGATGGTACTGGAGGATGGCAGCACCGCAGCGCGCATCGAATTGCTTAAGCCGGCGAAGGTGGAGATCGGAGCGGGCTCACGCGCAGAGACTGTGCTCATCGGCGCAGGCGCTGCAGGATCAGAGATCATGAGCCGGGGGCAGATCGGCCGGCTTGAGAACCAGGGGGAGCGTGTGCTGCTTAACGGCCAGGCGCTCAAGCCCGGCGAGACGCTTAGGGACTTGTCCGGTAATGGAGCAGCAACAGCGCAGGCCAGTGCCAAGGCTACTGCTGCCCCAGCCCAAGCGGGCGGCGGAAATGCCGGCGGTGACACACCAGTGCCAACCTCAACGTCTTCACCAGCGACGCCGTTGCCGACAGCGGCACCTGCTGTCACGCCAACCCCAACGCCGGCCCCGACTCCGCCAACCCAGAACAATCCATGGGAACTGGTCTGGAATGACGAATTCGACGGCCAGGCCATTGATGAGGGCAAATGGAATGTACAGGATACCGGCACGGTGTACAATAACGAGCTGGAATATTATCACCCGGACAATGCTTCGCTTACAACAGAGAGCGGGCAGAGTGTACTGGAGCTGGAAGCCCGGAAGCAGGCTTACGGCGGGAAGAATTATACTTCAGCCAAGCTGACCTCGAAGATGAAGGGCGACTGGACCTACGGCAAATTCACTGTGCGGGCCAAGCTGCCGGTTCAGCAGGGCATGTGGCCGGCCATCTGGATGATGCCGACCGATGACGAGACGCAGTATGGACCTTGGCCGGGAAGCGGCGAGATGGACATTATGGAATTGACGGGACCGGTTGCCGGCAAGGCAGAAGCGGATCTCTATCCAAGAACGGTCCATGGCTCGATTCACTACGACATTCCGCACGCATCCCAGACCAAAACCTATGTACTGCCGGAGGGCCAGACCTTCGCGGATGATTATCACGACTTCACGCTGGAATGGCTTCCGGGCCTGATCCGGTATTATGTGGACGATGAAATGTATTTTGAGACGAGTGACTGGGGAACGAAGGCCGAAGGGCAGCCGGATTACTATACGTACCCTGCTCCGTTTGACCGGCCGTTCTATATGATTCTCAATCTGGCCGTGGGCGGCGACTGGCCGGGCGATCCGAAGGCCGACTTCCAGTCGGATAAAATGTATGTGGACTACGTACGGGTCTACAAATACAAGGACCTGGATCAATGGCCGGATGTAACAGGCAAGCGGCCGGTCGATCCGGGACTGTCGACCCCGCAGCGTCCTGCCCTGGCAGACGGGAATCAGATTTATAACGGGGACTTCAAGGGTGCTGTAGCGGCCCAGGGTCAGCCGGAATATTGGGAATTGATTGAGAATGAGGGCGGAAGCGGAACCGTCTCCGTCATTGAAGATCAGGATAAGGGCAAGGCGGTGAAGGTTGCTGTCCAAGAAGCCGGAACCCAGAACTATTCCATTCAGCTTGCGCAGAAGCCGCTGCTGCTGGAGCGGGGCAAAGCCTACAAGGTAACCTTCGATGCCAAAGCAGACGCAGCCCGGCCGCTGATGAGCAAGCTGACCGAATTCGGCGGCGGATGGACGGCATATTCCGGGGAGCGCAATTTCCAGCTTACACCGGATTGGCAGCCGTATGAGTACAGCTTTACGATGACGAAGGCTTCAGACAATAATGCCCGCTTTGAGTTCAATCTGGGTCTGAACAGCATATCCGCCTACTTCGCGAATGTAAGGGTGGTAGAGACCGAAGCACCGCCGGTAGTACGCACTCCGCTTGCTGACGGCAACCTGATCTATAACGGAGGCTTCGATCTGGGAGAAACGCGGCTCGGATATTGGAGCTTTGCCGTTAAGCAGGGCTCGGAAGCAGCGGCGAAGGCCAGTGTAAGCAATACACTTGCCCTGCCGATGATGAAGCGGGAGTTCCGGGTGGACGTGCAGAAGGCCGGAGGATCGCCGGAGGATGTGACGCTGACCCAGGCAGGAATTCCTGTGTCTGCGGCAGCCGTCTACCAGCTTGCCTTCGATGCGAGATCGGCCGAGGCGCAGCCGCTTGGTATTAAGCTGGCGGGCAGCGGTGGACAGACGGTCTATCCGGATGGAACCACCTTCACTCTGACACCGGAATGGAAGAGCTATACAGCAGAAATTGAGCTGTCCGGCGGGTCCGGCACAGAAGCTGCATTATCGTTCCTTCTGGGCGCGGCTACGGGGCAGACCGAGATTGACAATGTGCGGCTGGTACGGATGACCGATCCGCCAGTGCTCAATAACTATCTTCATCTGCGGGGAGACCAGTTCTGGAGAGCCTCGGGAACGGGCCTGATTCCAAGCGGTGAAGGCGGCAAGGATGTCACGGATATGGATAAGGGCGACTATGTGGAATACAAGGTGGTAATGCCTCAGGCAGGAAGTATTGTTCCGGTAACCCGCGTATCCAGTGTGCGCGCGGATTCGGAGCTTACACTGTCAGTGCTGGATGCCGGCAAGCAGAATGTGGTAACGGAATCTGTCTACAGCACGGCAGTTGGCGATACCGGAGGTCTTCAGTCCTACCGGGCGATCATTGGAACCCCACTTGCGCTGCCTGCGGGAAGCTATTACATCCGTCTTGGCGGCAGCGGCTACAATCTGGCCTGGCTGGATCTGTCCCGCGAGCTGGTGGTGAACGGCGGCTTCAAGGACGCTTCCACCGACAACTGGACGCTATACAAGAAGGACTGGGATGACAATGACCCGGGGAAGAGCACCGTAATGAAGGCTGTGTATGGAGAACTGCAGGTTAGCCTCGGCGGAACTGGAACGGAGGCTTGGCATGCACAGGTGAAGCAAGCGGGTATCCCGGTAGAGCAAGGCAAGAAATATCTGCTGCGTTTCGATGCCGATGCTTCGGTAGTCAGAGATATTAAGGCACTGGTTCAGCGTGACGGTACTGCCGATAATATCTGGACCCCTTATCTGGAACAGGAGCTGAGACTCAGCCAAGACGGCAGACACTATGAATATCTGTTCACTGCCCCGGCAACCGATCCTGCAGCCGTGCTCCAGTTCAGTCTGGGCAAGATCACCGAAGAGCTGGGAGCGCACACAGTCAACCTGAGCAATATCTCCTTGCTTCAGGTAAGCCCGGTGCTGGACGGTGAGGCTTACGGGGAGAATCTGATTCCGAACGGGGACTTCTCGGCACCGCTTAAGGGCTGGAGCAGCTACTCCTCCGACAGCGGGGAGTTAGCCATTGACAATGTGGATGGAGCGCTGCAGATCAAGGTGGGCTCCACCGGCACGAACACCTGGGACCGGCAGGTCTTTTATGAGGGAGTCGCTTACAACGAAGGCAATCATTATACACTTACCTTCAAGGCCAAGGCATCGGCTGAACGCAAAATGAATATCAGCATCGGCTGGCTGGATGTAGCGGACAATTACAGCTGGCACGGTTATACGAGCAAAATTGTGGATCTGGGCAGCGAATATCAGGAATATACCGTAGAATTCGATGTTGCCGGAGGCAGCACCTCCATCGGCCGCATTTCCTTCGAGCTGGGGGATATCAAGGATGGCGGCACCGGGCATCTGACGGTGGACGTAGATGATATTGTGCTCACGAATAACGGGACAGCAGCAACACCTTAAGCACCTTGAACATGCTTTGGATTTTGTTATTAAGGCTTACGATTTGGTATTTAGACTGGCCGCATACACTTCTATAATCATTACATGGAGAACGGGCAACCGTTCTTCATGCTTGTTCAGAACCTTCCCCCCATTCTTCGGCCCAATGAGTATACATAACAGGGAATGAGTATCATCCAATAGCAAACAGGAAAAGAGGAGAACCATTCATGATGCTGAAATTCAATACCGCAAGAGCAGCGGCAGCTTCACCTGAGGATATCCTGAGACAGGCATTCGCAGACCGGATAGAGGAGGGCGGCCAGCTAAGCGCCGTCTTCACGGATTCCAGGTGCATCGGGGCTGTTGGCGTAGCGGGTCTTCCGCTCCGGCTGCCTGCCATTCAGGAGCTGTTGAAGCTCCCGGAGGTGGCAGCGCTGCTGCCGAAGGAGGCTGGCGCATCCGCGCTGTTCACCGTGAATGATACAGGTACGGAACTATCCTTGCATATCCGCCATGCCGGAAGACAGGAACAGGCAATAGCCATACCGGAGGCGGCTGCAGGCGCGGCACTGGCGCAGCTTCAGGCTGCACCGGGCTGGGCTGGTGCCCTTAACGCTGAAGGCGAGCATGTCATTGACCTGCGTTCCCCCGTTCCGGGTCCGCACTTCGCGGTCAATCTGCTGCTGGGCAACCGGCTGGAGTTCCCTCATCCGCTCCAGACTACACCGAAGAGTGTGGTAGACCGCCTTGGCGGCGGCAGCTTCCGTTCCCATGCGGCTACCCAGGTGCTGGCGACCCGCTGGGATATGCGCCAGGAGGAGAACGGCTTCCCGGCCAACCGTCAATTCTATCTGTTCGAGGACGGGAAGCAGATCCTCTATTCCGCTGATCCGGGCGGAGAAGGCATTGAATCGGCGGTCTGCCGCCATTCACAGAATGTAACCATCATCACGTACCGCCTGTCCGGCGGACTTGAGATTACGCGCACCATCTTCATTCTGCCGCATGCTGAGGGTCTGCCGCTGGCGACCGAGATGCAGCGCGTTACGATTACGAACCATGGAGAGAGCAGCCGCCAGCTTCGTCTGGTGTACACGGGCATGTTCGGTTCGGCAGCACCGGGCGCTTTGTTCGAGGATGTGCTGTATAGCAATGTTATTATGCAAGGCGGCGTATTGCAGGACGCTGATGGTGCCGTGGCTGCAATCAGCCCTGACTACTATCCGGAAGGCGGGCGTCATGATCTGCGCTTCCACACGATGATCATCCACGGGGAAGACGGACCGGTGCTGCCGCGCGAATATTGCGTCAGCTACAATGAGTTCGTCGGTACCGGCTCGCTTCACCGCCCATCCGGCGCGCTGAAGCTAAGCAGCATTCTGCACCGCAAGGGGCCGGGATTCTTCGCGGTAGCGGGGGAGATTCAGGTTGCTGCCGGAGCCACGGCAGCAGTTGACCAGCTGACGGGTCTTGTCTCCGACAAGAGCGGTGCTACCTGGAGCGATACGGTACTGGAGGAAGAGGTAGGTGCGCTGATCGCCCGCTTCACAAGCCGCAGCTCGGCGGAAGAAGCCTTGGCGCAATCCCTGAAGTTCGTGCGGAATTACTCCAGGTTCCTGCAGGTATCCTCGGGGGACGAGAATTTCGACCAGTTCGTGAACCGTAATCTGCCTTTTCAGGTGCTCTATCAGAGCTTTGTCTCCCGCTCCTTCTGTCAGACCCAGAAGGGCTACCGGGAGATCGGCTTCCGTGAAATTCAGGATATGTATGCCTCGATGTATTATTTCACCGGGATGGGCGCGGGCGGCCTCGTCAAGAGCCTGCTGAAAGAATGGACCAGCATGGTCTTCGGGCTGGGGTATGCGTATCACAATTTCTTCTGGGCCGGCAAAGAGCCGGGTAAATGGTCCGATGATGCACTATGGCTGATCCAGGCTGTCTACCGTTATGTCATGCTGACCGGAGATGCGGAGTTCCTCGATGAGTCTTGTCCGGTAGCAGGCACGGACACAGAACGGCCGGTATTCGAGACCCTGAAGGCCATTATTGTCTATTCCGGACAGATCTCGATCGGACGCCACGGCTTGCCGCTGCTCGACTTCGCAGACTGGAACGACTGTCTGAAGCTCGATGACACCTACCTGAACGGCCCGGCCAAGGAAGCACTCTACCGGAAGCAGCTGGAGGCCGGCGGTGTCTTCGGAGATTCGCTGGAGAGTGATTATTCCGAGAGCGTCATGAACGCCTTCCTGCTGAAGGTGGCGGTCGATGAATTGTCCGCCCTGGCCGCCCGCAAAGGCGAGCAGGCGTATGCAGATGAGCTGACCGGCTTCGGAGCCAAGCTGCGCGAACGCATCCAGGAGCATGCCTGGAAGGGCGATTTCTTCGCCCGTGTGCTGTTCAACCGCTATCCGAACGGAGAATACACGTATCTCGGCGCTGCCGGGGACGGGATGTCCTCCGATCCGGCGAAGGACGGCTCGTACTTCCTGAATTCGTTCAGCTGGAGCATTCTGGCGGGCTGTGCGGATGAGGAGCAGATCGCGGTGATGCTGGACACCATGAAGGCACATCTGATGACGCCTTACGGCATGAAGCTGGTCTCACCGGTGGCGCTGGGCCGGGTATCCACGCACACGGCATCGGATGAATACTTCCCGGGTGACCGTGAGAACGGCGGCGTATTCAAGCATGCCTGCATGATGGCTGCTGCGGCTATGTTCAAGGGGGCCAAGGAAGTATCCAGCCCGGATCTGGCAGCAGAGCTCTGCCGCCTGGGTTACTGGCTGCTGGACCGGATTATGCCGTTCAAGACGATGGATGATCCGTTTGCCGTCTGCGGGAATCCGCGGTTCTGCACCCAATACAACAACAGCGAGACTGGTGAGAACATCGGTCCGATGCTTAGCGGCACCTCGACCTGGCTCACCCTCTCGCTGATGGAAGCGCTGGGTATTGAATATACGGAGCAGGGCATAGCCCTGAGTCCGGTGCTGCGGGAAGAGCAGACGGAGCTTACCTACACCTTGAAGCTTGGCAGCTCCTCCTACCGGATTCAGGTCCGTAAGCCGGAGGGCTTCCACCGCATGCAGGATGGGGCAACCCGCCTGATGCTGGACGGCCGCTTACTGGAGGACGGCTTGGTACCGGCCGTAGATGACGGCTTCGCCCATGAGGTAGAGCTTATCTTCGCGGACTGACGGAATTACAGCGCCCGGTCACGGTATTCATGCGGAGTCATCCCCGCATATTCCTTGAAGAGCTTGATGAAATAATGGGCGTTGGAGTACCCGAGCTCCGAGGAAACTTCATAAATTTTGAGCGGCGTATGGATAAGCAGATACGCCGCTTTTTCCATCTTTACCTGACTGATATAGTCGCTGATCCGCTTGCCGGTCTCCAGCTTGTACATTTTGGAGAGATAGACCGGATGCATCTGGATATGGTCGGCGATGGCCTGTAGGGAGACGTAGTGCAGATTGCGGTTGATATACTCATGCACCTTGCGGATCAGCACGGTCCGGCTGTTCCGCCGTTCGGAATCCGTATGCTCTCTCAGCAAAAGGATAACCTCCATAGCCCACTCCCGCAGCTTGTCCGGCGTCTGAAAGGGAGCCTGCTCCAGCAGCGGATTGCCCACAATCTCGCTCAGCAGCTTGTTATTCTTGTGGGCGAAGTAATAGAAGGCCGTCTCCAAGTGCAGACGGGCTTCCTGGATATGCTCCAGTGACCGCTCGGGACTGTGGATCAGCTCCGATACGATAGCGTTCAGCTTGTCTTCAATGCCCTGCCAGTTGTTCGCTTCGAACATGTGGAACAGCAGCGGAGGCTCATACAGCGGCTGGAGAATCTCCACGGGCTGGGAGCTGCTGTTATCCGTAGTATCGAGATAGATGCCGGTCTCGCTGCCGATATGCTGGCGGATGGCTGAGATGGCGGATTGATAGAGGGTGTAGACCTGATCGGGAAAGTCTCCCCAGCCGGTGGTCACCACGGACAGGCCGCCTCCCATCAGGGTACTGACATGATTCTGCAGCTGATAGGCAGCCTGGGCCACCTCATTTCCCGGATTGCCGCCATGTTCAAGATCCTCTCTGGGCTGCAGCAGGAATACGAGATAGTCATGCACATCCTTACAGGACCAGATCAGGAACCGGTCCTGGAACAGCTCCTGGGCGATATTAATGATTGCATATTCAAACAGCAGCATGCTGTGCATATCCTGGCGGCGGAAGAATTCCTCGGGGCGGACCACGGCCAGACAGACCGGCTGTCCGGCCGAGAACGGCAGGTCGAACTGGTTCAGCCGCTCCTGGAGCTGCGGCCCGGGCAGCTTCCGTCCCTGCAGCAGCTCCCCGAGCAGGCGGTCCCGCAGGATGGGCAGATGCTCGCGGAAGGTCTGCATCGTCCGTTGGTGGGAGGACCAGGCCTCCCAGTCACTGCGCAGCTTCTCCTGCAGCTTACCGATGACGGCGATCAGCTGGTCGCTGGCTATCGGCTTGAGCAGATAGGCGCTGGCCTGCTCCTCAATAGCCTTGCGGGCATATTCAAACTCCGCATAGCCGGTCAGCATGACCACCCGGATATGCTTCCAGCGCTTGCGGATGGCGGCAATCAGCTCGGTGCCGGACAGCTCCGGCATATTGATATCTGTGACTACAATATCGATGGGATAACGCTGGAGCAGCTCCAGCGCCTCATACCCGGAATAAGCTTTGTGGACCTGTCCGAAGCCCATCTCCGCCCAGGGAATCGAAATGGACAGATCATCGACCACATAGGGTTCATCGTCAACCAAGAGAATTTGGTGCATCAGGTTCCTCTTTCTTCTCCATACGGAGAGTTGTTATTAGACCGCCTTCCGGTGAGGGGGCAATCATCAGGCCGGAAGCCTCGCCGTAATGTAATTTGAGACGCTGCTGGACATTCCATAGCCCGCAGCCTCCATCCTCACGCGTAGTTTCGTTGATACGCGCCTGAAGCGCGGCAATGGCTTCCCCTGTCATACCGGCGCCGTTGTCCTCAACGGTAATGAGAATGGCTTCCCGGGTATGGCGGCCGGTGATCCGGATGGAGCCCGGGCCGATTTTCCGCTCAATGCCATGAATGATACTATTCTCTACCAGAGGCTGAATCAGCAGCCGCGGAATGTGCAGGTCCAGCAGCCCGCTCTCCATATCCATCTCGTAGCAGATACGCTGCTTCCGCAGGTTCTGGATCTTCAGGTAATTCTCCAGCAGCTTCAGCTCATCCTGAAGGGTGGTGAGGGAATGATCGACCCTGGTGATATAGCGGTAATATTCGCCTAAGCTGAGTGCCATCGCCTCGACGGACTCGGTATCTCCTATGGCGGCCTTGCTCTTGATGAAGAACAGGCAGTTGTACAGGAAATGCGGATTGATCTGTGATTGAAGCTGCTTCAGATGGGCATCCTTGGCCCGGAGCTGCTCCAGATAGACCTGCTCGATCAGCGACTGAATTTTCTCGGCCATATCATTAAATTCTTCATTCAGCAGCGTGAACTCCGGGTTGGTCCGGGTATGGATACGGGTAGACCAGCGCCCTTCCTTCATCCGGTTGAGCGAACGCAGCAGCAGGCTTACCGGACGCTGCACCTGGCGGTAGAGCTGCAAGGAGAACAGCAGGCTCATCACCAGCAGGATAGCCGATCCTGTCAGGAAGGAAAAGCGGCTGCTGCGGATCGGCTCAAGAATCTGCTTCAGCGGTGAATAATGCACGACCTGCCAGTCGATGGCCGAGGAGGGCACCGAGCTGACCAGGAAGCTGCCCTGCTTAAGATCGAAGATGCCGGAGGTACTCTTCCCGGCCGTGATATTCAGTGCCGCGGTGACCTGCTCCGCCATCTGCCGGTCCGAACTCCGCGAGAGGATGACGCCGAATGACGGATGGTACAAGAAGGTGTCCCCCGTGTTCTGCGACTGGTAGGCATCGAACATCCGTTCAATATTGGAGACCGGCAAATACATGGACATCAGCAGCTGCGCCTCGCGCGGCCGGCTTGTTGCCTGGGCAGGGTCCGATAAGAGCAGCCGGAAGCCTGCCTCCGCGCCGGCCCTGTCCGCCGAGATATACTCCCAGCCCGCCGGGAGCGGCTTGTGCAGGACAGAAACATCGAAGGACAGCGAGGAATCCGAGCCCAAGGTCTCCCCGCTGAAGGGCTTGTACAAGACAATCCGGTTCTCCCACGTACTGGAGCTGGTCTGGAGAGACAGCTTCTCCAGCACCGTCATAATCGTCTGGGCGGGATCAATAAGATGGCCCAGCTGCGTAATCTGCTCATAATCGCGGATGGTGGGATCTCTCTGCAGGGCATACATGCTGCCCGCCAGCTGGTTGATGTTGTTATCCATCTGCTGGGTCAGAAATTCCAGATGATTAAGGTCGGTGGTTTTGATCTGACTTGTAATGACTCCGACATCCTTACGGTAGGATGAGCCGTAGAATAAGAGTGTGGCGGCAATCAGCGAGAGCAGGATTGCCACCATTTTAATGAACAGGTTGGGACGCCATGCCACCATAAAGATCATCCTTTGCAAGACATTTGCTGTAATATGGAGAAGTGTATCATAAGATTATGAACTCTACGAAAAGCAGGTGGTTATATGAAAGTCCGTTCACCGCTGTTCCTGCTGCTCCTGATGTTGTCGGGCTGCTCCTGGGACAGCACCGAATATAGTCAGCCGCCCGCTTCACCGCAGAGTACAGCCCCTTACTTCGATGTTAAGGAAGGTAAATATGATCCTCCGGTAGACCTGTATACCGTAGGCTCCGTGAACCCCAATCTGAACTTTATCAAAGGGGAGAGCCTGGAGCATAACGTACATACGGCCTGGGCCGAGAAGCGGCTTGGCATC
Organism: Paenibacillus sp. FSL M7-0420; assembly: GCF_038002345.1. Lineage (NCBI taxonomy): Bacteria > Bacillati > Bacillota > Bacilli > Caryophanales > Paenibacillaceae > Paenibacillus > Paenibacillus sp. FSL M7-0420. The sequence continues at coordinate 5,464,271 of NZ_JBBOCJ010000001.1, read as the reverse complement.
CGCATCCGTTATCTCTGGACGATCTCCGGCACCTCAGAGACCTACGCCAACAAGCTGAGGCTGGAGCTGGCCAAAGGCAATATGCCCGACATCGTAACGACCAGAGATGCCGCTATTATCCAGGAACTGATTGATTCAGGGCAATTCATGGAAGTCGGCGACCTGTTCGAGCAGCATGCGTCCGAGGTGTGGAAGAAGGCTGTTGCCGAGGATGCTTCGGCATGGAACCCCTTCATGCGCGGCGCGCACAGGTATGCCATTCCCATTATGGATTATGAATATAACTCCGATCCGCTGCTCTGGGTCCGCCAGGATTGGCTGGACAAGCTTCATCTGAAAGCCCCACAGACCCTGGATGAGCTGGAGCAGGTCATGGATGCCTTCGTCAACCGGGACCCGGACGGCAACGGGATCAAGGATACCTACGGCCTGTCGGTCGGATTCCGCAACGGCCCCAGCACCTGGATGGGAGACAGCAGCTGGGTGTTCGGCGCCTACGGTACGGTTCCTGAGCAGTGGAACCGCCGGAGTGACGGCACCCTGGAATACGGCTCCATCCAGCCCGGTGCACGGAAGGCTGCCGGGCTCATGAAGCAATGGGTACAGCGCGGTTATCTGAGCGCTGACAGTGCCTGGCTGGATGAGGAGGGGGCGGCGAACCAGTTCATCTCCGGTAAAGCGGGCATCATTGCCGGCCCCCACTGGATGCGCGGCTGGCCGCTGTCCTCCTTGACCAAGCGTGACGCTGAGGCGCGCATCCGGGCAATTGCCATCCCTTCGGGGCCAGGTGGGCTCACCATGAGAAGAGGGACACTGCCTGTCAATGGTGCCATTCTGATTAATAAGCAGATGAAGCACCCTGAAATCTTTTTTACGTATCAGAATTATTTGTTCGATTCATACGCTACCTCGACCGGCGAGTTCGCCCATGGCCTTGCGGAGGGCTATGACTGGTCCATGGCGGGCGGCCAGCCGAGCGCCCAATCTTCGGCGCTGCCGCTGGGCGGCATCCGGGTAGCCTCCTACACGCTGACCTTCGACGGGGCTAGGATTCCCTCCGGGGTCATCCGGGAGATCCCGAAGGACATTGCCCCTGTACTGCTGGGCCAGAAAGAGGCTTCCCGCAAGGAACAGTTCACGGGACCTCCGACAGCGACGATGAAGCGTGACGGCGAGCTGCTGAAGAAGCTGGAGCAGAAAAGCTTCATCAAAATCATCTTCGCGGACAGCCCGCTTGAAGAATTCGACGAATTCGTGCACAAGTGGAACACCTACGGCGGACTTACCGAAACCATGGAGGTTAATGCCTGGGACCGCAGCAGCCGCTAAATACCGCAGGGACAAGAAACCGCCTCTATAATAAGGCGGTTTCTTGTCGCAGATACGCTTGGGTGCTTCTGCCTGTTTGTCTGGCGGCGGCCCCACCCGGATCTGTTCCTCCTGTGCTGTATTCTTGCTATATATCGTACAGAAGGACGGCAGCAGCCGCCATACCAATGTGGCGATTGGAATAACAAATATTGAAGATGAGCCGCCATGGTCCGCATAGACAAAAGGACCCCGGCGGATGCCGCTTGCGCATCGCCGGGGTCCATCTCCTGCCTGCAAGTTAGTTGCCTGTGAATTTCAGCCAATCGTAATAGGCGTAGAGCGGGTTCGCCCCGTTATAGGAACCGAGCCAGGAATCCACACCCGTTCCGTTCCAGAGGTTCATCATGATTTTACCGGGCCGGGAGGGGATATTGCTGGTTGCCGTATGCTTCAAGACCCCGTCTACATACCATTTAATATAACCCGGCTGCCAATCGAAGGCGTACGTATGATAGCTCTGGGAAGCATCGAAGCCGAGATTGACAATCTTCTCATGGCCGCCAACGCCGTTCGTGTAATAGTTGAATTGGACCTTGGTGGTATCCTTGCCGAGGAACTCAATATCAATCTCATCCCAGGGCGTGCCGTCTGAAGGCCCGGTGTAGGTGAAGAAGGAGGAGACGATCCCGCTGTTCTTGGCCGGCTTCATGCTGACCTCGTATTTGCCGTAGCCGTACTTGTACACAGAGCGGTACTCCGCGCCGTCAAATTTATTATTGCTGGGACTGGTCAGGGCCAGACGAAGCTGTCCGCCGCTCGTGAAAGAGATGTTATTCGCACGCCAGGTACAGTTGAACATGGAGCCATTCGAGTAGCCGTCTGCTTTTTGCCAGGTTGCGGGGTTGAAGTAGGTCAGGGGCTCATCAAAGACGGTGGCCGCCGAAACGGACGGAGCTCCTGTCAGCAGACCGGCAAGCAGCAGGGTCATCCCTGCACCGAATAGCTTGTGTAGCGTTCTCCTCATATACAATACCCTCCTTATAATGTAAGCGCTTTACAATATGATTGTAGCGGACCTTGAACCCGGCAACTATACCAACCTGCGAACCGAAATAACAAAAAACCAATTTTTTGCAGAGCGGAGTATTTCATTCCCCTCCCACACATACTAATATGCATGATGGTTAAGGGCTGTACACGTTCAGGAGGGAGATTATGGAGGAGTGGTTCCGCAGTAAATGGCTCCGCTGGATGACCGGCGTGCTGCTCTCACTGATTATTCTATATTTCGTCTGGCTGCTCCGTCCGATGCTGAATGGGGTATTCCTGTTTCTAAAAGCGATCCTGGCTCCGTTCCTGGCCGCCATGATTATCTCCTATGTGCTGAATCCGGTGGTCACTATGCTCTCCCGGAGAAAAATGCCGCGCAGCGTAGCCGTCCTGCTGATCTATGCGGTGTTCCTGACCTCGCTTGCGGTGATTCTAATCAATCTGATCCCGATGTTCATTGAACAGCTGGAGGAACTGAACGAGCATCTGCCGGAGATGACGCTGCACGCGCAGGGGCTGATGAAGGGCATGAATTCCAGACTGATTCCGCCCGGGGTGGAGACGGGAATGAATAACTGGTTTTATCAGCTGGAGAACCGCCTGGCCGAAGGCATCTCCCACTTCCTTAATAATATCGCTTCGACCATTGGCGTGCTGTTCAACGCATTCATTGTGCCTTTTCTCGTGTTCTATATTCTGAAGGACTTCGAGGTATTCGAACGGATGGTGGTCTCCTGTCTGCCCCGTTCGCGCCGCAAGTCGATTGTGATGCTGCTAAAAGACATTGATGAAGCGCTCGGCAACTATATCCGCGGGCAGTTTCTCGTCTGCATCATCATCGGTGTGCTCGCTTATATCGGCTACGCGATTATCGGCATGCCTTATGCGCTGCTGTTCGCCTGTGTTGTCGCGGTATTCAACATTATTCCTTATATGGGTCCGTTTCTGGGGGCGGCCCCGGCCATTATAATGGCCTCAACCTTGTCTTGGCGCCTTGTCCTGCTGGTGGCGGTGGTGAATACCCTGTGCCAAATGCTGGAGAGCAACGTGATCTCTCCGCAGGTTGTAGGACGGAAGCTGCATCTGCATCCGCTGCTGATCATCTTCGCGCTGCTGGTCGGCGGGGAGATTGCCGGAATGATCGGACTGATTCTGGCCGTTCCTTTCTTCGCCGCCGCCAAGGTGGTCATTCAGCATATCATCGGCTATTATATCCGCAGAAGGCCGGCATAAAGCAGCCGTAATTCATCCCGTCACATGCAGGAACAAGGGGACCTGCTGCTACTTCGGGTGAAAGGATTGACGGTACATGTATCTTTTGGTTATAATGTGGTGAATATTACGATAAGAAGAATTATCATAGCAGTGCGATGAAGAGGAGTATTAATTCGTGAGACCGTTATTGCAGAGAGCCGGCACCCCAGGTGCGAGCCGGTTAACGGACCGCAGTGAACTCACCTCCGAGTAATGGCGCGAGCCGCAGGTTCCTTAGAGGGACCAGCGTGTGAACCGCCGTCGCCTCACCCCCGATACAGGGTGTCAAAGTGAGTGCCGGACAAAGAATGTCCGCCGCTAACTAGGGTGGTACCACGGGAATTCATACCTCTCGTCCCTAGCGATTATACGCTAGGGATGGGAGGTTTTTTTGCGGTTAGCCCGGCGGAGCCGCAGGTCCTGAGCAGGCTGGAGCGATTATGTTGATTCGCTCCGGCTCCCGGCCCGGCAAATCATGGGCGGGTACATGGCCTTGCCGTGGTTTTTACGGCTCAGCGAATCATGGGCGGCTCTTGGGCTTTGCTGTTCCGCCGGGGGAACAGATGATGTTAACCTAAGTTATAGAGAAACGGAACGGAAAGAAATTTTGGAGCTGGAGAAACGAAGTGTTCGCCTTTATGCTCGGATTTCTACCGCTAGAAGCGGATAAAATCAAGAAATCAGAGAATAACAGCGATCGGAAGCCCAAAACTTTTTTGTAGTGGAGACTAATCTCTTAACTTTTTAAGACAGCAGCAGTACCACCTATTACAGCAACACTCCAAGGAGGAGCACAAGATGAGCGATAATATTGGATACCGCGCCCAGACCATCGAGCCGAAATGGCAGAAATTCTGGGACGAGAACAAGACCTTCAAGACAAGTGAAGAATCAGGCAAGCCGAAATTCTACGCCCTGGATATGTTCCCGTATCCTTCCGGCGCAGGGCTGCACGTAGGCCATCCGGAAGGCTATACCGCCACCGACATCGTGTCCCGCTTCAAACGGATGCGCGGCTACAACGTACTGCACCCGATGGGCTGGGATGCCTTCGGACTTCCGGCAGAGCAGTATGCCATGGATACCGGCCAGCATCCGCGTGACATTACCTTCAAGAACATTGACAATTTCCGCCGCCAGATCAAGTCGCTGGGCTTCTCCTACGACTGGGACCGTGAGATCAGTACGACAGATCCGGGGTACTACAAGTGGACGCAGTGGATTTTCATCCAGCTGTACAATCGTGGATTGGCTTATGTGGCCGAAGTATCGGTGAACTGGTGCGAGGCGCTGGGAACGGTTCTTGCGAATGAAGAAGTCATCGACGGCAAAAGCGAGCGCGGCGGCCATCCCGTCGTCCGCAGACCGATGCGCCAGTGGATTCTGAAGATTACCGAATACGCCGACCGCCTGCTGGAGGATCTGGAGGAGCTGGACTGGGAAGAGAGCATCAAGGATATGCAGCGCAACTGGATCGGCAAATCGACCGGCGCTGAGGTGACCTTTGCGATTGAGGGGCATGAGGCTGTGCTTGAAGTGTTCACTACCCGTCCCGATACCCTGTTCGGAGCAAGCTATTGCGTACTCGCACCGGAGCATAAGCTGGTGGATGCCATCACCACGGATGAGCAGAAGGCAGCCGTTGCCGAATACCGCGACAAGGCTTCCCGCAAGAGCGATCTGGAACGCACGGATCTGGCTAAGGAGAAAAGCGGTGTATTCACCGGCGCTTATGCGATTAATCCGGTGAACGGCGCGCAGGTGCCGATCTGGATTGCTGACTATGTGCTGGCGGGCTACGGAACCGGAGCCATTATGGCCGTTCCGGGCCATGATGCCCGTGACTGGGAGTTCGCCAAGCAGTTCGGCCTGAACATTATCGAAGTGGTGCAGGGCGGCAATATCGAAGAAGAAGCCTACTCCGGTGACGGTCCGCATGTCAATTCGGGATTCCTCGACGGCCTGTCCAATACTGAAGCGATGGCTCAGATGATCGCCTGGCTGGAAGAGAAGGGCAGCGGTAAGGGTAAAGTAACCTACCGCCTGCGCGACTGGCTGTTCAGCCGCCAGCGTTACTGGGGCGAGCCGATTCCGATTCTGCACCTGGAAGACGGCACGATGAAGACCGTGCCTGTGGATCAGCTGCCGCTGGTTCTGCCGGATGTGGATGCCATCAAGCCTTCGGGCACTGGTGAATCCCCGCTGGCGAATGTGACAGAATGGGTGGAGACAATTGATCCCGAGACCGGCATGAAGGCCCGCCGCGAGACCAATACGATGCCGCAGTGGGCCGGCAGCTGCTGGTACTACCTGCGCTATATCGATCCGCACAATGATCAGGAGCTGTGTTCACCGGAGAAGCAGAAGGAATGGCTGCCGGTTGACCTGTACATTGGCGGAGCCGAGCATGCAGTGCTTCACCTGCTGTATGCCCGCTTCTGGCATAAGGTACTCTATGATATCGGCGTAGTCGATACCAAGGAGCCGTTCCACAAGCTGGTCAACCAGGGAATGATCCTGGGGAACAACAATGAGAAGATGAGTAAATCACGCGGCAATGTCATTAACCCGGATGAGATCGTGGAAGCCTACGGGGCAGATACCCTGCGCGTCTATGAGATGTTCATGGGGCCGCTGGAAGCCACCAAGCCTTGGAACGAGAAGGGTGTCGAAGGCATTCACCGCTTCCTCTCCCGCGTATGGCGCCTGTTCGTGAATGAAGACGGCAGCCTCAGCGCGAAGATTACAGAGGGCGGCGGCACGGATGAATTCAAACGCACCTGGCACAAGACGCTGAAGAAGGTAACCGAAGACTTCGAGCATCTGCGTTTCAATACGGCAATCAGCCAGCTGATGATTTTCATCAATGACGCTTACAAGCAGGAGAGCCTGTCTAAGGAAGCGGCAGAACAGTTCGTACAGATGCTGTCCCCGCTGGCACCGCATATTGCCGAAGAGCTGTGGGAGCTGCTGGGCCATGAAGGAAGCATCAGCTATGTCGCCTGGCCATCCTATGATGAAGCTTGGACCGTAGATGCTGAGGTTGAGATCGTGGTGCAGGTCAACGGTAAAATCGTCCAGCGCGCGCTGATTCCGGCGGATATGGGCCAGCAGGAGATGCAGGACCACGCCCTGGCCCTGCCGAATGTGAAGGCGGCCGTCGAAGGCAAAACCGTACGCAAAATCATTGCCGTTCCCGGCAAGCTGGTAAATATCGTAGTGGGTTAAGCGAAGAACGCAATTCTGCCCGCAGCAACGGAGGTTTCCGTGCTGCGGGCTTTGTTGCTGTTTAGGCGCCGAGGGAAGGGCCCCATGCATCACAGGCGGTAACATTTTAAGAGGAATCCTGCCAAAAGTGCAACAATACTGCCCCAAAGAAGCAGTCTATGCTGAAATCCTGCACGAAATGCAACAAATTCAGCACTAACTTGCTCTAAACACCGAAATTTGTGCAAATAATGCAACATTGTACTTCAACCCGTAAAAGGTATAGAGAAATCCTGCAAAAAGGGCAACATTACTGCTCCTTAAAAGCGGCCGGTGAGAGAGGCATTAGCATCGTTCACCCGCAGGGTGATTTTGTTCAAATATAAGAATTTATATGTTGCATACGATAAATTATCCTTCTATTTCTCGCTGAAACGGTACCGTCCTTTAAAAGGACGGCAAAGCCGTTTCCACTTGGTTTCGGGCGGCCTAGCCTGGAGCGTGAACGATGGCTTCAAGGCTGGTACCGCGAAGATTAGCGCGTGTGGCCCGTTCAAAGCAGGGTACCGTGCGGCGGGATGACAAGCGGTATAGGACAGATGAGGGCAGCTTAACGGTCGATGCGGCTCTGGGCGATACTGCCAAGCCCGAACAGCTCGTCGAGCTTTTCCACATCCTCATCATACTTGTCATGTGTGGTGGTGATCAGGCGTTCAAACACCCCTTCCAGACTGGTCTGCAAGTGATTCAGGGCTTGCGCGGTAATACCCCCGCGGACGGCTACCCGTTCCTGCAGCTCCTGCGGGGTGAACGAGCCTTCGGTCAACAGCTTACCCGTACCCAGCAGCATCTCCCCTGCGAGCCGGGTGACCAGGGCTTCGTCGATGCCGGTTGCTTCAACAGCCGCTTCAATCCACCTCTCCAGGAAATAGCTAAGAAAGGCCGGGCCGCAGCTAGAGAAATCTGAGGCAATCCGCGTATGGCCCTCAGGAATTTCCTCCGGAACTCCAATGCAGGAGAATAGCTGGAGCAGCAGGAGCCTGTCTTTTTTATTTAATCGGCTTCCAAAAATGCACAGCGAACTCCCGCCTCTGACGGAATGGGTGATGCTGGGAATGATTTTGGCGACCTTGGAGGGCAGGGCCGATTCCAGATGGTAGAGCTGCACAGGGCTTGTAATCGATACAACGATCTGGTCGCTGCGCAGATAAGGGGCGATCTCATCGGTTACCCGCTTGAACTGCAAAGGCTTGACACACAGGAACACCAGGTCGCTCTCCGAGGCGGCTTCGATGTTGCCGGAGCATATCGTAATTCCGGGATGAAGCTTCTTCAGCTCCATCAGCCTGCCCGGGCTGCGGTTGCTGGCCATCACATCACATGGATCAAGGGCTCCCGACCGAAGGAAGGTGTCGATCAGCAGACTTCCCATGCTGCCTGTTCCGATAAATCCCACTTTCATCCTGTGGTACCTCCTTTCTTATGCTGCTGGCTTACAGTGATACTCTTCGTTAAATGTATGCACACCAGACTTGGACCAATGACAGGTTTTAATCGGATTTTTGAATAAAATTCCAGTTCGATGAGGGAGGACAACCTGATGGATAAAAGAATGATCATCTGTGCCATCACCGCCGCGCTGCTGGGCGGCGGCCTGGTATGGGCCGCAGACCATAAAGCACAGGACACCGGCATCGCCGGATGGACGACGCTGAACGCCGGAATGGCGCAGGCGCTGGGAGTGGCGGACGTAGGCATTGATGGCGGGAGTTCGGCGGGCGGTAAGGTGGCAGGTGGCGAGGTAGCGGGTGGCGGTACGGCAGGTAGTGGAGTGGCTGGTAGCGAGGTAGTTGGTGGTGGTAAGGCGGGTAGTGGAGTGGCTAGCGGGAGTGCGGCGGGAGACGGAGCAGTTGGCTGGAGTGTTGCAGGTACGGCGGGTAGTGGAGAGGCGGGTGGCGAGGTAGCTGTTGGCGGTAAGGTGGGTAGTGGAGTAACTGGCAACGCAGCCACGGGTGGTGCAACAGTAGACACAGGAGCTGGCGGGAGTGTGACTGGTAATGGAGTTGCTGGCGCGAATGTTGTAGGCGAGGCGGGTAGCGGAGTTGTTGGCGGTGCGGCCACTGGTGATGGAACAGCTGGCGCTGGAGCGGCGAGTGCCGGGATATCGGGTGCGGGTGCGGCGGACTCAGGAGGACCCGGAGGAGCGGCGGGAAGCGGCGGTGCAAGTGGAACGGCGGCTGCAACAGCTGGAACTGGTGGAGCCGCTGGCACTGCACCCCCGGCAGCGGCTGACGGCCGGATCAATGTGAATACAGCCGATGCCAAAGCCCTCATGGACCTGCCGGGCATCGGAGAGAAGAAAGCACAGGCGATTATCGACTACCGCACCAGTAAGGGAGCCTTCCGCAGCGCGAACGAGCTGGGCAAGGTGAAGGGCATCGGCCCCAAGCTGCTGGAGAAGCTGAAGCCGCTGGTGGTCTTTTAAGGCTGCCGTTCTGAACCACTAACAACCCTGTCTGCCGAGACAGAGTAAGTTGCAATTGCACTCTGTACATTAGATTATCCCTCAATCCGCCTGAAAACTGAATCTGCTGCACTCCGTACATTAGAATTTTGCAAAAGAGGGTCTTTGGAGACTAAATGAGAGAATCAATTGTATGAAGTGCAGCAGAACGTTACTTAGGCGCTGAGAATGCAATTTCTACTGTATGAAGTGCAATCACACCCGACTCTACTGATGAGCAAATGAGCTGTAAAAGTGAGCAGGACGGGAGATCTAAGTGAGAGTTAGGTGAAATGTGGGGTGTTGTGGGCTATCAATATCCTAGTGAAAACGCAGACAGGTATGCTACAATAATGAACAACTATTGAAGAGAAAGTGGAGATTGCTGATGACTGTGGCTTACCGCAAGAACTGGGATACATACTTCATGGATATTGCCTGCATGGTCTCCACCCGTTCGCGCTGTCCCCGCCGCCATGTCGGCGCGGTGCTGGTGCAGGGGAAGAAGCTGCTGGGTACGGCCTATAACGGTGCGCCGATGGGCGTTCCTGACTGCTCGGAAGCAGGCTGTATGGTATCTGAGCAATACGAGCGTGAGATGATAGACGGTGTAGAGACAATGGTCAAAAAGCAGCGCTGTATCCGTACAATCCATGCCGAGCAGAATCTGCTGCTGTTCACAGACCGGAGCGACCGGGAAGGCAGTACGGTCTACGTTACGGATGAGCCGTGCTGGACCTGTGCCAATATGCTGGCTAACAGCGGAATCGTGGAGATTGTCTACCTGCGTCCTTACAAGAAAGACATGGAGAAGGTACAGGCGATGCTCTCCTCCAAAGGAATCGTGTTCCGTCAATTGGAGAACTACGAGCCGCCTAAGGAAACGATGATTTCGGTATCTGAATAACCAGCATCTACGGATGGGCTGACGGGCTTAACATAGTTGGCTGAACGAGCCGCGAAAAGAATAGTGACGGGCTCCAGAGGAAGAACCTCTGTACACGCATTTGTATGCGTATGCAGGGGTTCTTTGGCGTCTAGTGCTAATTAGGAAGGAGAGATGATTATGAACAGAAGGCCGCTCTTAAGCTTTACGGTCTGCTGGGTAGCGGGAAGTGCCGCAGGATGTTTGTTCTCTGGCCGCAGTCTGCTGTTCTGCCTCACAGGGCTGCTGTTGCTGCCTGTAGTCTGGGCGGTGAGCAGCAGAATACGCTGGAGGATGGCTGGAGTGTTGGTGACAGCGCTGATCGTGGCAGCCCTATACTGGGAGCACAGCGAGGTACGCAATGTGAGTCTGCTGCCTGAGGTGTTGGTGCAACCGGTAAGCGAACTGAATGAAGCATATATAACAGCCGCAGGCGTTATCGCTTCTCCGGTGGAGCGGGACGGGGACCGGGTGGATTTTGTCGTGAAGCTGTCCAGTGTCAGACTACACCAGCAAGGGGAACAGTCTGCCGCAGCGGGAGCAGTGGGGAGTGATCCTGAAGGTGAACGTGTAACTGTACAGATCAAGCTTCAGGAGGAGAGTGAGATCGCTGAGGCTGCCTTGTGGCAGCGGGGAGACCGGGTGGTCATTGAGGGGGAATTGATACAGCCCCAGATAGCGCGCAACTTCGGCGGATTCGACTACCGTGCCTATCTGCTCACCCAAAAGATTCACTGGCTGCTCAAAGGAACGGGAACAGCCAGTGTAACGGTTAACCCCCAAGTCTCGTGGGAGCCGTCCACTATTCTCCGCTGGAATGATAAGGCAAGATCTGTGCTCGGTGCAGAAATGAGCCGCTTATTTCAGGAGCCTCATGCGGGTTATATGAAGGGTCTCGTCATCGGCATCCAAAAGGAGCTGGACCCGGAGACCTTCAGACAGTTCTCTCAGCTCGGGCTCACCCATATCCTAGCCATCTCGGGGATGCATGTGGCGGTGTACGTCGGAGTAATCCTGGTTCTTCTGCGCCGCTGCCGCTTAACCAGGGAAACCGCACTAACGGTGACCTTGCTGCTGGTGCCGGTCTATGTGCTGCTGTCCGGGGCCGGACCGTCTGTGATCCGCGCCGGGATCATGAGCATGATTGCCCTGCTGGCGGCAAGGCTGGGCCTGCTCAAGGATGGACTGAACATTCTGGCTGCATCCGCTCTGATGATGCTGGTCTGGAATCCTTATCTGCTTCTCAGTGTCAGCTTTCAGCTGTCTTTTTTGGTGACGGCAGGACTTATGGTGTATACACCGCTCGCTGCGCCGCTGTTCAGGCGATTACCGGGCTGGCTGGGCAGCAGTCTCTCTGTAACGATTATTGCTCAGCTGGTCTCGTTTCCGCTGACGATTTATTATTTCAACCAATTCTCATTGTTGTCCGTTGCTGCTAATCTGCTGCTGGTTCCCTTCATCACCTTCCTGGTGCTGCCCTTAGGAACACTGGCGTTGCTCCTCGGAAGGGTCTGGAATGCAGCATCACTACTGACGGCGCAGCTTGCAGAGTTCCTGAATAATATTACATTCGCAGCAGTAGAGTGGGTGAACGGATTCACCGCCGGGGTGCTGATCTGGGCTTCGCCTTCCTTCCTGTGGATCTGCCTCTATTACGGTCTGTTATATGGTTTGTTACACGCGTTGAAACGGAGGACTGAGGCCATGCTTGTTCCCCAGTTCATGGATGATGAGACCCGTCCGCTGGCAGAGCTGGAGAGGCCGGAACCGCCGGGTAACCATATCAACACCACCAACCAGCCAGATTTTCCATCCACTGCGAACAGCAGAAGAGCGACGCTGGCCTTTCAAGCCTATCCGCCGACTGGAGCTACGCGCTGGAGTAATTCCGCAGCCATACTGTGTGCCGTAGGCCTGACCATTCTGCTCTATAAGGGCTATAAAGCTGAGGCTATACGCGACGGCTTCGGTTCCATCAGTTACCTGGACATAGGCCAGGGGGACAGCAGCCTGATTACCACGCCGGGCGGAGCCCATATCCTGGTGGACGGCGGCGGGACCGTGAGCTTCGGCAACCGGGAGGAATGGCGCATCCGCCGCAGCCCGTTCGAGGTCGGGGCGAAGACGCTGCTACCGCTCCTGAAGCAGCGGGGCATCCACCGGTTGGATGCGGTTATCTTGACGCATGGCGATCAGGACCATGCCGGAGGGCTCCAGGCGGTGCTAGAAGGGATGCCGGTATCAGCGCTACTGTTCAACGGAACATTGGCCGACACGCAGCCGTACACTAAGCTGATGACGACTGCGCTGGACGCGGGTGTCCGGCTGTATCCGGTGCAGCAGGGCATGTCGCTGGAACCGGACGATGCCACGCGGCTGAATTTCCTTTGGCCGGAGCCGCGAGCGGATGGACAGACCCTGCCGGAGGAAGTGGAGGACCAGAACCACGAATCGGTGGTGTTCCGGCTGGAGATGAACGGCCGGAGCTTTCTTTTCACAGGAGATATGGATCAGGCTGCAGAGGAGGCCATCCTACATTCCGCAAGTCAATCCGGGATTAAGCAAGGCAGACCCATCGATGCCCTCAAGGTCGCCCACCACGGCAGCAAAACCGCCACCAGCGCAGACTGGCTGGCCTTCTGGAACCCCGGGGCCGCTGTTATCTCAGCCGGTGTGAATAACCTGTACGGGCATCCGAATGGCAGTGTGCTGGAACGGCTGGCTGACGCAAATACTGAGATCTACCGGACCGATCAGCAGGGGGAGATTCAGCTTAGAGTGGGCAAGGAGGGCATCTCCCTACGCCACAAGCTCACCCCCATTCCCGTCCCGCACTAAGACTCTGTATCTGTAATCGTATATAATACAATCATATGAAAGGGGTTGATCTTATCCTTATTGTTCTGGCAGGACTCCTGCTGCTGCTGCTGATTGCCCAGACTATGTACCTGCTGAACTACCGGAGACAGGTCGGTCAGATCAGCAGCCAGCTGTCTTTTATTATGGAGCATGAGTCCCGTAAGCTGGTAGCGACCCAGTTGAAGCCAAGGGAGATCGGCAGGCTGGTGCGGGAGTGCAATAACCTGTTAAGCCGCCAGCAAGCGATGGGAGAACAGTTCAGCCGCAAGAATCAGGAGATGAATCTGGCGATTACCAGTCTGTCGCATGATATCCGCACGCCGCTCACTTCGCTGGATGGTTACCTTCAGCTGGCGCTGCGGACAGAGGCGGAGCAGGAGAAGGGGCGGTACGTAGCGCTTGCCCAGTCGAGAATACAGCAGATTATTAAGCTGGTAGAGGAGCTGTTCCTCTATACCAAGCTGCAGAATCCCGAATATGAATTGGAGCTGCAGGCGGTTGATGTGGCGGAGGTGCTGAAGCGGAACCTATTCACGTTCATTGATGATTTTACCCGGTCCGGGAATGAGCCTGAGCTTCGGCTGCCGGAGCGTTCTCCCCGGGTGATGGGGGATATCCATGCGCTGGAACGAATCTTTACCAATATCATCGGCAACTATTTCATCCACGGCGAAGGCCCGTTGACCGTAGAGGTTGAAGACAGGCAAGAGATGCTGTGTATACGCTTCACCAATCGGCTTAAGGCAGGCAGCAGGGTGGATACGGAGAAGATCTTTACCCGCTTTTACAGAGAAGATCCCTCGCGTACCCGGCATTCCTCAGGGCTTGGACTCTCGATTGTGAAGGCGCTGATGGAGAAAATGAACGGGGATGCAGAGGCCGGGTGTACAGCGGATACCTTCAGTATATTAATCGGATTCTCAAAAAGGGGGAAGGAGCATAGCCATGAGTACCCATCTCAAGGATAGCGGGCACCGCAGGAGAATTCTCATCGTTGAGGATGACGAGCATATTAACGCAATTCTGCATGACGGGCTTACCGCCGCAGGCTTTCAGTGTACCCGGGCCTATTCGGGCAGTGAAGGGATGCTGAATCTGGCAGAGCAGGAGTACCACCTGATTGTCTTAGACCTGATGCTGCCCGGATTGTCCGGCGAAGGGTTCATGCACCGTTTGCGTGAGGAGTTGAAGTCCCGGATTCCGGTAATTGTCCTCTCGGCAAAGGATCAGCTGGATCATAAGCTGGATCTGTTCACGCTGGGCGCTGACGATTATGTGACCAAGCCCTTTGAGCTGGAGGAGCTGATTGCCCGCATCCATGTCCATATCCAGCGGACGGCTGCCGGTGAGCCGGTGAAGGAGTTCAGGCATAAAAATCTGGTACTGGACTGCACGGCCTACAGTGTCAGGATTCATGGAACTGAGCTTTCGCTGACCCGCCAGGAATTCAGAATTGTCGAGTTGCTGGTTAAGAATCCTACCCGCGTGTTCACGAAGCAGGATCTCTATGAGCTGGCCTGGGAGGAGATCTATCTGGGCGAGGACAAGACGATAACGGTACATGTCAGCAATATCCGCAATAAAATCAAAGCGCACGACAGCGAAGCCTATATCGATACGGTCTGGGGCATCGGCTTCCGGCTGAGTCCATGATGAACTTTGAACTTTCTTAACCTTTTGTTGGCGAACTATTAGTCTTCATCCTGTTAACTTAGGGTAAGGAGGTGGCAGACATGACAGATTGCATCATTGAACTATGCGGACTGACCAAGATGTACCAATCGAAAGCGGCAGTACGGAATGCCAATCTCAAAATCTACAGAGGAGAGATTGTCGGCATCATCGGTAAGAACGGGGCGGGCAAATCGACCCTGCTCAAAATGATCAGCGGACACGTGTATCCAACCTCGGGAGAGCTGCATTTTTTCAACCGTGCGGCGGCGGGAGACCAGTCTTTTTTCGAGCGGATGGGGGTACTGATTGAGCAGCCCGGGTTATATCCGAACATCTCGGCCTACGAGAACCTGAAGCTGCTCGCCATCGCATATGGTCTAAGTGACAGGGTTACCACGATAGAGAAATTGCTGAGGCTCGTAGGACTGGACCCTAAGAATACCGCCAAAGTCAAAAGCTATTCCATGGGTATGAAGCAGCGGCTGGGGATCGCGGTGGCCTTGCTTGGAAGTCCCGATGTGCTGATTCTGGATGAGCCGATTAACGGGCTTGATCCGCAGGGGATTGTAGAGATCAGGGAGCTCATCCTGGAGCTGAACGCAGCGGGTCTGACGATTCTGATCTCCAGCCACATTCTGGAGGAACTCTCCAAAATCGCCACCAAGTATGCCATTATCCATCAGGGGGAATTCGCCGAGGTCATCTCCAAGGAAGAATTACAGCAGCGCTGTGTGGAACGGATCGAGATTAGCGTGGAGGAAGCCCGGGAGGCTCTCCCGGTGCTGGAGCGCGAGCTGAAGATTACACAATATAAAGTGGTGGACAGCCGTACGGTGTATGTATACGACGAGCATATCCGCATCCGGCAGATCGTCCAGGAACTGGCGCAGCATGGGATAATGGTAGATTCCATTTCAAGACATAAGCAGAGCCTGGAGCAGTATTTCCTGGAACGCACGGAGAGTGCAGGTGAACGCCATGATTAACCTCTTGCGGATGGACCTGTACCGCTTCACACGGAACAAGATTATGTACTTGCTGCTGCTTTTGTTCTGTGCCTTTCAGATCTTCGGCATCTATATGATGAAGCAATACGCGCAGCCTGTGGAGGAAGGCGGTGTTCAGATCGGAAATTTAACGGAGATAGACTTCATCCAGTACACGATCTCACAGCCGCCTTCCTGGATGCTGATCTATATCGCCGTGTTCACGATCTATTTCTATATGAGCGAATGGAATTCCGGCTTCCATAAGAATTATGTTTCCATGCGGCAGGCCAGAAGCCACTCCGTGTTCTCCAAAATGGCGATCCTCGCCCTGTTTGTGGCCATGATGTTCCTGACGCTGTTAATTGCGGATGGGATCGGGAGAAGGATGTTCTTTGACCAGACGGATATGGGAGATCCAGGCATGCTCATTACCCTGCTGGCCAGCCAATTCCTGCTGCACTGGGCGTTCTCACTGCTTGTTCTCTGCATTGCTATGATGACTAAGAACCTGCTCATCAGCTTGAGCGCCGGCTTCGTTCTGGCCCTGAATGTGATCGGGATGGTACTGGGGGCGCTGGAGAATCAGTTCACAGGCACTCATCTGACGCAATATCTGCTGATCAACACGCTCTTACGGGTCAAGGATCTAGGCAGCACGGCTGACCTGATTCATACATTCGGAGTAGCGGTTGCAGCGATTCTAATACTAAGCTATCTTGCTGTCCGCTACAAAATCAGGGAGGATCTGAACTAGCGTCATTTCGCGCCTGAGGGAATCAGATTCTTCTGCATTCCCCGGGCAGCTCCCCGCCCTGAATCCAGGCCTCGACCAGTTTATTGAACAGCTCCGGCTTCGCCAGAGAGAGGCCATGTCCCATCCGGGGAATCACCACGCCCATGCAGCGGGGATTCACAGCTACAAGGTCCCGGGCGGATTGCTTCATGACAGATTTCTCACGCTCACCTACAGTAACCAGTATTTTGCCTGCAGCCTCACTGAACTCGACTGGAATGCGGAACGACATATTCTCTTCCAGCACCCGGATCAGCGTCTTCAACTCCATCTGCCGGCTCTCTTGAACATACCGTTCCAGGTACTCCTCGCCCAGATAGAGCGTCTTAGCCTGTAGCTTCGCGAACCATCTGTACTTAATCAGCGGAAAAGAGAGTCTGACCGCCGGCCCGATCAGCCTGCTGGCGGAGGGAATCGGCCGCACTAACGCGCTGTTGATGATGGCATAATCGATCAGCTCCGGTCTTATCCCCAGCATCTGAACCAATACCTGTGCGCCCAGTGAGAAGCCGGTGACAACGATCTTTCGTCCCTGAGCCCGCTCCTCAATGAGCAACAGAAGCTCCTCCGCACTGCTGCGGATCGTGAACTCCGTATCCTCCCGGCTGCGGATCGTGAACTCCGTATCCTCCCGGCTGAACCCGTGCCCCGGCAGGTCCGGGACCAGACAATGATACCCGGCGAACGCCGCCACCTGCTTCTCCCACATCCACCCGCTCACGCCCCCGCCATGCAGGAAGACCATCAGACAAGCCCCATCCGGGTCTCCGTACTCATGAATATGTATCGCCATCCCTTTACACCTCTTTCTTGTAAAATAGCCACTCCTACTCCTACGTCCCAGTAACAATATGGTCTCATAAGTAGAACCGGCTTTGTCTTCCTTTTCGGGACGGTACTGTTTCAGTGAAAAGTGAAGCTTGGGTTTCGATGTTTACTCAGGATCTTTGCGGGGATCGGCACTGTATTCATAAAAAAGCCCCGGCAGCTTGTCCAAGCTGCCGGGTGCTCATTCTACATACCATCCAATAGATTGAACTTGTAATATACAAATTAAGGGATGAATGGCGGAAGGGAATTTTGGAACTGTAGGAGCGGTAGCGTCCGCCTTTGTATACGGATTTCTATCGCGAACAGCGGTTAAATCAAGGAAATCTGTATACAACAGCGGCCGGAAGTCCAAACATTCTCTGGAGTCATGACTATCCCAAGATAAAGATACTGCAAGTTCAATCTACCCACTCAAAAATTAAAATCCTCATCCCGCAAAGGCTCCACATTCATCGCCCGCACATACCCGTTCCCCTTCTTCGAGAAGAAGTCATGCTGCTTCGTGTGGGTGCTGATTCCGTTCTGGACGATCGGGTTAATCTCTTCCTCATCGAACAGCGGATCATGGCCGAGGTTCATCATCGCCTTGTTGGCATTGTAGCGCAGGAAGGTCTTCACTTCCTCCACCAGACCGATCGGTGCGTAGATCTGCTCGGTGTATTGCTCCTCGTTCGCGTGGAGCAGACGCAGCAGGCCGACCAGGGTCTCGTAGACATCGCTCTGGTCTTCTTCGGACAGCTCCTCAAAAATCTCCTGGGCCAGCACGCCGACATAGACGCCGTGGATGCTCTCATCGCGCAGGATCAGGTCGATGATCTCGCCGCTGCAGGTCATTTTGCCCTGACCGGCCAGATAGAGCGGGTAGAAGAAGCCGCTGTAGAACAGGTAGCTCTCCAGCAGGACCGAGGCGGACATCGCCAGATAGAGGTCTTTCTTCGTCTCAATCTTTTGATAATACTCCGAGATCGTCTCCGCCTTGAACTGTAGGAACGTATTGTCCTCCACCCAGCGGAAAATCCCGTCAATCTGTTCAGTCGAAGCCAGTGTGGTGAAAATGCTGCTGTACGACTTCGCATGAATCTGCTCCATCATGCCCATGAAGCCAAGGACCGCCTTGCGCTGCAAGCCGTCCACATGCTCCATAATCTGCGGCATCCCCACGCCGCCCTGAATCGTATCGAGCAGGGTCAGTCCGCCCAGCACCTTCATATAAGAGTCCTTCTCGATCTCGCTTAGCGTGAGCCAGGACATTTTGTCATCGGATAGTGGTATTTCATCATCGGTCCAGAACTGCATAATATTCTGATTCCAGAACATCAGCGAGAAATCGTCGTCGGGACGGTTCCAGTTCACCGCTTGGATTGCGCTCATAATCGTATCTTCTCCCTTTCTGTACCTGTGCTCCTCTTAGATGGAGCAGGCCAGGCATTCCTCGACAGACAATTTGTTGGTCCGGGTGTAGTACAGGGATTTCAGCCCTTTGTGCGCCGCATACAGGTAAGAACGGGCCAGCTCACGGGTTGTGACATCACTGTTCACATGCAGGACCGTTGAAATACCCTGGTCGATATGAGGCTGAATCTCCGCAATCAGATCAATCACCTTGAACTGGTCCATCTGGTAGGCGGATTTATAATAGAACACATTGTCCGGACGCAGGTAAGGCATCGGATAGTAGGTGGTCGAGTTGGCATACGTGCGGGTCTCGATCTGCTCTACAATCGGCATGACGCTGGAGGTCGCATTCTGGATGTACGAGATGCTTGCGGTCGGCGCAATCGCCAGACGGTAGGCATGGTACAGGCCGTGCTTCATCACCTTGTCACGCAGCTCTTTCCAATCCTCTGTAGTAGGAATGTAGATCCCCTCGAACAGCTCCTGCGCTTTTGCCGTAACCGGACGGTAGTCTGTAGTCAGATAACGGTCGAAATACACGCCGCTGGCGTAGTCGGACTGCTCGAAGCCATAGAAGGTCTCACCTGTCTCGGCGGCAATCTCCATACTTTTCTCAATCGAATGATAGTTCATGGTCATGAAGAAGGTACGTGCGAAATCACGGGCCTGCTCACTCTCATAAGCCACCTTGTTCTTGGCAAAATAGCCGTGCAGGTTCATTACACCCAGGCCCACGGAGTGCATTTCCTTGTTCGCCTTAGCCACGCCTGGAGCGTTGGAGACAGTTGTCATATCGCTGACAGCCGTCAGTGCCAGCATGCCCTCATGTACGGATTCACGAATCTTGCCGTGCTCCATTACGTTCACAATGTTGAGGGAAGCCAGGTTACAGCTGATATCGCGGCGGATCTCGTCCTGCTGACCGTAGTCGTTAATCTCTGAAGTCTCCTGCAATTGGAAAATCTCGGTGCACAGGTTGGACATCTTGATCTGGCCCACATTACGCAGGGCATGGGCGTTATTGGCATTACTCTTGTTCATAATATACGGATAGCCCGATTCAAGCTGGATCATGGCGATCTTGGTCAGCATGTCGCGTGCGCTCATGGCGATTCTTTTCTTCACGCGCGGATCGGCAAGCAGGGTATCATACATTACGTCCAGATTCATGTCATCCAGATGCGTACCGTACGCCTGGTAGACCGTGTAAGGAGCGAACACATGCAGCGGCTGATTATCCTGTGCGAGCTTGTAGAAGCGGTTAGGCACGATCAGGCCGATAGACAACGTCTTCAGGCGTGTCCGTTCGTCGGCGTTAATCTTCTTGCTGTCCAGGAATTCAAGTACGTCCCAGCCAAAAATATTATAATAAGCCGCCCCCGAACCCTTACGCTGACCCATCTGGTCCGCATAGGAGAAGCCGTCTTCCATGAGCTTCAGGACAGGCATGATGCCTTTGGCCGCATCCTCGACACCTTTAATCGTCTCGCCGCGCGAGCGCAGCTTGGACAGATTGACGGCAACGCCGCCCCCGATTTTCGACAGCTGCATGCAGGTGTTCAGCACATAGTTGATTGAATTGAGCGAGTCGTCCATCTCCAGCAGGAAGCAGGAGACCATCTCGCCGCGGCGGCTTTTACCGGCATTGAGGAAGGTTGGTGTCGCCGGCTGCAGGCGCTGTTCCATCATCGAGCGGGCCAGTGTACGGGCAGTCTCTACGTTACCCCGTCCCAGATGCAGAGCCACTACCGCTACGCGGTCCGGATAATGCTCCAGGTACTGCTTACGGTCATTGCTTTTGACGGCATAGTCGGTATAGAACTTGGAAGCCGCCATATAGGAAGGGAAGCGGAAATTATATTCATGGGCGATCCGGTAGACATCCTCCATCTCAGCAGCGGAGTAGCGGTCGTACAGGTCCTCGTAGTAGTCATTGGCAATCATATAATCAATCTTGGCTTTCGTATCCGTGAAGGTCAGGCTGCGCCGCTCCACATCCTGCATGAACTCGGCTACTGCTTCCTGGTCCTTATCCAATTGGAAAAAGCCGCTTTCGTCTCTCTTCATCAACATGTTGTTCAATTCAATATGCCGCAACCCGGTCCACCTCCTGTTTTATGCGCTGTACGTCCCCGAAGGTTCCCGACAATTCAAACTTGCCGACCACCGGTACGTTGTAACGCTGTGCAATTAAGTCTGCGCTGTGCGCGTATAGCTCGCCCCAGTTTTTGTTGCCGCTCGCGGCGATGCCTTTGAGCCTGGAGTGGTTTCGTTCAAGGAATGTTGACACCTTCTCTGGAATCTGTCCAAATCCGGTAGTGTATGTAACAAGCACATAAGGCTCGTCGATCGTCATATGCTCTTCGATTTGAACCGCCGGAAGCTTCAGTTTATTAATGAATCTTCTGACGTTGCCGGTCTTGGAATCGTAAGCAATCAACATGGCTCCTAACCTCCTATAACATGTTGCCCATTCTACAGCTCTTTCTACTTGACAAATGAACTTGGGCGAAATCACTAGATTTATGGGCTTAGCTCTTATATACACTATATTTAGTAATGCTTAATCATTTTATATACCATATATTGAAAAGTCAAGAGACAGACAGACCTCTGCGGCCCCTCAAAACAGAGCTTAAAACCGCCAATCCCACGCCCCGCCTGCATTCTATTCTCTTATAATTAATTAGTATTTTTTTTAAGCATTTTGCGGGGCTGTGGAATGGTGCAGACAGGGGCTCCCGGGAAGGGGAAACGGCTGTAATTTTTGAAAGCGTTTAGCCTTCAGCGGTTCTGGATTTCATTGCACTTCGTACATTAGATGCTCCTTAAATTCGGGAAGAGTTGAGATCTGTTGTATTTTGTACAGTTGATTTCAGCTAAAAGCGGCTAATTGAGCAGATTCTTCAAATTCTAATGCAGGAAATACAATAGAATGGAGATTAACGGCAAATATCGGCAATTCTATTGCAGAAAGTGCAATCCGCATATTCAGTTTTACAATAACAGGGAACCATATCCGCCGGCAGGAGTCTTATTAGGTGAGAGGGGAGAGAACATGCAGAGTAAAGAACTAACGTATAGCATGACCTGTGCCTCATCGGTATCGCTTCGCGAGATGATGGAGACCTACGGCCAGGACGTATGGAATTATGCTTATGTCTTAACCCGCAGCCGGGAGCAGGCCAGCGACATCAGCCAGGAGGTATTCCTCAAGGCCTACAAGAGCATCGGCAAGTACCGGGGACAGGCCACCCTGAAAACCTGGCTGTTGACCATCACGCGCAACACCGCGTTCAGCTTACGGCGCAACAGCTTCTGGCGGAGGTTCACTCCGCTGGGCAGCTATCAGGATAAGGGAGGCACCTTGTCCGCAGAACAAGAGGCCATCGGCAATCAATACGCCAACCGGATCTGGGAGATTATTATGGCCCTGCCGGACAAGTACAGAGAGGTGCTGGTGCTGGATATCCAGCAGGATCTTCCGGTTGCTGAGATGTCCGCGCTGCTCGGGATCGCGCAGGGGACGGTCAAATCCCGGCTCGGACGGGCCAGAGAGAAAGTGAGAACGGCGATAAAGGAGGAAGACCTGTGAAGACGAGACAAGAGAAGGAGCAAGTGAAGGTGATGAGCGGGGAGAAGGACTGGTACAGGCAAGCCGGGCGGAGCCCGCTTGCAGAGCCTGGATTCACGCCACAGCTCATGGCGCGGATTGAAGAGGCTGCCCATGAATCCTCCAGCGGCAAAAGTGGAGGCAGCCGCCGCTTCAGCCGTATGGCCGCCTTCGGCGGACTGGCAGCCGCCCTGCTGCTCGTCACGCTGATCTGGCCGTTTGGCCCAGGGGCCGGCCTCGATCCGGCAGGGAGGCTGGCAGCGGTCTTTAAGCCTGGCTCGGGAGCGGCTGTGGTGATGCCGTCGGCGTCTCCTTCGGCTACGCAGAATGCTGCTTCACCAACATCGCCGCAAGCCTACAACCCGCCGGTTGGTTCTGCGGAGTTCGAGCTTGGTGGAGTGAAGTACTACATGCCCCTGCCCATGAACAGAGACAAGACACGTGCGCGTGCCGTTGAGACCAACGCCGGGATTGTCTGGTCGCCGCCGCCTCCGATGGTAAATTACAGCAAGCCCAAATACACCCATCCTACAGAGCCTTACACATTGTATCTGTCTCCCAAAGGTCAGGCCGAGTTATCTGAAGCCACAGCTAAGCGGATATATACTCTTCCGCTCTATGCGGGTGGCTCGCAGAAATATTATGAATTAACGGGGATCTGCGATGGAGGTAACTATGTAGTGCTGGGTATCGGAACGATCACTTTGGGTAAAGGGGTAGGAATGACACCTGAAAAGTTATCCGTATTGAATTTAAAAGCAGCCGCAGCTGGAGAAACAATAGCCCCGCAGGAACTGCTGGATTTAAGCAGCTTAGGTGACAAATATTCCTTGTACAGATCCTTTATTGCTTTTGATAAAACTAATAGCGAGATGCTGCTTGTATATTACAGTGATGATAAAAAGAATGGTTTTGACGTTCATGGCAGTCTGTACGATATTGCTACTGGAGCGATACAGAATATAAGCAGCAAAATCGGCATCGACGTTCAAGGCCAGCAGCAGACGGCTATTTATGAAGTGAACGGTAAGAAGCGGAAAGCGGATATCGTTTTGCTCCTCGGTCAGCAGTGGTACTATGAATGGTACTATCAGGAATACGGACAGCAGATTGATCCTGCCAAGACAGGGAAGTGAAGGGGCTCCTAATTATTTTACGTGGATCATATAGATAATTTACTAAAAAAAAGCTATACTTTTTGATAATATCTCTAAGTAAACTTGGTTTGTGTTTACTTCTGGAGTTCGATATCGAAGAGTGGAGCGGGAACAATGAAGAAGCTGACTATTGAGGATGTGGCCCGGAAAGCGGGCGTATCGAAAAGCACAGTCTCGCAATTTTTGAATAAACGGTTCAAGTATATGAGTGAGGCGACCAAAAACCGCATTGCCGAGGTTATCGATGAGTTGAATTACCAGCCCAACGGGCTTGCCCGCAGTCTCAAGCAGAACCGCACGCATATGGTTGGCATTATTGTGGCCAATATAGATTATTCGCTGTCCATTCAGTGTATCCGGGCCATCGAGAATGAGCTGCAGCGCCACGGTATTCAGGTGATCATCTGCAACTCGGACGAGAATGCCGATAAGGAGAATACTTATGTGGAGACGCTGGTCGCCCGTCAGGTGGATGGCCTGATTATTTTCCCGGCTGGAGATCAGCCTGCGCCTTACACCAGATTAATTGAAGCGGAATATCCGCTGGTCTTCATGGACCGGCTGGTTGACGGGATTACGACCCAGAGCCTGCTTCTGGATAACGAGATGGCGGTGAAGACCGCTATCCGGGAGCTGACCGGCCACGGCCATGAAGCGATTGCTATTCTATCCTTGCCGCTTGGCGTACATGCGATCACCCCGCGCAAAGAGCGAATGAGCGGGTACAAAAAAGCGATGGAGGAAGCAGGTCTGCCTCTGCTGGGTTCGTATATGCGCAGTGTGTCGCGCGAAGATATCGCTTCCGCACTGGACGAGCTGTTACAGCTGCCCCAGCCGCCGACGGCGCTGCTTGCCGCCAATGATCTGGTGCTGGGCGAGATTCTTAAATATGCGAACCGCAAGGCCATCTCCATCCCCGGCCAATTGTCAGTGATTGGCATTGACGATGCCGAATTCGCCCGGATCTATAATCCCGATATTACAACGATCCGCCAGCCGGCTTACGAGATGGGGATGCAGGCAGCGAAGATCATGCTCTCATTGATCAATGATGCGGACAGCGCGATGCCCATCACCTACAGATTCCCGCCTTCCTTGCAGCAGGGCGATTCGGTGCAACCGCCGGCTAAGCCGGAATAGAGCAGGGCGGGCGGCGAAAGGTCCATCGTGGTGACAACAGATAGGAAATCTGCTCAGGAATCCACGGCTTTACGGACCCAGGGGCCGTTATGGTGCGGAAAATAAGGGGGGGTGTAAGTTTTACGGACACAGGAGCCGTTAAATGGCTATTTAGAGCACTGGATGGCGCGGAAAGTGCGGCTTAACGTCATCTGAGTCCGTTAGGCTTGCTATAGTGCAGCAATTCCCCAAATAACGGCTCTCCGGTCCGTAAGTCAATAACATATGCAAAAGGGTGTCCCAGCCGTCTGCCGGCTCAGGGACACCCTTTTTGCTGTGCTAATGTGTGTTCATGCTGAAGCCGGGCGCTGCCGGCAGCAGAGCACCTGCTCATTGGCTATACGCCAGCGCTCATGAACTCCTCCAGCCGGGCGCGGGTCGGCAGGCCGTCCATATCGCCAGGCGACATCACGGCGAGTGCGCCGATCGCATTGCCGCGCTTCACGGCTTCTGCTACGCTGAGCTTCTCCAGCATGGCGCTGATTACCCCAACCGCGAAGCCGTCTCCGGCGCCGACTGTATCGACAACCTGCTCGACCTTGAAGCCGTCCACATAACCCTCTTCACCAGCGGAGGTCTTGTAGTAAGCGCCTTCGGGACCGAGCTTGATCACTACAAGGGATACGCCGCGCTCCAGATAGTACCCGGCAATCTCCTCAGGAGTCTCAAGTCCGGTGAGGATTTTACCTTCTCCGTGGCCGGGCAGGAACCAGTCGCAGCGGGTAGCCAGATCGTTGATCGTATTAACCATAGTTTCAGTGTCCGGCCACAGGGTCGGGCGCAGATTCGGGTCCAGTGATACAGTCTTGCCGCGCTGCTTCATGAACTCCATGGCATGCAGCGAGAACTCGTGACACGAAGCCGAGAGTGCGGAAGAGATGCTGGTCACATGCAGATGGCCTGCGGAAGCGAAGTAATCTTCATCGAAGTCGGCGAGACTCAGCTTGGAGGCGGCGGAATTTTTGCGGAAATATTCCACCTTGGGATCTCCAGTGAGTACCTTGGATTTGATCAGCATGCCCGTGGAGAACTCCTTGGTCGTTGTGATGCTCGCGGTATCGATCTTCTCCTTGTTCAGCGCCGAGGTGATGAACTGGCCGAAGTTGTCTTCGCCAAGCTTGGTCACATAACCGGTCAGATGCTCCAGGCGTGATAATCCGGTGGCTACATTGCTCTCCGCACCTGCCAGCGCCTTGGAGAAGGAAGTGACCTCATGCAGAGGGCCGGCTTCATTGGCGTAGAACATGGCCATCGGCTCCCCGAAGGTGACTGCATCCAGCTGTTTGTTCATGAATAGTTCCTCCTAAAATGAACACGTTATTATGGTTTAGAATAAAATATAAGTTGAAATTATCACATAAAACGGTTTTGTACAATATAGCAATGCTCATTCTGCGGGCTTATTTTGCACAGGAAACAGGGGGTCAGATTCATTTGTCCTTGATACATAAGCGTTTTCGAAGATTTTTGAAGGATTAATAACGCTTCCTGAATAAATATATATTGACTGTTAGCGGCAATGTTATTACTATTTTCTTAGAAGGATAAAGCCTGATGTTAGTAAAATAGATAAATTAATTTATCTAAATAAATATTCTAAGTGGAATATAACCAGAGAGGAAGTAACAACCATGAAGAAAATTAAAGTATTGCAGAATATCACCTCTGTTGGCGTAGTAGCTGTTATCCGTGCGGATAATGCCGATGATGCTTATGCCATGTCGGTGGCTTGTATCGAGGGCGGACTGAATAATATTGAAGTTACCTTCACGACTCCGGGAGCCGAAGTAGCGATCAAGCGCCTGGTTGACGAATACGGGGGCCGCGCCGTGATTGGTGCCGGTACCGTGCTTGACCCGCTGACGGCAAGAATTGCTATTCTGGCAGGCTCGGAATTTGTGGTCAGCCCTTCTTTTGAAGAGGATACGGCCAAGATGTGTAATCTGTACGGCATTCCTTACATGCCGGGCTGCATGACGCTGAATGAGATGAAGGAAGCTCTGAAGCTCGGTGTGGATGTGCTGAAGCTGTTCCCTGGCAGTGCGTTCGGACCGGACTATGTCAAGGCGGTTAAGGGGCCAATGCCGCATGTGAACATTATGCCTACCGGCGGCGTGGATCTGAACAATATGGAGAAATGGATCAAGAACGGCTGCATCGCTGTCGGCATCGGCGGCAACCTGACCGCACCGGCCAAGGAAGGCCGCTATGACCAGATCACCGAGCTGGCTGCGCAGTATGTAGCGAAGTTCAAGGAGATTCAAGGCAAGTAAACTGGGAGTCAGGGTGAGCCGTTCGCGGAATTGGACCCCGGTCATACATGAACAACAGGAATGTCTTGCCTCTATGAGGCAGGGCATTTTTTTGATGAATTTATATGTTTTGGGGTCCCCGCAAAGTACCTGGGTCATCACCTGCGCTAAAGCCCCACTTTGTGGGGTTATTTTGTTAACTGTTAGCTAAGCCTAAATGATAGAATTGCTGCCGCTTCGGGCAATACTTATAATAGAGCAGAGTGCTTAAGCGCCTGCGGACATTGAGAAGTATACCTGAAAGGTGATGCCATGACTGGCGACGATCTTCGCAGCAAGCTGTACCCGACACTGGTAGTGGAAGAAGCCGATTATGTGGAGATTCGAACTGCAGTCCACGGCTGCAGGGTGAGCGCGGGAGCTCTTTATAAGCTGTATCGTAACTATAATCATCCGCAACTTTTTGAGCAGGGAGAAGTATATGTGCTTGATGATGACTCCAGGGAGAATTATGCGGTGCTCCTGGTGTGCGCAACGACATTATATACATTAGAGGACCCGTCCCGGTCGTAGCGTAAGTCAGGTATGGGACGGTCTGCTTCTCATGTCATTTCTGTAACTAACTTCTATAAAAAGAGTATTTGAATGATAGCAGCATCCCTTGTATGCTTAGTAGGGATTGTGGACTACAAGTAGAAACGGCTTTGCCGTCCTTTTTTAGGACGGTACCGTTTCAGCGGGAAAGATAAGGAACATTTATGCGCGAAGCATATAGTTTTTATCTTTTAAAATAATCATTACAGGCTTGCAACAAATTCGCAGTCTTGCGCGTCAGTAAGATTGCATAGAGAGGGGGAACCTTCGTGGTGGAGCAGGGACTCATCAGAGCCGCTCAAGCGGGCGATCGCGACGCTCTAATCACCCTATTGCGAGAAATTGAGGGGCATGTATATAAGACGGCCTTCTACATTCTGCATAATGAACAGGATGCTCTGGATGCCTCCCAGGAAGCGTTGATCCGGGTGTACACCAAGATCGGCTCCTATGAGGAGAAGGCGCAGTTCAAAACATGGGTTCAGCGAATAGTAACCAACATATGTATAGACAAATTCCGGAGAACGAAGCCTACCGTTTCTATCGATGAACACGAAATGGTGTTCCAGGATAAAAAACATAACGTAGAGCGCGAAGTGATGTCGGGTTATCTGGCGGAGGATATCCGTGAGGCCATCGACCAGCTTCCGGAGCATCACCGGACGGTAATCGTGCTCCGCTATTTACAGGATTTTTCTTACAACGAGATTGCAGACTGTCTGGATCTGCCTCTGAACACGGTCAAATCGTACCTGTTCCGGGCGCGGCAGCAGCTGCAGAATAGACTTCAGGAGTATCAGAAAGGTGGTGTGTCAGGATGAAATGCGCGGAGGTGATGGAATGGATGCACCGCTATTTGGATCATGATCTCAGTCAGGAAGAAATGCTTGAAATGTTCCGTCATATCGACGATTGTCCTGCCTGCGCGGAAGTCTTGGACCGGCTGACGCTGCTCTCCCAGCAGCTGGAGCAGCTTCCCGACGTGAAGCCCCCCTTCAGTCTGGTTGACTCTATCCTGCCTCAGCTTGAACAGCTGGACCGCGGTGTCCCGGAAGAGCCTGCTGTAATGGAGCCGGAGGATCCGAAGGTTATTCCCTTCTCCCGTTCCAATAGCCGGGGCAAAAAGTCCAAGGGCCCTTCACTGGCTGCGCGGACAGGCATTGGTGCTGCGGCGGCAGCGGTGATTCTGCTCATCGCCGTATTCAATATGCCTAAGAGCCTGCCGGGCGCAGACTTGGATATGTCATCCAATTTGATGAGCAGCGGAGCGGCGAACTCCAACATGAGCACGGAAAGCAGTGCGGACGCCCCGCAGGCGGACGGACAGAATAACAGCGGCGGCAGCAGTGAGCTTAATAAGATGGACCAGGCCACGCCTAGTGAATCTGCAGAAGTTAATTTGAAATCTGCACCGCCTGCTCCCAGTGAGGGAGCTGATCAACCGGCCGCAGCTGGCGGCGGTACGTCTTCTGACAAGGTGCCTGCGGTAAGCGAAGCTCCGATTAGTAACCGCACCGCTACTGCGCCTCCGGCGGACCGCCCTAAGAGCACCAAGAAAGCGGATAGCCAGTCAGCGGAACCCCAAGGCACACAGTCGAGTGCACCAACACAAGAGAAGATGGCGGATGATAAAGCGGCTGCGGGAGATACAAGGATGGCGCCGACTCCAGCCCCTAACGAGGCAGGAGCCATGCTGATGGTCGCAGATTCCTCGTGGACTTCACCGGACGGGCAGCATACGGCTGAGCTGACGGGTCAGCATGTTGTAATCTACAGCCTAACCGCAGAAGGAGAAGAACAACAACGGACAGTATTAACCTCGCTTCCTTTGGAGGGGAACTGGGTCTCCGGTGTGTGGTCGGAAGACGGCACCCAGTTCACTTATGTGCTACAGCTTGAGGACGGTACGCAGACGACGAAGGTATACACGGTTCCGGCAGAGAGTGCGACACCTGCTCCATCTGCTTCTCCGGCTCCTGCCAACTCTCAAGCGCCTACCGCTTCTCCGGCGGCTTCTGCTTCATCTGTCCCCAGCCCGGCTATTACCCCGGATGCGGCAACGTCCGACAAATAACCGGAACGTTCTTCCGGCCTGCGGAATATGCTAAGGCATGAGGACATGAATTACAGGCTTTGCGAGTATCATCGGTATGACCGGCGGCCGGGAGAGTTTCTAGAGCTGCTCCCTCCGTCGTTTATATAGATGCGCCGCTGAAACGGAGTAACTTTGGCCCTGGCTGCCGAGGTTGCTCCGTTTTGGCTTGCGCCCCGGTCAAGAGAAGTGATAATGATACCTATGTTTTCAGCCGTTTTTTTGTTAAAATGTACGAATGTGTGTGTCTGATACGGATCAGGCAAGTAAATGAAAAAGGAAGTGGCGGGATGGATGCCAAAACGGCTGCCAAAGACATCAAGCAAGGAAAGGTCTCTCCGCTGTACCTGCTGTACGGCAGTGAGAAGTTCCGGATGAATGAATTCGCGGCCATGCTGGAGGAACACCTGATCCCCAAAGAAGACCGCGATTTCGCGGTGATCCCGTTCGATCTCTCCGAAACTCCGGTTCAGGCTGTCATTGAAGAGGCGGAAACGGTACCGTTCATGGTAGAGCGTAAGCTTCTGCTGGTGCGGGATGCGGCTCTGTTCACGGCAGGCAAGGAGAAGGCGAAGCTGGAACATAACGTGGAGATGCTGAGCGAATATATGCAGCACCCTGCCGAGTTCAGTGTGATTGTATTTATGGTGAACGGCGACAAGCTGGATGAACGTAAAAAAATCGTCAAAAGCATCAAGACCGCCGGCACCGTGCTGGCCTTCAATCCCCTGGGTGCGGAGGAGCTGCTGCGCTGGGTGGAGAAGGGCTTCCGCGAACGCGGCTGCTCCCTTGCGCCGGGGACAGCGGAGGCTCTGATTGCAAGCAGCGGAACCGGACTCCAGGGTCTGTCTGCGGAGATGGACAAGCTGTGTCTGTTCGCCGGTACTGGCGGTCGGGTGGATGCGGCAGCGGTGGAGAGTCTGGTCCACCGGGGGACGGAGCAGAACATCTTCACGCTGGTGGAGGATATTGCGAATCTGCGCCTGGACAAGGCGCTGAATACGCTCTATGAGCTGCTCAAGCAGCGGGAGGAGCCGATCAAGATCGCTTCGCTGATTGCCCGGCAGTTCAGAATCATCCTGCAGGTCAAGGATCTGTCGGCCCAGAGCTATTCGCAGGGACAGATTGCCTCCCAGCTCGGACTGCATCCGTATGCAGTGAAGCTGGCCGGAGAGCAGGCTCATAAGTTCGGAAGCCAGCGGCTGCGGCAGATCCTGAGTATTCTGGCGGATCTGGACTATCAGATGAAGACGGGAGCTGTCGATAAGGTGCTGGGGCTGGAGATGTTCATGCTGCGCCTTGGAGCCTGAACAGAGCGGCTTCTCATGGAACGAATCAACGAATCAAAGAGCCTGTCCACCCGCGTGTATCATGGGATGGACAGGCTCTTTGATTGCACAGCGAAATTCAATGAATGAAGCTAACGAGCATAAAAAAACCTAACCGTATGCAGCATAGCGGTCAGGTTCTTCAGTGCTCGTTATGATTGTCGCCCTTGGCTTAGGCTTGAGCCTTGAGAGCGTTCAATTTCTTAGCCAAGCGGGATTTTTTGCGGGCAGCCGCATTTTTATGAACCAGGCCTTTAGTTACAGCCTTGTCCAGCTTTTTGGAAGCCGCTTGGAAAGCAGCCTGAGCTACTTCAACTTCCGTACCAGTCACTGCTACATCAGCAGTTTTCACAGCTGTACGAAGAGCAGACTTCTGGGAAGCGTTCAGTGCACGGCGTTTCTCGATCGTCTTGACGCGTTTAATCGCGGATTTGATATTTGGCATTGCATTCACCTCCTGAAAGACATTCGAAATCAACAAATGATTCACAACTTAAAATAGTTTAGCATGAAGGGTAGCAAAAAGCAAGATAAAAAGCTTTGTAATTCCCTTAGAGCGGTTTGTATAAACGGAGGCTTTCTCTCGCACACTATCAGCAATATGCAAAAGGAGGCTGAACTAAGAATGGAACTGGATCTTCAGCTGTATTCGGTACGTACGGACTTGGCAGTGGAAGCGAAGGAAATGGCAGAGCGGCACGCCAATGCGCCGATCCCGGGTGTCAATGAGGAAGTGGAAGAAGCGGACGGCATCAAGGTCACGAGACTTGCTGTAGCAGACCTTGCCGGTTCTCAGGCGATTGGACGGGCTATCGGCAATTACGTGACCCTGGAGGTGCCTGGGCTGCGCGGCGGGGACACCGGGCTGCAGCAGAAGGTCTCCACAGTGTTTGCCCGGGAATTCGAGCACTTCCTGGATGAAATCGGCATTGGCCGCGATTCCAAGGTCCTTATCGTAGGCTTGGGCAACTGGAATGTGACGCCCGACTCGCTCGGCCCGCTGGTCGTTGAGAATTCGCTGATTACCCGCCAGTTCTATGAGCTGGTGCCCGACCAGATCTCGCCCGGGTACCGGAATGTCAGTGCTATTGCTCCCGGAGTGCTCGGCCTGACGGGGATTGAATCCAGCGAAGTTGTACAGGGGATTGTGGACCGCACCAGCCCGGATGTCATTATAGCTATTGATGCGCTGGCCTCCCGTTCACTGGAGAGAATCAATACCACCATCCAGATTGCGGACATCGGCATTCATCCCGGCTCAGGGATCGGGAACAAGCGCAGAGGGCTGACCAAGGAGGTGCTGGGCGTGCCCTGCATCGCCATCGGCGTCCCAACGGTCTGCTATGCTTCCACCATCGTCAACAATGTGCTGGAGATGATGCGGACTCATTTCGGGCAGATGGCGGACGGCGGTGCTCACACCAAAGAAATTATGGGTCTCCTTGACGATATATCTGAGCAGGAGCGTCTCGCCCTGGTGAAGGAAGTGCTTGAGCCGCTGGGGCATGACCTGATTGTGACCCCTAAAGAGATCGATGAATTCATTGAAGAGATCGCCAACATTGTGGCAAGCGGACTGAATGCTGCACTCCATGAAGCGGTAGATCCGGGCAATGTCGGAGCTTACACTCACTGATCTGTCACTTATCACCTCGCCCGCACCGTCCTGCCATAACGCAGAACTGGTCGCGGGCTCTTTGTGTGTTGCCCCTTCACTTCTCTATCGATGCTCCCTGCTATCTCTCATTCTGTGGTTCTAGCACAACTCTTCCGCTCATAGATTTGGAGTATGAGAGATTACAGAGGGCTTAGAGGAGGACATAACAATCATGAACAGAAAATGGTTTCAGCTATGGAATATAGGGCGGCTGCGCGGACGGCTGATGGATATTCTGTCGCTGGGAAGGACGATGCTGCTGCTGGCCGGAGGTTCGCTTGTGTTGTTCATGCTGCTTGGAGCCGGCGGATTGGCCGGGCAGAAGCTGAATTCTTCGCCCATTCCTTCCATGAAAGGTCTGGCGGCCTCGCTCTCCAGCGGATTCTTCATGGAGCTGCTGGGCATGGAGGTTCCCCATCTGCCGAAGGGCGAGGAGCCTTCGGCCTTCTCCGGGGACAAGGTGACCTCCTTCGTATTCCGGCTGCTTACCAGTGTTGATCCAGGTGATCCCAAGAGTCTGGTCTCGCGTGAGATGCCAGGACTTGCTGCCGATGATCCCTTCCTGCTGCGGCAAGGCTCAGGGGGGAGTACAGGGGCGCCGGCCGATTATCATCCGGGGGGCGATGAACTGGCCACCGGGGAAGATCCCGGAGCAGGGGGCGATCCTGGAGCCTTGCCAGATTCAGGGAACGGTACTGAGGCTGGTAATGGCCATGACAGTCCGGGGGAAGGCGTGGCAGAGCCCGAGGCTTCGCCTGTCCCTGACCCGTCCGGTACAGAACCTGACGAGGGCTACTCCGGAAGCGGAGATGCCGAGAACGGCACAGGAGATACTTCGGTCAAGCGGATTCTCGTTTATCATTCCCATCCCCGGGAGGCCTATAATCCGCTGCTTGGCGCACAGAGCGACAATCCCAGCTCGGCAGTCCCTTCCAAGAATGTCATGCTGGTAGGCTCCTATATTGCCAAGAGGCTGGAAGAGCGGGGGATCGGAACTGTACATGCCCAGGAGGACTATGCTACAGAGGTACCGGGCTACAACTGGAACTTCTCTTATAAATATTCACGTATGACTGTGAAATCGGCCATGGCCTCCAATCAGAACATGAGTGAGCTGATTGATATCCACCGCGATTCGCAGCGGCACGGCAAAACAACAGCTTTGATTAACGGGAAAAATTATGCCCAGGTCTATTTTATTTTGGGGCATGCGAATAAAAACTGGAAACAAAACGAGGCCTTCGCCAATAAGATCCATCAGCTGCTTGAGAAAAATTATCCTGGAATTTCACGCGGGATATGGGGGAAATCGTCCGGAAACGGGAATAATGGGGAATATAACCAGACGTTGTCCCCGAACAGTGTGCTGATTGAGGTAGGCGGAATTGACAACAGCGCCGATGAGCTGAAGCGGACGGCGGATATTCTGGCGGATGCCATCGCTGATGTGTACTGGAGCAGCCGGGACGCCGAGAAGGCAGCTGCGCCAGATCAGGGCAGTACGCAATCTGGAGGCACCGGGGCAGAGACATCGACAGGTTCCTGAACGGATTATAGCTGAAAAGGAGTGGAGATTATGACACGGTTCGGTAAAAAGCTGGTAATGGTCGGAATATGGGCAGGCGTGGGGCTGCTGATCGGCCTGCAGTTCGGCGGCGGCGGTTCGGGAGTCTCCGGTATCCTGCCGGACTGGAGTAAGCCGGCCGGGAGCAGCGCGGCCGGCAGCCAGCTTCCGGCTGGACAGAACGGCACAGCCGGGACTGCGTACGTTCCGGCTGCCAGCACGGCCCCGGGCGGCCAGGCTTATGTATATGTGCCCGTGACTATTGATCCGGTAACGGGCGCCTACACCGTGCTGCCGGTACAGCAGCCGGTTGCAGGTACACAGGCGCAGACGTCTAGCGGCAAGGGCAGTCTCCCGCAGCAGGAGGTGAAGGACTACTCTGCGCTCAGTCCCGAGCAGATTCTGATTCCAGAGGAGCGGAAGCCGACTGTGGATGTGCTGGCGGATAAGACCGCCGGGCTGCTCCAGCAGGCTTCGCAGAAGGGCATCCGCTGGGTGGTCTCCCTCTTCGACTCCTCGGAGGAGTGAGCAGGAGCTGCCCGGAGTCTCCCGGGCTGCAATGAGGTTGAGGACACAAACGGCTGCGGATGATGGAAGCCCGCACCCGTTTGTGTGTTTTTTTGCAGGGTTCAGCTCGCAAATGTAGAGGGTCTGGGCGGTTTCTTTCTTTTCCGGCGGCTGGCGGGATTGATGGGCGGAGCCCGTACTGTTATAATAAGTGGATTAACATTAGGCTGTCTGTGGGGGTAAGGAATGACTGACGTTCAGAAACGACAACAACAAATTCGCAATTTCTCGATTATTGCACATATAGACCATGGCAAATCGACACTGGCTGACCGCATTCTGGAGTATACGGGTGCGCTGTCTACGCGTGAAATGCAGGAGCAGGTTCTGGATCAGATGGACCTGGAGCGCGAGCGCGGCATAACCATTAAGCTGCAGGCCGTACGTCTGACGTACCGTGCCGATGACGGACAGGATTATTATCTGAATCTGATTGACACACCGGGGCATGTCGATTTCACCTATGAGGTATCACGCAGTCTAGCTGCCTGTGAAGGCGCTCTTCTGGTAGTGGATGCAGCCCAGGGGATTGAGGCCCAGACGCTGGCCAACGTGTATCTGGCCCTGGATAACAATCTGGAGATTCTTCCGGTACTCAACAAGATCGATCTTCCGAACGCAGATCCCGACCGGGTAAAGCAGGAGATTGAAGATGTCATCGGGCTGGATGCCAGCGAAGCCGTTCTGGCTTCCGCTAAGGCAGGCATCGGCATCAAGGAGATTCTGGAGCAGGTTGTGAAGCAGGTTCCGGCGCCGACAGGCAGCTCGGAAGAACCGCTCAAGGCGCTGATCTTCGACTCCCATTATGACCCGTACAAGGGTGTTATCGTCTATGTCCGCGTAATGGACGGCAGTATCCGTGCCGGTTCCAAGATTAAAATGATGGCCACCGACAAAACCTTTGAGGTGATCGAGGTCGGAGCCTTCATGCCGCGTATGACCATTGTGCCGGAGCTGAACATCGGTGATGTCGGCTTCATTGTGGCCGGGATCAAGCATGTAGGCGACACCCGTGTCGGGGATACGGTGACGGATGCCAAGAATCCGACCCCTGAACCGCTGCCGGGCTACCGCCGGATTAATCCGATGGTCTATTGCGGTCTCTATCCGATTGAGACTTCCGATTATAATGATCTCCGTGAAGCGCTGGAGAAGCTGCAGCTGAACGACGCTTCCCTGAGTTTCGAGCCGGAGAGCTCCAGCGCCCTCGGCTTTGGCTTCCGCTGCGGCTTCCTGGGGCTGCTGCATATGGAGATTATTCAGGAGCGGATCGAACGCGAGTTCAATCTGCCGCTGATTACTACTGCGCCGAGCGTTATTTACCGTATTAAGCTGACGAACGGGGAGACCATCCAGATCGACAATCCGTCGCATTACCCGGAGATCGGGACGATTGACTTCATCGAAGAGCCGTATGTCAAAGCAGCCATTATTGTGCCTAACGACTTCGTGGGTACCGTTATGGAGCTGTGCCAGAACAAACGCGGTGAATTCGTCAACATGGAGTATCTGGACAGCAACCGTGTAACCATTACGTACGAAATTCCGTTGTCCGAGATCGTCTACGACTTCTTCGACCAGTTGAAATCCGGCACGAAGGGTTATGCCTCCTATGATTACGAGATCTCCGGTTACCGCCAGTCCAATCTCGTCAAGATGGACATCCTGCTGAACAATGAGCAGGTCGATGCACTGTCCTTCATCGTTCACCGCGACCGCGCTTATAACCGCGGCCGGGTCATCTGTGAGAAGCTGCGCGGCATTATCCCGCGCCAGATGTTCGAGGTGCCGATTCAGGCTTCCGTCGGCACGAAGGTGGTTGCGCGTGAGACCGTTAAGGCCATGCGCAAGAACGTACTCGCCAAATGCTACGGCGGCGATATTTCGCGTAAGCGGAAGCTGCTGGAGAAGCAGAAGGAAGGGAAGAAGCGCATGAAGCAGGTCGGCAGCGTCGAGGTGCCGCAGGAAGCGTTCATGGCCGTGCTTCAGATTGAGTAGCAGCATATAAGCTCCCCCGGAGCTTCCGGTTTATCGCAGAAACGGGTGCCGCCCTACGCAGGGCGGTGCAGCCGTTTCTTCTTGCTTTTCAGCAGCAGGTAGTGTGGCAGGCCTGTATATTAATAGAACAAAAGGAGACAGCTAATGAACTCAGCTATGAACTCTGCACAGAGTGGCCGTCCCCCTGAGGCCGTATATATTCACATCCCGTTCTGCACCAATAAATGCTTCTATTGTGATTTCAATTCTTACGTGCTGAAGGATCAGCCGGTGATGGACTATCTCCATGCGCTTGACCGCGAGATGGAGCTGACCGTGCAGCACACGCCTCCGGGTGTGATCAAGACGATTTTTGTCGGCGGGGGTACGCCTACTGTCCTCAAGCCTGATGAGATGGCTTATTTCCTGGAATCGGTCCGCAGGCATTTCCCGCAGTGGGATGAGCAGATTGAATTCTCGATGGAGGCTAACCCCGGCACAACCGATATCGACAAGCTCAGAGTAATGAAGGAAGGCGGCGTCAACCGGGTCAGCTTCGGGGTGCAGGCGTTCCAGAATGAGCTGCTGAGCGGAATCGGCCGGATTCATGATGTGAATGACGTATACCGCAGTCTGGAGAATGCCCGTGCGGTCGGGCTTAATAACCTGTCGCTGGATCTGATGTTCGGCTTGCCGAACCAGACGGTGGATATGCTCAGAGAGAGTATCGACAAGGCGCTGGCGCTGGATCTTCCCCATTATTCCATCTACAGTCTGAAGGTGGAGGAGAATACGCTGTTTCACACCCTGTTCAACAAGAACAAGCTTCCGCTGCCGAATGAAGAGGATGAGCTGGCGATGTATCTGCTGCTGATGTCCACTATGGAGGCCGCAGGTTATACGCAGTATGAGATCAGTAATTTTGCCAAGCCGGGGCTGGAGAGCCGCCACAATATAACGTACTGGCGCAACGAGGATTATTACGGTCTGGGCGCAGGGGCGCATGGATATGTGGGCCGGCAGCGGCACATGAATATCAAGGGCGTGAACCCGTATAACGAGGCTTCGCGCAGCGGGCTGCCGCGTCTGGACAGCTTTGAGGTCTCCGAGCAGGAGGCGATGGAGGATTTCATGATGGTCGGCCTGCGGATGCGCGAAGGGATTTCGGATGCGGCGTTCCGCTCACAATTCGGAAAGCCGCTGGAGGCTGTTTTTGCAAAACCGCTGCATAAAATGCTGAAGGCCGGGCTGCTGGAGCAGTCGGGGGACACCTATCGCCTGAGCAAGCAGGGAATCCTGTTTGGCAACGATGTTTTCGGGGAATTTGTCGGTGCTTTGACAGTGGTTTAATTTTGAAATACCCCTTGAATTGTAATTCACCTTGTTGTATATTTATTCATATTAACAACAAGGGGTGAGTCAAGGTGCTTGTCAAAACGGATCATTTCCAAAAGGCTTCTCCAGCAGGAGAGCAGCAAGTGATATGCAGAAATGCTACGGTGGAGGATGTAGAGCCGCTGTATCTGATGATAGAGGAGTATGCCAGGCAGGGGATTATGCTGCCCCGTTCAAGGCAAGCACTGACCCGCCAGATCGACCAGTTCGTGATCGCCGAGATCGGCGGCAAGTTTGTCGGCTGCGGTTCCTTGTTCCGGCTAGGAAGTGATCTTGTGGAGGTCCGTTCGATTGGCTTGAATGATGCAGGTAAGGGCAAAGGTGTAGGCACGATGATTCTGGAAAAGCTGGTTGAAGAAGCGAGACGCCAGCGGATCCCGAAGATTATGGCACTGACCTATGCCGTGGACTTCTTCCTTAAGAACGGCTTCGATGTAGTGCAGAAGGAGATTTTCCCCGAGAAGGTCTGGACCGATTGTGTGAACTGCAAGAAGCAGCATGCCTGCGATGAGATCGCCGTGCTGAAGAGACTGGACTAATCCGGCGGGCTATAGCCCCAGGTAAACTATAATAAGAAACCACTGTTCACCCGGAAGCTGATGCTTCAGGGTGACAGTGGTTTTTTACGGATAACAGACCCAAATCTTGCTTTGACTAAAATAGGCGCAATCAAGTTGCTGAACTCACTTGACAATGCCGAGGTCAGTTTGGTATTTTTGTATTAGTGGTTAGCACTCATCTCACTAGAGTGCTAACGAATCGGAGCCACAGCCGGATAGGAGGGAATAACATGTTAACTGAACGCCAGAGAATGATACTGAATGCCATTGTCGATGACTATATTTCTTCCGCTGAGCCGGTGGGCTCGCGCAGTATCTCGAAACGCGGGGATGTGGGCTACAGTCCAGCCACGATCCGCAACGAAATGGCCGATCTGGAGGATCTGGGTTATCTGGAGCAACCTCATACGTCGGCAGGGAGAATCCCGTCCCATAAGGGCTACCGCTATTATGTGGATCATCTGGTACCGTGGAATTCCGCCGAAACTGCCGAACTGGGCACGATCCGCGCTTTTTTCGCCGAGAAGCTGAATGCTACAGAGCAGGTTATCCAACATGCGGCAATGATCCTGTCCAATATGACGAATTATACTTCCATCCTGCTGGGACCGGAGGTTTTTCATACTTCATTGCGCCATTTTCAGCTGCTTCCGCTCGATGACAAGACCGCTGTGGCGATTATCGTTACCAGCACCGGGCAGGTAGAGAACCGAACCGTGAGTCTTCCTCCGGAGATATCTGTCTCCGAGATGGAGAAGGTCGTGAATCTGCTGAACAGCAAGCTGGTCAATGTACCGCTCTACAAGCTGAAGAGTCAGCTCTATTCCGAGCTGGGCGAAGAAATGCAGCGCCACATCTCCCATTATGAAGAATTAATGCAGGTGCTGGATAAGGCGCTTGAGAGCGACCAAGATCAGCGGATTTACTTAAGCGGAGCCACGAATATGCTGACCCAGCCGGAGTTCAAGGACGTCGACAAGGTGAAGACGATTCTGGATCTGCTGGAGGAGACACCCACGCTGCTCAAAATGCTTACCCCGGCCAGCAGCGAAGCAGGAATGCAGGTGCGCATCGGTACAGAGAATAAGCATGAGGCTTTTGCCAACTGCAGTCTGATCACCGCCACCTATTCATTAGACGGCAAGCCGTTGGGGAGCATTGGTATCCTGGGTCCGACCCGTATGGAGTACGCACGTGTAATGGGTATTCTGGGGATTTTGTCCCGGGATTTGACAGCGATGCTGGCACACTGGTATAAGTGAACAGAGTGTACTAGTCCATGATGAATATTATTAAGGAGGTGAAGACAACTTGAAAGAGGAAGAGGTTCAGGAAATGAATGAGAAGAATGATCCCTCGGTGAATGATAATCACGCCGCTGAAGAGGCAGATACTACAGAAGGCAGCGGCGCATTCACGGCTGAAGAGGCCAGCGAGGCGGCTTCAGGCAATGAGGAGTACAGAAAGCTGCAGGAGCTGGCAGATGAGCATCAGGCGCGCACCTTGCGTGTGCAGGCTGATTTCGATAACTTCCGCCGCCGGACCCAGAAAGAAAAGGAAGAGCTGGCGCAGTACGCAACGTCTAAGCTTGTAACCGAGCTGCTTCCGGTAATGGATAACTTTGAACGCGCACTGGCGACTCCTGCAGCAGGTGCAGACGCTGAAGCGTTCATCAAAGGCGTGAATATGATTTTCCGGCAGCTGGAGGGAGTCCTTAAGACTGAAGGACTTACAGCCATGGAAGTGGTAGGACAGCCTTTTAACCCTGAATATCATCAGGCGATCATGCAGGTGGAGAGCGAGGAGTACGAGGAAGGCATCGTGACGGAAGAGGTCCAGAAGGGCTATCTCCTGAAGGATAAGGTTCTTCGTCCGGCCATGGTCAAAGTCAGCATGTAGATCTGTTCTATATAAGATAATTTAAATGGATGAAGCCCCGGGCTTCACATTATTTCTGAGGAGGCACATTACTGTGAGTAAAGTTATCGGTATTGACTTAGGAACCACGAACTCTTGCGTTGCCGTTATGGAAGGCGGCGAAGCCGTCGTTATCCCGAATCCGGAAGGCGCGCGTACAACCCCATCGGTTGTAGGCTTCAAGAAGGACGGCGAGCGCATCGTCGGTGAAACGGCAAAACGCCAGGCCATTACGAACCCGGACCGTACCATCGCTTCCATCAAGCGCCACATGGGTACAGGCCACAAAGAAAGCATTGACGGTAAAGACTATTCTGCACAGGAAATCTCGGCA
Organism: Paenibacillus sp. FSL M7-0420; assembly: GCF_038002345.1. Classification (NCBI taxonomy): domain Bacteria; kingdom Bacillati; phylum Bacillota; class Bacilli; order Caryophanales; family Paenibacillaceae; genus Paenibacillus; species Paenibacillus sp. FSL M7-0420. The sequence continues at coordinate 5,423,294 of NZ_JBBOCJ010000001.1, read as the reverse complement.
ATGATTCTCCAGAAGCTGAAATCCGATGCTGAAGCCTATCTGGGCCAGCCTGTAACTCAGGCGGTTATTACAGTTCCTGCTTATTTCAATGACAGCCAGCGTCAGGCTACCAAGGATGCAGGCAAAATCGCCGGCCTTGAAGTGCTGCGTATCGTCAACGAGCCAACAGCAGCAGCTCTTGCTTACGGTCTGGAGAAATCCGAAGATCACACCATCCTGGTCTATGACCTTGGCGGCGGTACCTTCGACGTATCCATCCTTGAGCTGGGCGACGGCTTCTTTGAAGTAAAGGCTACCAGCGGTGACAACCGTCTGGGCGGAGATGATTTTGACCAACTGGTTATGGATTATCTCGTAGCTGAATTCAAGAAAGAGCAAGGCATTGACCTGAGCAAGGACAAAGCGGCTGTTCAACGTCTGAAGGATGCTGCGGAAAAAGCGAAGAAAGAGCTGTCCGGCGTACTTACAACTACAGTATCGCTTCCGTTCATCACGGTAGTTGACGGAGTGCCTCAGCACCTTGAGATCAACCTTACCCGCGCCAAGTTCGACGAGCTGACGGCAAGTCTGGTTGAGCGCACGCTGGGACCTACACGTCAAGCGCTGAAGGATGCCGGAATGACCCCTGCGGATCTGAACAGAATCGTACTGGTCGGCGGCTCCACCCGTATTCCTGCCGTACAGGATGCGATCAAGAAGCTTACCGGCAAAGAGCCTCACAAAGGCGTTAACCCGGATGAAGTAGTAGCCCTGGGTGCTGCTGTTCAAGCGGGCGTACTGACTGGCGATGTAAAAGACGTAGTTCTGCTCGACGTAACTCCGCTGTCCCTCGGTATTGAAACTGCTGGCGGCGTGTTCACGAAGATGATCGAGCGCAACACTACGATCCCTACAAGCAAATCGCAGGTGTTCTCGACCTTCGCAGACAGCCAGCCTAGCGTGGAAATCCACGTATTGCAGGGTGAACGCGAGATGGCGAACGGCAACAAGACGCTGGGACGCTTCATGCTGAATGAGATTCCACCGGCACCGCGCGGCGTACCGCAGATCGAAGTTACCTTCGACATCGATGCCAACGGTATCGTTAACGTCTCTGCTACAGATAAAGGCACCAACAAGAGCCAGAAGATCACCATCACTTCTTCCAGCGGTCTGAGCGACGCAGAAGTGGAACAGATGATGAAGGATGCCGAGCTGCACGCTGAGGAAGACCGCAAGCGTAAAGAACTGGTCGAAGCCAAGAACGGTGCTGACCAGCTCGTATACTCCACAGATAAAGTAATTAAGGATCTGGGCGACAAGGTCGATGCTTCCGAGATCGATAAAGCGAATGAAGCTAAGGACAAAGTGAAGGCTGCCCTTGAAACTGACAACCTGGAAGAAATCAATGCCGCTACAGAGGCGCTCAATGAGATTGTGCAGCAGTTGTCCGTGAAGCTGTATGAGCAGGCTGCGCAGGAGCAGCAGGGCGCTGAAGCGGGTCAGGATGCTGCTGAAGGCAATGCCAAGAAGGATAACGTGGTAGATGCGGATTACGAAGTGGTTGACGATGAGAAGAATCAAGGGTAACCTTAGACGATAAGTTCTATGGTGGTGAGAGGGAAGGTCAAGACCGGGGCATCCCGGGTTTTGGCTTTCCTTTTACCTTGTAAATGGGGAGAATTAACGATGTACGGAGGTGAAAGCAGTGGCAGATAAACGTGATTATTATGAGGTTCTGGGCCTCGGAAGAGATGCTTCAGAAGACGAAGTGAAGAAGGCCTACCGCAAGCTGGCGCGCCAGTACCATCCCGATGTGAATAAGGCCAGTGATGCTGAGGCTAAGTTCAAAGAGGTTAAGGAAGCCTATGACGTTCTGAGCGACGGGCAACAGCGCGCGCGGTATGATCAATATGGGCATATTGACCCTAATCAGGGAATGGGCGGCGGCTTTGGCGGCGGTGGCGGAGATTTCGGCGGTCTTGGTGATATCTTCGATATGTTCTTCGGCGGCGGCGGTGGACGGCGTGATCCGAATGCCCCACAGCGCGGCGGCGACTTGCAGTATACGATGACCATTGAGTTCAAGGAAGCGGTGTTCGGCAAAGAGACCGATATTACCATTCCACGCACGGAGACCTGCGATACCTGCTTCGGCTCCGGAGCCAAGCCGGGTACGAAGCCGGAGACCTGTTCCGTCTGCCACGGCAGCGGACAGCAGGAATTCGTGCAGAATACACCGCTTGGACAGATGCGTAACCGCCGTCCCTGCTCGAATTGCAGCGGCACAGGCAAAATCATCAAAGAGAAATGCACCACCTGCGCAGGCCAGGGCAAGGTGAAGAGACAGCGCAAGATTCATGTGCGTATCCCTGCCGGTGTCGATGACGGCGCACAGCTGCGCATGACCGGTGAAGGCGAAGGCGGCACACGCGGCGGCCCGGCCGGAGATCTGTACATTGTGATCCGTGTGAAGAATCATGATTTCTTCGAGCGCGAGAACAACGATATTATGTGCGAGGTTCCCTTGACGTTCGCTCAGGCGGCACTGGGTGACGAGATTGAGATCCCAACGCTGACCGAGAAGGTGAAGCTCAAGATCCCGGCAGGCACCCAGACCGGTACCTTCTTCCGCCTCAAAGGCAAAGGAGTTCCGCATCTGCGCGGCAACGGCGTCGGCGACCAGCATGTCCGCGTCATCGTCGTCACGCCTAGCAAGCTCAGCGAAGAGCAGAAGGACCTGCTCCGCCAGTTCGCCTCCTTCAACGGAGAGAACACGCATGAGCAGGAGCAGTCGTTCTTCGACCGTGTGAAACGGGCGTTCCGGGGAGACTGAACTTTTAAGTAATATGAAATAAGGATGGAAGAGCTTGTAAAACAGCGCCCCATCTCCATTAAGTGGAGGCGGGGCGCTGTTTTTTGCCGGGTTTATTGTCTTTGTGGTTCTGTTGTATTTGCTACAACAGAATGCTTCTGAAATTCATCAAAAAGAGAATCTGTTGCACAACGTACACTAGAAATTCTTTAAATGGGCATTTTTAAACAGATATCTAAGAACCAAATGTATGAAATACAACAGAATCTCTTTTGGGACAAATTAAAGGGGATTCTAATGTAGTAAATGCAATCAGAAGTAGTATGCACATTATCTGCAACAGCGTCTGCTCAAGTGTTCAAACGGGTCATAACCAAACAAAAAAGGCTGTCCAGAGTAGTCATGTAACAACTACTGGGACAGCCTTTTAAGCTTATTCTACTACTCGATTAATCCGCTCTTGCTCAGCAATTCATAGAGTGCAGCGGCTGCTGTCTCACGGGTTGCCGGAGCTGTTGGATTGAAGGCAATGCCCGTTTCGCTGGCGAAGATACCGGCTTTGGTTAGGGCTTGCAGACTGTCCTTGGCGTAAGGGGCTACCTTAGCGCTGTCAGAGTAGGTTGTGAACGAAGGATTAGCAACAGCCTTCAGTTCGGTTCCTGTCAGCTTCAGGGCTCTGTCCAGAATGACAGCGAGCTCCTGACGGGTTACCTTCTGGGTTGGAGCAAACTTGCCATTGCCGATACCCAGAATCAGGCCAGCCTTGGAGGCTGCGGCGACATCCTTGGCGTACCAGTCCGTCGATTTCACATCGGAGAAGGTAACGCTGGCATCGGTACGCAGACCCAGTGCACGGGTCAAGAGCGCTGTGAACTCAGCGCGGGTCAGATTGCTCTGTGGTGCAAAAGTAGTCGCTGAGGTTCCCTGGATAATCAGCTTGTCGGCCAAGGTCTGGATGGCAACTGCTGATTTGGAATTAGCAATGTCTGTGAAGGCTGCTGCCGGTTTGCTGACTGCTGCATACACGGAGAAGCCTGGACGGCTTACTGTAACAATGGTTGTTCCGTCTGTCTGTGGTGTGAAGACAGAAGCAACCGGGGTCACCAGTCCATCTTTTTCAAACAGTACGCCTGCGGTCTTGGATTCAATCTTGCCAGGTACAGTAAAGGTGCGCTTGATGAACACGTTGGTTGGAACGTTCAAGTAAGTGCTCCCTGTAGCTGTAGTCCATGAAGCTTCATAGGATACCGGAGTTCCGATGACCTTGGCACCCGGAGTACCTGCAATCAGTTTGCTGGCTGCATCTGGCTCTTGCTTAATCACAAGCTTGAGACCCTGGCCAGCAGGAGAAGCGGCCAGCAGGGATACCGGCAAGGATACAGCAGATCCGGCGATATTTACAATAACGGTGCTTCCTGCTTGAGTACCAGCCAGTAATTTCAACTGTTCTGCCGTCAGGCTCAGTTTAGCAGACTTATCAGCGATACTGCTGACAGAGATAACAACGGCTGTCTTGGCAGCAGCGGCTTTAGCCAGAGCGGCCTTAAGATCGCTGTCGCTGACGGTTACTGTCGTTACTCCATCCTTCGAGGCGGTTAGAGGTGTTACAGATACCTGTTGAACACCCTCATCTACAAGGGACTTCACAGGACCTGGAACAACTACAGGAGTTGGCGTTACTACTGTACCGCCTCCACCTCCGCCACCATTGTTTCCACTGTCAGAGACAGTGATAAAGCGGAATGAGGTGTAGGTACTGTAATATTCATCATTGTTGTAGTCGATCTTGATCGGTGTCTTGGTGTTGTCCTCTGCGGTAATGCCGAGAAGCTCCAGCTTGTATACCCCATCGGTCAGGCTGGCTACTGCCGGGTTACCGCTGGCATCCAGAATTGGATCACCGTTGTGGTCATACGGATGGTAAGTAGATGATATAACAGTGCTGTAGTTCCCAGGCTCGAAGAACTTATCCGGCGCACCGGTCGTGGATACCTGGAAGGAGCCTTTCTTGATATCATCCAAGCCAATCAGGTTCACTTCGTAGTAGTTAATATCTTCAGCCTTCAATTTGTAGTTCAGTACTGCACTTGAATTAGTGTAGACGATCGGCTGGCTCAGTGTAGCTTCCTGAATGCCTGTACCCCAATCAGGTTGTTCGGTTGTCTTATCTACATTGATTGCAAATGGCAAGTGAAGTGTTGGCTGTCCGTCTGCTTTCAGTACGATATTACCTTGCAGCAGTTGTGGCTCCGTATCAGCAGCAACGGTGACCTTCAGGTTGAACGTAGAGGCACCATTCGCGGCTGAAGTTACCGATGATTTGTCGAGAACCGCAGATACTTTAGGATCACCATAATTCCATTCTATGGAAGCTGAATAGGTGAGGGTGCTATCACTCACATTCTTCAATTGCAGGACTTTCGTAGCTTCAGAACCTGGAAGTAATGTGCCAAAGCTTGTGGACGGATTGTAGTTAATCACATTCTGAGGGACAAAGTTCTTGTCCAGAATGGAGATAGGTTCGACTGCCTGCAGCAGTGCAGGAGTGTTAATAGCATCTTCTACATTGGCGCGTCCTGGACCTTGACGATAAAAATCTTGTGGTTGGCCGTTAACCTTTAGACCTACTGCGGTATTGGCAAGTGCCGCACGTATATCGAATGGTGTATAGTCCGGATGAGCTTGTTTAATGAGCAAGGACAAACCTGCAACATGAGGTGTTGCCATACTTGTACCACTAAGGCGCGTGTAGGCCTTAGAATAATCCGTTTTAGGATGGTCTTTGCCATAAGCAGGGTAGGTGGAGAGCACCCCGTCACCAGGAGCAACGATATCGGGCTTGATGCTCAAATTGCCGTCAAAGTTCGGTCCTAATGAAGAGAAAGTACTCATTGTATCACCAGTTGTCATTTCATGTTTATATTCTGAACCAAAAGTGAAATAGGTTGGATTGTCACCATTTTTTAGAATGGCTCTGGCTAACTTGCGGCCTTTAGATCCTTCAATATCGAATGTAGGAACGTTCTGGTATGCATTTCCTAGATTAACTTCGATAAATCCTGAACGGTCTGTGTAGCTCTCGTCCAGAATTGCTACACTCTTATCGCCAACTTTCTTAGCGTTACCATTAAAGATCACGAGTGCTTTTACGTTATGTTCCTTGGCTATTTCCACCTTGGCTTGGAAGGACAGATCACCGCGGGATATCAGAACAACTGTATTACTGAGATCACCTTCCGGATAATCTTCATCAGCTCCAAGGTTGGCATAAACGACCTGAATAGGATCGGTGCCAATAACATCTGGACTGGAGAAATCAGATTTACCCAGCTCATACGCCATCATATGGAATGGGAAGTAGGTATCATAAGTAACAGAAGTTACTGAGTTTGCAATTTCTGCCTTGAATTCGCCGGAGTAAGCGTCAATAGGGCTGGTCACTGAACCTACTGAAATGGCCAATTGGGAAGCAGCTGGAGAACCCATTGAGAAATATTGGCCCTTTTCCCCATTATTCCCGTTCGCAATTACAGCAGTTACTCCAGAGAGTACTGCATTATTAATTGCGATGGAATCAGGGGAGTTAACATCCTTCTCGGAATCGGAGCCGAGCGACAGGTTGATGACATCCATGCCGTCCTTGACCGCACGTTCAATTCCGTCAATGACTTGAGCGGAAGATCCGGAGGAAGTGTTCGGCTTATCAATATTACGGCCTAATACTTTGTAGACATACAAATCAGCCCCGGGAGCGACACCCTTCTGAGCCACATCACCCTTAGCTGCATACTGACCTATGATCGTGCCTGCTACATGCGTACCGTGGTAAGTTCCCGCATATCCTACACCATATTCTTCATCTTCTTCAGGAGTAAGCGGCACTTCTTCATAGGGATCATCATCCTGGTAAAAGGAGTCATAACCGCCCTTATAAGCTGGAGCAATATCCGGGTGTGTATAGTCAACACCGGTGTCAATCACACCGACTTTCAGTCCCTTACCGTCAAGACCTTTGTCTGCTGCCCAGTCGGCATGAATCTGCTTCAGGGGAGCATTGTCGTTTCTGTAAGTCACTTCGGTCACTGTCTGATCAGGGAGAGCGTACCAGGTGCTGTTCGGATAAATGGAAGACACGCCGGAGATCTTCGCCAGCTCAGGGATTTTGTCAGCCGGAACGGTGACTTCAAAGCCGTTCAGAATCGTGTCGTACTTGTAATTGACGGTCAGGTCAATCTTCTTGGCTTCAGCCTTATCAAGTACTTCTTCCTGCTGGCTGTTCACCGCAGCTTCAGTCGCTGTATTAGCGAGCGCTGTAATTCCTTGTCTGGCGGCATATTTGCCGACGGCGGCAGGCTGACCGCTGAGTTGAACGATAACCCGGACAAGATTTGAGGATTTGGTGTTAATCTGTGGAGAAATATAAGGCTGATTCGCTGGAATCAAGGCTGGAAGATGATTGCCTGATACGGGTGTCTTCAAGCTGCTGGCGGCGAATGCCGCGCCTGGAATCATACTTGCAGCCACACCTAATGATAATGTTAGTAATGATAGCTTACGAGGTAATTTTGTCCACTCCAAATGTAATCCCCTCCACAATATGATGTTGGTTCTGGCTTCATCTCTCCTGCTACAGACAGTAGTCGGATTCTCCTTTTCTATTAATCCGGTTTATTTCCGTCAAGATTACTAGGAAAAATATTAAGAAGATTTTACCACTGGTTATTTGTAAAATCCACACAAAATTTATAGAGATTTGAGAACGTTTTTATTTTATGTGGAATGTTATATGACATGTTTAGTCTATTTAACCTATGAAACCAATCTTATAGGACAAAAAAATACAAAATAACAGAGAAAAAAACAATTTTCGTCATAATTACTGACATATATGCTGAGCGTAAAACGAACTTATAGTTTAGTAGTCTGGCTCCTGATTTCCTCCATTTAAAGGAACCTTTAGCCGGGAAATGTATAAAATTATGTCCGGAAATCCAAAATAGCCAAGTAAGCTTGTACGTTATGGACACCAGGCAGAAAGCGGGGAATTCCCATGTCTGAAAAAAGTATACTGGCCTACTTCAAAACCCCGGAGGAAGCGGAAGGGGTCTCCCGTAAGCTGCAGGCACTGCGTGCAGAGGAGATTTCCATTGACCGGTTCAGCAGGTTTGGGGGAAGCGAGCAGAAGCCGGGAGTAAATCCGGTTACCGGCAATTTGGCGAGCATGGATTCGATGACGGCAGTCAGTGACCATACGGGCATATTAGCTGCGGCGCATACGAGCGGGAGCGGAATGAGCCACGGCGGGGATGGCGGTCCGACGGGCAGAAATATTCTGCTGACGGTTATTGTAGATGCGGCTGTCCATGGTCAGGCGATGTCGCTTATTGAGGAAGCCGGCGGAATGATTTAAGGTCAGATAAATACATTGGAGGCTGATGGCAAGCGATGGACAGAGAGAACTCGAAAATCTTTTCCAAAACCGAAAAAATGAAAATGCTCTATGAGGCGAAGGCCGAGGATGTTGAATTCTCAGCAGCTGAAGCAGATCAGGATGATATTGAGGCCATGGACCGTTCCCGTGAGGCTGATAAGCGGCAGTTGGGAGAGATTATGAAGAAAGAATAACTCGGTGAAGTCAAGAAGAGATGAGCAGACGAATTGTTGCTACGGATACCCTGCGTAAGTGGGGTATTTTTGTGTTTTGGCGTGTATAATGGAGTGATATGCGAAGCCGGGAGGATACATAAGTGGATACAGTGATAATGTGGGTGGGACTGGCGCTGCTGGTAGCGCTGTTAACCTTCCTGAACCAGAAGCAGGTCTATTCCTCCAAAGTGAAACGAGCTTACCGGGAGCTAAGAATGCTTGCTGAAAAGGTTCGAGCAGAACAGTCGGAGGCGGCAGATCTGGTAGGCTGGGAAGCTTCCATCGCCGAAATGGAAAAGCACCCCAATGAATTCAACAAGCTGGACAAGGAGATCGGTCTGCGCCAGGCCTTCGTCCAGTATCTGGAGCGGCATTATCCGCAGGATACGAGACTACCAGAGCTGCTGGAAGCGGCTGCATACAGGAAGGACAGCGTATGGGGAATTAAGTTAGGGAATTAAAAAATCTTATCATTTTAAAAGCTAAAATAGCCGTTAATAAGAGTAAAGTGAAATAAGCAAGTGTCGTCCGCATATCAGTTAAAAATTGAGATGTATAGGGAGCAGTCAACATGGAAAATCTAGCAGACCAAGCAGTTACAGACGAACTGGTTGTCAAAGCCTTGGAAAAGAATCTTGCCATGATCCGGTTTGATCTTAACCGCCGTGTCGCCTATGTCAATGAGATCTTTGCCCAGTCAGTGAAATACAAAACAGAGGATATGTACGGCATGCAGCACAGTCAGCTGTGCTTCCCCTCATTCGTGAACAGTCCCGATTATGAGTTGTTCTGGCAGAATTTAATGGCTGGCCGGAGCTTCCAGGACAAAATTGAACGGATGGACGCAGAAGGGAATTCAGTCTGGCTGGAAGCTACATATATGCCAGTGTTTGATGAGACAGATACCCATGTCATCGGCGTATCCAAGGTGGCCACCAACATCACGGAGAGACAGAATAACATGAGCCATGTCGTGGAGCGGATGCAGGGAATGGCAGATAGCCTTAATCAGCGTGCGGACAAGGGAATTGAGCGGAGTCAGGAGCTGCTGCTGAGTATTGACAGGATTGCCGAGGTGTCGACCGAGAATACCGAAACGCTGCTGAATCTGCAAAAGCAGGCGGCGGCGATCCGCGGCGTAGTGCAGACCATCCGTGATATTGCTTCCCAGACCCATCTGCTTGCCCTGAATGCAGCGATTGAGGCTGCACATGCCGGAGAATTCGGCCGGGGATTCGATGTGGTGGCCAAGGAGGTAAGAAAGCTGTCCGCGATGGTGCAGGATCAGATTACCGAAGTGCGGGACAGTGTCCAGGCCATTACGGAAGAGGTCGGCAGAATATCTACGGGCCTGAACCAGGTGCAGGATAATGTCCAGCTCAGCCAGCAGCAGATTCAGGTGGCGCTGGATGAATTCACGCTGATTGCTACCTCTGCGCAGGAACTGGACAACCAGGCGCGTGAGGTCATGAATATTATCTAAGCTGTGCTTGCCCTGAAGATGAGCAGTTATTCCCGGACAATCTATCGTAAGCAGTATGCAGCCTGTGCATTTCAGGTGGACATGCTGCTTTTTTAGTACATATAGCTGGATATGCTGCTGAAAATGAACCTTTTGAAGCCCGGGGTTGTTAAAAAGGTAATTCAAACAAGAAAGGAGGGCATGCTCAAGTGGGCAACAGGGAATTATTCCAAACCTACAACAAAGAAGTATACCGCACCTGCTATTATATGGTGCACGATGCTGCTGATGCTGAGGATCTGTGTCAGGAGGTATTCATCACTCTCTTCCGCAGCGAGTGGCAAGGCGTTGAATATCTGAAGGCCTGGATTATGAAAATCACCGTCAACACCTGCCTGAACCACCTGAAGCGCAGGAACAGCCTGCAGCAGAAGCTGGCGGCCCATCTCCATATGTTCAGGGAGAATCCGCAGCCGCCGGTAGACAAGCTGGTGGAGCAGAAGGAAACGAAGCTGGAATGGGCGGGATACATGTCCCGGCTCCCGGCGAAGATCAGGGCGGTGCTGACGCTGCGGTATATGCATGATTTCAGTCTGGAGGAAATCCGCAAGATGCTGGATATCCCGCTGGGGACCGTGAAGTCCAGACAGCATAAGGGGCTACGTATGATGAAGATGATTCTGGAAGAAGCGGGCGTTCAGCCCATAACGAAGGAGGACGATGAATATGGACAGAACCGAAGCACAGTTAAAGCGTCGCTTAAATGAGAATCAGGAGCTGAATTACCCTGATTTCGAGCAAATGTGGGGCAGAATGGAGCAGGCCGGATATGCATCATCCAAAGGCAGCAGCCGTGCGGGAGCAAATAGCCCGGTCCGTCATCGTAATTGGCGAAAGATCACTGTCGCAGCCTCCTTCAGCGTAGTACTGATGGCTGTTCCTGTGTATGCCGCTGTGCAAGTTGACTGGGGGAATCTGCTGAACCATAGAAGCGGTGTACAGGCGGCGCTGGCACAGAATCTGGGTCAGCCGCTCGGACAGACGGTCACCAAGGATGGAGTAACCCTGACGTTACATACGGCGCTCTCGGATGAGAACCGGACTGTAATTCTGTATAGTCTGGACGTTGGGGGAGACAAGGGAAATGGAATGTGGAATGTGAATGGAATGTCCCTTAAGGATACGAATGGGAACGGCGATGACAATGAATACTACTACCAGCAGTGGGATGAGAAGAACAAACGGTACAATGGTTATTTCGAGACGAACTGGAGTCCGGGACAGGAGACGGTCAAGGTTAGCCTTACCGCAACTGGAATTCAATCCTACTCCCAACAAGAGGTGGACCTGAAGCTGGATACGGACTCGCCGGAGCGGCAGAACTTCCAGGTACACCGGGATGGACTGGAGTCGTTCAGTGTTCAGCCTTTTAAGGAAGGGAATGAACAGCTGATGCTGTCCACGGCAGCAGTCTTTAATAATCCAGAAGCTAAGAGCTTGGCATACCCTCAAATCATAGCATATAGAGATGGAGAGCCAGTCAAGAACTCTCAGGCAGGAGCAATGGGCAAGCCCGGAGACAACGGGGAATACACCTCGCTTCAGTACTACAAGCCGGGTGATGTGCCCAAGGCTGACACAACGTATAAGCTCAGCTACACCAAACTTGAACGCAATATTGATGGTCCATGGACGTTCGATTTCGAGCTCAGCAAGCAGAAGATGGCTGGCGCCACGATGAAGACGGCACTGGATCTGCCGTTGGAAGCGGAAGACACGACTAACAAGATTGAGCAAATGGTAGTAACGCCTACGCAGGTCCGTGTGTCCATCCGGACTAAAGCTAAATTCGCTGAGCTGCCTTATGTGAATTATAGACTTGAGGTAGGCGGACAGAAGCTGGAAGGCGGATTGTGGTATTCGACATCGGAGGACAAGGATCTGAGAACGCTGCGCTTCGAACGGCCGGTAGATCTTGAGATTACAAAGACAACACCAATGACACTTGTAGGTAATTATAAGGTTACCCGGCATGAGGATGACAAGAAGCCACTGGAATTAACCAACATCTCCAGTGAGAAGCAGACGCTAATCCGGCAAACCGGCGGGTATCCGGTGCAGTGGACCTACTATATGCGGGGAGCAGACCTCTACGTGGAGACGAAGAGCGATGATCCGAATTTTGGCGGCGTGAATCAGACTCATATTGGCACAGGTAAAGATCGAATCTTGGGTAAAATAGTAACTGTAAACTTCCGTGGAAACGGAAACAATCACAGCATTGATGTATATAAGGATTTCAAAGGCACAGAAGCTTCAATATACATGTTCTTCTACTCTACCAATGAACCGGACAAAGAGACACGGGTACAGCTGCAAGGACAATAGTGACATTATTTTAACGGGAAGAACCTTGTGTTCTTCTCTTTTTTTCGTATACAGTTAGAAGATACGGCTTATGTACAGCTGAAGGATCATAAGGCAGAGGAGAGAGGTACGGTGGAACTAAAGCGCTGCGATTGGGTGAACACGGACCCGGTATACATAGCTTATCATGATGAAGAGTGGGGCAAGCCGCTGGTTGATGACCTGAAGCTGTTCGAGCTGCTGATGCTGGAGGGCATGCAGGCCGGATTGAGCTGGTATACGGTGCTGAAGAAGCGGGAGGGCTTCCGCGAGGCTTTTGACGGCTTTGATCCGGAGAAGATCGTGCTGTACGGGGAGGATAAAATCGCTGAGCTGATGCAGAATGCGGGGATTATCCGCAACCGTCTGAAGATTAAGGGAGTGATTACCAATGCACAGGTGTACCAGCAGATCTGCCGCGAGGAAGAGGGAGGTTTTGCCGGTTATCTGTGGAGCTTCGTCGGCGGGAAGCAGGTTGTGAACCACTGGAAGAATAGAGCGGAGGTCCCTGCGACCACTCCCCAGTCTGATCAGATGAGCAAGGCGTTGAAGCGCAAAGGGATGAAGTTTGTCGGCTCGACGATCTGTTACGCTTTTATGCAGGCCTCCGGGATGGTAGATGACCATGCGCTGGATTGTTTTTGCCGCAGCACCCCGTCAGGCGTAGAGAGTTGAACGCAGTTTGGCGCTGAACGGGTAAGAAATGCTATACTAGCTAAGACATGCTTCAAGGGAGATTATGCTCCCAAAACTGAGTCTATGCTTCCGAGGTAAGTTTGTTCGAAGCAGAATCGAGAGAAGTAACGCTCACAAACTAAGTGTATGCTTTCGAAGCGAGTTTTGCGTGAAGAAAAGTCGGGTGCAGTATTGCTCGCAAAACTTTTAGGAGGATTCATTACCATGCTATGGCAAGAATTGACGGTACATACAACCGAGGAAGCACAGGAGATGATATCCAATCTGCTGGTTGAGGCCGGAGCGGGCGGAGTCTCTATTGAAGAATCCGGGACGCTGAATAAAACCCGGGATACACGTTACGGTGAATTATACGATGAACCGCTCAATGACATCCCCGAAGGGGAAGCGGTCATTAAAGGATATTATGCGGAATCGGTGGACATGGACGCGGTTGTGTCCGAGGTGACGCCAAGGGTGGAAGAGCTGAGAGAGTTCGGCATCGACCCCGGGCTGGCACAGATCTCCTGGAAGACGGTGGATGAGGAGGATTGGGCCCATGCCTGGAAGCAGTACTTCAAGCCGCTGCGCGTCTCGGAGCGGCTGACCATTAAGCCGACATGGGAAGAATATACCCCGGCCTCTGCGGATGAAAAAATTATTGAGATCGACCCCGGCATGGCCTTCGGAACCGGGACGCATCCGACAACGGCGCTGTGCCTTCGCGCTCTTGAAAAGCATATTGTCAGCGGGGACGAGGTCATCGATGTAGGTACGGGCTCCGGCATCCTTGCTGTCGGAGCGATGCTGCTCGGTGCCGCCTCTGTCCTTGCGCTGGATCTGGACCCAGTGGCGGTGGAGAGCGCTAGGCAGAATGTGGCGCTGAACCGGCTGGAGGCTTCCATCACGGTTAAGGAGAGCGATCTGCTCTCGCTGTTGGGCGGTGAGGGGGCGGCGGATACCGCAGCCGGAGAGATGTGGCCTTCAGCCCGGCCGAGCAATACAGATGGCCAGGAGGCCGTGCCTGTGGCTGCCCCGGCGGCTGACGGGCTGGGAGTGACTCTGCCGGTACGTGTCGTCGTGGCCAATATTCTGGCCGAGATTATTGTACTGTTCACGGACGATGTCTACCGTGCGCTTCAGCCGGAGGGGATCTATATTACCTCGGGGATTTATAAGGATAAGGAAGGGCTAGTCGCGGAAGCGCTGAGGTCCTCCGGTTTCGAGATTTTAGAAGTAACCCGCGAAGAAGACTGGGTGGCGTTCACAGCCGGAAAGAGGTAGAGATGGGTTCCCTGGATCAAATTTTAGTATATCCTTTGCAGCAGCTTCCGTTTTTTCTGATTACGATTGTTATTGCGTTTACAGTGCATGAATTCGCACACGCCTATTTTGCCAATAAATTCGGGGACCCCACAGCACGCCTGCTGGGCCGTATGACCTTGAATCCGGCGGTGCATTTTGACCTCTTCGGTATCATTCTGCTGCTGATTGCGGGCTTCGGCTGGGCGCGTCCGGTTCCCGTGAACCGGGATAATTTCCGCCGTCCCCGCCTGATGGGTGTCATCGTATCAGCCGCCGGGCCAATCAGCAATCTGCTGCTGGGTATTCTGGGTGCGCTGATCTATGCGATTCTTGTGGGAACGGGCACGATGGATTCGATTAAGAACGAGCAGGTGCTCCGGGCGCTGATCTGGTTCTTCGGCATGTTCATTCACTTCAACTTCTTCCTCTTCTTGTTCAACCTGATTCCGCTGCCGCCGCTGGACGGTTACCGGATCGTAGAGGATATCGCACCGCGTCCGATCCGTGGAAGACTTCAGCAGTATGAGCAGTATACGGTTTTCCTGTTCCTGCTGATCATCTTCATTCCGGGTCTGCGCGCCTATACGATAGAACCGCTTAGCTACTGGGCGACACGTACGGGTAATGATTTCTTCCAGCTGTTCCTGAGGATGTTCGGGGTCTGAGAACGTCAGTAAGGACGGGGGCTGTTCAGTGCCCGGCAAACGTTGTAGAATATAATGTGATTATTAAGTAGATGAATGATACGTGTGAAGCGGCGGCCGGGACCTGATTTGGCGGGGACTACGCCGCTTTTACCCTGAATAACGGACAGAATGAGGTTGAGAGATGCAGCGTTATTTCGTAACTCCGGCACAGTTCGGACAAGACAAGGTTAGCATTGACGGTGAAGACGCCCGCCATATCGCCAAGGTCATGCGCGGCAAGGCGGGGGACAAGCTGATCGTCAGCGACGGGGTATCCCGCGAGGCGCTGGCCGAGATTGCTGACATAGAGATCGGCCTCGTCACCGTGAGCATACTGGAGCCTCTGGCCATGACCCATGAGCCGCGTATCCAGATTACCGTCGCCCAGAGTCTGCCCAAAGGGGACAAGCTGGAGACAGTCATTCAGAAATGCACGGAGATCGGGGCTGTAGCCTTCACGCCGTTCCTCTCAGAGCGGACGATTGTGCAGTACGATGAGCGCAAGGAGAGTAAGCGGGTAGAGCGCTGGCGCAAAATCTGTAAGGAGGCTGCCGAACAGGCGCACCGGAATATTGTTCCGCAGGTGCATTCGCCGCTCAGCTGGAAGCAGCTGCTTCAGAGCTTCGGCGGCTATGATGCCGTCTATTTCTGCTATGAGAAGGAAGAGGGCCTCCAGCTCCGCAGCGCAGCCGCGCCATGGCTGGCATCGCTTCCGCAGGAGGCTGCGGCCAAAGTGATGATAGTTGTAGGGCCGGAGGGCGGCTTCAGTACGGAGGAATGCCGGCTGGCTGAGGAAGCCGGAGCCGTCTCTGTCGGGCTGGGGCCTCGTATTTTGCGCTGTGAAACCGCAGGCATGGTTGCCGCCGCCTGCATTTTATATGAATCCGGAGAAATGGGAGGAGCTTAAACCATGCCATCTGTAGCTTTTTATACACTGGGCTGCAAAGTCAATTTCTATGATACCGAGGCCATCTGGCAGCTTTTTAAGAATGATGGATATGAGCAGGTAGATTTCGAGGGTTCCGCCGATGTCTATCTGATTAACACCTGTACGGTGACCAACACGGGCGACAAAAAAAGCCGCCAGATGATCCGCCGGGCGGTCCGCCGCAATCCTGACGCCATCGTAGCGGTTACCGGCTGCTACGCGCAGACCTCACCTGGAGAGATCTTAGATATCCCCGGAGTCGATCTGGTGATCGGCAACCAGGACCGTGAACAGATCATGACCCATGTGAAGAATATTCAGGAGTCGCGCCAGCCGGTAAACGCGGTCCGCAACATTATGAAGACGCGTGAGTTCGAGGAGATGGATGTGCCCGGGTTCGCTGACCGGACGCGGGCGTTCATGAAGATTCAGGACGGCTGTAACAACTTCTGCACCTTCTGCATCATTCCTTGGTCGCGCGGTCTGTCGCGCAGCCGTGATCCGAAATCGATTGTCGCCCAGGCGCATCAGCTGGTGGAGGCCGGATACAAGGAATTCGTGCTGACCGGCATCCATACCGGCGGGTACGGGGATGATCTGGACAACTACCGTCTCGCTGACCTGCTCTGGGAGCTGGATAAGGTGGACGGGCTGGAACGTGTCCGCATCAGCTCCATTGAAGCGAGCCAGATTGACGAGAAGCTGCTGGAGGTGCTGAACCGCAGCACCAAGATGTGCCGCCATCTGCATATTCCGCTCCAGGCGGGTCATAACGAGGTGCTGAAGGCGATGCGCCGGAAGTATACCACGGAAGAGTATTTTGCCAAAATGCAGCTGATCCGAGAGGCTATGCCGGATGTAGGGATCACAACCGATGTGATTGTCGGCTTCCCGGGCGAGACGGATGAGATGTTCCGGGCAGGCTATGATTTCATGAAGGCGGTCAACTATTCGGAGATGCATGTCTTCCCGTATTCCAAACGGACCGGAACTCCGGCTGCACGGATGCTCAATCAGGTCGATGAGGAGATCAAGAATACGCGTGTGCAGGAGCTGATTGACCTCTCTGAAGAAATGCAGCTAGCTTATGCCCGGCGGTTCGTCGGCAAGACGTTATCCGTGATCCCGGAGCGGGCGGCCAAAGGCTCGGCGGGACGCAGCGTACAGCACGGCTTCAGCGACAACTATCTCCAGGTGCTGTTTGGCGGCGACGATTCGCTGCAGGGCGAGCTGTGCCAGGTGAAGATAACCGAAGCCGGCGTGAATGAATGCCGCGGCGAGCTTGTTAGTGTTAGCCGGGCGGCAGCTGGACTGCGCGAAAGCGTCCGCTAGAACAGACGTATACGGATGTCTTCCGGGCCACTGCTGGCAGGGAGACATCCTTTTTTCATAAGTACGGATTCTATAGTTACAAAGACCTGAATTTGCCCGGGAATCGTGAAATACTGAAAATGGGGTAAAGACTTGGGCCGGAGTTGTCGATATAGTGGAAGAGAGTGGGAAAAAAGTCCACCGATAATCAGACCGTCTAAGGAGAGAACAGATGACCGTGTACAGGAAAATGACAAAAACGCTCCTCATTATGATACTGCTCGTTGTAGCCGCTTTTCCGGTAAACGTCTTTGCCGCTGCTGGAGACACTATCTCTATTGAATTCGACAGCGCAGCCAAGGTTGAGCTCACTGTGGGCCAGTCGCCGAAGCAGCTTAAGGTATATGCCAATGTGGAGGGCTCCGCATCCAAACGGGATGTGACGGCAGCCGCGACATGGACTTCCTCCAAGCAGGAAGTGGTCACGGTACTGAACGGCCAGCTTAAACCGGTAAGTGCAGGAACGGCGATGATCACAGCAACCTACAATAATGCTATAGCTTCTGTAGAGGTGTCGGTCACCCATGCCTTCAAGGAACTGAAATTGACCCGCAGCACAGAGGGCAGCTATAAATTAGGCGACAAAGAGAAATTGCTGTCTGTTACGGCCACTGCCATCGGCGGAACATCGGCCACTGCGGAGAAGGATGTCACGAAGGACACGGAATGGAGCAGCTCGAATACGGGCGTGCTGACCATTACTGCAGGTAAGATTACTCTGGTCGGTGAAGGTAAGGCTACCATTACCGCCAAGTACAAGGGATTAACCGAAACGATCAAAGCGGTAGTAGAGCTTCCTTATGCAGCTATTGTATTGAAAGATGTGAAAGACACCATTGTCAAGGAAATGGAAATGCTGGTTGGCGACAACCCGGTCAAGCTGACCGCCAAGACCAAAGCCACTTCGGCAAGTCAGGAGATCACCTTGGGCAATGAGGTGGAATGGAGCAGCTCCAGCGAGAGCGTAGCTACTGTTAAGGACGGCGAGATTACCATCCTGGGCGTGGGTAAAACGGTTATTACCGCAAGCTACCTGGGCGTCACCCAGTCGGTGGATGTGTATGTGCGTGCGCCTTATGAAGCGCTTCTGCTGACGCCTTCCGGCGACCAGTCGCTTTTCCTGGGGGAGAGTCTGAATGTAACCGCAGCAATGCGGAATGCCGTCAATTCAACCTCGAACGAAACGGCGTCCGCCGTCTGGACCTCGGATAACCTGATGAATGCTACAGTAACTGCCAATACGGCGGATGCAGGCAACGCTTATGCCACTGTTACGGGTAAAGCGGTAGGAACTTCAATCATTAAGGCCAGCTATCTGGGCATCAGCAAAAGCTTCAAGATCACCGTCTATCCAACCTTGACTGTGCTGGGCCTGGAGAAGACGGAGCAGGAAATATACACGGCGGATGCGGTTAGCCTGCCGAAGGTGAACGGAACCAAGTATGACGGAACCAAGCTGGACATTAGCGATGAGATGGAATGGACCTCTGCGAATGAAGAGATTGTGTCCATCAAGGACGGGAAGTTTGTCGGCGGCAAGGCAGGCACAGCGATCCTGACCGGGAAGCTCAAGACGGGTGAAGTGACCTCTGCTTCGGCTGCGGCGATCCGCTCCAAGACAGTTCAGTTTAATGTTACAGTTCAGAATAAAGTGCTGGTCCTGATCGGACCCGATGCTGCTCTGGGCGTAGTGATCGGTGAAGAGCTGCCGCTGCCCGCTGTCCAGGCTGTGCTGGAGAATGGCGACGAGCTGGATGTATCGGGAAGCATTAAGTGGGAGCTGAGCGGCAGCAATGCCGTTCTTAAACAGACAACTTCCGCCAAGACCATCAAGGGACTGGTCAAAGGTACGGCAACCCTGAAGGGAACCTACTCCAACAAGACCATCAGTGTTCCGGTAACGATTGAACAGAAGGTCGTGAAGCTGGTGGTGGAGCCGGCGACGCTGGAAATGAATATCAAGGCGTCCAAGTCCATCAAGGCTACCGGATATTTTTCAAACGGCAAATCTGCCAACTTCTCGGGGGCAATGAACTGGGAATCCTCGAATCCTGCTGTGGCTACAATTAAGGGAACCTCCGTTAAAGCAGTGGCTGAGGGGACAACTACCCTGACCGGTTCCTACCAGGGCATTCAGGCGACGGTAAAGATTACGGTTGTTCCCAAGCTAATGAAGCTTACGGTCAGTGAGAACCGGCTGAGTCTTGCACCAGGCGCTGGCAAAAACGTAGTGGTAACCGCGCTGTATGATACCGGCCGCACTGCAGTTGTCACAGGAAGCGTGGCCTGGACCAGCTCCAAGCCTGCTGTCGCCAAGGTGAATGCTGCCGGACAGATTACAGCAGTCAGTAAGGGGAGCGCATCTATTAAAGGAAAACTGGGTACCAAGACCGTCTCGGTATCTGTTAGTGTGAAATAGCGCAGAGCTGCTGGCGGTTTGAGCGGCTACAAGAAGACCTGTACATACGTCCATTTGGACGGTGTGCAGGTTTTTTGTTTATGGTGAGGAATCGGAATGCACAAAGTTAATAAGGTAGGGATATCACATTTAGAAGCGAATGTATGTTCCTTTTATTATATACAATCCCAAATAAATGGAATATAATCACATTAGTACAAGCTCAAACCTATAACAGGAGGCGAAACATATTTCTATACCACATGATGAAGCTTTCAAAAAGCTGCTGGAGACGTTCTTTGAAGAATTCATAGAGTTATTTTTTCCTGAACTGCATGCCATGCTGGACTATAGTGAGACCCGGTTTTTAATGCAGGAGTTATTGGTAGATATTGTAGGCGAAGAAGCGCGTGAGCTGGATTTGCTGCTGGAGACCCGCTACAAAGGGCTGGACGGTTATATCCTAATTCACCTGGAACCGCAATCGTATAGGGATACCGCATTCCATGAGAGAATGTTTATTTACTTCAGCCGTCTATTCGAGCGCTACCGCAAAGACCATAAGCTGATTATTCCGATTGCGATCTTTACGTCAGATGAGGTCCGGGAAGAGCAGGACACGCTGGAGATGTCAATTCCGGAGCATTCCATTCTGCGCTTCCAGTTCCTTAAGGTGGAGCTGCGTAAGCAGAACTGGCGGCGGTTCATCGACTCAGACAATGCAGTGGCTGCTGCGTTAATAGCGAAGATGGGTTATACTACAAGAGAGGCGAGAGAAGTACGGCGGGAATTCCTGCGTATGTTCATCAAGCTCAGGACGCGATTGGATCAGGGACGGCTGGCGCTGATTATGTCAGTGGCGGATTTGTATTTCAAGCCGGACCGGACACAGGATGAGGAGATTCTAAGAGAATTAATTGATCATTACCCGGAGGAGGGAGAAGTCATTATGGAATTGATGCCAGCCTGGAAGCGTTGGGGATACGAAGAGGGCAAAGCGGAAGGGAAAGCTGAAGGAAAAGAAGAAGGTCAGGCGGAGCTCATCCGTAAATTGCTGCTTAATGGATTTTCTCCGGAAGCGGTATCCGAGGCCGTTGAATTGCCACTGGATAAGATTAAGAAGCTGATGTAAATATAGACCTGGGGTGATAGTGCCCTAGGTCTTTTTTTCTATGGGTTGCGTAAATCACTCACTTTGTTTATTATACTTCCCTTGCAGATTGGATTAGTACTGCAGGATGGATTTGAAGTATAATGGGGACTGCGATTACGATTCTTGGAAGACTCAGGACTGCAGCCGCTGCTCCAGCCTGGACCAGACGGGCAGATAGCATAACGGCAGTACCCCAAGCGAACAGACGACGTTGAAAATAGTCTGGGCATGGGCGAGCTGGGCGGCAGGTCCGCCGCCGATCGAGGCGGACAGGGCTTGCAGCGGCTGGGTGAAGGGCAGGAAGAGCAAGGCGCCGCCGACATTCAGCGTGACATGCGACCAGGCGACGAATACGCCGGAAGGCGTACTGCCGATGGCGGCAATGACGGCAGTGACGCAGGTGCCGATGTTCGCACCGAGGACGATGGCGATGCCAAGCGCAGGCGGCATCACGCCGCTGGCGGCGAGGCCCATCGCCATGCCGATGACTGCGGCGCTGCTGTGCACCATCGCCGTCAGCACAGCCCCGGCGGCCAGCCCCCAAAGTGCGCTGGTTGCGGCATGTCCGAGAAACCAGCGGAACAGGGCGCTGCCTTCCAGGGCGGGGCCGATGGATTGCATGACCGCGATGCCCCACAGGATGAGCGCGAAGCCGGTGACCGCGAGGCAGATGAACTGCAGCGGTCCCGAGATCCGGCGGCAGGCCTCAAGCAGCCGCCAGGACTGCGGGGCCAGCTCGCCGGCCATCACGGCGGCGGCCCACAGGCAGAGCGCCACGATCAGCAGCGGCGCGGCCAGCGTGCTGATCTGCAGGCTGATCAGCTCCGTGGTTAGGCAGGTGCCGATGTTGCTGCCGAGAATAATGCCGAGCGTGCGGGCATAGGTCAGCAGCCCGGCATTGACCATGCCGATGGTCAGCACCGTTACAGCGGTGCTGCTCTGCAGCAGCGCCGACAGCAGGGCGCTGACGATCAGGCCTTTGGCCGGTGTGGAGGTAGCCTTGTGCAGGCTGCGATTCAGCAGCGGACCGGCCAGCCGCGACAGCGAGGCTTCCATCACCTTCATCCCGGCGAGGAATATGACAAGACCGTAGAGGATAGGGAATAGCAGTTCACGGATCATAAGGACAGGCTCCTTTTTGAACGGGGGTTGTACCAATATATGAACGCCAGGCATAGGACATGTATATTAATCTGGCAACAAGAATAGGGAGTTGAAGGTATTGGCATCAGTAATTCTGGAACGTAACCGTAAAAAAAGACTGGAGCAGGGCCATCCATGGGTCTATGCCAGTGAAGTAGCATCTGTAGACGGAGAGCCGCAGGCAGGCGGACTGGTGGATGTTCTGACCCATCAGGGGCGGTACTTGGCTACCGGGTATTATAATCCGGCTTCGCAGATCCGGGTGAGAATTCTGTCGCAGCATAAGCTGGCGGCAATGGACACGGCGTTTTTTGCACAGCGGTTCGCGGACTGTCTGCGGCACAGGGAACGCTTCCTGCCGGGGGCGGACGCTTACCGTCTGGTCTATGGGGAAGCGGATTTCCTGCCGGGGCTGATCATTGACCGCTTCGGTGAAGTCCTTGTAGTGCAGCTGCTGACACTGGCTATGGATCAGCATCGCTCTGAGATTGTGGAGGCGCTGGTGCAGGTGATGGCGCCGCGTGGCATCTACGAGCGCAGCGATGTCAGTGTGCGGGAGCTGGAGGGGCTGGAACAGACCACGGGCGTGCTCTACGGCGAATGTCCGCGCCACATTACCGTAAGTGAGAACGGGCTGAAGGTCATCGTTGATATTGAAGAGGGGCAGAAGACCGGTTACTTCTTCGATCAGCGGGAGAACAGGGCATCGATTGCCCCGCTGATGAAGGGCTGGGGCGGGCGCAGCGGAATTACACTGCAGAGCGTAGCTGCCGAGGATGGTTCCATCCAGACACTGCCGGTCAATAAAAGCGGCAAGCCTGTTACATTCCCTTACTGGGATGGGGCAACTGTGCTGGAATGCTTTGCGCATACTGGAAGCTTCACACTGCATGCCTGCAAGTATGGCGCCAAGAAGGTAACCTGCCTGGATGTGTCTGCGCATGCCATCGAGAGTGCGAAGGCCAATGTGGAGATCAACGGGTTCAGCGACCGGGTGGAATTCGTGGTGGATGATGCATTTGCCTTCCTGCGCAATCAGGTCAAGGGGCAGGAGGAACGGACCGAGCGGGCTACGAGCGGCGCAGCTGCGGAAGGGAAAACCGGCAGCAAGCCGGTTGCCAAGGCGGACACCGCGAAGCCGATGACCGCCGGGGGCGGGCGCACGTGGGATGTCGTGATTCTGGACCCGCCTGCTTTTGCCAAGACCAAAAGTGCAGTGGCAGGGGCCGTACGCGGCTACAAGGACATCAATCTGCAGGGCATGAAGCTGGTGAATGACGGCGGATATCTGGTCACGGCCAGCTGTTCATACCACATGCAGCCGCAGCTGTTCCTTGACACGATCATGGAGGCGGCCAAGGATGCCGGCAAGGTGCTGAGGCTGATCGAATGGCGGGCCGCAGGCAAGGACCATCCGCAGATTCTCGGCGTAGACGAGGGGCATTATCTGAAGTTCGCCATCTTTGAGGTGCGCAGCAAATAGAAGTTTCAGACCCGGCGGGCCAGCCGGTTTTGCGGGAAGAGTCTCTTTTATAGAGGCTCTTTTTTGATGCATTTTGGTACAGTTAAAAGGTGGTTCATAACCAGAATAGCTGCTATAGCTGATGAGTTTATTCAGACTTTTCCGTCTGCCGTTTGCGCGGCTCCGGGAGAGTCTTTTATTTGTGTATTTGCAAACAATGGCAAACGTACGTTCTGGAGCGTGCGGTTGAGGTATGCTATACTATTGAGACGAGAAGTTTCATAGATTCTGGTATTGCATTGAGTGCCAGGGTTCAACGGAAGGAGTCTGCTGAAATGACGGTTAACTTCATCATCGGCCGCTCGGGCAGCGGCAAGACGACTACAATATGGGAGCGGGTGTCCTCCAGGCTGAAGGCAGAGCCGCTGGGGGCCCCAATCATTATACTTGTTCCCGAGCAGGGATCGTTCGGAGCGGAACGGGGACTGCTGGCGGCGGGCGGCGTGAAGGGAAGTCTGCGCGCCCAGACGCTCAGCTTCTCGCGGCTTGCCTACCGGGTGAAGCAGGAGACCGGCGGCAGCGCAAGTCTGCCAATCAGTGAAGAAGGCAAGAAGATGCTGATCTACAAGATTATAAGCAAGCGCAAGGAGGAGCTGAAGCTGTTCGGGGCTTCCTCGGACCGGCCGGGATTTGTGGAGCGGCTCAGCAGTCTGCACACGGAGCTTAAGCGCTGCTGTCTTGGAGCCGGAGACCTGGAGGAGCAGATCGGCAGAATGCGGGATGCCACGCTGGGCAGCCCTATTCTGGCCGGGAAGCTGGATGATCTGCATCTCGTCTTCAGTGAGCTGGACCAGGAGATGTCACAGCTCTATATAGATGAAGAGGACAGACTGGCCGAACTGGCTGAGCATATTGCGGACTCTGCCTATATCCGCGGCGCCGAGATATGGGTGGATGGCTTTCACGGCTTCAGCAACCAGGAATTCATCGTCTTGCGTGAGCTGATGCAGTACGCGGACACCATGACCATTGCGCTCACACTGGACCGGATCTATCCGCCGGGCGGTGCCCCGCATGAACTGGAGCTGTTCCATCCGGCGGCGGTTACTTACATTAAGCTGCGGGGATTAGCAGAAGAGATGGGACTTACCGTGTGGGATGAACTGCTGGCTCCGCCCGTCCTGCCAAGGTTCAAGGACAGTCCGGTACTCGCGCATCTGGAGCGCGGACTACAGCGCCGGCATCCCTGGACAGGACCGGCTGAACAGGTGAAGGAAGCTATCAGTATCCGGGCTGCAGCTTCACGACGCACCGAGGTGGAGGGCGTGCTGCGCGAGATGCAGGCCCTGGCCAGAGAATCGGGAGCCAAATATGGGGAAATGGCGGTATTCATGCGTAATATGGCCGATTATGAGCCGCTGATCGCCCCGTTATTTCAGGACTTCGGCGTTCCGTTCTTCCTGGACCAGAAGCTCAGTGAGCTGCATCATCCGCTGGTGGAATTCATCCGCTCGGCCCTGGATGTCGTCCGCCGCCGCTGGCGTTATGAGGATGTGTTCCGCTGCGTGAAGACAGAGCTGCTGCTGCCGCTGGACGGAAGCATTACCCGCGCCCATATGGATGAGCTGGAGAACTACGTGCTGGCCTGCGGCATTCACGGCTCCCGCTGGACGAACGGGCGCTCCTGGAAGGGGATTCCGCGCCTCTCTCTGGAGGGCAGTGAAGCTGTAGATGAAGCGATGCTGGCAAGGATGGAGGCCTGCCGGAAGGCGGTTGCGGAACCGCTGCAGTCATTTGAGCAGAGAATCAAAGCCAGCCGCAGCGGTCTGGAGCTATGCCGGGCGGTATATCTGCTGCTGGAGGATACGGAAGCGGCACGGAAGCTCGAAGGGATGGGGGCAGAATCTCTGAAGCAAGGCCGCCCGGAAGCCGCCCGGGAGCATAGCCAGCTCTGGGGCGCTGTTCTGGGTCTGCTGGACCAGATTGCCGAGATGATGGGCAAGGAACGGATAGAATTCAGCCTGTTCGCCGGGGTGCTGGAGACCGGTCTGGCTGAGCTTAAGATGGGGCTCGTCCCGCCCGCTCTTGACCAGGTGCTGGTAGGTACGATGGACCGTACCCGGGTGTCGGGGGTGAAGTACGCCTTCCTGCTCGGTTTCAACGAAGGAGTGGTGCCGGCGCAGTTCAAGGAAGACGGCATTCTTTCCGAAGGGGAACGCCTCCTGCTGGAGAAGTCCGGGATGGAGCTTGCGCCGGGCTCCTCCCGGAAGCTGCTGGATGAGCGCTTCCTGATCTACAATGCGCTTACGACGGCCAGCAGGAAGCTGTGGATCAGCTATGCTGCAGCTGACGATGAGGGCAAAGCACTGCTGCCTTCGGAGGTCATCCGCCAGCTGCAGGGAATGTTCCCGCAGCAGTTAGATGAACAATTCCTCTCCGGCTTCCCGCAGAGCGGCAATGATGACGATGCTGTCCATATGGACTTCATCGGCCATCCTGAGCAGACGCTCCGCATGCTGCTGCTTCAGCTCCGCCAGTGGCGTCAAGGGGCAGAGATACCCGGCATGTGGTGGGAGGTCTATAACTGGTTTGCGGCGGAGCAGGGCGCAGACAAGCCTGCGGGTGATCAGGCAGCGGAATACCGCCATGCGGATCTGTCCATGAAGCTGAAGCTGGAGCGGCTGCTCGGCTCGCTGTTCTACCGCAATGAAGGCATACGGCTGAAGAAGGAGACCAGCCTGCGCCTGTATGGCGGCTCTACGCTGCGTGGCAGCGTGTCACGGATGGAGCGGTTCGTTGCCTGCTCCTTCTCTCATTTCGCTTCCTACGGACTGAGGCTGAAGGAGCGCCAGCTCTATAAGCTCCAGGCTCCGGATATCGGGCAGCTTTTCCATGCGGCCCTTAGTGAAATGGCGAAGCGGCTGCAGGAGCAAGGCCGCAGCTGGGGCAGCATGACTGCGGAGGAATGCCGCCGTGAGGCAGGGGCGACAGTGGATAAGCTGTCACCACTGTTACAGGGAGAGATTCTGATGAGCAGCAAGCGATACGGCTATATCTCGCGCAAGCTGAAGAATATTGTCGGCCGCGCTTCGGTCATCCTCGGGGAGCATTCGCGGCGCGGGAGCTTCGAGCCGGTCGGGCTGGAGCTGGATTTCGGCCCGGGACAGGAGCTGCCTCCGCTGAGAATTACACTGCCGAACGGCTGTGTCATGGAGGTGGTCGGCCGGATTGACCGGGTGGATAAGGCTGAAGGGGAACAGGGGATTCTGCTGCGGGTTATCGACTACAAATCAAGCCAGAAGGACCTCAAGCTGCATGAGGTCTACTATGGATTGTCGCTGCAGATGTTAACTTACCTTGATGTGCTGCTGACCTATTCCGAGCAATGGCTCGGCCAGGCAGCACTGCCTGCCGGGGCGCTCTATTTCCACGTTCATGATCCGCTTCTGACCTCAGCCAACGGAATGAACCGGGAACAGGCGGAGCAGGAGCTGATGAAGCGCTTCAAGATGAAGGGCCTGCTGACCGCCGACCGTGAGGTAGTATCGCTGATGGATACCACCCTAGACAAAGGGTATTCCTCTATTGTTCCGGTAGCGCTGAAGAGTGACGGCAGCTTCTACAGCAGCGCATCTGTAGCTACCCCAGAGCAGTGGGAGCAGCTGCGGTCCTCGGTGCGCAGCACGATCTCGGAGATCGGGACCAGCATTACGGAGGGGGATGTGGCGATACAGCCTTACCGCATCCAGCAGGAAACGGCCTGTACCTTCTGCTCCTTCCGTCCCGTCTGCCAGTTCGATGAAGCGGTGGATGGCAATAGTTATAATATTCTAAGTAAGCCGGGCAAAGAAGTGATCTGGGATCTGCTGTCCCGCAAAGGAGGAGAGAAGCTGTGAGCACAAGACCTGTACCCGAAACGAAGCCGGAAGGCAGTCTGTGGAGTGACGACCAGTGGCGCGCCATTGCCGAGAGCGGCAGCGATATTCTCGTGGCGGCGGCAGCCGGTTCCGGCAAAACGGCGGTTCTCGTCGAGCGGATTATCCGCAAAATCAGCAATGAGGAAGCGGGCTTCAGCGTGGATAGGCTGCTGGTGGCAACATTCACCAAGGCTGCCGCTTCCGAGATGCGCCAGCGTATCCGGGAAGCGCTCGAGCGCAAGCTGGAGGAGGACAGTGAAGGCGGGAACGAATATCTGCGCCGCCAGCTGGCTCTCCTGGGCAGAGCCTCTATTACCACGCTGCATTCCTTCTGCCTTGAAGTAATCCGCAGGTATTACCAGATGATTCCAATCGATCCCGGCTTCCGTATTCTGAATGAGCATGAGGCGGAGATGATGCGCCAGGAGCTGCTGGAAGAGCTGCTGGAAGAGAAATACGGCGAGGTTGCTGAGGACGGGGAAGATACCCTGTTCGTGCAGCTCGCAGACTGGTTCAGCGGTGAACGGAGCGATGATGCGGTGCATTCGCTGATTCAGCGGCTGCATGATTTCGCGCGCAGCCATCCCTGGCCCGCGCAGTGGCTGCGGGATACCGCAGCCGACTTTGCGCTGCCGGATGCTGAGGCTCTGAGCCATACGCCTTGGGTGCAGAGCATTCTCGCCGAAGCCAGGCTGACGCTGAAGGGGGCGGTCAGCCAGCTGGAGCAGGGGCGTGACATCGCGCTTCAGCCAGGCGGTCCTGCACCCTATGCGGAGAATCTCACAGCCGATCTGGAGATGGCGCAAGGTCTGCTGGACGCAGTGGACTCACAGCCCTGGGCCGGATTGTATGATATTTTCATGGAGATCTCCTTCGGGAAGCTGAAGCCCTGCAAGAAGGATGCCACCGACCCTCTGCTTCAGGAGAGCGTGAAGGCGATCCGGGATCAGGTGAAGAAGAGCCTATTGGAGCTGCAAAAATCCCTGTTCGGCCGTCCGGCGGAATCCTTCCTGGGTGAGCTTCATACGGCGGCTCCGCTGATGCAGGAGCTGGCGGAGACTGTAATTGCGTTCGGTGAGCGCTACCGGCTGGAAAAGGCGGGCCGGGGGCTGGTGGACTTCAGTGATCTGGAGCATTACTGCCTGCAGATTCTGCGCCATCCGGACTCGCAGCCGGGGCATTCGCTCCCGTCGGATGCTGCGATAGAGTACCGCAGCCAGTTCGACGAAGTGCTGCTGGATGAATATCAGGATACTAACAGTGTGCAAGAGGAGATTGTCCGGCTGATCTCCCGGGAATTCCCCGGCAACCGTTTCATGGTCGGGGATATGAAGCAGAGTATATACCGGTTCCGCCTGGCGGAGCCGGGCCTGTTCCTGGACAAATACCGCAGGTTCAGTAATGGTCCGTCCTACGGAGACAGTGCAGGTAGCGCCCTGCATGCCGGTGAGGCAGATGGCCGGGCGGGGGCTGATCCGGGACAGGAGGAACGGGAAGAGGGTCTCGTCATCGATCTGGCCCGCAATTTCCGCAGCAGGCTGGAAGTGGTGAATGCGGTGAATATGGTCTTCCGGCAGATCATGGACAGCAATGTCGCGGAGATCAGTTATGATGAGCGGGCAGAGCTGGTGTACGGAGCGAACTTCCCGGGAGCTGCGGAGAAAGGCCCGGATACTTATTTTGCGCCGGAGCTGCTGCTGATCGACAAGGGAGCCTCTGCGACGGGTCCGGCGGACGAAGCGGCAGAGGGCGATGAGCTGCCTCTTCTGGAGCTGGAGGCGGCCGAGAGTGAGACTGCGCAGCTGGAAGCACGGGCCATTGCCCGGCGTATCTCACAGATGACGGGAATGACCGGCGGTGAGCCGCTGCTGATCTATGATAAAGGACTGCGGATCATGCGTCCCGTAGTATACGGCGACATTGTCATTCTGCTGCGTTCGGCCCGGGTATGGACGCCGCTGATGATTGAGGAGCTGCGGGGTGAAGGCATTCCGGCGTACGGGGACCAGAACAAGGGGTATTTTCAGGCTACGGAGGTGGAGATTGCCCTCTCCCTGCTGCAGATTGTCGATAATCCCCGCCAGGACATTCCCCTGGCCGGAGTGCTGCGCTCACCGGTAGTGAACCTTCGCGAGGAGGAGCTGGCGAAGGTGCGGCTGTGCAGCAGAGGAACATTCTATGATGCGCTGGTTGCGGCCTCTGAAGCAGGGGAAGCACTGCTGGACAATCAGCCGGACCTGTTCCGGGAGTCTGCGCTGCTGGCGGGGCAGGATGCCGGTACCGGTGACACAACCGGAGAGACAGCCGCCGCGTCAGAGCTTACGCCATCGTCAGGAAATGAGGGTGTACAGGAAGGTATAGACGGAACCGATGCTTCGGCGGCGCTGCGGGATATTCCGCTTACGCTGCAGCGTAAGCTTAAGTCCTTCCTGGATAGGCTGGAGAACTGGAGAAATGCTGCCCGGCAAGGAAGCTTAAGCGAGCTGATCTGGAGGATCTACCGGGAGAGCGGGTATCTGGAGTGGGTCGGGGGTCTTCCCGGAGGCTTTCAGCGCCAGAACAATCTGAAGGCGCTGTATGACCGGGCTGTTCAATTCGAGAACGAGACCTCGGCCAGAGGGCTATTCCGCTTCCTGGTGTTCATCTCACGGCTGAGAGAGAACGGCGGCGATCTGGGGGTTGCCGGAGGAAGCAGCGAGGAGGCCGGGGGCGTCAGAATTATGACGATCCACAAGTCCAAGGGTCTGGAGTTCCCTGTTGTCTTTCTGGCAGGTATGGCCAAAATGTTCAACCGTCAGGACCTCCATTCTCCGTTCCTGATGCACAAGGAGCTTGGCTTCGGGCCGCGCTTCGTGGAGCGGGAGACCCGGGTCAGCTACCCGACACTGCCCTATCTGGCGATTAACCGCCGTTCGCGGCTGGAGCTGCTCGCTGAGGAGATGCGCGTGCTCTACGTCGGACTGACCCGTCCGCGCGACAAAATGATTCTGGTGGGTACGGTCAGGGATCTGCCGCGCACGGCTTCCGGCTGGGCAGCGATGCAGGGCCGCGAGGAGCTGCTGCTGGCGGATCACTTGCTGGCCCGGGGCCGCAGTTATCTGGACTGGGTGGGACCGGCGTTGATCCGCCACCCTGCCGCTGCTATTCTGCGCAAGCTGGCAGGCAGCGAGGGGCCGGTATCCACGGTGCTGCATGGCGATGAGTCGAACTGGAGCATTACGGTGACTGGTGCAGCGGAGCTTAGCCCGGGCGCTTTTCTTGCAGGGGATGACGATCAGGACAAGAGCGAGCAACGCCGGGTAATTCTGGAGGCGCTCCGCAGGGGCAGGGCGGTGTCAAGACCTGAGACCCCGGCTGCTGCGGAGATTGCGGAGAGACTGGGCTGGACTTACCGGTATGCGTCAGCGTCAGGCATCCCTGCTAAGACCTCGGTCACCGAGCTCAAGGGATTATTGTCGATGCAGGAGCAGCCGTCTTACGACCAGCTGGAGGTGCGGAAGCTACCGGGCATTCCGGACGAACGGAATGAACGCGGGTATAGGGACAGCCTGCATCTCCAGCGGCCGAAATTCATGGAAAAGCGGGGACTTACCCCTGCAGAGCGTGGAACGGCTTACCATACGGTGATGCAGCATATTCCCCTGGATGAGCCGGTAGACCGGTCTGTGCTGGAGGCTACGCTTGAGCGTCTTGTAAGGCTTGCTATCCTTAGCAGGGAACAGGCAGATGCGGTGGTGCTGGAGGAAGTCGGGCAGTTCTGCCAGAGTGAGCTGGGCCACAGACTCTTCCACTCTGCCTGGAAGACCAGAGAGCAGCCCTTCAGCTACACGATGCCAGCCGGTGAAGCCTACCGGGGGCTTGACTATTTGGATGAAGCGGCTGCCGGACTTGCGGATGAACGCGGTGGCGGTGATTTTGCAGAGACGGTACTGATTCAAGGGGTGATTGACTGCCTGTTCCGGGAAGAGGGGCGGCTGATTCTGCTGGATTACAAAACAGATCATATCCCTCCGCATGGAGACGGGCTTACACAGCTGTCGGACAAATACCGTTTCCAGCTGGAGCTGTACAGCAAGGCGCTGCTGGATATTCTGGGCGAGCCGGTCAGCGAGGTATGGCTGTACTTTTTCGACGGCGGACATGCTGTGAGATTGTGATTGGCGGGGAAATGATGCGATAACTGCGGCGGATATAGGTGTGCTAAGCGGTGTTTTAGGCTAATTCATACCTGCTCATACATTCTGCTCGGTGATTGTTGGCGGCGGGACTATAAGATGCGAAATGTTGTAAATATTGCAGCTTGAGTGTAGACATTGCCGCGTATTGGACCAGATTGCTGCATGAAATACAAGAATAGCTCCGTATATCGGACTGGACGGGGGAAATGCTGCTTTTCTTGCAATACTTCCGGAATAGGGCCACATATTGGAATAGGAATGTTGTATTCTGTGCAGGATTACTGGCCGATTGTTCAATCTATTATATGAATCTATGATTGCCGCAGACAGGCGGGGAAAAGAGGGCGGAAATGCGTATATTGCATACGGGAGACTGGCATTTGGGGCGGACGCTGGAGGGCCGAAGCCGGCAGAAGGAGCAGGAGCAGTTCGTGGATGAGCTGGTTAGGATAGCCGATTCCTCCGGGGCGGATCTGATTCTCATGGCGGGGGACGTCTATGATTCGGTCAATCCTCCGGCTGCGGCGGAGCAGCTGTTCTATGACGCGGCGGCCAGACTGACGGCAGGCGGCCGTCCGCTGGTGGTTATTTCGGGCAATCACGACCAGCCGGAGCGCGTAGCTTCCGTGTCTCCGCTTGTCCGCAGACAGGGGATTACGCTCGTCGGAATGCCGACTTCGGAACCGGTCACGGTGCATGTGGCCAGAACCGGCGAGGTTGCCAAAATCGCTGCGCTCCCTTACCCCTCCGAAGCCCGGCTGGGCGAGCTGCTTGCCGGAGACAGCGGAGAGGCTGAGCTGAGGCTGGCTTACAGCGCCCGGGTGGGGCGGCTGATGAATCTGCTTGGACGCGAGTTCACCCCGCAGACCGTCAATCTGGCGATGAGCCATATCTATGTGCTGGGCGGCGTGGAGAGTGACTCCGAACGGCCGATCCAGGTCGGCGGTGCGTATACCGTTGATCCTTCGGCACTCTCTTGCGGCGCGCAATATACCGCACTTGGGCATCTTCACCGCGCCCAGCGGGTCAAGGGCGACGGGATGATCCGCTACAGCGGCTCTCCGCTGGCTTACAGCTTCTCAGAAGCAGGCCAGGCCAAGTCGGTGGCCATGATTGATGTCGCACCCGGCGGGGAGCCGGTGTTCGAGGAGATCTATCTCTCCTGCGGGCGTCCGCTGGTGAACTGGAAGTCTGCGGGCGGATTGCAGGAGGTCTACGGCTGGCTGGATGAGGGCAGGGATGAAGGAGCATTCATTGATCTGGAGCTGCGGCTGACCGAGGCGATGTCGATGAATGATATCCAGCGGCTGCGCAAGTCACGGGAAGGCATCGTCCATATCCGGCCAATCTATCCGCAGATGGAGCAGGAGCTGGAAGAGATGTCCCGCTCCCGCATGCCGGTACAGGAGCTGTTCCGCAGGTTCTATCAGCGCCAGACCGGCGGTGCGGAGCCGGATGACAGCCTGATTGAGCTGTTCCTGGAGCTGGCGGAAGAAGAGCGGCACGAAGCTGCGGAAGGGGAGGAGAACTGATTTGAAGCCGATATTATTGAAATTATCCGGGCTGCAGAGTTACCGGGCGCAGCAGGAGATTGATTTTGCGAGCCTGACCGAGACGGGGCTGTTCGGGATCTTCGGTCCGACAGGCAGCGGCAAATCCAGTCTGCTGGACGCGATTACACTGGCGATGTACGGCAAAGTGGAGCGCGCCGTGAACGGAACCCAGGGGATTATGAACCATTCCGAGGACCAACTCAGCGTGGCCTTCACCTTCGAGCTGAACTCCTCTTCCGGGGCGCGCCGCTACCGCGTGGAACGGAAGTTCAAACGCACCGGGGAGCAGTCGGTCAGCAATACGATCAGCCGGTTCATCGAGGTGAAGGCGGACGGGGATCTTGTGATGGCCGATAAGCTGGCGGAGGTTACGCGCTGTGTCGAGGAGCACATCGGGCTGAAGATGGACGACTTCACCCGGGCCGTTGTGCTGCCGCAGGGCAAATTCGCCGAGTTCCTGTCGCTGCGGGGCGTGGACCGCAGGCAGATGCTCCAGCGTCTGTTCCATCTGGAGCAGTACGGCGACGGGCTTGCACTTAAGCTGAGCCGCCGCGTCAAGGAGAACGAGGCGGCACTGCGCGCTCTGGAGGCTGAGCAGCAGGGGCTGGGCAGCGCGGGTAAGGCAGATGTGGAAGCGGCCGCCGTCCGTGTGCAGGAGGCGATCCGTCATGCGGCGGATTGCCGGGGGCGGCTCACGGAGGCTGCGAAGCGCGCCGAGCGCTTCGCCCGCATCCGCGAGCTGCAGGAGGAACGGACCCGCCGCGAGTCGCAGCGGCAGGCCCTGCTGGCCCAGGAGGAGCAGATCCTCCTCCTGGAGCAGAAGCTCGGCAAGGCGGACGAGGCCGAGCGCAGATTGCCCGCGCTGAAGGCCTGGCGCAGCGCGGAGGAGGCCTGGAAGGCCCGGGCGGCACGCGCCGGGGGCCTTGAGGCCTTGGCCGCCGCCGCCGTGCAGGAGGCGGCGGCCGGGGCGGAAGCGGAAGCAGCGGCCCAGGCCGCGCTGTCCGCAGGCGAGCCGGCCCTCCGCGAGGAGGAGGGCCGGTACCGGCGCGCGCTCGAGCTGGAGGCCGAGCTCGGCGCGCTGCACAGCGAGCGGGCGGCGCTGCAGGCGCGCCGCGAGGAAGCCGCCCGGTCCTTAGCCGCCGGGCGGGAGAGCCTGGCCCGGGAGCGTGAGCTTTTGGCCCGTGGCCAAAAGAAACAGCACGAGCTGCAGCAGAGCCTGCAGCCGCTGGCGGTCCGCTCCCAGGAGCGGCAGTCTCTGCAGGAAGCCATGCAGAGACTGCAGGGGCTGCGTTCTGCCGAGGCCCAGTGGGAATCGGCAGAACGTGAGCGCCAGGGCCGCGCGGCGGTGCTCGCAGCGGCGGAAGCGCGGCTGGCCGCCGCCGGGTCCCGGCGGCAGGCGCTGGATGCCGGGCGCGGGGAGCTGCTGGCCGCCGCCGCCCTGCACCAGGAAGAGCTGCGGACGGCCGAAGGGGCAGCGGGAGACGCTGCCGGCCGCCTGGAGGGGCACATCAGCGCGCTGGAGGCTGCGCTGAAGGAGCAGGAGGTTCACCGGCTCTCGCAGGCACTCGCCGGTGAACTCCAGGAAGGGGTTCCCTGCCCGGTATGCGGCAGTGAGCATCACCCCTCCCCTGCGCTTGTTCAGAAGCAGGGGGACCCTGAGGAGCTGGACAATAGGCTCCGCCATGTCCGCGCTCAGGCCCGGCAGGCGCTGGAGACGCGCCATCTGCTGCACAGCCTGCTGGAGCAGGACAGCTCGTGGCTTGCCGGGCTAGCGGGAGCCGCGTCCGAAGAGGCGCTGCACCAGTCGGCCGCTGGCTCGGCCGGGGCAGAGCCGGCTGCGGACAAGACGGCAAGCATTACTTCTCACGCCGCACCTACCACTCTCAGCAATTCCGAGTCTCACACCGCTTCTGATTCCTTGAGCACTTCGGAGCCTCTTAAGGCTTCCAAGCTCTCAAGCAGTCCCGGCTCTTATGCAGCATCTGACTCTCTGAACAGTTCAGATTCACACGCCGCACCTGGTTCCTTAAACGCCCCGGAGTCTCCCGACTCCCAGGCACCGGCACCCTCGCACCTCCCGGATGAACAAGCCCTATCTGCGCTGAATGGCCAGTTGTCTGCCTTGAACGAGCAGCTGGCCGCGCTGCGAGGACGCTCCGCAGAGCTGCGCCGTGCGGCCGCTGACTGGCAGCGTTCCCTGCAGGAGCTGGAGCAGGTGTATCACAAGGAAGCAGCAGGTGCCGAAGCGGAGAAGACTTGGCTGCAGGGGCTGTCTGTCAAGGCAGAGGAACTGGCTGCTTCAGCCAGCAAGCTAAGGGAGGAATGGAGCCGTCTCTTCCCGCAGCTTGCCCCGGAGGAAGCGGAGAGAACGTATCAGGAGATGCTTGGCAAGGATGAACGCGCCGAGGAGATCCGCAGCCGGCTGGAGATCAGCGTCAAGTTCCTGGACGAGAAAAGCCTCGCCGTACAGACGCTGAACGAGCAGCTGGCCGGGCTGGACAAGGAGCTGGCGCAGTGGGATGCGCAGCTTGAAGGCAAAGAGGCGCTTGCCCGTGATAAAGAGCAGCGACTGCGCGAATGGACCGACGGCCAGCCTGCCGGGGAACTGCTGGCCGCATGTGAACGCAGATTGCTGGAGCTGCAGACTGCGCTGGAACGCAGCCGGCAGGAACACCGCCGGGCAGCGGACAAGGCGCAGCAGCAGACCCGTGAAGCTGCGGTAGCCCGCCAGGCGGCAGAATCGGCGCAGGAGCATTATACCGCTGCCTCCGCCCAGTGGGAGGAGAGTCTGCAGTCTTCGCCGTTCGCTTCGGCCGCAGAGGTCGAGGCCTCATCGCTGGAGGCTGGAGAACGGGCGCAGGCCGCTGAGCGGGTGAAGTCCTACCGCGAAGAAGAGGCGGAGTGCCTGCTGCAGCTGCGGAGTATTGAAGACAAGCTGGCTGGAGCTGTGCTCAGCAGTGAAGAATGGCAGGAGAGCCAGGACGCACTGCTGAGGTGCAAAGAGGATGATGAAGCCTCGCTTCAGGCCCGTGCACGGGCAGAGCGGGATCTGGAGGATCTGCAGCAGCGCCATATCCGCTGGGTAGAGCTGGAGGACAAGCGGGCCGGACATGCGGCGATGCAGGAGCGTCTATCCAAGCTGCAGACCGTACTGCGCGGCAATGCCTTTGTCGAGTATATTGCAGAGGAGCAGCTGATGCAGGTATGCCAGGCTGCGTCACAGCGTCTGCGGTTCCTGAGCAAGCAGCGTTATGCATTGGAGGTGGATTCAGGCGGGGGCTTCGTCATCCGGGATGACGGGAATGGCGGCGTTAGACGTCCAGTGTCCACGTTATCCGGGGGAGAGACCTTCCTGACCTCCCTGTCGCTGGCGCTTGCCCTGTCAGCCCAGATTCAGCTGCGCGGACAATACCCGCTGCAATTCTTTTTCCTGGATGAGGGCTTTGGCACCCTGGACCCGGATCTGCTCGACACCGTCATCACTTCACTGGAGAGACTGCATAATGACCAATTGTCTGTGGGCATTATCAGCCATGTTCCTGAGCTTCGGGCCCGCCTGCCGCGCAAGCTGATCGTGGTTCCTGCAGAGCAGGGCGGCGGGGGTTCAACCATTCTTTTGGAAAAAATGTGAAAGCCGGGGTTGGTTGTGATGAGAATCACAGATACACCTCCAACCCCCTGTTATAATACAGCTAAGCCGACATTATTTGAAACACCTCGGCGGACGTATGACAGGGAATGAACTCCTTCTCATACGTCCGCTGCCGAAGCAGCTCAGATGAGCTGTGAAGGGTGTTTCCTTTTTTT
Organism: Paenibacillus sp. FSL M7-0420; assembly: GCF_038002345.1. Lineage (NCBI taxonomy): Bacteria > Bacillati > Bacillota > Bacilli > Caryophanales > Paenibacillaceae > Paenibacillus > Paenibacillus sp. FSL M7-0420. The sequence continues at coordinate 5,386,410 of NZ_JBBOCJ010000001.1, read as the reverse complement.
TGTCTTTTTTTGGGTCCACGCTCAAAATTAGCAACGGTCGTACCCCAAAGAGGGAGCACCCTCCTTAAAGACAATCGAACAAAATGTTTGCGGAAAACCGAATACATTATGCTACAGCGAAGGGTTAGAGGGCCAATTGTGCTAATGAAGATTTTCCCGGATCGAATGTAGACGAGAAACTGAACAAAATTTTTGCCGCCCACCCTGTTATAATACAGCCCGCCCTCTCTACACCCCCTGTTATCGTGATCATCCACCCTCCACCCCTGTTCCCCACAACACATCGCTGCCCGCCCAGTTTCCCTTACCATCCCAGCATAAGCCGCCCCAAACATCTGGTTTTACCAGAATATAGCCTTCCGCCTTTCGTATTTGCTCAAATTCCTGTATGATTAGTTCCATAAATTGAAATTTGTCGCGAAGCCGATCAGGCCGGAAGCCCGATGATCTTCAGGCGTGTGCGCCCCGCAGAGCTCTAGCTGTATTGACGGATCATCGCCTGTGAGTGGCGTGTGGCCGTTGCACGAATAACAGTTAGGTTCGTGTCTGTTATCTCAGCCTGTGCTGCGGAAAGTGCCGGATGCAAGCTTCTGCATTACAAATTTTTTGGGAGGAAGCGTGGTATGGAAACTGTATTCAGCAAAATTATCGAAGGTGTAATCCCGTCCAAAAAGGTGTTCGAGAATGAGCGGATTCTGGCGTTCCACGATATTGAGCCTGCCGCCCCTGTGCATGTGCTGATTATCCCGAAGAAATACATCGCTTCCATGAATGAGGTTACGCCTGAGGATCTGCCGCTGATTGGCGAGATTCATGCCGTAGCACAGCAGCTTGCCGCAGAGCTCGGAATTGCCGATACCGGCTACCGGCTGATTAATAATTGCGGTCCGGACAGCGGGATGGCAGTGCCGCATCTGCATTATCATCTGCTGGGCGGAGCCAAGCTTGGTGCCCTTACGGGGAACTCCAGCTCTCATGCCTAAGTAAGCAATGCAACTATGTACAGCCCGGCTGAAAAAAGAATAACGCGAAGGTTGACACCTTATTTAGGTTTGACCTATAATGAAAGGTGATGAACCGTGTTGTTATGCTCTTGGACGGTCTGGTCGGAGGGAGGGAAAACTGGTGTCTGAAACGAAAGTTCGCAAAAACGAGACAATTGATGCTGCACTTCGTCGCTTTAAACGTTCCATTGCTAAGGATGGTGTCTTGGCTGAGGTGAAGAAACGCAAGCATTATGAGAAGCCAAGCGTAAAGCGCAAGAAGAAGTCTGAGGCTGCTCGTAAGAGAAAGTTTTAGGAGGATTACCCACGCATGAATCTTAGCGAACGATTGAACGAAGATATGAAGCAAGCGATGAAGAGTAAGGACAAGTTCACACTCTCCACCATTCGAATGGTTCGTTCTACAATAAAGTATCTTGAAATAGATTTGAAGAGAACATTAGACGACAACGAAGTGCTTGATATCCTTAGTCGTGAAATCAAACAGCGCAAAGATGCCCTCCAAGAATTTGAAGCAGCGGGTCGCGATGAGCTTGCCGCGAGTACTAAGGCAGAAATCGAGATTATCATTAAATATCTTCCCGAGCAGCTTACCGAAGAAGAAATTAAAGTAATTGTACAGCAGACCATCCAGGAAACCGGTGCTTCTTCGAAAAGTGAAATGGGTAAGGTGATGAGCGCACTGATGCCTAAGGTCAAAGGTCGCGCCGATGGTAAACTTGTGAACCAGGCGGTTCAGCAATTTCTGCAATAATATAACGCTAGCACCCCTTTTATAAGGGGTGTTTTTCATTGTGTGGAGCTTTTTGGATAGAACTGCGTATAAGGTATACTAAGAATTATATGCAGACTTACATAAAATGATAAGTTGAGAATGCAAATGGTTCACGTACAAAAGGGGGGCGCAGGCTTGAATAAGTTACGCACCATCATATTTTCCTGTATCGCGGCCTTAATGGTTCTTCTGTTCCTGCCATTGGCGGGGACGGTTCAGGCGGATAATGAAGCGGTCCGCGCACCGGGCGCAGCGGCGGGTACAGTTGTCGGCGGCCCGGTCTTCATCATTCCGGTGGACCAGGAAATCGAACGCGGATTGCAGAGCTTTCTGGAACGGGGCTTTCAGGAGGCGGCGAATTACGGCGCAGTTCTGATTGTTCTGGAGATCGATACACCTGGAGGGCGGGTGGATTCCGCCGAACGAATCGGCACTCTGGTCAGAGACAGCAAGATCCCGGTAGTAGCCTATATCAAAGGCAACGCCGCTTCAGCAGGCAGCTATATCGCGCTGAACGCGGACGCCATTATCATGAAGCCGGGCAGCATGATCGGGGCCGCTTCGCTGGTGGACATGAACGGGAAGAGCGTGGAAGACGCCAAGATGGTATCGTACTGGAAATCCAAAATGATCGGGGCTGCCTCGCTGAACGGGCGTGATCCTGAAGTGGCTGCCGGCATGATGGATGTTCATCTGGTAGTTAACCGCCCGGAACTGGGCGTGAACAAGCAGGCGGGCGAGATTATCGCTCTGAGCAGCAATGAAGCACTTCAGGCTGGTTACGCCGACCGGATTGCTGGAACGGAGCAGGAGGCGATTACCTGGCTGGGCTACTCGACAGACGACATTTTTCGCATTGAACATACCGGTGCGGAGAAAATGTCGCAATTTCTGACTCATCCGGTAGTCATGACAATTCTGCTCTTTGTGGGCATCGCCGGTGTGTTCATCGAGCTGCTGGTGCCCGGCTTTGGGGTGCCCGGAATTGTCGGTACGCTGGCATTTGCCCTCTACTTCTTCGGCAACTATGTGGCCGGCTTCGCCGGGGCGGAGACGCTGCTGCTGTTCATTCTGGGACTGGTGATGCTGATTCTGGAGCTGTTCGTGCCGAGCTTCGGTATTCTGGGAATCCTCGGGTCCATCAGTCTGGTGGCGGGTGTTGTAAGGGCTGCTTACAGCTTTACACATGCGCTGTTCAGCCTTGGTATTGCTTTTTCGGCGGCGGCTGTGGTTATTGTGATTGTAGCCGTAGTCTTCAAGGAGCGGGGAATCTGGAACCGGTTCATCCTTCAGGACAGCCTTACCAGAGAAAAGGGATTCGTGCCTGTCCCGGAGAAGCTGCGTCTGATCGGGGCTTCCGGCATGAGTGTAACCCCGCTGCGTCCGTCCGGAACCGCGACCTTTGGCGGCGAACGGATAGATGTGGTGACAGAAGGCGGGTTCATCGAGGCGCAGACGGCCGTGTCCGTGGTGAAGGTTGAGGGCGGCCGTGTGGTAGTGAAGGAAGCTGTGAAATAATTTTTGTCTATCAAAATATCGGAGGTAGGTAAGCGTATGTTAGAAGCATCTATGATTACTTTTTTGCTGATCGCGGTAGCCGTGATTATTGTACTAAGCGTCTTCTTCAGCTTCTTCCCCGTCATGCTGTGGGTGTCCGCCTGGGCCTCCGGGGTCAAAATCAGCATTATCACGCTGGTAGCCATGCGTCTGCGCCGGGTAACGCCGAGCCGGATTGTCAATCCGCTGATTAAAGCGACTAAGGCCGGGCTGGGGCTGAATATCAATCAGCTTGAGAGCCATTATCTGGCCGGAGGGAATGTGGACCGTGTAGTGAACGCGCTGATTGCCGCCCAGAGAGCGGATATTCCGCTGGAATTCACACGTGCCGCCGCCATCGATCTGGCTGGACGAGATGTGCTGCTGGCGGTTCAGATGAGCGTTAACCCGCGTGTCATTGAGACGCCGATTGTTGCGGCTGTAGCCAAGAACGGGATTGAAGTCAAGGTCAAGGCACGGGTAACGGTGCGGGCCAATATCGACCGGCTGGTCGGGGGTGCGGGCGAAGAGACGATTATTGCCCGTGTCGGCGAGGGGATTGTAACCACAGTCGGCTCCAGTAATTCGCATAAGGATGTGCTGGAGAATCCGGATTCCATCTCCCGGACCGTATTGTCCAAGGGTCTGGACTCAGGGACTGCCTTTGAAATTCTGTCCATTGATATTGCGGATGTGGATGTAGGCAAGAACATTGGTGCGTACCTGCAGACCGAGCAGGCAGAAGCGGATAAGCGCATCGCCCAGGCGAAGGCTGAGGAACGCCGGGCGATGGCGGTTGCCCATGAGCAGGAGATGAAGGCCCGCGTGGTTGAGATGAAGGCGCTGGTCGTTGAATCCGAATCTCGGGTTCCGCTGGCGATGGCCGAAGCCCTGCGCTCCGGCAAGCTTGGCGTGATGGATTATATGAATCTTAAAAACATCGAGGCAGATACGCAGATGCGCGGTTCCCTCGGCAAACTAAACGATGGGGACGACAGCAGCCGTCCGCCCCACAAATAAAGGGATGTGAGCTCCCATGAGCGGCGTGATCTATTTCCTGGTGCTTGCGGCCATAGCGATCATCACCAATCTGAACAAAAGAAAGGGCAAAGACAAACAGGCTCCGCGCGGAGGGATGCCTACCTTTGGCGGCGGCGGGGGCAGCGGCAATATGCTGCCCCGCCGCTGGAAGGCCGGACACGCACAGCAGCAGGGCAGCGGCTTCCCTGCGCCTGCCGGGACAGAGGCTGGCCCGGACCGGCCTGCCCTGCCGCCGGATGCTCAGGAGGCCCCGTATTCGCCAGCATGGGCTGAGGCTGAGCAGCCGGCTGCCGATGATGAGAACGGCGAAGGGGTGTCTCTGGAACAGGCCGATGACCTGGACAGCGTGGAGGCCCGCACAGAACGCATGCAGCGGGAGCTGGAGGCGCTGCAGGCTGCCTTCGACGGAATGGCGGCTGCGGTCCCGTCTGCGGGCTCCGAAGCAGGCGGGGAGGACGCAGATGCAGCATCATCGGCATATGCTGCCCATCCGCTCACAGGCGACCCTGACGCGCTGCGCAGCGGTCTGGTATGGGCGGAGGTGCTGGGTCCGCCCCGTGCCCGCCAGCCGCATTCCACGCGGCGCTAAGATCTTGCCTCCGCCTCCCGATCAACATGTAATACTGCACATAAGCCTGAATCCATTCCTTAACCGGAAGGGATTCAGGCTTTTTTGCTGTTTTCCCTGGGAGAAGGGTGTGAGTTCTTCTCATAAACAGCCGCCCCGCCGCATAAGGTGTACAGAAGGCAGGAAGGGGGAGCGTCTACTTATGACCCGTATCGGCCGCAGGCTGCGGGGATGGACAAACGGGGTACTGGATCTTCCGCAGGATGTGCTGCAGGAGATGCCCCGGATCACCCTGATCGGCAATAAGGAGCTGTATATTGAGAACCACCGCGGCGTGCTGCACTTCTCTTCGGAGCAGCTCAGGCTGGCATTAACCCAAGGGGTGCTGGAGATTTCCGGTGAAGGACTGGTCATCCGCAATATTCTGGGCCAGGAGCTTGCCGTCATTGGAGTAATCGGTGAAATCAGATATAAGGAAAGTGGGGAGAATCCATGAAAGAACCGCCTCTGTCATCACTGCGGGGGTTCGTTACACTGCATGTGAGCGGACCGCAGGTGGAGAAATTCATTAATGCTGTAACTGGAGCGGGCATCATCATCTGGGATGTGAGGCCTGCCGGGGACGGCGCTTCTTTGAATCTGCTGCTGGATGACTTTTTCCGGCTTCGCCCGCTCCTCAAAAAGACAGGCTGCCGTATGCATGTTACAGCCAGGCACGGACTTCCGTTTCGCCTCGCGCGCTTGTGGAGACGGAAGTTTTTTGCCGCAGGTATGCTGATCTTCGGTGTAGGCCTGCTGCTGCTCTCCTCGATGATCTGGAGCGTCAAGGTTGAAGGGAATACCCGCATTCCGACCGAGGACATCCTGGAAGCCGCACGCAAGGAGGGCGTCTATCCGTTTCAGTGGATTTGGCGCATGCAGGAATCGGACGAGCTGTCCCGTGAGCTGACCACCCTGGTTCCGGGCTTGACTTGGGCCGGGTTCCACCGGAACGGGACGAGCATAACCATACAGGTCGTCGAAGCTGACCGCCCGGATAACAAACCGCTGCTCAGCAAGCGCCATCTCATCAGCCGGACCGATGCAGTCGTGACTGAGATCTATGCGGAGCAGGGCAGACCGGTGGTCAGCCGGAATTCGCGGGTCAAAAAAGGGGACATCCTCATCTCCGGAGCGCTTGGTGACGAGGAGAATACAGAGTTCGTAGTTGCCAAAGGCATGGTCAAAGGCCTTGTATGGCATGAATATAATCTGGAGGTACCGCTCAAAAGAACGGGCAGTGCGTATACAGGAGAACGCAAGGACCGCACCTATCTCGTTCTTGGCAAATGGGCAATTCAGCTATGGGGCTACGGGGACTCCGGGTTTGCGAAGTCTCGTACGCTTTCAGAGCCCGACATGCTGTCGTGGCGCTCGTTTCAGCTGCCGCTGGGCCTGATGACCGAGAAGGAGCTGGAGATTAAATATACCACTGAAGCGCTTACTTCGGAGGCCGCGCGTGCAGAAGGGCTGACGCGGGCCAAGAGCGATATTTTCGCGCGTTACGGCGCTGATAGCGTCATCAAAAGTCAAAAAATTTTGCATGAGAAGAAAGAGAATGGTAAAGTTTATATGAAAGTGCTGTTTGAGGTGGAAGAGAGAATCGCGGAAGAGCTTCCGATAGTAAACAATTGAGGAGAATGAGGCTACTTGTCAGAACAGACTGCAAGCATTCAAATATCTTTGCACAATGCGGGAGAAGCGCAATCCCTGTTCGGCCCGCAGGATGGATTCCTGAAAATCATCGAGAAAGAAATTCCGGCAGTTATTAACTCACGCGAGGCCGAAATCACGATTCGCGGTACGGAGCGGGAAGTGGACATGCTGGGCCAGCTCTTCAACGTGCTGCTGTCACTCGTACGCGGGGGTTACATATTGAGCGAACGCGATGTGCAGTACGCCGTGGAGCTGGCGAAGGATTTCCGTGCCGACCAGCTGCTGGACCTGTTCAAGGGCGAGATTACGACAACATTCCGCGGCAAGCCGATCCGTGTCAAAACGATTGGCCAGAAGCATTATGTGAGCACCATCAAAAAGCGTGATATCGTCTTCGGCATCGGCCCGGCGGGCACCGGCAAGACCTATCTGGCTGTGGTCCTCGCGGTGACGGCGCTGAAGGAAGGCTCGGTCAAACGGATCGTGCTTACGCGTCCGGCTGTAGAGGCCGGGGAGAACCTGGGCTTCCTACCGGGAGATTTGCAGGAGAAGGTAGATCCGTATCTGCGGCCGCTCTACGACGCCTTGTACGACGTTATGGGGCCTGATCAGGTGGCGAAGGCGCTGGAGCGCGGGCTGATCGAGATTGCACCGCTTGCCTATATGCGCGGGCGTACGCTGGAGGATGCTTTTATCATCCTGGATGAAGCGCAGAATACCACACCCGAACAAATGAAAATGTTCCTCACCCGTCTGGGCTTCGGCTCCAAGATGGTCATCACGGGCGATGTGACCCAGATCGATTTGCCGCGCGGCAAGAAGTCAGGGCTGATCGAAGCCAAAACGATTCTTTCCGGTATCGAGGAGCTTGGCTTTGTATACTTTGCTGAGCAGGACGTTGTCCGTCATTCCCTTGTGCAGAAAATTATCGTTGCCTATGACCGCTCTGCCGAAAACCTCCAATAAAAAAGGGGATTGTCTTCATGGCCTCAAAGCAACCATCGAAATTAAGCGGATTTGTATATAGCAGCAGCGGATGGAAGTATAGCGCGGTGTCGCGCTATGCTCTTTTCCTGTTACTCGCGGTTGTTTTCTACCTCAGCCTGTCCTCTGATCTGCTGCCCAAAAGGTATGATATCAAAGAGGGAACCCGCAGTGCCAAGGAGATTACAGCACCCAAGCAAATCCTGGACACCAACGCCAAGCTCAAGGCCCAGGAGACTGCTGCAGAGAATGTGACCAACCGTTATGCCATTATTCCTATCCGGGCGGAGAATCTAGTAACTCTGCTGCTGGACCGGATCGGCGGGCTAAATCAGGATGATACGATTTCACAGAGCGAGAAGACGGAGATTTACCGGGAAGAGATTCCGCGGCGGGCCAATGATTTTATCCTAAATTTTGTGGCTGCCAGCCAAAAGGCCGGGACTTACTCCGAGCATCTGCTGAATGAAATGCAGTCTGTCATCAAGGACCAGGCCTACGTCATTCCGGAAGAGACCTATATCAAGATTCCGCGCTTGACTCAGCAGGATATCATCGAAATGAAGCCGGTGGCCCGGGATATTGTCACCAAGCTGATGAACGACCAGATTACCGACGCCCAGAGCGCGCGCGCTAAGGTCGCTGAGCAGGTCAGCGTCAGTTCGCTGGGCCAGCGGACCGCCCGCGAGGTGGTTCAGGAGCTGGTGCGGCTGGTGATCACCGCCAACAAATTCTATGACGAGGACGCGACCAAGGAAGCGAAGGTGCAGGCCCGTCAGAATACACCGGATGTATTCATCGAGCAGGGGGATGTGCTGGTCGCCAAGAATCAGGAGATTACCCCTGAGCTGTACAAGCTGCTGGATGAGAACGGGCTGCTCAGCAAAGAGATTAATTACTGGCCGCAGCTCGGCCTGCTCCTGCTCTCTGCACTGCTGTCCTTTGGCCTGATGACTTTCATCCGCTACAATGGCGGAGCCTCAGGCTTCAAATACAATAACTCCCAGCTGCTTATGCTGGTTCTGGTCTTTATCATTACCATCGTTATGATGAAGCTGACGGCCTTCCTGCAAACGGATGTGCGGACATATATAGGCTATCTGGCACCTGTGGCTCTGGGCGCGATGCTGATCTCCATGCTGCTGGACATGACCTTAGCTTATTTCTGTTCCATTCTGTTCAGCATTCTGGCCAGTATCCTGCTGAATGTCCAGCAGAATACGATATTTGATTTCACCTTCGGCTTCTTTGCCCTAATCGTAAGTTATGTTGCCATCTTCTCGACCCACCGCGCCGGACAGCGCTCAACGCTGCTCAAGGGTGGTATTATGGTGTCCCTGCTCGGCTGCCTGACCGTAGCCATACTGACCATGCTGAGCGGCGGCGTATGGAACGAGACGAATACGTTATATGCTCTGGGCTTCTCCTTTGCCGGGGGTCTGCTTACCGCAGTGCTGGTCATCGGCCTGATGCCGTTCTTCGAGGTAACGTTCGGCATTCTGTCGGCCCTGAAGCTCGTAGAGCTGTCTAACCCGAACCATCCGCTGCTGCGCAAGCTGCTTACAGAGACGCCGGGAACCTATCACCACAGCGTGATGGTAGGCAATCTGTCCGAGGCTGCGGCCGAAGCGATTGGTGCGGACGGCTTGCTGTGCCGGGTAGGGTCGTATTATCATGACATCGGCAAGACGAAGCGCCCGTTCTATTTCATAGAGAACCAGAACAATATGGAGAATCCGCATGACTCGATTGAGCCGAAGCTGAGCAAGTCGATCATTGTGGCCCACGCCCGGGACGGGGTGGAGATGCAGAAGGAATACAAGCTGCCGAAGCCGATCCGCGATATTGCGGAGCAGCATCACGGCACGACGTTCCTGCATTATTTTTATCATAAGGCATTGAAGCTTGCAGAAGATAAGGGTGTAGAGCCGGACTTCACGGAGGAGGATTTCCGTTATCCCGGCCCGAAGGCACAGTCGAAGGAATCCGCAGTCGTCGGGATCGCTGACAGTGTGGAGGCCGCAGTCCGTTCGCTCCGCAAGCCAACCGTGGTGCAGGTGGAGACCATGATTGAGAAAATTATCAAAAGCCGGCTGGATGACCATCAGTTCGATGAATGCGATCTGACGCTCAAGGAGCTGGATATTATTTCACGGACACTGAAAGAGACGGTAATGGGCATATTCCATTCCCGGATTGAATACCCCGAGGATGTGCGCAAGCCCAAAAAAGAGGAAGGGGCCATCAAAAATGAGTCTGAGCGTCGTTTGGAACAATGAACAGGATGAACATGAAATTAACGGCGATCTGATCGAGCTGCTGGAGCGGATTCTGCAGACAGCAGGGGAAGCGGAAGGGATTGACACGGGGGAAGTGGATCTGACCTTCGTCAATAACGAACGCATTCACGAGCTGAATCTCGAGTACCGCGGCATTGACCGTCCGACCGATGTGCTCTCCTTCGCGATGAATGAGGCCGGAGAAGATGAGCTGGAGATCCGGTACGACCTGGCAGATGAGGACGAAGAGCTGGAGGAAGTACCGAATGTGCTTGGGGATATTATCATCTCGGTTACCCGGGCGCAGGAGCAGGCTGAGGAATACGGCCATTCGCTGGAGCGGGAGCTGGGCTTCCTGTTCGTCCACGGGTTCCTGCATTTGCTGGGTTATGATCATCAGGAGCCGGAGGCTGAGGCCGAAATGATGTCCAAGCAGGAGAAGGCTCTGGCTCAGGTCGGGTTGACACGCTAATGGTCAAGAATACGGCGGTGGGCCACAAAAAATTCTGGCATTCCTTTCGCTTCGCCGCACACGGCATTGCGGCAGCATTCCGGTCGGAGCTGAACATGAAGGTGCATAGCGGCCTTGCGGTTATCGTAGTGATTGCCGCCGCTGTGTTCAGGCTTCCTCTGTCAAGCTGGATGCTGCTGCTGCTGGCCATTACGCTGGTGCTGACAGCCGAGCTGCTGAACACGGCGATTGAAGCGACGATTGATCTGGTTTCGCCTGAGGTTCACCCCTTGGCCAAGAAGGCCAAAGATACCGCCGCAGGCGCCGTGCTGCTTACGGCGGTGTTTGCCGTGATTGCCGGAATCTATGTTTTTTATCATCCCGTGATGGACTGGATCACAGGTCTTATGTCATAATCAGTTTACAACTTCAGCTGGTGTAAGAGGCGGACCCGCTTTGCGCGCTCCGTCATCTTTAATTAGGATAATATTTTCGGGCCATGCTCCCAAAACTAAGGTTATGCTTACGAAGCGAGTTTTATTTCGAAGAAGATTCGATGAAGAGAGTGCTCAATAAAACTAGGCTTATGCTTACGAAGCGAGTTTTATCTCGAAGGGATTTCAATGAAGAGGATGCTTGATAAAACTTTTAGGAGGACAATTATGGATTCTGCGCTACTTCTTCAAGAAGCGATCAAGGCAAGAGCCAATGCATATATACCTTATTCCCGCTTCGGGGTCGGTGCAGCCCTTCTGGATCAGGATGGCAAGGTCCACCACGGCTGCAACATCGAGAATGCCGCTTACGGCCCGACCAACTGCGGCGAGCGGACGGCCATGTTCCGCGCGATTGCGGACGGGCACAAGCCCGGTACCTTCAAAGCCATCGCTGTCGTGGCCGACACGGATGGCCCCGTATCGCCTTGCGGCGTCTGCCGGCAGGTGATGGTCGAGCTGTGCGGACCTGATATGCCGGTTATTCTCGGCAACCTCAAGGGTGATATTGTGGAGACAACCGTGCGCGATCTGCTCCCCGGCGCCTTCGGTCCTGCGGATCTGGCGCAGGGACAGAGTGCGGAGTGATGACAGCAGGCTGGTGCTGGTACTAAGGACTTCAACATATTGCTGCTGTTGGGCACTCTACTGTATAACGTACAATAGATTGTGCCAAAATTGGATGCAAGATAGGTTCTGTTGTATTTCGTGCAATTGAAAACGGGAAATAACCTGTTTATGGCCTGTTTGCGGCAAATCTGCTGTATAAAATACAATAGAACCGTTAAAGAGCCTTAGATTTGCTTATTCTGTTGTACAAAATACAATTAAGCCTGCTGGTGCTGGTGCTGGTGCTGGTGCTGGTGCTGGTGCTGGTGCTGGTGCTGGTGCAGGTGCAGGGACATGGGCCAGGCGAGCGTTCCGGTATCCAACTAATCATCCGCGCTGTAGTCAAGCGTGCTCCAGAGTTAACAGTATATTGTACAACTAACTTTCCACTATTCCCTTCAAAAGTTGATTTAAGTGTAATTTGTACAACTATATTCATCGGATAACGCCAAAAGTAACGTTGAAGAGGAAAATAGATGTATGAATTACAACTAAACCGTAATAACCTTTGATTTGGAGCAGAATAAGTGTACAAAATACAACTAAGCTAGTTGCGGGCATGGGCAGGCTTCAGGTATTCAACAAATTAATCTTTCCCGCGCCGTACTCAAGCGTGTTCCCGCAGGGAACGAAAAGCGTTCATGCTCCGCAGCTACCTGTCCCGCGCCGCATGCTGGTCACAGCCAATCAACCGCGCCGCAGTCAAGCGTGTTCCCGCAGGGAACGGTAAGCGCTCATGCTCCACAGTCACTTACCGCGCTAACCGCTGTGCCCACGCCAGTTCCGGGTGTCCAGAGGGCCGGGGCCCTTGGGGTCCCCCTTGGCGAAGGGGGATTTAGGGGGATCGAAACGCTTTTAAGGGTGAACGCTTTTGACAGAAACGCTTTCAACCAAGTTGTAAGATAAATAGGAGGATCATATGAAATTCAAATCAGGGTTTGTCGCCATTATCGGCAGACCAAACGTAGGTAAATCAACGCTCATGAACCAGGTAATCGGCCAGAAGATTGCCATTATGTCGGACAAGCCGCAGACCACCCGGAACAAGATTCACGGGGTATATACGGCGAATAATTCGCAGATTGTATTCCTGGACACCCCGGGTATCCATAAAAGACAGTCCAAACTGGGCGATTACATGAATCAGACCGCGATGAGCACGCTGCATGAAGTGGAAGCGGTACTGTTCCTTGTCGATGCCTCCGAGGGTATGGGCGGCGGGGACCGTTTTATTGCGGAACAGCTCGGGAGCATTAAGACTCCTGTCATCCTGGTCATGAACAAGATTGACAAGATTGAACCGGAAGCGCTGCTGCCGATGATTACGGAATATAACAAGCTGCATGAGTTCGCCGAGATCGTGCCGATCTCAGCCAAGATGGGCAATAACGTCAACACGCTGCTGGAGCAGGTGCAGAAATACCTGCCGGAAGGCCCGCAGTATTACCCGGACGACCAGATTACCGATCACCCCGAGCAGTTCGTCTGCGCGGAGCTGATCCGCGAGAAGATTCTGCATCTGACCCGTGAAGAGGTGCCGCATTCCATCGCCGTGGCGATTGAGGATATGAGCGTGGAACCGAATGGGGTTGTGCATATTTCGGCGGTTATCTTTGTCGAGCGCGATTCCCAGAAGGGAATCATTATCGGTAAGCAGGGGGCGCTGCTGAAGGAAGTCGGACGCCGGGCGCGGACGGATATTGAGAACCTGCTGGGCTCGAAGATTTTCCTAGAATTATGGGTGAAGGTGAAAAAAGACTGGCGTAACCAGGACCGCGTTCTGCGGGATTTGGGCTTCCATAAAGAATGATCACCTCTCACGCCGCCTCAACATGGCAGGAATTGCACGGATAGATCCTGGGGCATCGCACATCCTACATCTGAAGAGACATCGTGTTTCCGAAGAAAGGATGAATACGAATGCGGAATTTTTCGTGGAAGTATTTTGCAATGACTGGAGATCTCGATGCGTATTTGCTGTACAGGGAAGCTGGGGATTCGCCCGAGGGCAGCGGACCGCTGCCGGCGGAGGAAGAGATGGCCATCGATGAAGAAGCACAATAAGGACTGGTTGCTTGCCGAGTGGTTGGGGGAAGAGGCATGCTATACAGGGTGGAAGGGATCGTCATCCGCAGCATGGACTACGGTGAAGGGAACGCCATTATTACGCTTTGCACCGAGAACGCCGGTAAAGTAGGGGTTCTGGTGCGGGGCGCCAAGAAGGTCAAAAGCCGTCATGCTGCCCTGATCCAGCTGTTCACAACAGGTGAGTTCGTGTTCTTCCGCAACAACGGCGGACTGGGAACACTGAATGCCGGCGAGATCACGAAGTCCCATCATCCGCTGCGCGAGGATCTGGTCAAGGCGGCGTATGCATCCTATGCCTGCGAGCTGCTGGACCGGGTGCTGCATGATGAAGAGACAGGCAGCTTCTGGTACCGCCAGCTGACCGCCTGCCTGAATGCATTGGAGGAAGACAAAGAGCCCGGCATTATCAATAATGTATTTGAAATGAAGGTGCTGCAGGCTGCCGGTTATGGGCCTCAGCTCGATTCCTGTATCGTCTGCGGCAAAGACAAGCCGGATGAGGAGCTTAGAATCAGTCCGCGTCTGGGGGGAGTCCTCTGCCGTAGCTGCCGGCATAACGATCCTCCGGCCATGGAGATTTCTCCGCGTGCCTTGAAGCTGCTGCGGATCTTCGCGGCGCTGGATCTGACCAGGCTGGGGAACGTGGATGTGAAGCCGGAGACCCGTGCGGAGCTGAAGACCGTCATGCGGGGATTCATGGATATGCAGCTGGGGCTCAGACTGAAGTCCCAGAGCTTCCTGGACCAGCTCGACAAATACAATATTTGACGAATCGCTAATTATCCGTTACTATAAGTTCAGTTTCTTTTATAAGATTGCCGTGTTTGCTCCAGAACTGGAGAGAGTGCGTGGATCGGGAAAGTAGTGGGCGATATTGTCGCAGCAGCGAGCCGGGGATAGTGGAAGCCTGGCGGGACGACGTTCATGAACAGGGCACCCGGGAGTACGGAAGCGGCGACATCAAAAGTGGATTTCGTGATTTTTGCGTAATCAAGTAGGGTGGAACCGCGGGAGAACATATTTGAGCTCTCGTCCCTATGTCTGTTCATCAGGCATGGGGGCGGGAGCTTTTTGGCTTGTGGTTGTGCGGGAGATCCTTCTTCCAGCACATACCGCAGGTACATAGAAGCTGGTGCCGCCTCCATCGCGCAGCAGCAAGAGCCAGTCATAAGCAAGAGGCAGTACACACTTGTAAAGCGAAGGAGCCGGTAGTTATGAACTTTCAGCAGATGATTCTGACCCTGCAGCAATTCTGGGCCGCCCAGAACTGTATTCTCGTCCAGCCGTATGATACGGAAAAAGGGGCGGGCACGATGAACCCTATGACTTTTTTACGTTCCCTGGGTCCGGAGCCGTGGAAGGTTGCTTATGTGGAGCCTTCACGCCGTCCGTCCGACGGCCGTTACGGGGAGAACCCGAACCGCCTGTATCAGCATCACCAGTTCCAGGTGATCATCAAGCCGTCCCCGGACAATATTCAGGAGCTGTACCTGGATAGCCTGAAGGCACTGGGCGTAGATCCCCTGCTGCATGATGTGCGGTTTGTTGAAGACAACTGGGAGAATCCGTCTCTGGGCTGTGCGGGTCTCGGCTGGGAAGTGTGGCT
The DNA here is from genome assembly GCF_038002345.1 of Paenibacillus sp. FSL M7-0420. Lineage (NCBI taxonomy): Bacteria > Bacillati > Bacillota > Bacilli > Caryophanales > Paenibacillaceae > Paenibacillus > Paenibacillus sp. FSL M7-0420. The sequence continues at coordinate 5,371,280 of NZ_JBBOCJ010000001.1, read as the reverse complement.
GGACGGTATGGAAATTACCCAGTTCACGTACTTCCAGCAGGTTGGCGGAATTGAAGCAAGTCCGGTAGCGGTGGAGATCACTTACGGGATGGAGCGTCTGGCTTCCTATATTCAGGATAAGGAAAATGTATTTGACCTGGAATGGGTAGACGGCATGACGTACGGAGATGTGTTCCATCAGCCGGAGGTTGAGCATTCCACCTACACCTTTGAAGTCTCGGACGTCAAAATGCTGTTCACCCTGTTCAACACCTACGAAGAGGAAGCCCGCAGAGCGATGGAGAACCATTTAGTTTTCCCGGCGTATGATTACGTGCTGAAATGCTCGCATACCTTCAACCTGCTGGATGCGCGCGGCGCAATCAGCGTAACGGAACGCACAGGCTTCATTACGAGAGTACGCAATTTGGCCCGCACCGTAGCGGCGACATATCTGGAGGAACGCGAGAAGCTGGGCTTCCCGCTGCTGAAGAAAGAAGGTGCTGACCATGTCTAAGGATATTCTGTTCGAGATCGGTCTGGAGGAAATCCCTGCACGCTTTATCCGCGCGGCGATGGAGCAACTGAAGGACAGAACGGCGAAATGGCTGGAGGCCTCACGGATCAGTCATCAGGGCGTCAGTGCATATGCAACACCGCGCCGCCTTGCCGTACTGGTGAAGGATGCCGCAGAGCGCCAAGAGGATGTAAGCGAAGAGGTCAAAGGCCCGTCACGCAAAATCGCACTGGATGCCAGCGGCGAATGGAGCAAGGCTGCATTAGGCTTTGCCCGCAGTCAGGGCGCCACGCCGGAGCAGTTCACGTTCAAGGAACTGGCAGGCGTGGAATACATCTATGTGACCAAGAGCAGCACCGGCATCGAGACAGCCTCCTTGCTCTCCGAAGGCCTGGCGGGCATTGTCAGCAGCATGACCTTCCCGAAAAATATGCGCTGGGGCGCTTATGATTTCAAGTTCGTCCGTCCGATCCGCTGGATGGTAGCTCTCTTCGGCCAAGAGATCATTGACCTTACGATTACCGGAGTCAAGGCGGGCAAGGTGAGCCGCGGCCACCGTTTCCTCGGTGAAGAAGCTGTGATCGCAGAGCCTGCTGCATACGTTGAAGCTCTGCGCAGCCAGCATGTGCTGGTGGATGTGAAGGAGCGCGAAGAGCTGATTCTAAGCGGTATTCATAAGCTTGCGGAAGAGAAGAACTGGAAGATTGCGATCAAGGAGGATCTGCTGGAAGAGGTCCTGTTCCTGGTAGAGACGCCGACTGTGCTGTTCGGTACCTTTGATCCGGCCTTCCTGAATATTCCGCAGGAGGTGCTGATCACCTCGATGCGTGAGCATCAGCGTTATTTCCCGGTATTTGGTGAAGACGGCAAGCTGCTGCCGTTCTTCGTAACAGTACGTAACGGGAATGCGGTATCGCTGGATGTCATCGCCAAGGGGAACGAGAAGGTGCTGCGTGCGCGCTTGTCGGATGCCAAATTCTTTTATGAAGAAGACCAGAAGCTGCAGATTAATGATGCTCTGGCCAAGCTGGAGAATATCGTCTATCATGAAGAGCTGGGCAGTGTAGGTGACAAAGTGCGCCGTATCCGTGCCATCGCTGACCGCTTGGCGGTGAAGCTTGAGCTGTCTTCAGAAGCTGCTGCGGAAGTGAGCCGTACAGCGGATATTTGCAAATTCGATCTGGTAACCCAGATGGTAGGTGAGTTTCCTGAACTGCAAGGCACGATGGGTGAGGATTATGCCCGCAAGGCTGGGGAAGCAGAACGGGTGTCCAAAGCGGTCTTCGAGCATTATCAGCCGCGCTTCGCCGGAGATGCTGTTCCTTCTACACAGGCAGGTCTTGTAGTCAGCCTTGCTGATAAAATCGATACGATTGTCGGCTGTTTCTCGATCGGAATTATTCCAACCGGCTCCCAGGATCCTTATGCCCTGCGCCGTCAGGCAGCAGGGATTGTCCAGATCGTACTGGAGCATCAGCTGAGCCTAAGCCTGCAGGAGATTTTTGCAGCGGCACTGGAAGTTCATGAAAGTTTCCGTACAGAGAAACATTTCACCCCTGAATTGCGTATAACTCTGTACGAGTTCTTCGGTCTGCGCGTCAAACGCCTGCTAGCTGACAACAATGTACGTTATGATGTTGTAGATGCAGCGCTTGCGGCAGGATTCGATGATATCGTTGATGTAGTAAGCAGAAGTCTGGCTTTGATGAATGCCGTAACCGATCAGGCTGATTTCAAAATTACTATGGATTCCCTGACCCGTGTCAGCAATCTGGCCGCCAAAGCTCCGGAGGGTGCAGTTATCGACCCGGTCCTGCTTAAGGAAGAAGCGGAACAGAAGCTGTACGCGACTTGGCAGAGTATTCATGAGCCTTACCGCGCAGCCCTTGCTTCCAGACATGCCGCTGAGGCCCTGCAGATTCTGTCGGGACTTGAAGCAGCTGTTACCGGATTCTTCGATTCGGTTATGGTTATGGCCGAAGACGAAGCCGTCCGCTCGAACCGTCTGGCGCTGCTGGCCGGCATTCATACCGACTCCAGGTTGTTTGCTGATTTCGGCAAGCTGGTGTGGTAATTCAGGCAAATTTTAAGTAATGTTTGCGATTTTATGGTATAGATCGAGGGTTTAGGGTATAAATATACGGAACGGTGCCAATGCGTAAGTTGACATTCGTTCCGTATTTATGCTTTACCAAAGAAGGATTTTTGAACGGTTGAGCGTAATATATATTACACAGGAATTTGGTGAGGTGAGCTTGGGAACTTCCCGGCTAAGAAAGATTGTTGTGGACGGGGATGCTTGTCCGGTTAAGCAGGAGATTATTACCGTGGCGCGCGAATTCGGGCTTCCGGTGCTGATGGTCTCCTCCTATGATCATGTGCTGCGGGCGGAAGAAGGCGTTACGGTGGTTCAGGTGGACCGCGGGGCAGACAGTGCCGACCTCTATATCGCCAATCATATTTCTGCAGGGGATATCGTAATTACGCAGGATTATGGACTGGCGGCGCTGGCGCTGGGCAAACGCTGCCTTGCACTTTCGAACCGGGGCCAGGAATATGAGAATTCTACCATGGATTTTATGCTGGAGAGCAGGCATGCCAAGGCGGTTGAACGCAGGCGCGGGCACTATTCCAAGGGTCCCAAAGCGATTACCGCAGAGGAAAAAAATCTTTTTCAACATAAACTGACAAAACTTTTAACAATTTTGCAGGAGAATGTCCAGCTATAGCGAATTATATTTAACTGTTAAGAGATGAAGGTGGTTGAAGTGGCTAGCGGACATGGTCCTATTCCCGAAGAGGTTATCGAGAACGTGCTGGCGCGGCATGATATTGTCGATACAGTCAGCAAGGTTGTCCATTTGTCCAAGCAGGGTAAATATTTATGGGGCCTCTGCCCGTTCCATTCGGAGAAGTCCCCTTCCTTCACTGTCACCCCTGACCGGGGAGTCTTTCATTGCTTTGGCTGCGGTATGGGCGGAAATGCCATCAAATTCAGGATGGAAATCGAAGGATTATCCTTCCCCGAAGCAGTCAGAATCATGGCGGAAGAGAGTGATATCCCTGTTCCTGAGGGGAGAGGCGGGGCGCTTGCTGCCCCCGATCCCGAGCGGGACCGGCTGATTCAGGCGTATGAATTATCGGCGAAGTTTTATCATTTTTTGCTGAAAAACACGGAATACGGCACTGCCGCCATGGATTACTTAAGAACCCGGGGTTTCAGCGACAAAATGATTGACCAGTTCCAGATCGGCTACGCGCCGGACCGCTGGGATACGCTGCTGCAGTTTCTGGAGAAGCGCAGCTTCGATCTCGCCGAGATGGAGAAGGGCGGACTATTGTCTGCCCGAGGGGAAGGCAAAGGATATCTGGACCGCTTCCGCGGCCGGGTTATTTTTCCGATTGCGAACCGCATGGGCAAGACGATCGCCTTCGCCGGACGTATTCTCGGGGAGGGGCAGCCGAAGTACCTGAACTCTCCCGAGAGCCGGTTATTTAACAAAAGCCGCATTCTGTACAATCTGCACCAGTCCAAAGCATCCATCCGCAAAACGCGGCAAATCGTCCTGTTCGAGGGATACGGTGATGTCATTTCGGCTTGGGAGGCAGGTGTGCAGAACGGGGTAGCCACGATGGGAACCTCGCTCACCGAGGGTCACGTGGGCTTGATGAAGAGCCTTGGAGATGAGATTGTGCTTGCCTATGATGGAGATAAGGCTGGACAAGCTGCGGCCCTTAAGGCCATTCCTATCCTGGAAGCCAGCGGTCTGCGGGTCAAGGTAGCCCTGCTTCCCAGCGGCCTGGACCCGGATGAATTCATCTCCCGGCATGGCGGGGACAGATTCAGGGAACAAGTGATTGACTCTGCCGTGTCCTCCATCAAATTTAAGCTTATATATCTGAAAAAAAACCATATACTCCTAGAGGAAGACGGCAAAATTGCCTATGTCAAGGAGGCTCTGGAGATTATCGCCGGGCTCCCTTCTTCAACGGAGCGGGAGGTGTACCTGCGGGAAATCGCCTCCGAGCTTGAGCTGTCCTACGACAGTCTGAAGCAGGATTGTAATTTACTTCGGGCCTCCATGCAAAAAAACAACCCCGAAGGGGATAATAACGATAATAGGTGGAATAATGGTAGGCATAAAAAAGGGCAAGTGCAGACACCTACCTTACTGCCTGCTTACCATGTTGCGGAACGGCGCCTGTTATCATTCATGATTCAAGACCCGGAAGCGGCGGCCTATGTGGGTGAACGGCTCGGAGAAGAGTTCAATATTGATGATCATGCGGCAATCGCCGCTTATCTATATGCTTATTATGCGCAAGGCAAACCACCCGGCATCAGCCGGTTTCTATCATCGCTTCAGGACGACCGTCTGGAGAAGACCGCAACGGCCATCTCCATGATGGATACCCCTCCGGACTGGAATACCCAGGTTCTGGACGATTGTATTCGTGAAGTGCGGAAGTATCCTCTGCAGCGCAAAATTGAACCCAAGCGTGAAGAGATGATTCAGGCGGAGAAATCCGGTGACTTTTTGCGTGCAGCACAAATAGCAAGTGAAATTTTAGCCCTAGAGAGACAATGAGCTGTTGACAGGATGTACCTAGGGAGGAGGGAGTCGAATTATGGCGAACGATCAGCACACTGAACTGGAAGCGGAATTTACTCTGGATCAGGTTAAGGATCAGCTTATTGATCACGGGAAGAAAAGATCATCACTTAATTACAAAGATATCATGGAGAAATTGTCGCCATTCGATCAAGACCCCGAGCAGATGGAGGAATTCTACGAGCAGCTGAGCGATCTGGGGATCGAGGTTGTCAATGAGAACGATGAAGAGGTGAACAGCCTCCGTCCAAGCGAAGACAATGAGGACAAAGAAGGAGACGACTTCAGCTTCGACGATGATCTGTCGCTGCCTCCGGGGATCAAGATCAACGACCCCGTCCGGATGTATCTGAAGGAAATCGGCCGCGTGCCGCTGTTATCGGCTGACGATGAAGTGGAACTGGCGATGCGGATCAAGAATGGTGATGAGGAAGCGAAGCGGAGACTGGCAGAAGCGAACCTGCGGCTCGTGGTCAGTATCGCCAAGCGTTATGTCGGACGCGGCATGCTGTTCCTGGATCTGATTCAGGAAGGCAACATGGGTCTGATCAAGGCAGTTGAGAAGTTTGACCATAACAAAGGCTTCAAATTCAGTACTTATGCAACCTGGTGGATTCGTCAGGCGATTACGCGTGCGATTGCTGACCAGGCGCGTACGATCCGTATTCCGGTGCATATGGTTGAAACCATCAACAAGCTGATCCGGGTCTCCCGCCAATTGCTGCAGGAGCTGGGACGCGAGCCGTCACCTGAAGAGATTGCAGCGGAGATGGAGCTTACCGTTGAGAAGGTTAGAGAGATCATGAAGATTGCCCAGGAGCCGGTATCGCTGGAGACACCGATTGGTGAGGAAGATGATTCGCATCTGGGAGATTTCATTGAGGACCAGGAGGCGCTGGCGCCTGCGGATGCAGCGGCATATGAGCTGCTGAAGGAACAGCTGGAGGATGTGCTGGACACGCTGACTGAGCGTGAAGAGAATGTGCTCCGCCTGCGCTTCGGACTGGATGACGGACGGACGAGAACACTTGAGGAAGTGGGCAAGGTGTTCGGCGTAACCCGCGAGCGGATTCGCCAGATCGAAGCCAAAGCGCTTCGTAAGCTGCGTCACCCCAGCCGCAGTAAGCGGCTGAAGGATTTCCTCGAATAGACCGTACAACCGGGACCTTCTGCTGCACAGTGGCAGGAGGTCCTATTATGTTGTCAAGGGGATTCACCAATGCTGGAGTCCCGCCGTGTGCGGGAGCTTCTAATGTAGGGATGGCAAGTTCTGGAAAGAGGGATGCCGGTTGAACCTGGAGAAACGTGATACTATATTAAGAGAAATACAATACTGGAGAAGAAGCAAGCTTTTGCCCGAGCAATATTGTGACTTCCTGACTAACCTGTATGATGATCAGGCAGAGGTGAAGGACAGCAATCCGGTATCGTTACGGAATCTCCAGCAGGGAAGCATCAAAATTTGGCTGTTTGGTTTTGGAATTATTTCCTTGATTTTCTTGATTAGTCTTTATTTTAGCGTTTTTCCCTGGCCTTTGCAACTTGCAACAGCGCTCAGTGTCCTAATTATTTGTTATGGATATTCAGCGATTTACCTGAACCGCAACAAGACAATCAGTCTGATGCTGGCGGGAATCGGCAGCATTTTAACGCTGGGATTCGGACTGTGGCTCATTGAGCTGCATAAGCTGGATGCTGATTTTTGGACACCGCTGCTGATTGCGGCCTGCGGGCTGCTGTGGTGTGTGCTTGGTTTTTTTCTGCGCATCGGGCTGCTTCATTTCTGCGGATATGCCTTCTGGGCTCTGCTCTATGCAGGATTCTTCGGACATGTCCGGCCGGATGCCTCTCTTCTGGAGCTGGAGCTGCTCTGGCTTCCGCTGTGTGTGCTGATGATCTGGATGAGCTGGTTGATGTATCACAAGGTTAGCGGGGTCTCTGGGGTGTACCTGGGGGCGGGTGCTGCCCTCTGGCTGATGCCGGAGGTGGATGCGCTATGGCTCAGAGCGGGATTCCCGGAATGGACCTCGCTGATATTAATACTGAAGATTGCAGTGGGCCTTGCGCTGCTGTTCCTCTTCAGAAAAAAATGGATAACGTGGGTGGCCTCATGAACAACGTAAAATTATCTGACCGGCTTCAGCTGCTGCTGGAGCAGGTCCCTGCGGGCAGCAGATTTGCCGATATCGGCTCAGATCATGCCCTGCTGCCTGTTGCCGCTGTGAAGAGCGGCCGGGTGCCTTCGGCTATTGCCGGAGAAGTAAATCCGGGACCCTATGAAGCGGCGCGCCGTGGTGTTGCGGAAGCAGGACTCGGTGCAAAGATCGCTGTACGGCGCGGAGACGGGCTGGAGGTGCTGGAGCCGGGGGAAACGGACTGCATTACCATTGCCGGGATGGGCGGCTCACTGATCGCGGCGATTCTGGACCGCGGGCAGAAGCTCGGCAAGCTGGCCGGGGTGAAGACGCTCGCGCTGCAGCCCAATGTAGGCGAAGATATTCTGCGCCGCTGGCTGCTGGCTAACAGCTGGGTGCTGGTCTCGGAGCATATTTTGGAGGAAGACGGCAAAATTTACGAGATCCTGACCGCGGTCCCTGAGGGCGCTGAAGCGGCGGGGACGAATGAAGAGCTGTACAGCGGACGTCTGCTTGCAGCAGGAAAGGTAGCGCTTGATCAGGCGCTGCTGCTGGAGATGGGACCGCTGCTGCTGCAAGCGCCGAATGAAGTATTCGCTGCCAAATGGCAGGGTGAAATCTCCAAGCTGGAGAGCATCCTGGCCTCGCTCGCACGTTCGGAGCTGGAGGCGGCTGAGGAGAAGCGCAGCAAGATCAGACTTCAGATTAAACGGATTGCGGAGGTGCTGGAATGTTTGCCAAAGGACAGACCGTAATTGGATATATGGAGCAGCTTGCCCCGAAGCATCTGGCGGAGGAATGGGATAATGTCGGGCTACAGGTCGGCAGTCTTCAGAAGGAAATCACCGGGGTGCTGGTGGCGCTGGATGTCAATGAGAGCATTGTGGACGAAGCGATTGCCAAGGGCTGTAATCTGATTATTGCCCATCATGCGGTGATTTTCCGGCCGATCAAAGGGATTCTGACGGATACCCCGGCAGGCCGCTTATATGAGAAGCTGATCAAAAACGACATTGCCGTGTATATCAGCCATACGAATCTGGATGTGGCCGAAGGCGGAATGAACGACTGGATGGCCGAGGCGCTAGGCATTGAGAATGGTGCACCGATCAAGGATATTCATACCGAGCAGCTGTCCAAGCTGGTTGTATTCGTGCCGAAGGATCATCACCAGAAGGTGCTGGATGCCATCCTGAACGCCGGGGCAGGCTGGATCGGCAATTACAGCCATTGCAGCTTTAATATCGAAGGCTATGGCACCTTCATTCCCCAGGAGGGCACGGACCCGTATCTCGGCACGCCTGGCAAGCTGGAGCGGGCTGAAGAGGTCCGCATCGAGACGATTGTGCCGCATACGATCCGTAACAAGGTGGTACAGGCCATGCTGAAGGCTCATCCGTATGAAGAGGTGGCTTATGATCTGTATTCCATGGACCTCAAAGGCCGCAGCCTTGGACTTGGAAGAGTGGGGAAGCTGAAGGAGCAGGTGACGCTTGGTGAGTTCATCGATACGGTCAAACGCGGGCTGGATGTGGAGAGCGTGCGGGTAGTTGGAGATCTGGACCGCAAGATCCGCAAGGCGGCAGTCATGGGCGGGTCCGGTGCCAAGTACTACAGCAGCGCTATCTTCAAGGGAGCGGATGTGCTGGTGACCGGCGATATCGATTACCATACCGCACAGGATGCGCACCTCGCGGGAATCGCCCTGATCGATCCGGGCCATAATGCGGAGAAGATCATGAAGGTGAAGGTAGCGGAGTTTCTGGCCGGCAAGCTGACGGAGCACAAGTACGGCACGGCAGTGCATGCCTCGCAGCCGGATACCGAGCCTTTTACATTCCTGTAGGCTGTTATTATTTACACTTGTGCGCCGGGCGGCATATCTGTATAATATACAATGTTGTTTCGGAAAGTTTGACAGACAATCGCCGGTATGCGTGAGAGCGTATGCGGGAGGAAAGTCCGGGCTCCACAAGGCAGGGTGCTGGATAACGTCCAGTCGGCGCGAGCCGAAGGATAGTGCCACAGAAATGGACCGCCGATGGCCGCTTTCGGGCGGCACAGGCAAGGATGGAACCGAGGTGTAAGAGACCCCGAGGAACGCTGGTGACTTCGTTCCTGGTAAACCCCATCTGGAGCAAGACCTAATGAGACGCAGCCGCTTCCCTAACCGGAAGCCGCAGCCTTCGCCTGAGGCGTGTCTAGGTTGGTCGCTGGAGCTGTGCAGTAATGTATGGCCTAGATAGATGATTGTCGCTTATGGTGGGAGGGTAGTTCCCGTCTGAACCACAACGAGCACAGAACCCGGCTTACGGCAAACTTTCCTAACTGACAACTTTTATAAGAATAGTGCAGTAATTAATTATGACTCATACAGACAATAAGACGGCGGTCTCCTTCGGGGGCCGCCTTTTTGTCATAAGTCCATATCATATACCTCAGCCTCTTCACTCGCGGACTCCAAAGCCGTTAATTCGGGCAATGAGCCTATTTTGTAAGCTATGCGGACTCAGTGGGCCTTAACTAACAAATTTTTCTTCATTTTGCGTTCCTAGCGATCAAATAGCGGCCCCTCAGTCCGTAAGGAGTAGAAAAGGTTTATTTTTAGCAAAATAACGTCTTCTCAGTCCACATAGCGTTACAAATGAGGGTTTTGAAGGTGGAGTTCCTGCACAAGACGGCCTCTGCGAAAATTCCATTTCGCAGACGCCGCCAGAGTGGATGTTCTCATGTTCCTTAAGCAGATTCCGTTACAACGGCAACAGACGCTCCTCATACCGGGACAGCGCGGTGGACAAGCGCTGCACCGCGAGCGGCAGCAGCTCCGGCCGGGTATGGGTGAAATTCAGGCGCATCGTGTTCTTCATGGGCTGCTCCGAATAGAAAACTTCGCCCGGAACGAAGGCAACGCCCTGCTCCACGGCAAGCGGCAGCAGCTCGGCGGTATGAATCCGGGCAGGCAGGCTCAGCCACAGGAACATGCCGCCGCGCGGCTCCAGGAAGGAGGTATCCTGCCAGTTCTGTGAAGCCAGCTCTGCTGATAGCAGCTGCATCCGTGACTTGTATTCCCGGGAGACCAGCCGGATATGGCCTTCAAGATCGAAGGTGCGCAGCAGCTCATGCAGGGCGCGCTGATCGATGGTGCTGGAGTGCAAATCGGCGGCTTGCTTGGCTCTGGCGATCATCTTGACCAATTCAGCGGGGCCAACGATCCAGCCGGTGCGCAGTCCCGGGGCTACGATCTTGGAGAAAGTACCTGTATACACCACGCAGGGATCACCGCCCAGATTCCTGTCGATGGCTGCGAGGGTCGGCGGATAGGCTCCCGGAGATTCATCGAATCTAATCTCTCCGTAAGGATTATCCTCCAGCATCAGCACACCGTATTTCCGGCATAGCTCCACCACTTGTTCACGGCGTACTTTACTCCAGGTTGCGCCAGAAGGGTTGTTGAAGGTGGGAACGGCGTACAAGAGCTTAGGGCGGTGTACCCGAAGCTGCTCTTCGAGATGCTCCGGCAGCAGCCCTTCTTCATCGCTCTTCACAACCTGGATGTCTGCACGGTAAGAACCCAGTACCTGCAAGGCGGCCAGATAGGTCGGTGCCTCTACGAGTACGGTGTCTCCCGGATCGAGCAGAATTCTGCAGAGCAGATCTATGGCCTGCTGGGAGCCGGTAGTGAGGATCATTTCAGCGGAGGAGACAGGGATGCCCTGTTGCCCCAGTCTGGCGGCGATCTGTTCACGCAGCGGAAGATAGCCTTCTGTCAGTCCGTATTGCAGCGCAGAACTGTCGCCTGTCAGCACGCGGCTGTAAGCCTCCCGGATCGCCTCTGCCGGGAACAGTTCCTCGGCAGGTAGCCCGCCGGCAAGCGAGATGATGTCCTTGCCCTGTGTGATCTTAAGGATATCGCGGACTGCGGAGGACCCCAGGTGGTTCGTCATGTCCGCATAGTTGATCTTCATATTCATGCTCCCTGCTATTCTGAATTTTGTAGTATCATAACGGTATAGCGGTATAACAGTAAAGCGGTAAATATAACAGTTAAGAGGAGGCAGGCTATGCATATTGATTTACTCCGCAGCGGCGACAAATCGCTGCCCCGGCAGATCAGTGAGACGATCGCGCAGCGGATCACCTCGGGGCTGCTCCAGCCGGGCACACGGCTGCCGTCCGTTAGAGGTCTGTCATCCTCCTTGAAGGTAAGCCAGGTAACGGTAAGCAAGGCTTATGCTGACCTGGAGCAGCGCGGTCATATTCTGTGCAGCCAGGGTAAAGGCTGCTATGTGGCAGAACGGGAGCGGAACAGGCAAGGCGCAGAGGTAAGATGGCAGGACGGATATGATGACTATCTGCCACGGGCCCAGCTGTGGCGTAACTTCGATTATTCAGAGGTGGACTATCCCTTTCATCTGGCCTCCATTCACAGCAGTCTGCTTCCGCTCGGGCCGATAGGCACGACTATGGCTGCACTTGTGAATGAGCAGCCTGAGCTGATGGCGACCTATGGTAATTTTCAGGGTGACCCGGACCTGCGCGAGGTAATGCGTAAGCATTTGCAGGGCCGGGGAATACAGCTTAGCTCCGGTGATCTGATGATCACAAGCGGCGCACAGCAGGGGATCGATCTGGTCGCCCGGACCTTTGTCGGTCCGGGGGATACGGTGTATCTGGAGGCGCCCAGCTATACGGGGGCGATTGATGTTTTTGCCGGGCGGGGGGCTGAGATGATCTTCGTTCCAATGGACGGGGAGGGCATGCGGGTGGACCGTCTTACAGCGATGTGTGACCGGAGGCCGCCTAAGCTCATCTATACCAATCCGACCTTCCAGAATCCGAGCGGGGTCACGATGAGCATGCCAAGAAGACAGCGTCTGCTGGAGCTTGCCCGCAGCTACCGCTGTCTCATTGTGGAGGATGATCCGTTCAGTGACCTGTATTTCCATCAGCCGCCCCCGGCGTCCATTAAATCGCTGGATACCGCCGGACATGTAGTCTACATGAAGAGCTTCAGCAAAGTCCTCGCCCCCGGTTGCCGGATCGCTTGTGTGGCCGCTGAGGGCAATATCCTCTCCAGGCTGATCGCCGCCAAGTCTGCCAGTGATCTCGGCAGTCCGCTGCTGACCCAGCGGGCAGTGCTGCCCTTCATCGAGCGCCAGTATGACGAGTACGCAGCGAAGCTGCGGTCAGCGCTGCGTGTCCGCATGGAGGCGGCAGCGAAGCTGCTGAAGCAGTATGCTCCGGCCGGGGTAACCTGGCAGCTGCCGGGGGGCGGGCTGAATCTGTGGCTGCAGCTGCCGGAATCCCCCGAGACAACGAAGCTGCATGCTCTGGCCGAGCAGGAAGGGATCTCCTTCCTTCCGGGCGATGTCTGCTATGCCGGGGATATACCCTCCAGGCATATCCGGCTGAGCTATTCGCAGCTGACGCAAGAGGGGATGGAGCGCGGACTCCGCCGGTTGCTGCTGCTGCTGGAACGGCATCTGCGCTCTTAACAGCTAACGGCCGCAGCTTATTGTATGGAATCGAGCTGTTTGCCGACCTGCTGCGGGAACAGCTGGAGCGGAACCTGGCCTCCTCCTGCCGCCTGCAGGGTACGGTAGATATCCACCTGGCCCCAGCCGTAATATTTATCATGGCCGGCGGTGCCCAGATCGATGGCATTAGAGGTCAAGAGCGCGGTCACTTCCTTGTTCGTCAGCGCAGGGTTCAAGGAGCGCACCAGTCCGGCCAGCGCCGCTACATGGGGACTGGCCATCGAGGTGCCGGATAACGCAGCATACTGATTATCGGGATAGGTGCTGGCAATGCTCTCCCCGGGTGCAGCCACATCGATGTAATCCCCGTAATTAGAGAAGGAAGCACGCTCTCCCGCCGCATTCGTTGCGGCGACTGCAATCACCTCTTCATAGGCTGCGGGGTATCCCGGCCGCTCTGTATTGTCATTGCCGGAAGCGGAGACAATCACTACATCCCGGTCATAGGCATACTTAATCGCATCATGCAGAAACTGCGAGTCGGCATAGTTGCCCAGGCTGAGATTAATCACCTTAGCCCCCTGATCTGCCGCCCAGATAATGCCTTCGGCCACCGAATAGGTGGTGCCCGCCCCGGCATTATCCAGCGCTTTTACCGGAAGGATCTTGTTATACCAGCTAATGCCGGCGACCCCTTCTTCATTATTGGTTAACGCTCCGATGATGCCGGCCACATGAGTGCCATGTCCGACATCGTCATCCGGCGTACTGCCGCTGGTAATCGCATTGTACCCCTTGAGCAGCTGCCCCTTCAGATCCGGGTGGTTCGCTTGAACACCGGTATCCACAACGGCGATTACGATCTCCTTGCTGCCCTTGGACAGGTTCCAGCCCTGCGGGGTTTCAATTGCCGGCAGATTCCACTGGTAAGTGGAGAAGAGCAGGTCATTGGGCGTAATTACATTCGCTCCCGTATTTTCGCTGACCGCATCATTGGTTAAGTACATATAGTGAGGCTCTGCGTACAGCGGATGCCACTTATTGGCGAAGTAGGTCTTGAGCTGAGAGTAACTCATCTTATCCGACCGGAAAATATAAGCATACCCCAGCTTGCGCGGCTCCTTGCAGCGGATATCGGCGGCGATGGTCTGAAGCTGTGCCGCCGTGGGATGCCCGTTCGGGAAGCGGACGACAATCTCATTCTCGTAGTAATGGCTGGCATTCTCATTGTCATGTCCGGTCTTGACCGTGATGTCCTTCAAGGTATCGGCGTGGACGGATTCTACCCGGTACTTGCCTTCCTTCGGGTATGGGATGAGCCGCAGATTCTTGAGCTGATGCAGCGCGACGCGGTCCAGAATCTTCTGGTTAATCAGAGCGATGACAGCGATTTGGCCCTCCCGGTTACGCTGGGCCACGAAATAGTATTTTTTGTCGCCGATGATGAACGAAGGGGATTCATAGGACTGGTGGCCTTTGATCGCAGCTTTGGCCGTGTTCAGATAATGAAGCAGCTGCTTATTCTCCTGGTCGGTTCCTTCCGGCAGTGAAGATTTGAAGGTGGTTGTCTTACGGGTGTTGAAATCCACCAGCATCAGCATGGTAATATGCCCGTGCCCCTCCTGAAGGCTCTGCGCATATGCTGAGATAGCTTCAGGCGAAGCGTGATGCATATCGGCCAGCAGGGTGCTCAGATGTCTGTTTACATCGATGCGGTTCAGCTTGTCAGTGGCCGTTACATCCTGCACAAGGGTGGTTTTCTTGATCACTTTTTCCTGAGCGGGATTAGGCACAGACGCTTGCCGGAGGGTACCGCCGCTGCCTTCCGGACGCAGGGCGAAGGTGAGCAGCAGTACGGTCAGCGCGGCAGTGACTACACCGGCGACGGTTAAATTTTTACGTGACATGATTTCCGCTCCTTCCTGTTTTCATATACCGGTTAGGGTTCGGAGCAAGAGCCTGTTTTATACATCTTACGAAAAGGCTACCGCCGTCCTTGGTTTTATGTTAATATCAAAAAGAAAGCGCCTTCCGGGGCTTGTAATGTTCTTTTCAGAAGAAGGATTCTTCTCCGGTATCAGTACGGTGGAGGCTTACGAGATTTTGTGATACTATCAAGAGAGTACAACTGCAATGTCTAAGTGTCATTAACAACTACTAATGCAAGGTACAATAAGGGGGAGCAACCGCCATGTCAGCAGTAAGTGTGCAGAAATTGTGTGAATCCACGAGAGAGAAGCTTAAATCCGTTATCGACAAAATGGAACTGTTCCTGAATGAGCATGCACTTCCGCAGCTTGTTACCGAAGAGGATGAAGAAACGCTGCATTTCTATCGGGGGTTCTTGTCTGATCTCCGCCATCTGCTGGTGTTCTCGGAAATGTCTTATGAGAAGCTTGGGCTTGCACTGCGCCGCGCTACCTTCGATGAACCTTTCGCGCAAAAAGCGCTATATAATGTATATCATCTAGGAGTTAATAACTTCTTCTATCCTAAGAATGAGAGTTATTCGGAGGATGGACGTTACGCTTATACCGGGCAGGATGCGATTCGTTTCCGTAAGAAGCCTGTGCGTCCGGCACGCGACATCATTATGGAGATCACCAAGGTCTATGAAGAATTGCGTGATGATCTGACTTATTATGAGAATGATTATTTGACAGAGAAGCGGATGCAGAATCAGGTGTAATCCATTGTCCGGTCTATAATCTTATTTCTGTAAAAGACTGTCCCAATTGCCGTTATGGCTGCTTGGGCGGTCTTTTTGCCGTCTTCAGGCAGGCAGCCATAGCCGCATATCCAGAATTCACAGCGGGCATAATACATGACGAGGTGATCATTATGACAAACGCCAAACCGCTTGTGAAGTGTAGTGTGAGCAACTGTCATTTTTGGGGAGAACAGAACCTGTGCCGTGCCGAGGAAATTGTCATTGAGATCGATCAGCATGCAGGCAGCCGTTATATGGAGGAATACGCAGAGGAGCTGACGGCGGGTAATCATCATGATCGTGCCGGAACCTCGTCCGCAACCTGTTGTCTGACGTTCAAGCCGAACGCCTGAGAAGGAGGCCCTTATGGATAATCCGAATGATGAACCCAAAGTGGACCGTTCCGCCCGCAGAAAGGTTATCCTGCGCCCGCGCAGCAGAGTCGATTACCCCCGCCGGGACCGGAGCCACAATGAGGAGTATGCCGCCGAGCTCAGTCCGCTCCCGTCGCAGCTTCAGAGCACTATGGAACGGAGCGGCGAAGCTCAGCGGACAACAGGCCGCGTAAGAGAGGGAGAGGACAGGAGTATCGGCTATATCGGCCTGGGCTTCGGTGTAGTATCCTTATTCATCTGGTCCATTATATTGGGGCCGATTGCCGCTGTTCTGGGGTATTATGCCTATGCCAGAGGACAAAAATCAGCCGGGGCCTGGTCGATGGGGCTGGGAATTGTATCCACTTTAAGCTATTTTGTCTTAATTCCTTTTGCCCGTTAGAGCCGGCTGAATCTGCATATCCGATTTTCAAAACAGGCTATCAGACCTAACTATGCAGGTCTGAGGTCTGTTTTTTCGCTTAGGCATATAGTAATTGCTGTGAATAAATAGTAAAGTTCAAATATAAGACTTCGCGTGAAAGAGGGAATGAATGCATGTCAATCAATGCCGCTGCGCCAAGCGGTCAGTTGAAATGGGTAGACCTGAGAAGCTCAAGCATGAAGCGTGAGGATACCCAATCGAACGCCGGAGTGACCGGTGCCTCGGCAGCGGCGTTCACTGCAATGCTTCAGCAGGCAGCCGGTACGTCTCAAGCCACTGACAGCAGCAATAAAAGCACATACGTTGCTCTTGCAGGTACCTCTTCGATGGATAATCTGCTGTGGCAGCAGCTTGGGGAAGCAGCAGAGGCAAATAGCGGCATTTCCGGGGAAATAACGCAGACCGTGCCGACGGATTATGAACAGCTGATTCAGACTGCCAGCGCGAAATATGGCGTTCCGGTTGATCTGATCAAGGCGGTTATTGATACGGAATCCTCCTTCAATCCGAATGTTGTATCTTCTGCCGGTGCCAAGGGACTGATGCAGTTAATGGACGGAACGGCTAACGGACTGGGTGTCTCTGATCCCTTCGATCCTGCCCAGAGCATTGACGGCGGCGTACGATACCTCTCGTACCAGCTTAAGCGGTATGACGGACAGGAGAAGATGGCGCTGGCCGCCTATAATGCCGGACCGGGCCGGGTGAACAAGCTTGGAGTCAGCACCGATGCTGAGCTTATGGCGAACCTCTCCGGGCTTCCGAAGGAGACTCAGGCCTACATTGCCAAAATAGAACGCGCCCGCGCGCAATTCGCGGTATAATATAAGGATCAAACGGAATCTGCACTCTGCTTCTTTGGGGGCAGGCCGTTTGATCCTTTTTGCAACATATAAGCAGTTATGAATTCTGATCAACAAAGGAGAACGCAGATATATGCTGTATTGGGATTATGCCGCTGCTGCCCCTCCCTATGAGGAGGTTGTGCAGACGCTGGAGCAGGTGATGAGGAAGCACTTCGCCAACCCCTCTTCCCTGCACCGGGCGGGAGAAGAGGCGGACAAGCTGATCAAGCGTGCGCGTGAGGTGTGCGCAGCTGCGCTTGATGTGTTGCCGCAGGAAATACTATTCACCTCGGGGGCTACCGAGAGCAACAATCTGGCGGTCAAAGGAGCTGCGCTGCAGTATCAGAGCAGAGGGCGGCATATTGTGACCACGGAGCTGGAGCATTCTTCGGTCTACGAGAGCTGTCTTCAGCTGCAGAAGCTGGGCTGGGAGGTTACCTTCGTACCACCTGACTCTCAGGGAGTGATCGAACCCTCGCGGATTGCCGCTGCGGTCCGGCCGGATACGGTGCTGGTGAGTGTGATGCATGTGAATAATGAGATCGGCACGGTACAGCCGCTGCGTGAGATCGGACAACTGGTCAAGGCGGTGAACCGCCGGACGCTCTTCCATGTAGACGGCGTGCAGGGCTACGGGAAGCTTGAGGCTCCACTGAAGGCCTGGCAGGCAGATCTGTACAGCCTGTCCGCGCATAAATTACGCGGGCCGCGCGGGACGGGAATTCTCTATGTCAGAGAAGGCGTCACGCTGTTTCCCTTGTTGACTGGCGGTTCCCAGGAACAGGGCAAGCGCGCCGGGACAGAGAATGTGCCGAATATTGTAGCTTCAGCCAAGGCCATGCGGATGAGCGGGGAACAGCGGGAGGCCTTCAGCGACCGGATTCGTCCGCTCAAGGCACAGCTGGAGAATTATATAGCAGGGATACCAGAGCTTGTACTGAACAGCAGGGAGGACGGGGCGCCGCATATTGTTCACTTCTCTTACCCCGGCATGAAGGGGGAGGTCTTGGCCCGCAGGCTGGAAGAGCTCGGGATGGCGGTTGCCACACGCTCCGCTTGTTCCTCGCGCCAAGCCGAGCCGAGCCGGATTCTGCTGTCCATGGGCAGGGATACCGCCGCTGCGCTTGGCGGCATACGGATCAGCCTGGGGGACAGTCACACGCAGCAGGATGTGAGCAGGCTGGAGCAGGCACTGCTGGCAGCCGTCCAATCCTTGAAGATTGCAGAAGGAGGCATGAAATAACCAATGACAACAACTGAGACAGGTAGCGGAGTACAGAATGCCGGATACGGAAGCAGCATGGACTATGCCGATATGCTCCTGCTGCGCTTCGGGGAGTTCATTCTCAAAGGAAAGAACCGCAGCCGGTTCGAGAAGACCGTACTGCGGCATGTGAAGGAGATGGTGAAGCCGTATCCCAATGTGAAGCTGACCCGGGAATTCGGGAGGATCTACGTCGAATTGAACGGTGAACCCGCAGGAGAATTAACAGAGGCGCTCGTAAAAGTATTCGGGATCGCCTCAATTAGCCCGGTGAAAGTCTCCCGGCCGGAATTCGAGGATATTCTTGCGGCCAGCCGGACCTTCCTCCACCTTCTTGCTCCGGCGGCGGGAACCAGCTTCAAGGTTAGTGCGCGCCGGGTGTGGAAGGGCTTCCCACACGGCTCTATAGAGATGAATAAGCTTATAGCTACACCGCTGCTGCAGGGATATCCGGGGCTGCTGGTAGATGTGAAGTCTCCCGATCTGGAGCTGAAGATTGAGATTCGTGAAGAGCATACTCTTATTTTCTGTGAGAATATTGCCGGAGTCGGCGGCTTCCCGCTGGGAACGAACGGCAAGGCTATGCTGCTTCTCTCCGGCGGGATCGACAGTCCGGTTGCGGGCTGGTCAGCGATGCGCAGGGGGCTGGAGGTAGAGTGCGTCCACTTTTACAGCTATCCATATACGAGCGAGCTTGCCCGCCAGAAGGTTGTAGATTTGACGCGTATCTTGTCGCGTTATGCCGGTGTAATTAAGCTGCATCTGGTTCCGTTCACGGAGGCGCAGACCTCTTTTACCGGGATCGGGCAGGATAATCTGATCATTACACTCATGCGCCGGGCTATGCTGCGGATTGCTACCGCCCTTGCGGAGAAGGAGGGGGCGCTTGCGCTGATTACCGGCGACAGTCTGGGCCAGGTGGCCAGCCAGACCCTGCCAAGTATGAATGTAATCGGGCGTGCAACGGCTCTGCCGCTGCTGCGTCCGCTGGTGATGATGGACAAGAGTGAGATTGTGGAGCTCTCGCAGACTATCGGTACGTATGACTTGTCCATCCTGCCATACGAGGATTGCTGTACGCTGTTCGTGCCCAAATCGCCGACGACGAATCCGAATCTGCGGATTGTAGACAAGATTGAAGCGACGCTGCCGGGCTATCAGGCCTTACTCGATACGGCGGTTGCCGGAACCGAGACCGTACTCATTACACCTTATGGCAATGAGAAGCCGGAGGACTTGGTACCTGCGCAGGCAGGACTTCAGGAAGAGTGGTTCTGAACAGCGAGGTGTGTCCGGCGGCGCTTCCAGTGTCCCGCAGCCAGGATACCGGCAATTACTGCGGCGATGAAGAGAACGTGCAGCAGCGGATGTGTCTTGAAGTAAGGGGCGATGAATTTCTCACCGGCAATCATACTGGAGGCTGTGAAGCCGAGTACGCCTGACCCGAGATAAATAATCCATGGATATCGGTTGATTAACCGGATAAACAGGGTACTTCCCCAGACCACAATAGGCACACTGATCAGCAGTCCCAGCACCACTAGCGTAATATTATGATTCGCTGCGCCGGCAACAGCAATGACGTTGTCCAGTCCCATGGCTGCGTCGGCGATCACAATTGTCCTAACAGCCGCCCACAGCGTTCCGCCGGCCTGAATGTCCGTCTCTGCACTGCCGCCGGACAGCAGCTTGTAAGCTATAAGGATCAGCAGCAGCCCGCCGATTGCCAACAGCCATGGAATCTTAAGCAGCCACACCACAAGAATCGTGGCGATAATCCGCAGGATTACCGCACCGCCTGTGCCAAGCAGAATCGCCTGCTTCTGCCGTTGTCCTTGCAGGTTCCGCGCGGCCAGGCCGATGACGATGGCATTGTCGCCTGCCAGAATCAAATCGAGGAACACGATATTCAGCAGAGATAATATGAAATCCGTAGCGGATGTATTCATCCCGGGTCACTCCTATAGGTTTGGTGGCTTGCTATCCCCTGCTGCGAGTCAGGCCGGAGACTATAGATATACGCTGCAATACGGCCGTACATGCGCAGTTTCTAAAATAGCGGGACAAGATGCATAGCTTGTCGCCCCCCGGCATACATGTAGATACATGGAGTTCAGGGAGGCTGAGGTGGATGGATTCATTATTGCTGCTTGGTGAAATTCTAATGATTAATCTGGTGCTCAGCGGAGACAATGCTATGGTCATTGCGATGGCCAGCAAGAATCTGCCGGAGAAGCACAGGAAGCTGGCAGTCTGGTGGGGGGCCGCCGGAGCAGTCGCGCTGCGCTGTATCCTGACCTTCGCCGCAGTGCTGCTGCTCAAGATTCCCTATATCGAAGCCGGAGGGGCCATGCTGCTGCTCTGGATTTCCTTCAAGCTGCTGCTTGAGGACGAGGAAGAGCTGAGAATTGAGGGAAGCCCCAGCGTATGGAAGTCGGTACGTACCATCCTGCTGGCGGACTTCATCATGAGCCTGGATAATGTACTGGCGATTGCCGGGCTGGCCAAAGGGGATCTGGCACTGATCGTGATCGGGATTGCGATCAGCATTCCGATTGTCGTCTGGGGGAGCGGCATTATCGTGGGCTGGCTGCACCGCTTCCCGGTGCTGGTCTTCATCGGCGCCTATATTCTGGCGTATACCGCCGGGAACATGCTGCTGCAGGATGCCAAATTCGGCCCGGTGATTTCGTTCCTGCTGCCGACGCTTCATGCCATGCTGCCGATGCTGCTGGGCATTATTGTGGTTGTCACGGGCATGCTGAAGCACAGAAAAGTATCTGCAGGCAGATAACCGGCAATAATAAGGCTGTACCAAAAGCTGGAAGGCTTTTGGTGCAGCCTTATTTCTTTTTTTTCGAGAATGCCCCGCCGGGATGTGTGAAGAATGATGGTGTTTTATGCGTTTATCAGCTAAAATAAAGGGAAACCTGTCGCCGGATTTGCCTGCTGAAGGGGCACCGACCGGTGAAAAGACACGAAATTTTGAAGGGATAGGTGAAAGATGTCTTCCAAAAATGACATGAAACTGGGTGTATTCATCGCCGCCGCCGGGCTCGTGATTCTGCTGGGCAAGCTGGGGGTGTTCGGTTTTCTGGGACGGGCGTTATGGCCGCTCATCATTCTGGTTCCGGGCCTGTTCCTGCATGTGCTCTTTTTCACCCGCCGCGCTTCTGCATCTGTACTCATTCCTGCGGGTATACTATCGGTGTATGGTTTGCTCTTCGGCTTATGCAATACCTGGGGCTGGGACCTTATGAGATACTTATGGCCTGTTCTTCTGCTGGGGATCGCAGTGGGACTGTATGAATATTCGCTGTATGCTTCAGGCAGAACCGGAGGGTTAACTACAGCCGCTGTGATCCTTGGATTGCTTAGTGTAGTGCTGGTTATCTTCACCCTGCTGGGTACTGGTGCGCTCTATCTGCTCGGCGCTGTGCTGGTTGCTGCGGGACTGTGGCTGATGCTGGGAAGAGGCAGACCGGGAAGCCGCAAGAAGTGGAACGGTGGCTGGTAGAACAGATCGTCTACACACCCTAATAGGACAATTCAAGACCGCTGAGCCGGACATGAGGCAAAATTAGAAAATTTAAGCGGACTTGGCAACGTTTTTTTTCAGAAAAAGACTTGCTTTTCATAGTACTTTCACTATAAAATTAAGGAATGTTGGAGCGTCGGCTTTCTGCCTGGCGCTTCTTTTGTGAGACTGCCGTGACATGCTAAGAATTTAAACAGTTTTAATTTGATAAATGAGAGGATTTGGATACAAATCATGCATTCAAGAAAAGATATCCGTAACATTGCGATCATTGCCCACGTTGACCATGGTAAAACAACACTCGTCGATCAGCTTCTCCAGCAGTCCGGGATTTTCAGCGCGCACGAGCACGTTCAGGAACGCGCCATGGACTCTAACGATATCGAACGGGAACGTGGAATTACAATCCTAGCTAAAAATACAGCAATCACTTATAAAGAGTTCCTGATTAACATCGTAGATACACCTGGACACGCTGACTTCGGCGGCGAAGTAGAACGAATCATGAAGATGGTTGACGGCGTACTGCTCGTTGTTGACGCTTATGAAGGCTGCATGCCGCAGACCAAGTTCGTACTCCGTAAGGCGCTGGAACAGCACCTGACCCCAATCGTAGTCGTGAACAAGATTGACCGTCCGGCTGCGCGTCCGAAGGAAGTTATTGATGAAGTGCTGGACTTGTTCATTGAGCTTGAAGCCAGTGACGATCAGCTTGAATTCCCTGTAGTCTATGCTTCTGCGCTTAACGGCACATCGAGCATGAATGCTGAGAAGCAGGATGAGACCATGCTATCCCTTTATGAAACCATCGTTGAGCATATCCCGGCTCCAACCGAGAAGGTTGAAGAACCGCTGCAGTTCCTGGTCACTCTGATGGACTACAACGAATACCTGGGCCGTATCGCCATTGGCCGTGTGAACCGCGGTGTAATCAAGCAAGGCCAGTCTGTTACAGTCATTATGCGTGACGGCAAGAGCAAGACTGCCCGTATCGAGAAGCTGTTCGGCTTCCAGGGTCTGAAGCGTGTGGAGACAGAAGAGGCCGGCGCAGGCGACATCGTGGCTATTGCCGGTATCAAGGATATCAACATCGGTGAGACGATTGCTGATCCGCAGCACCCTGAAGCATTGCCTGTTCTTAAGATTGACGAGCCAACGATGCAAATGACTTTCCTTGTAAATAACAGTCCTTTTGCCGGTAAAGAAGGTAAATGGGTAACTTCCCGTAAGCTTCGTGAGCGTCTGTTCAAAGAGTTGGAAACGGATGTGAGCTTGCGTGTGGATGAAACGGATAGCCCTGATGCGTT
Organism: Paenibacillus sp. FSL M7-0420; assembly: GCF_038002345.1. Lineage (NCBI taxonomy): Bacteria > Bacillati > Bacillota > Bacilli > Caryophanales > Paenibacillaceae > Paenibacillus > Paenibacillus sp. FSL M7-0420. Next base: position 5,348,076 of record NZ_JBBOCJ010000001.1, on the reverse strand, counting down.
TATCGTTTCTGGACGCGGTGAGCTTCACCTTGGTATTCTGATCGAGAATATGCGCCGTGAAGGTTATGAGATGCAAGTGTCTAAACCACAAGTAATCATTAAGGATATCGATGGTGTCAGATCCGAGCCGCTTGAGCGCCTCATGATTGACATTCCGGAAGAAAGCATGGGCTCCGTTATGGAAAGTCTGGGCAGCCGTAAAGCCGAGATGGTCAACATGATTAACCACGGCACCGGCCAAGTCCGTCTGGAATTCCTGATTCCGGCACGCGGTCTGATCGGCTACAACACACACTTCCTGACGCTGACACGCGGCTACGGTGTAATGAACCATGCCTTTGATAGCTATGCTCCACTGGTTGGCGGCCAAGTTGGCGGACGTCATCAGGGTGTGCTTGTAGCAAGTGAAAGTGGCACAACAACTCAATATGGAATCGTGGGTGTTGAGGATCGTGGTATTCTCTTCCTGGATGCAGGTACAGAAATTTATGAAGGTATGATTGTAGGTGAGCATACCCGTGATAACGATATTATCGTTAACATTTGTAAAGAAAAAGCACTTACCAACATGCGTACCTCAGGCAAAGATGATACTGTAAAAATGAAGACTCCACGTACCTTCTCTTTGGAAGGCGCGCTTGAATACTTGAACGATGATGAATATTGTGAAATCACTCCTAAATCTGTACGTCTGCGCAAAAAGATCCTGAATAAGGGCGAACGCGAGCGTGTAGAGAAGCAGCGTAAGGCGGCGCAAGCCAGCCAAGCGTAAGCTGATAACAATGAAGCCGCCGGAATAATCCGGCGGCTTTTCTCATTGTACAGGCGGGGATCTTTCAAATTACAGGGATTAATAGCAGTATAAAACGGCTGCGGGTGATATAATGTAAGCGTAACTTATGATCCGGGAGGAGTGACGGGCTATGCAAAGCTGGTTCGCTGAGCATCCAGTTATCGCTTACATTGTCATTTTTATCTTACTGACTTATGTGTATAACCAAGTATTCCGCGTCAATCAGAAGCTGCCGATCGGCAAAGAGATCGTACTGTATGTGATGATGGCGGCAGGCTCAGGCATGCTTCTTATCTTCCAGCATGACAAGCTGCCGATCATCCAGTGCCTGCTTGTAGCGGTGGGGCTGATGCTGCTTGTGCGGGTCCGCTACCTGGTGGAGGCCCGGCAGAAGCGCAAGGCTGCAGCGGCTGCAAAACGGCAGTAGGCGCAACTTTTGATGACAGGGCTCGTCTAAGTTATTACGAAGTGATCTGCTTCAACTCCAGTTGAATGAAAAGGAACTAAATGGATTATGAATACAAGCAAGGGCAATTTGCCACCCAGAAGGAACGGCCAGCAAGGAAGCACCACCCCTACTAACCGGCAGCAGCCGAGGTCTGCTGCTTCAGCTTCAAACGCAAAGAAAAAAGCGCGGAAACCGAAAAAGCGCGGATTCTTCGCCCGGCTGATGAGAGTGCTGCTCATCATTCTCCTGATAGCTGTTATAGCAGCAGTAGGTTACGCAGGATATTTGTACTGGAAGGTGGACCACGGAGGATTCGGAGTGGACCAGCCGGTTGCGGCAGGACAATCCGCCTCGGAGAAGCCGCTGACGATGCTGCTGCTTGGAACGGACAACCGTCCGAAGCACCCGTCCAACCTGACAGATGTGATCATGGTCGCGGCCTTGAACCCGGAGACCAAGTCGGCTACGGTGGTCTCATTACCCCGGGATACATATGTCGAGCTTGGCGGGTACAAGAAGACGAAGATCAATGCCTTTTACTCCCGCTTCAAGAGCAAGGAGAAGACCTCCGGGACTCTGGCCGAGGATGAGATGAAGAAGATGATGGGCAAATATCTGGACATTAAGGTAGATTACGCAACCGTGCTGGATTTCCAGGGCTTCCGTGATATTGTGGATGAGTTCGGCGGCGTAGATGTTAATATCAGTGCCAATATGTGTTACACGGACAGTGTGGACGGCACCAATATTAATCTTAAAAAAGGCGAAGCCAAGCTAAACGGAGATAAAGCGCTGGATTATGTGCGTTACCGCAAGTCCAACTGCAAGCCGGCGACGAAGCCTTCGGATGATTTTGAACGCAATAAGCGCCAGAACGAGGTACTGACTTCATTGATCTCCCAGATGCAGTCGCTGGGCGGTGTTCTCAAAATCGGCCGGGTGCTGGATGCGGTGGACGATAATCTGGAGAGCGATATTGAGAATGCGCAGATTAAGAGCCTGATCGCTACGTATTGGGATATTTCCAAGGAGAATGTCGAATATGTACCGGTAACCGGAACCTGGCGCAGCCCCTATGTATATATTAACGATAAGGAGCTGGACGCAGCCAAGAAAAGCCTTCAGGACCGGATATCCGGAGTGTCCGCTGCAGTGGTCTCAGGCCAGCCTTGAGCAGCAGGCAGGGTACAATCTGTAAATTGAATGCAAGTTTCGTCCTGTGCTATAATATAATAAATTGAATGTATTCTTGCTGCATAGGGGGCCTGTAACTATGTCTGAAGCCGTTGCTCAGCTCAATGAAACTCTGCTAGCTATGCTGCAATCGGAGACGTTTGTTCTTCTTAACACTGTGGATGCAGAATCCGGCGGACCTACGTCGACTGCGATCTCCTGGATCTATGCTGTGAGCCCTTCCATTGTCCGGCTGGCTGTGGACCACCGCTCCAGACTGGTGAACAACATGAAGGTTAACCCGAGGGTAACGATTACTGTGTTTGGTGAAGGGACGGTGCATGCCATTAACGGTCATGCTGCGGTTCGGCTGGACCCGCTGCCGGATGTTCCGTTTAAGATGTGCTGTTTTGATATTGAGATTGAAGCGGTCCGCAATGCGCTGTTCTATGGTGCGCACCTGGAATCTGCTCCGAAATATGCGAAGGTATACGATGCACGTGCGGCTGAGAAGCTGGACGGACAGGTGTTTGCCGCCATGCAAAAAGCCTAGTGTGCTATCACTAGGCTTTTTTTGAAATTAGCTCCTACCGGGTATTGCCTTGCGGCTCTATATCCTCCGGCAGCTGCGGAATGATCCGGCCGATAATATCGGCCATCTCGGAGGCGAAGCCTGAGACCGGGTTGCCCTTGGAGATATGCTTGCCCATCTCGGCCAGTCTGCTGCTGAGGTCCATGTCGGCAGTCACCAGGACTCTTACGCCCCTAGGGTCCTTGCGGATCGCTTCGGCTACCGAATATTTCACGCTTCCGACCCGCGAACGGGTAAGGGCGCCGTCCACATCAATGCCGACCACGGCAAGGTTGTTCATGACGACACAGTGGACGCCTTCCACACCTGGGACTCTTCGCGCTAATTGTTCAAAATGATCCTTGAGTGCCACATCGCTGTCGCGCTTGCCTTCTGAAGGCTGTCCCGAGTCCGGGGTGGGCTCCTGTACGGCTGTACCATCTTCCGACAATGTCCGCACTCCGCGGTTCCCCTGGCTGTTTAAAGTGCCAGCTGATTGTTTATCCTGAGGAGAGGGTGATGTCTCTTTATTAGCGATACCGCAGCTTGTCAGCAGCAGCAGTACCAGTAACAGACACATTGATTTTCTCATATGTGCGTACTCCTTTCAGCCTGAGAATTAGTGATTTACCTTATCTTGCCCTTGCTGAAAAGAGTTATGTATGATCAATCAAACCAGGCGCTGTGGAGGGGATAACATGAAAAAGATATTCGTACTGGACACTAACGTGCTGTTGCACGACCCCAATTCGATTTTTGCTTTCAAGGCGAATGAGGTGGTCATTCCTGCTGTAGTCCTGGAAGAAATCGACTCCAAGAAGCGTAATGCCGATGAAATCGGCCGTAACGCCCGCACCGTATCGCGTCTGTTAGACGGACTCCGGGAGCTGGGCCACCTGCATAGCGGGGTGGTACTGGACCATGGAGGCACGCTGAAGGTGGAGCTTAACCACCGCAGCTTCGTCAAGGTACAGGAGATGTTCGGCGAAGTCTCCAATGACAACCGGATACTCGCTGTCGCGCTCAATTATCTTCATGAGGAGAACGAGAAGGCTGACCCGAGTCCTGTGGTGCTTGTAAGTAAAGATGTTCTCGTCCGCATCAAAGCGGATGTGCTTGGCATAACTCCGGAGGATTATCTGTCCGACCGCACCGGCGATCTGAATGAGCTGTACTCCGGCTGCCAGTCGCTGATGGCCCATCCTTCACTGATTGATGAATATTACAGTCACCGGTTCCTGCCCACGAAGCAGCTGGCGCTGTCCTATCCGCTGTATCCGCATGAATTCGTCATTCTGAAGGATGAGATCGGCAGCGGCAAATCAGCGCTGCTGAAGGTCAACAGCGATGCCTCCCGTCTGGAGCCGCTCTATCTGGGCAATGATGCGGTATGGGGCATTAGCGCCCGGAATGCGCAGCAGCGGATGGCGCTTGAGCTTCTGCTGAATGATGACATTCCGCTGGTGACCATCACGGGCAAGGCGGGAACAGGCAAGACGCTGCTGGCTCTCGCCGCCGGATTGTTCAAGGTAGAGGATGAGCACAAATACAAGAAGCTGCTGATTGCCCGCCCGGTGGTTCCGATGGGTAAGGATATCGGTTATCTGCCGGGAGAGAAGGATGAGAAGCTCCGTCCATGGATGCAGCCGATTTATGATAACCTCGAATTCCTGTTCGACACCAAGAAGGCAGGGGATATCGATAAAATATTGATGGGTCTGGGAAGTATTCAGGTTGAGGCGCTAACCTATATCCGCGGCCGCTCCATCCCGTCGCAGTTCATTATCATTGATGAGGCGCAGAACCTGTCCCGCCACGAAGTGAAGACGATTGTCTCCCGGGCCGGCGAGGGCAGTAAGGTGATCCTGATGGGTGACCCCGAGCAGATAGACCACCCTTATCTGGATGCGGCGAGTAACGGACTCAGTTACATCGTTGAGAAGTTCAAGCAGCAGGGGATTAGCGGACATATCACGCTGGAGAAAGGCGAGCGTTCGCATCTGGCCCAGCTGGCGGCCGATCTGCTGTAACCCGCCAAAACAACACCCAACAAATATTATTCCCGCCGGGAGCTAACCACTCCCGGCTTTTGTATGCCCTCCCCCTTACGGCGGGAAGGGAGTTTCTGTGGTTAGCTGAAGCAATAAGGCGACAGCACTGGAGGGGAATTTTGGAACTGTAGGAGCGGGAGCGTCCGCCTTTGTATACGGATTTCAACCGCGAACAGCGGTTTGGATCAAGAAATCTGTATACAACAGCGGCCGGAAGTCCAAATATTCACCGTAGGTGCGGCTACCGCCAACTTGCTACCATGTTCCTTAGGTGCTCCTATCCCGCCGTTTCCTTCTATATAAAGAGAACGGTTTCACAACCCAAGACAAGCGCCTGCATCTCTGCTAAAATGAGGAATAAGAAACGCTGAAGGAGAGGGCGCATGTGCTGAAACGCAAAAATTACTGGCTGCTGTTTGCAGTTCTGCTGCTGGCCCTGACAAGCCTGTCACCCAGCATGGAGCTGAATACGGATCATAGAAGCTATCCGCCCAGACAGCCGCTGGACCAATCAGAGCGTCCTCCTTCAGGGGAAGCAGGGGAAATCGAGAGCCTCCAGATCCGCGTCTCGCTCAGTACGGAGGAGTTCAGCGTGCTGGAGCAGATTAGCAAAGAGTACACTTTATCCAGCGGAGTCAGCGTGATCCTTAAGAATGTAGAGGCGGAAGACGGGGGAGCACAGGTGCGTGATGAACTAACCATTGGGACAAGCCCGGATATTGTGATGCTGGACGGCCACAGCATCTATGATCTGGCGACCCGGGGCTATTTGCTGCCGGTAGATATCTACCAGAGTGTTCCCGGGAGCACGCCGCTTACGATGCTGATTCCGCAGATGCAGTGGAACGGATATAACTGGGGCGTGCCGCTGGATATCGATCCCTATGTCCTTGTGTATTCGCCGGAGCGGCTCGCCGGAATGGGTTTTGCGGAGGTGCCTGCAAGCCTGGAGCAGTGGAATATGCTGCTAGGCCGGCTGAAGGAGGACCCGGAGAAGAAGCGTTATCTGCTGGCTATGGATACGCGGAATCCGTACGGATATGCCGCCGTACTGCATAGTATGGGCAGCAGTTTGCGCTCCGCCAGCCTTGAGCAGGCTCAGTGGACAGAAGCGGCGCGCAGCTATTTGTATCTGACCAGCCGGTTCAATAAGGAGATCTGGGAGCTGCTGCAGGATGGGAAGCTTGCGGTGGCGGCTGTGCCGCTCTCGGAGTGGGAGAAGCACGGGAATTCGACGCTGGCGGTGCAGATGCCGAAGAAGCAGGAGGGTATACCGAGCTACGAGGGTATTCACAGCCGTTTTTTTGCCCTTCCTGCACAATCCGGCAGTCCGGAAGCAGCGGTCAAATGGCTCGCCTACGTGACTTCAAGCACGGCCCAGCTGGAATGGCTGGAGAACACGGACCGTCTGCCGGCACTGGATGAGCTGTACCGGGCAACTCAGCCCAAGATTGGGAAGCTGCCAATGGAAGCCGGATGGTTCCTTGCAGAGGATAACACCCCCAGTCCCGGCTCTGAGGCAGAGTGGAACCGGAAGGCGGAGGCGGCGCTTGGTTTGTTAACCGGCAAGCTGAATGCCGCCGCTTATGAAGCGGTGGTAAAGCCTCCGTTAGAATGAGAGGGACAGCTTCACATGCAGGATGCCGTCCGAGCTTGAGACCTCGGTGGCCTGCAGGAAGGAGACAATCTTCGCCGGATAGAAGCCGAGATCGAATTCCTCCTCCAGAGCCTGGCGGGTGGTATCCGGCAGCTCCAGGCCATTGAATACCACATGATCAACATGGAACATCAAGCCGTTGACAGGCTCCTGCTGTATGGTATAGCGGCCGGTCAGCGACAGCGACAAGCCCCCGCTTTTACCCGTTGCCGAGACTGAATTGTCCTTGAACGCGAACCGGAAATCCTGGAACAGCGGGTTCTGGGTGACCAGGAACTCATTCAGATCCTTTTCGGAAAGGGCCAGATTATAGGTCATCCCCTTGCGTACCAGCACGCCATCCCGGCTCTGGACGAACTCCGGCAGCTGCTTCATCGCAGAAGCCAGCGCTTTGAAATACTTCCGCACCTCATGCAGTCCGATATTCTCCCAATATTTACTGAACTCCTCCAGCAGCCGCTCCATACTCTGAGGATCTGTACTGGCCTGAATCCCGCCTGCAATCTCCTTATCTAAGGCAAGCATACGCTTCTGCTGCTCTTCGAGCGCCGTTTTGAGCTCTGACAGCTCCTGACTGCTGCGCCGGGCGGCCGTGAGTGTGCTTTTCAAATCCTTGTACTGCGTCTCATATTCCGTGAGCGTCTTCCGGTCTTGCCCCATAATAATCTCATAATAATCGAATAGAGCGATTAGCCTGCTGATGCTTTTGGCGGAGAGGAATGCGGTAAGAAGTCCATCCCGTTCCCCCATATAATAGGCCCGCACAACAGCACCTGCCCGTTCCTGCTGATCTGCGATATTATTCTGCTTGGCAGCAGCTTGCTCCTCCAGCTCAGCGGCTTTGTGCTCCAGCGTCTGTTGTTCTGCAGTAATCCGGGCAATCTCACGTTCAAGCTCTGCGGAGGACAGCGTCTGCTCCAGCAGCTTGCGGGTCTCTTCATCATCCGGCATAGAGGGCGGCGGAGCGCTGACTCCTGAAGGGGAACCGGAACCGGCGGACAGATAGACCGGAGAAGCCGGCGGCATAGCGATGCAGGTGAGGATCAATATTGCTGCGAATAACCGGCGAACCGTATTACGGGATAACACTTGCACCACCACCTTGAACAGAGTTAGACAGGTATGTACTATTCATATGTTTCAGCCTGTTAAAATATCATACCCTGTTTTGCGTCTCCCCGAACTACAATTTTGCAAACAAAAAGAACGGAAATGCTCCCATAAAGCAAGAAGCCATATCCGTTCATTTCTATATATATGCGTTAGAGCGGCAATTCCATCTCAAATATCGTCCAATAGCTGAAGCCTGTAAACGTCAGGATCATATACCCCCAAAAGAGCAGAATGTAGGTCTTTTCTGTAAATTTCATATAGCCCAGAATCACAAAAAAAGCGGTTTGCAAAAAGAATAGCAGGGCCATTTCCGTGAGATTACCGGCAAAAGCCATAAGTCCGATGGTGAGTGTGAAAAATCCTAATACGCGAAACATGCGGTCCAAGAGAGGGTCCCCCTTCCAGTATGAATCCGGCTAACAGCTGCTTTAGCTTTATTATAACGGCTCTCCAAAACACTGTAAACGAATTCATTGAAAAAAATTCAAAATTTCATAAAATATATGATTTTTATTATTGACACAAGCCTTTAGTTTCGAAAAGGAGAATTTATAGCAAAGGGAGTATGAGGTCCAGACAAATTGGCAATACAAATTAGTATCAAATAGATTCTATGAACTCTAATAGAGGCATAGAAATGGAGTAAGCAGCTTTTATCCCTATTCACTACCCGGCGGAGCTGCCGGTTCTGAAGATGGTTATTTCATGATGTTGTTAGGAGGGTTAGGCTTTATGACAGCCGTTAGACAGGATGCTTGGAGTGCAGAAGATGATCTGATATTGGCAGAAATAACGCTGCGTCATATCCGAGAGGGCAGCACACAGCTTGCTGCTTTTGAAGAGGTGGGTGAAAAAATCGGCAGAACGTCGGCTGCCTGCGGTTTCCGCTGGAACAGCTGCGTGCGCAAAAGCTACGAGGAGGCCATCGGGATTGCCAAAGGCCAGCGCCAGAAACGGAGCTATCTGAAAAAACAGCCTGCTTCGCGCGGGGCGCAGGTAGCCGGACTGATTCTCGGTGACATTGAGGAAGATTACAGCCGCAGCGAAGGATTAAGCGAGAACAGTTTGTCCATCGATGCTGTCATCCGCTTTTTGCGGCAATGGAAAGGAACGTTCCAGGAGGCCGGAAGACAGCTTAAGATGCTGGAGCGTGATCTGCGGGAGAAGGAAGAAGAGCTTTCAGAGCTGAGAGTGGAGAATGAACGCTTATCCAGAGAGGTTAATCTTGCCCAGAGCGATTACCGTGTGGTCAATGATGATTACAAGGCACTGATCCAGATTATGGACCGTGCCCGCAGGCTGGCTTTTCTGAATGAAGAGGATGAAGAGAAGACCCGCTTCAAAATGGATGCGAACGGAAACCTGGAACGGATTGAATAGAAGATTTAGGCAGCGAGCCCTGCGTCCGAATGCGTAACAGCAACGGATTAGCAGGGTTTTTTGTTTTGCTTTTGCAGAGACAGGCAGGATATAATTAGGAAAATTATTGGAGCTTGGCATGGCAGGGGGCAGGGTTAGTGAGAATAGATGTGATAGGTGCGGGGTCACTGGGGCTGCTGCTTGCAGGCCGGCTGATCGCCGGTGGGGCTGAAGTACGGATATGGTGCAGGGGGGAGGAGCAGAGCAGGGCATTATCCGAACGGGGGCTGACTGTCAGCTATGAAGATGGCAGGGAGGCGACACAGCTTCCAGGCGGGAGCTTCTCCGCTGCACCGGTAGAAGAATATACACAGTGTCAGCTGACAGAGCCGGGGGAGGTTACCTTGATTACGGTTAAGCAGAAGGTGCTTCATGAAGCTCTGCCTGCGATTCTCCGGCCGCTAAGAGACAGGAAGCTTGTAATTATAGGCTTTCAGAACGGCTGCGGACATCTGGAGCTGCTCGGGGGGCTGCTGCCGCAATCATCCATCTGGGCAGCTGTAACGACAGAGGCGGCGAAGAGGAAAACATTAACAGAGGTTATTCATGCCGGCAAAGGGGAAATATGTATAGGGAAGAGCAGCTCTCCTATAAATATTCATGAAACTGACCGGCAGGCATCTGAGCCTGCGGCGATAATTAGTTTCATAGAAGCTCTTGCCTCAGCAGGATTTCACGCTTCTCTGTCGAAAGAAGTGGATACCATCATTTACCGGAAGCTCTTGATCAATGCTGTAATTAATCCTTTAACCGCCATTTGGCGGGTTCAGAACGGCGAATTGCTGGCCTTCCCTGCACGTGTACTCCTAATGAAGGAACTGTATACAGAGGCAATCGGGATATTCGAGGCCTGCGGGATCACCCTAGAGCAGGGTGCCTGGGAAGCCATTCTTGAAGTATGCCGTGCGACCTCGGGCAATACATCATCGATGCTGGCTGATGTACTTGCTGCAAGGGAGACGGAAATCCGCTGGATTAACGGAAGCATTGTGAATATGGGGCTGCGGCAGGGCGTTCAGGCTCCGCTGCACCGCTGGATCTGCGGACTGGTAGAAGGCATGACTGTGAGGGAGGGGTGAAGCTGTTTGGAATTTCTCCGGAATTCGTTCGGCGTGTTAAGCGTTATTCCGATTGTTCCTTTTTTGATTGTGTATTTCGCAGGAATCGGGCTGAGGCATGATAAGAGGAAAACGATGATGCTGGCGATGGATGTAACTACCTTATTTTTATTGCTGTCAGTTTCGGGACTGTTTAATATCATTTTTGACTCAACCTTTGGATTCTTTCTTATACTACTTATTGTATTAATATCCGCAGGACTGATTGGCGGCGCGCAAAACCGCCTCAAAGGAGGGGTGGACGGAAAACGGTTACTTCGTGCTGTGTGGCGGCTTTCTTTCTTTTTCCTGGGCGTAGGTTACGTATTATTTATGGTGGTAGGCCTCATTCAATACATATCACAAGCGATGTAACGTTCCACTGCTCCGGTGAAGCGTCAACGTCACAAAATTTTAAAGAATTAAAAAAAAGTCGTTTTCAGAAAATATTGCTCTAGATTTTTTTGACCACTGGTTGTATAATCATAAACCATATACCACATTCTATTTAGGGGGAACTGCTAGATGAAGAAGAGTAAAAGTCTATTGCTCATGATCGCAATGGTTCTCGTGATCGGCACAGTGCTTGCTGGCTGCGGCGGTAACAAGAACAATGCGAACAGCGGCACCAATGCAGCGGCGACGACTGCACCAGAGGGCAGCACGAACACAGGAACAACAGGTGACGAGAAGCTGGCTGCTGACCAGACACTTAGAGTCAACCTGACTGCAGAACCACCTACGTTTAACCCTGCACAAGCTCAGGACAGCCAAGCCAACACCGTCCTGAAAACTATGTATGAAGGCCTGACCCGCATGAATGATGAAACTGGCCAAGCTGAGCCGGGTATTGCTGAAAAGTGGGATATTTCCGCTGACGGACTGGTATATACGTTCCACCTGCGTGATGCACAGTGGAGCAACGGTGACCCTGTAGAAGCTGCTGATTTCGTTCGCGCATGGAAAATCGTGCTCGACCCTAACACAGATCCTACTGCACCTTACGCTTATCAATTGTACTACCTGAAGAATGGTGAAGAATACTACACTAAGAAAGTTGCAGATTTCAACGAAGTGGGCGTAAAGGCTGTAGATGCGAAAACTCTTGAAGTTACGCTGAAAGCACCAACTCCTTACTTCCTTGGCCTTCTGTCCTTCTATACTTATTACCCTGTACACAAATCCGTTGAGGGTAATGCTAAATGGGCTACAAGCAAAGACACTATGATCACTAACGGTGCGTTCACACTGACTGAGTGGACTACCGGCCAATCCCTGCAAGTTAGCAAGAACGATAAGTACTGGGATGCTGCCAACATCAAGCTGGCTAAAATCGACTTCTCCCTGGTTAACAGTGGAGCAACTGAACTCTTGAGCTACAAGAACGGCGAGCTTGACCGCGCTGGCGCACCTCACGGTGAAATCCCGCAAGAACAGGTGCCAATCGTACAAAAAGAGCTTCCTAACGAATTCCAGAGAAAAGGTATCGCAAGTACCTACTATTATGAATTCAACATCACTGAAAAACCGTTTGACAATGTAAAAATCCGTAAAGCTCTTGCAATGTCTATTAACCGTCAATCGCTGATTGACAACGTAGCACAGGGCGGACAACTTCCAGCATTCGGGTATGTACCTCCAGGTATCGCGGGCGCTGACGGTGAATACCGTACTGCAGTTAAAGACGACTACTTCAAAGAAGATATTGAAGGAGCCAAAGCATTGCTGAAAGAAGGTCTGGCTGAAGAAGGTCTGACTGAGCTGCCACCGGTTGAATTGTCTTACAATACAAGTGAAGGCCACAAGAAAATTGCTTTGGCTGTAGCTGATATGTGGAAACAGGCTCTGGGTATCACTGTTAACACGGTGAACCAGGAGTGGGCAGTATTCATCGACAACCGTCAGAACCTGAACTACCAGATCGCACGTGCCGGCTGGACTGCGGATTACAATGATCCAATGACCTTCCTGGATATGTGGGTAACAGGCGGCGGTAACAATGATACAGGTTACGCTAACCCTGAGTATGACAAACTGATTCAAGAAGCGAAAACAAGCTCTGACCTGGCAAAACGCCAAGAATTGTTTGCTCAGGCTGAGAAAATGATCATTCAGGATGACATGATCCTGATTCCGTTCTACTACTACACCAACAACTCCCTGACTAAAGAGTACCTCAAAGGTGTAACTCTTGACTTCAGCGGTGCCATTGACTTCACTCGTGCTTACCTGCTTGAGCACTAAGAAATGCAGAACCTTCAGTTTATGAACTGAATAGTGATAGTCTGAAGGGAGCTTTACACTTCGGGATATATATGTGGAATTCCATATATATCCCTTTTTTTTGCATTTCGGGCTTTTTGTTAAAGATTTCACGAACTTACAAAATAAGAAATTAGACAAAAGGCCATTTTTTTCATAAAATCTAATTATGTGTCTCAAAAAAGTCAAAGGAGGTGTTGATGGGGATGGTTCGTTATATTGCCAATAAGTTTTTCTATATGCTTGTTTCGCTATTTGTGCTGATTTCAGCGACCTTTTTTCTGATGAAAGCTATTCCGGGGGACCCGTTTACTTCTGAAAAGAAGATTCCACCAGAAATAAAAGCGCGTTTATACGAGCAATATGGATTGGACAAGCCGCTCTATCATCAGTATTTCAAGTATTTGGGTGACATTGCCCAGGGTGATCTGGGTGTATCCATGAAGCGTCTGAATCAGGATGTAACACACCTGATCGGCCAGACATTCTCGGCGTCTCTGAAGCTGGGGCTTATCGCAATTCTTGTGTCGGTTATTGTCGGAGTCTTCCTCGGCATGATGGCGGCACTCTATCACCGTAAGTTTATTGATAGTGCAGCAATGGTGCTGGCGGTGCTGGGGATTGCGGTTCCGAGCTTTGTAGTCGCCTCGCTCCTGCAATATGTGTTTGCTTACAAGTTCCACATGTTCCCTGTCTCCGGGTTCAAAGGGCCAATGTATTATGTCCTCCCGGTAACGGCGTTATCAGCGCAGCCTATAGCCTTCATAGCGAGGCTGACGCGCTCCAGTATGCTGGAGGTCCTGCATGCAGATTACATTAAGACGGCTAAGGCCAAAGGCCTAAGCTGGGCAGCCATCTTGAGCCGCCACGTGCTGCGTAACGGAATTCTGCCGGTGGTAACCTATATGGGACCTATGACGGCTAACATCGTAACCGGTTCGGTCGTTATTGAGCAGATCTTCGGTGTCGGCGGGATCGGCAAGCAATTTGTCGAAGCGATTGGCGTCCGTGATTATACCGTTATTATGGGGATTACCATCTTCTATGGTGTACTGCTTATGGTAGCGCGGTTTATCACCGACATTGCTTATGTGTTTATAGATCCGCGTATCAAACTATCTGGCGGAAAGGAGGGCTAACGAGTGGCTTCTGACAAAAACTTGGTATCGCAGGATGCGAACCTGAAACCGGAAGATTTCCGTAAGATTGGAATTGATGAACGGCAAGCTGAAGTCATTCAGCGCGAAAGTCTGTCCGCCTGGCGGGATTCCTGGGAGCGCCTGCGCCAGAACAAAATGGCAATGACAGCTCTGGGGGTTCTTGGACTGATCGTACTGGCTGCAATTTTTGCGCCGTTCTTCTCAAAGTTCAATTACTACTCTAATGATTTGCTCAACACGAATAAGCCCCCGTCATCCGATCACTGGTTTGGTACAGATGATCTGGGACGCGATATCTTTGTCCGTACCTGGTACGGCGCACGAATCTCACTGATTGTCGGCCTTGCCGCTGCTGCCATTGACCTTTTCATTGGGGTTATCTACGGCGGAATCATGGGTTATTTCGGTGGCCGTGTAGACAATATCATGAATAAGATCTCTGAAATTCTGTACTCCATTCCATACCTGCTGGTAGTTATCCTGCTGCTGGTTGTACTTGAACCAAGCCTTGGTACCATTATCCTGGCGCTGACGATAACAGGCTGGATTACGATGTCCTGGATTGTGCGCGGCGAGATTATGCAGCTGAAGAACCGTGAGTTCGTATTGGCTTCGCGTTCGATGGGTGCAGGGTCCAAGCGGCTGCTATTCAAGCATCTTTTGCCGAATGCGGTTGGACCGATTATTGTAACGATTACGCTGTCCGTGCCGAATGCCATCTTTGCCGAAGCGTTCCTGAGTTTCCTTGGTCTTGGTGTACAGGCTCCGGTAGCTTCACTCGGATCGATGATCAATGACTCGCTGACCGGCTGGCTTTACTATCCGTGGCGTTTCCTGTTCCCTGCGATTCTTATCAGTTTAACGATGCTTTCCTTTAATATTTTTGGTGACGGTCTGCGTGATGCGCTTGACCCTAAGCTGAAGAAATAGAAATACACTATGGTGGAACCCATGCGGCAAAGATATTGGCATGATATTTCAAGACCCGATGACTTCTTTGAACCCAATGATCCAAGTGGGCAATCAGATAACCGAAGTTTTGATTAACATCAGAATATGCTAGCGGCCGAAGCGAATCATTAAGCTGTTGAAATGCTGAAGCTAGTAGGCATTATGAAAGCGTAGGCTCGCTTTAACCAATATCCCCACGAATTCTCCGGCGATGTGCAGCAATTCGCTTGGGATCTCCATCATCCTGAATACGCTGAACCCCGGCGCAGTTGCCGGGACAGATGAGAGGGTTATCTTAATACACCAATGGTCTTGTGCGGCACTGCAGCATAAGACCTCACAGAGTTCAGTGATACGCTTATAGCGCACTGCTGAAATCTGCATTCGATGGCCAAGGAGGTGCAGTTCGTTTGAGTAAGAATCTGAGCAAGAATCTGATTGAAGTAGAAGGTCTTAAGAAATATTTCAATGTGGGCAAAGGAAGAGTTCTTAAGGCAGTTGATAATATTAGCTTCTCGATCCGCGAAGGCGAAACCCTGGGTATGGTAGGGGAGTCGGGCTGCGGCAAGACAACTGCCGGCCGTACCGTTCTCCGCTTGTATGAGCCGACTGCAGGAAGCGTGAAATACAATGGTACAGATATCTACAAATTGTCCGGCGGCAAGATGAAGGCGATGCGGCGGGATATGCAAATGATTTTCCAGGACCCGTATGCCTCGCTTAACCCGCGGTTCACCGTGTCTGATATTATCGGTGAAGCACTGGATATTCACAATCTGGCCGGTAGCCGGCAGGAACGCAAGAAGCGGATTGAAGAGCTGCTGGATATGGTTGGACTTAACCATGACCATGCCACCCGTTATCCGCATGAGTTCTCCGGCGGACAACGCCAGCGTATCGGGATTGCCCGTTCACTCGCCGTGAACCCTAAGTTCATCGTCTGTGACGAGCCGATCTCGGCACTCGACGTATCCATCCAGGCGCAGGTCGTTAACCTGCTGAAGGAGCTGCAGGATCGTCTTGGACTGACTTATCTCTTCATCGCGCATGACTTGTCCATGGTTAAGCATATCAGTGACCGTGTGGCCGTGATGTACCTGGGCAAAATGGTAGAGCTGGCGGAAAGCGAAGAGTTGTACGCTAATCCGATCCATCCGTATACCAAATCCCTGCTCTCGGCGATTCCGGTTCCGGACCCAGAGGTTGAAGCCAACAAAAAACGCATTCATCTGCATGATGAGCTGGGCAGCCCGATTTATGCAGCCGGCGAGAAAACAAATGACAGCGATTATGAGCTGGTTGAGGTGTCCAAGGGACATTTCGTAGCCAAGCAATTTGCCTAAACTTAAAATGACAGGCGGAACGTAGGCGGGAGCATTCAGCTCTCGCCTATTCTTTCAATTTACGGATATCCTTCAAAAGGATGGCGTATATTACTTTGACGCCACACTCAACATTAGATACAATCATAAAGGGTTTAACGATTTATGAATTACATATAGCAGCGGGTTATTGCAGAACAAGGAGGCCATTATCAATGAATGTTGTACCGGAACCACTGCCGGGCGGATCTGCGCTCGCCAGCGACTATATACATCAATACGAAACAGTAGGACATTTGTATGGCGGGGACTTCCGCAGCCAGGAGAGCCGGGAAGACCGCGCAGCGTGGCTTGATTGTACAGGAAGCTTGCGGGCAGACCGCGCAGAGGTTGTATCGTACCTGCGCAGCTACAACGGGAAATACAATACCCATGAAGCCGTCCTCCGCTCGATAGAATTGCTGGAACAGCCGGATACCCTAGTGGTGACAGGCGGCCAGCAGAGCGGCTTGTTCACCGGCCCGCTCTTTGTGGTCTATAAAGCCATTACTACGATTCAGGCGGCCCGCGAGGCAGCGGTCCAGCTTGGCCGGCCTGTCGTTCCGCTGTTCTGGATTGCGGGTGAGGACCATGACTGGGATGAGGTCAATCATACCTATGTGCTGAACCGGAGCGGCGAAATTACCCGGATCAAGCTGGATAAAGGCGAAGGACCCCGGTCCTCGGTCAGCGAGATCCAGGTAGATGCCGAGAGCTGGCTTCAGGCGGTTACGCAGCTGGACGGCTTATTGCAGGACAGTGAATTCAAACTGCAGCTGATGGAGCTGGTTACGGCTGCATCCACGGGCGCCGGGAATATGACGGAGGCATTTGCCAAGCTAATGGGGTCTTTGTTCGGCAAATTCGGACTGATTCTGCTGGATTCGGCCGATCCTGCGCTGCGCAGGCTGGAAGCGCCCATGTTCGCTTCCATGATCGAACGGAATGACGAACTGGAGGCGGCCTATCTTGCAGCGGCTGAACGGATTAAGGCGAGCGGATATGAGCTGCAGGCTGATGTGACGCCCGGCAATGCGAATCTTTTCTATATTCATGAAGGTGCAAGGCTTCTGCTCCATAAGGTGGAGGGGCGGTTCGCAGACCGGAAGGCGACTGTCTCATTCTCACGTTCCGAGCTGCTGGAACTGCTGGAGAGCCATCCCGAACGGTTCAGCAACAATGTGCTAACCCGTCCGCTGATGCAGGACTATGTACTTCCTGTACTTGCTACGGTGCTTGGACAAGGGGAAATGGCTTACTGGGCCATTCCGCATCAAGCCTTCAGGGTGCTGGATGGACAGATGCCGCTGATTATTCCGCGCATGTCTTTTACAGTGATTGAGGGAACGCTTCGCAAGCATATGGATAAATACGGCTTGTCCTTCACGGATGTGCAGACGGGTCTGGATGATAAACGCAAGGCGTGGCTGAATGCTCAGGATGAGCTGAAGCTCGAAGACAAATTCGAAGAGATCAAATCAGCATTCTCCGGGATGTATGAGCCGCTGATCGAGCAGCTTGGCAGCATACAGGCAGGTCTGCTGAAGCTGGGCAGCAATAATAAGGATAAGATTATTGACCAGATCTCCTTCCTGCAGGGCAAAGCTCTGGATGCGATGGAGAAGCAGAATGAGGCTGCGCTGCGCCAGTGGGAACGGATTGAGCTATCGCTAATGCCGCTGGGCAAGCTTCAGGAGCGGGTCTACAATATGATGTATTATCTGAACCGGTACGGGCTGGAATGGCTGGAGGAATTGATGGCTGTGCCTGCTGACTACAGCGGAACACACCGTATTATTTATATGTAAGCAAATTATTCTAGGGGGTCCTACCATGAGTTCATTATCCAAGCAAAACAGTATTGTTGCCGATATGTCGCTTGCACCCGAGGGGCATCTCAAAATCGACTGGGTTCGCCAGCATATGCCGGTACTGAACCGTATCCGAGAGCAGTTCGAAGCCGAGCAGCCGTTCAAGGGGCTCAAGGTATCGATCACCCTTCACCTGGAAGCCAAGACCGCTTATCTGGCCAAGGTAGTGCAGGCTGGCGGCGCTGAGGTAACGATTACAGGGTCCAACCCGTTATCTACCCAGGACGATGTGTGTGCTGCGCTCGTTGAGGATGGCATTACCGTATTTGCCAAGTACAATCCTTCTCCGGAAGAATTCAAGGCACTGAACATCCGGGCACTGGAGAGCAAGCCTGACCTGATTATTGATGACGGCGGTGATTTCGCCACCCTGCTGCACTCCGAACGACCCGACCTGATGGAGAATATCCGCGGTGGTGCTGAGGAGACAACTACCGGTATCATCCGCCTTAAGGCACTGCAAAAGCAAGGAATGCTGAAGTTCCCGATGGTGGCTGTAAATGACGCCTATTGTAAATATTTGTTCGATAACCGATATGGCACAGGACAATCGGCATGGGACGGCATCGTCCGCACCACCAACCTGATTGTGGCCGGCAAGACCGTGGTTGTGGTGGGATATGGCTGGTGCGGCAAAGGGGTGGCGATGCGGGCCAAGGGGCTTGGGGCGAACGTAATTGTTACGGAAGTGGATGCGATTAAGGCGGTAGAGGCGCATATGGACGGCTTCCATGTCATGCCGATGCTCGAAGCTGCGAAGCACGGTGATTTCTTCGTTACAGTCACAGGTAACCGTTATGTGATCCGTGGTGAGCATTATGATGTGATGAAGGATGGCGCGATTCTCTGCAATGCCGGACATTTCGATGTGGAGGTCAACAAGCCGGAGCTGGCTGAGCGCTCAGTGTCGCAGCGGACGGTGCGCAAGAATATCGAAGAGTATCAGCTGAAGGATGGACGCAAGCTGTACCTCCTGGCCGAAGGACGTCTGGTGAACCTTGGCGCAGCCGATGGCCATCCGGCAGAGATTATGGATACCACCTTCGCACTCCAGGCGTTGTCCCTTAAATATGTGAATGACAATTATAAGAGCATTGGTGTCAAAGTGGAGAATGTTCCCTATGAGCTGGATGAGCAGGTAGCGCGTTACAAGCTGGAAAGTCTGGGGATCGCCATCGACAGCCTGACACAGGCGCAAGTCGAGTATCTGGACAGCTGGAATCTGAACGACTAAGGATATGGATCTGCACGAGCCCGGAGCCAATCACATTGGCCCGGGCTTTTGCGTGTCCGCAGGGGATGCAGGAATAGCCTCTTGACAAATAAGAAAAAATTACCTTGCTCCGGAAAAAGGTTTTTGATTTTTAATGGCGAATCTATTATGCTTAGGTGGTGAAAAGTGGGGCAAAGTGGGGAATCGGGATGTAGAGGTGGGAATAGATCATGTTTATGGGGGAATACCAGCATACCATTGACGATAAAGGACGGATCATTATCCCGGCCAAATTCCGTGACATGCTTGGAACCTCCTTCGTGGCGACCCGCGGCCTGGACTCCTGCCTGTTTGTTTATCCCATGGAAGAATGGGGAATCATGGAGCAAAAGCTTAAAAGCCTTTCACTGATGAAATCGGATGCCCGTGCCTTCAGCCGCTTTTTTTTCTCGGGAGCGACGGAGTGTGTATGGGACAAGCAAGGCAGGGTGAATCTGCCGGGAAACTTGCGGCAATATGCCAAGCTGGACAAGGACTGTGTTATTCTGGGCGTTTCGAACCGGGTGGAGATCTGGAACAAGGAGCTATGGGAGCAGTACTTCGAACAGTCAGAGGAATCGTTCAACGAAATCGCTGAGAAATTGGTGGATTTCAATTTTGATCTATAAAACATAACATTTCGAATTACTGCCTTGGAGGGATGCAGCTTGTTTCACCACATCACGGTACTAAAAGAAGAAGCGACAGAAGGGCTGCACATCAAGAAGGATGGCCTATATGTAGATTGTACGCTCGGGGGAGCCGGGCACAGCGCCCTTATCGCATCCAAGCTTAGCGGTGGGGGACGGCTGATCTGTCTGGATCAGGATGACTGGGCACTGAACAACGCGAAGGAGAGATTGTCCGGATACGGCGACAAGGTGGTGACCGTCAAGACCAACTTCCGCGATCTGGAGCAGGTGCTGAAGGGATTGCCATTTGTTCCGCAAAAGGACGGAGTTCCCCAAGTAGACGGGATTCTCTTTGATCTGGGGGTATCTTCTCCGCAGTTTGATGAAGGGGAACGGGGCTTCAGCTACAACCATGACGCTCCGCTGGATATGCGGATGGACCAGTCGGCACAGCTGAGCGCGGCGGATATCGTCAACACCTGGAGTGAGCAGGAAATCGCCAGGGTGCTTTTCCAGTATGGAGAAGAGAAATTCTCCCGGCGGATTGCCCGGAAGATTGTAGAGCGCAGGGAAGAACGTCCGGTGGAGAGCACCGGAGAGCTGGCCGAGCTGATTAAGGAAGGCATTCCTGCGGCGGCAAGAAGGACCGGAGGACATCCGGCCAAGCGGAGCTTTCAGGGGCTGCGGATAGCCGTCAATGATGAGCTGGGCGCTTTTGAGGAAGGGCTGCATGCCGCTGTCCGTTGTCTGGCGCCTGAGGGAAGGGTGTCTGTTATTACCTTTCACTCGCTGGAGGATCGGATCTGCAAGCAGATTTTCAGTAGCTATCTAAGCCGCTGCACTTGTCCGCCTGACCTGCCGTACTGCGTATGCGGTGCCGAAGGCACCCTGAAGCTGATCAACCGTAAGCCGATTGTGCCGGGAGAAGAAGAGCTGGAGCATAACTCACGTGCCCGTTCAGCCAAGCTGCGTATCGCAGAGAAATTGTAGATGACGATAAAGGAGAATCAGAGATGGCTTATACCCGCGGTAATTTAGCAGTTCAACCCAAGAGAAAACAAGAGACCAACCCGCTCTACCGTGAGAAAAAGAAAGTTGTTACCACGCGGAGAGTGCTTCCGCTGCAGGAGAAGCTTATGTACCTGCTGACACTGGGAGCCTTTATTCTGGTAGCAGCCGCCCTGATCTGGCGTTACGTCCATATTTACGATTTGAATATGCAGGCCCAGAAGCTGGACAGCGAAATCGCCAAGAACAAAAAGCAAATTGCCACCTATCAGATGGAGAAGCAGACGCTGGAGCAGACGATTGTCCCGCGGGCGAAGGAAATGGGCTTTGTGGTCCCTTCTGAGGACTCTACTATCTATGTTCCGCTTAACAGCCAGGCTACTGACAAAGCCGGTAAATAATCAGCGATGAACGGCAATCGCAATAATAGAGGTTGTGAGGTACCTTATGGTTAAGAGAATCAAACTTCGCACGCTGTTTATAGGAGGGTGTATTACCCTCTTTTTTCTTGTTTTAGTCGCCAGAGTATTCTGGATTCAGGTTCTGCAAGGCAAGGAGTGGCAGGAGACCGCAGCTAAGCAGTGGGCCCACACTTCAACCATCAAGGCTGTCCGCGGGGTGATCGAAGACCGTAACGGCAGTGTTCTGGCAAGCGATGTGCCGGCCTACACGGTGGTGGTTAACCCTGAGGTCATTGCCGAGAAAAAGATCGGTGAAGAGGTGATTCAGGGCCTGCATGAGCTGCTGAACAAGCCGGTGGATGAGTTGAAGAAGCTGGTGGAGGCCAAGGATAAAGACGGGAAATATCTGAAGAACCGTGAGATCCGTAATGAGGGCTGGAAAATCGATGAGGAAATGAAAGATAAGGTGACGGCTTTCGTTGAGAAGCTCAAGAAGGAGCATGATACGCTGGAGACCGGAGTCGGACTCGTCAGGGAGCAGAAGCGCTATTATCCGAAGGGTTCGCTCGCTGCACATATTCTGGGATATACCGACAGGGACGGCAAAGCGATGATGGGACTGGAAAAGCTCCTGAACAAACAGCTCTCCGGTACGGACGGCAAGCTGAACTACCAGAGTGACGGCAAGGGCATCAAGCTGCCCGATTCGAAGGATACGTTCCAGCCTGTGGTCAATGGAAGCAACTACAAGCTGACGATTGACAGCACGATTCAGTTCTATATTGAAGAGGCTATGAAAAAGGCGTATGCGGAGTATAAGCCGAAGTCGATCAGTGTTATTGCTGCCGACCCGAAGACGATGGAGATTCTGGGTCTGGCCAATATGCCTACCTTTAACCCAAATGAATATTATGATCAGAATCAGGATGCAGCCGGCTTCTATAACCATGCTATTATGACGAGATTTGAACCGGGTTCAACGTTCAAGATTGTACCGCTGGCGGGTGCTGTGCAGGAGAAGCTGTTCAATCCGAATGCCACCTTCCAGTCCGGTTCCGTCCGGATTAAGGGATACAGCAAGCCTATCTATGATATGAACAGAGCCGGTTACGGAACCATTAGTTTCCTCGAAGGAGTTAAGCGGTCGAGTAACGTTGCGTTCGTCAAGCTCGGTTATGAGATGCTGGGCAAAGAGAAGCTGCTGCAGTATATTACGGATTTCGGGTTCACTGAAAAGACAGGCATTGATCTCCCGGGAGAGGTTACGGGTATTGTCAACCCTGATCCGAACAGGGCGGTAGAGAATGCAACGCTTGCCTATGGACACGGTAAGCTGCTGGTGACTCCGATTCAACAGCTTGCAGCCGTCGCGGCGATTGCGAACGGCGGCAAGCTGCTCGTGCCGCATGTGGTGAAGGAGGTTACCGATCCGAACACCGGCAAGACTACGGTCACGCAGACAGAGGTTGTGCGTCAGGTACTATCCGAGGCAAGTGCCCGTGAGACAAGCAGCTATCTGGAGCAGGTAGTGGCCGATCAGCAGCACGGAACCGGCCGGCATGCCTACATTGAGGGATACCGGGTAGCAGGTAAGACAGGTACGGCGATCAAGCCGGATGGTAAGGGCGGGTATGACCGCGATAAGGTCCGCTCCTCCTTCCTCGGTTATGCACCAGCCAATGACCCTAAGATCGCAGTCTTCGTCATTATTGACGAACCTGCCGATGCGGCCGGCGGCGGTGCGGCGGCGGGTCCGGTCTTCAAAGATATCGTCTCCCAGGCGCTTCCTTATATGGGCGTACCCAAAGCGGGGGATGTCACAGGCCCTGCTGACAAGAAGACGGTGAAGGCCGAGGCTGTGGTCCAGCGTAAAGCGCCGGATCTGACCGGCAAGACGGTGAAGGCGGCGAGACAACTGCTCATTAATCAGGGCTTTGATTTCGAAGCTGTAGGCCAAGGGGCAAATGTAGTCAGCCAGTACCCTGAGAAGGGCACCGCACTGACCGCCGGACAGCGCATCTATCTGTTAAGTGAGCAGGGAGAGAACGTGACGCTTCCTGATCTGCGCGGGCAGTCTCTGCGCGATGCGCTGGAGATTCTGAACCTGCTGAAGGTCGGGATCTCCATTGAGGGAGAAGGCTATGTCACAGAGCAGAGCCAGGCCAAGAGTAAAGGGAAGACGCAGGTATCACTTACGCTTAGCCCTCTCAATGAATACGGCGAGAATATACCTGTTGCCTTAGCCGTTGATGCCGATAAGGAAGAAGCTGCAGAGTAACACCCATATAGGCTTGTTCTAACCCCTGTTTGTCCCGAATAGTCATGAAGGTAAGAGATCATGTCTATGAGCGAAAGCGGGGAGAACACAATGAAGGTATCGAAAGTCGTTAGCCGGCGGAGAATGCTGTGGACGCTGCTGGGACTGGCCGTGTTGTTCGGCGCGCTGGCTGTGCGTCTTGCCTATGTACAGTTAACCCAAGGCGAGAAGCTGAGCGAGAGGGCCGAGGATTTATGGCGGCGGAATATCCCCTTCACCGCCAAGCGCGGCGAGATTCTGGACAGGGAGGGTGTGGCGCTGGCTTATAACATCAGCTCACCGACGATTTATGCCATTCCTGTACAGGTGAAGGAGAAGGAACAGACCGCGAAGCAGCTGGCTCCGCTGCTCGGCATGACCGAGGAGAAGCTTGTTCAGCTGCTGACCCAAAAGAAAGCCTCAGTGAAACTGCAGCCCGGCGGCCGCAAAATTACGATGGAGCTTGCCGCGAGCATCCGTAATTTGCAGCTGCCGGGCATCGTTGTCGCTGAGGATAACAAACGGTATTATCCCTTCGGGGATCTGGCCGCACATATTCTGGGCTTCACCGGAATTGACAATCAGGGGATTACCGGTATTGAGAGTATCTATGATAAGCTGCTTCAGGGGAGCGCGGGCAATATCTCCTATCTCTCCGATGCGGGAGGCCGGCTGATGCCCGGGTCCTCCGAGAAGTACACCGAGCCGCAGGATGGACTTAGCCTGCAGCTGACCATCGACAAGCAGATTCAATCTATTATGGAACGCGAGCTGGATCAGGCCATGGTGAAATATCAGGCGCAGGGGGCCTGGTCTATTGCCATGGACCCCCGCAATGGCGAGATTCTGGCGATGGCCAGCCGGCCGGGGTATGAGCCGGGGGCTTACCAGGAATACGATGCCGAGGTATATAACCGGAATCTTCCGATCTGGATGACGTATGAGCCGGGTTCCACCTTCAAGATCATCACGCTGGCTGCAGCCTTGCAGGAGGGGAAGGTGGACCTGCAGCATGAGCATTTTTTTGATCCGGGCTACATTGAGGTCGGCGGAGCCAAGCTGCGCTGCTGGAAGAAGGGCGGGCATGGAAGCCAGACATTCCTTGAAGTGGTCGAGAACTCCTGCAACCCGGGATTTGTAGCCTTGGGACAGCGTCTGGGTAAGGATACGCTGTTCAAGTACATCCGGGATTTCGGCTTCGGGAGCAAGACGGGCATCGATCTGAACGGGGAAGCGAACGGGATTCTGTTCAAGCCGGCCCAGGTGGGCCCGGTGGAGCTGGCGACTACTGCATTCGGCCAGGGGGTATCCGTCACGCCCATCCAGCAGATTGCTGCGGTATCGGCAGCCATCAACGGCGGCAAGCTGTATACTCCGCATGTGGCCAAGGCCTGGATTAACCCGGATACCGGGAACGTTGTCTCCGAGACTGAGCCGGAGGAAGTGCGGCAGGTGATCTCGGAGGAGACTTCGAAGAAAGTGCGGGCTGCCCTTGAGAGCGTGGTTGCCAAAGGCACAGGCCGGCCGGCATTTATTGACGGCTATCGTGTGGGCGGCAAAACAGGGACAGCACAGAAAGTAATCAACGGCCGGTATTCTCCTACGGAGCATATCGTTTCCTTTATCGGCTTCGCCCCGGCGGATGATCCGCAGATCGTGGTCTATACGGCAGTCGATAACCCGAAGGGAATTCAGTTCGGGGGTGTAGTAGCCGCTCCGATTGTCCAGAATATTCTTGAGGATTCTCTTCTGTATCTGAAGGTTCCAGAGCGTAAGGATCAGCTGCCGAGAACCTATAAATACGGCGAGACCCCGATCGTGACGGTTCCTGATCTTACGGGAGCTACCGTTCAGGATATCTATGAGGATCTGAATATGAATTTCATGCTGGTCCGTTCCGGCACCGGCAATACCGTGATCAATCAGGCTCCGAAGGCCGGGGCAAGAGTGCAGCAAGGCTCCACGATCCGGATTTACATGGGAACGCCAAGTGAACCTTAAGTCGTATCATTTAAAGATTTATATAAATTGAACTTGAAAATATACAGACAGGGAAAAGTGACGGAAGGGAATTTTGGAGCTGTAGGAGCGGTAGCGTCCGCCTTTGTCACCGGATTTCTACCGCGAATAGCGGTTTGATTAAAAGAAATCTGGGGACAACAGCGGCCGGAAGCCCAAAACTTCTCTGGAGTCACGGTAATCCCATTACTGAAAAACTTACAAGTACAAATGCAGAGTGAGGGATAGGTATGTTAATTAAAGAGCTCTCTTCTTGTCTGGCTGCTTCCCGTCTATACGGGGACGGAGACATAGAAATATCAGATTTGCAGGCCGATTCACGCAAGGTGGGTCCGGGCGATTTGTTCATTTGTCTGCCCGGACATACAGTGGACGGACATGATTACGCACCTCAGGCTGCTGCCAAGGGCGCGGCTGCCCTGGTCTGCGAACGGAAGCTGGACATTGACCTGCCGCAGATCGTGGTGGATGACTGCCGGTATGCCATGTCTGTGCTGTCTAATGCCTTCTTCGGTTCACCGAGCAGCCGGATGAAGCTGATCGGCATCACCGGTACCAACGGCAAGACCACGACTACGTATCTGATTGAACGGATCATGCAGGATCATGGGGTGAAGACCGGCCTGATCGGTACAATCCAGATGCGGTATGACGGTCAGAGCTATCCGATGTCCGGTACGACTCAGGAATCGCTGGAGCTTCAGCGCAGCCTGAATCATATGGCGCTTAAGGGCGTGCAGTGCTGTGTAATGGAAGTATCCTCCCATGCCCTCCAGCAGGGCCGGGTGAAAGGGACCGACTACCGCACCGCGATCTTTACGAATCTGACCCAGGATCACCTGGATTACCACCATACGATGGAGGAGTACCGCGCAGTGAAGGGCTTGTTCTTCTCACGGCTCGGCAACGTGATCTCCCCGTGGAAGGAAGAACGCAAATATGCCGTGCTGAATGTCGACGATGAAGCCAGCGCCTATTTTGCCGCCCAGACCGCAGCGGAGGTCATTACATATGGTATCGACAAGGCTGCCAATGTCCGAGCCTCGCAAATATCGATCACCGCCAAAGGAACTTTTTTCCACGTGGAGACGTTTAAGGGTGAGACGGATATTTCGCTTCGCATGGTCGGCAAGTTCAACGTCTATAATGCGCTTGCGGCTATTACGGCTGCGCTGCTGGAGGATGTGCCGCTTGCGGACATCAAGGCCAGTCTGGAGTCGGTGTCCGGCGTGGACGGCCGTGTCGAATCGGTGGATGCCGGTCAGGATTTCGCGGTAATCGTTGACTATGCGCATACGCCGGACGGTCTGGAGAATGTGCTGAAGGCTGTTACGGAGTTTGCGCAAGGCAAGGTGCTTACTGTCTTCGGCTGCGGCGGGGACCGCGATACGACCAAACGGCCGCTCATGGGCAAAATAGCTGCCAAATACAGTGATCATGTGCTGGTCACCTCCGACAACCCGCGGACGGAGGACCCGCTGCAGATTCTGGCCGATATTGAGGCGGGCCTGCGTGAGGATGGCGTGGCGCGCGAGCGCTATGAGATGATTCCGGACCGGAGGGAAGCCATCACAAAAGCTGTTGAAATGGCAAGCCCCGGCGATGTAGTATTGATTGCGGGGAAAGGTCACGAGACCTATCAGCTGATCAAGGGAGTCGTGCATGATTTCGATGACCGCATCGTTGCCAAAGAAGTGATAAGGGGCCGAAGCTATTGATGATTAGAACATTGCATAACGTCGCGGAAATGTGCGGAGGAGAGCTGTCTTCATCCGAAGCTAAGGATATAGAGATTAAGGGAGTCGTAACCGACTCGCGCAAAATATCGCGGGACTGCCTGTTCGTCCCGCTCGTTGGAGAGAACTTCGACGGCCATCACTATGCAGCCGCTTCGCTGGCGGCAGGAGCTGCCGCTGCCCTCTGGCAGAGGGATAAGGGGCCTGCACCCGCAGGCGGCGGGATTATACTGGTAGAGGACACTTTAGAGGCACTGCAGAAGCTGTCCTCCGCCTATTTGGCTGAGGTGGCCCCCCAGGTGGTTGCCGTAACGGGAAGCAACGGCAAGACGACGACCAAGGATATGATTGCGGCACTGCTGGAAGTGCAGTACAAGGTACACAAGACCCAAGGGAACTTCAACAATCATATCGGCCTGCCGCTTACGATTCTCTCTATGGACAACGATGTTGAGATCGCCGTACTGGAGATGGGCATGAGCTCACGGGGAGAGATCGCCCTCTTGTCTTTGCTCGCTTCTCCTGACGTAGCGGTAATTACCAATGTCGGCGAATCCCATCTGCTCCAGCTTGGCTCCCGCAAGGAGATTGCCAGAGCTAAGCTGGAGATTGTGGACGGACTTCAGCCAGGCGGGCTGCTGATCTATAACGGGGATGAGCCGCTGCTTGCCGAGGTTCTGGCAGAGCCAGGCTTCCGCACGCCTGAAGGGCTGCTAACCTTCCGCTTCGGGCAGTCGGCTGACAATGATGATTATCCGACCGGCCTGATGACGCACAGCGGTGGAATGACCTTCACCTCGCTGCAGCATGGGGAGCGGGCCTTCACCCTTCCGCTGCCGGGGCAGCATAATGTAATTAATGCGCTCGCTGCGCTTGCAGTGGCGCGTCATTATAAGGTGACGGGTGAGAATATAGCAGAAGGACTAAGCGGCCTCAAGCTGACCGGTATGCGGATTGAAGTTATTCAGGCGGCAAGCGGGCTGGTGCTCTTGAATGATGCCTATAATGCCAGTCCTACATCCATGAGAGCGGCGATTGATGTGCTGCAGTCCATGAAATGCAGCGGCCGCAGAATCGCGGTGCTGGGGGACATGCTGGAACTCGGGCCGGAGGAGCTTCAGTTCCACCGGCAGATCGGCAGCTACATCGACCCGGAGCTGACGGATGACGTATTCACCTTCGGCCCGCTGTCGGCGCAGCTTGCGGCGGCGGCCTCGGAGCGGTTTGAGGCCGGGCATATCTATGCTTTTACAGATAAAGAAGCCTTGATCGATGCCTTGAACGCGAAGTGCGGTAATGACGATGTTGTGTTGTTCAAAGCATCCAGAGGGATGCGGCTGGAAGAAGTGCTACAGCGCTTGAAAGAACATTCTGAAGCGAATGCTAACTAAAGGAGGGGTGTACCCATGGATTATCAATTACTTCTGCTGACTATTGCTGTGTCCTTTATCCTTGCGGTCATTGCCGCTCCGCTAATCATACCGCTACTGCGCCGGCTTAAGCTGGGACAGCAGGTTCGTGACGACGGGCCCCAGACCCATCTGAAGAAGGCGGGAACCCCTACCATGGGCGGCGTAATTATCATGGTCGCGTTCACGCTGTCTTTTCTGAAATTCTCGGTCATTAATTCCGACTTCTATGTACTGTTGGCTGCTACGCTGGGCTATGGACTCATTGGTTTCCTAGATGATTATATCAAAATTGTGTTCAAGCGCTCCCTCGGGCTTACGGCCCGCCAGAAGCTGCTGGGCCAGCTGCTGGTCGGCGTCGTGCTCAGTGTTCTGCTGATCTCTTCCGGGCATCATACGAATATCAGCGTTCCGGGAACCTCCTTCAGCTTCGACTGGGGCCCCTGGTTCTATTATCCGTTCATTGTGCTGATGATGATGGCGGTCACGAATGCCGTTAACTTCACGGACGGTGTGGATGGTCTGCTGTCAGGCGTAAGCGCAATTGCGCTCGCTGCCTTCGCGGTGGTAGCCATGCAGGCAACCTCGATTGCCGCTGGTGTCTGTGCCGCTGCGATGATTGGCGCAGTGCTTGGCTTTCTCGTATTCAATGCCCATCCTGCCAAGGTGTTCATGGGCGATTTCGGCTCCTTCGGGATCGGCGGGGCAATAGGCGCGATTGCTATTGTCACCAAGACCGAGCTGCTCTTTGTGGTGATTGGCGGAGTCTTCGTGGTTGAAATGCTGTCCGTAATTATTCAGGTCGCTTCGTTTAAGACGCGCGGCAAACGGGTATTCAGAATGAGCCCGATCCATCATCACTTTGAGCTGGGCGGCTGGTCGGAGTGGCGTGTAGTCGTCTCCTTCTGGGCGGTGAGCCTCGTGCTGGCGGCAGCTGGACTATATCTCATCAAGGGGTTGTAACGAATGAAACATCCGGATCTGTACCGTGGTCAAGAGGTGGTCGTTCTGGGGCTCGCCAAAAGCGGCGTTCAGGTGGCCAAGGTGCTGCATGAACACGGCGCTGTGGTGACGGTCAATGATAAAAAGGAAAGAGATCAGAGTCCCGAAGCTTCCGAACTGGAATCTTTGGGAATTTCTGTTCTATGCGGCGGGCATCCGGAGAGCCTGATCCACGAGGGTGTGCAGCTGGTTGTCAAGAATCCGGGGATTCCGTATTCGGTCGCTCCGGTGCAGCAGGCGCTGGAGCTGGGGATTGAGGTGGTGACCGAGGTGGAGGTAGCTTATCATCTCTGCGCTGCCCCGATGATCGGCATCACCGGTTCCAACGGCAAGACCACTACAACGACCTGGGTGGGCCATATGCTGGAGGCAGCGGGGATGCGCCCCATTGTGGCCGGGAACATAGGAACGCCGCTCTCTCAGGCCGCACAGGAGGCTGACGCGGACAACTGGATGGTGGTCGAGCTAAGCAGCTTCCAGCTGAAGGGCACCGAAGCATTCCGGCCCAGAATCGCTGCCTTGCTGAATGTGGCGGAGACCCACCTGGACTACCATGGAGGCATGGAGGATTATGTAGCCTCCAAGTCGAAGCTGTTCGCCAATCAGGGACCGGAGGATACCGCTGTGCTGAACTGGGATGATCCGGTCTGCCGCGAGCTCGTACCCTATCTGAAGGCGGGCATTCTGCCCTTCTCCATGAACGAGGAGCTGGTGCAGGGCATCTTCGTCCGCCCGTCCTACGTGGCGGATACGGCAGATGAGCTGAAGCGGGTCATTATCTGCCGCGATTACACCGGGAGCGAGACCGAAATAGCCGATGTTGATTCTATCGGACTTCCCGGCCGTTTCAATGTGGGGAATGCGCTGGCTGCCTGCGGCATTGCCATTGCCGCAGGAGCGGACCCGGCGGTGCTGGGTCCGGTGCTGGCTTCCTTCCGCGGGGTGGAGCACAGGCTGGAGTATGTAACAGACAAGGCAGGGGCCGCCTATTATAACAATTCCAAGGCTACCAATTCCAAAGCTACCTCCATGGCGCTGGCCTCCTTCCGGAAGCCGGTCATTCTGATCGCAGGGGGCCTGGACCGCGGCTCGGATTATATGGAGCTGCTGCCTGTCCTCGGAGAGAATGTCAAAGCCCTGGTGGCGCTTGGACAGACCCGGGACAAGCTGGCGGCTGTAGCCCGGCTGGCAGGAGTAAAGACGGTCATCTCCGTCGATAATGGGGAGAGTGCCGCTGCCGTGCTGGAGCAGGCTGTGCGGGAGGCTTCCGCCCTGGCGGAAGCGGGGGATGTAGTTCTTCTGTCCCCTGCCTGTGCCAGCTGGGATATGTTTACCTCCTATGAGGAGCGCGGGCGTATTTTTAAAGAGGCGGTGCATAACCTTTAAGTAGGGGGGTGGATAAGCCCCTACTACGGATGCAAGAGGTGTGCTCCTGATGAACAAATCCCGTCATGCGCCCGATATCTGGCTGCTGCTTCCGATACTGGCTTTATTGGCTATCGGTATGGTAATGGTATACAGTGCCGGGTCCGTTCTGGGCTTCCGCAATTATGGCGATTCGTTTTATTTTGTCAAAAGACAGATGCTGTTCGCAGGCCTGGGCCTCATCGCGATGTTCATTACGGCGAACACCGATTATCTGGTGCTGAAAAGGTTCGCCCGGCCGCTCCTGCTGGTGTGCTTCGCCCTGCTGGTGCTGGTGCTGATTCCCGGCATCGGCGTGGTTCGCGGAGGTGCGCGCAGCTGGCTCGGCATCAGCTCCTTCGGCATTCAGCCCTCGGAATTCATGAAAATGGGGATGATCCTCTTCCTGGCCAAGTGGCTGGGAACCGAGGAGTATGACATCTCCAGCTTCATGCGCGGGCTGCTTCCGCCGCTTGCGCTGATCGGCTCCGCGTTTGCACTTATTATGCTTCAGCCGGATCTCGGCACAGGCACTGTCATGTTCGGCGCGGCCATGATGATGGTCTTCACAGCGGGGGCGCGGATGAAGCATCTGCTCTCCCTCGGTGCGCTGGGGCTGGCCGGGTTCGCCGGACTCATTGCCGCTGCGCCTTACCGGCTGCAGCGGATCACCGCCTTCCTGGACCCGTGGTCCGATCCGCTGGGCGCGGGTTATCAGATCATTCAGTCGCTCTACGCGGTGGGTCCCGGCGGGCTGGGCGGACTGGGCTTCGGGATGAGCCGGCAAAAATACAGCTATGTCCCGGAGCCGCAGACTGATTTTATTTTCTCTATATTGGCCGAGGAGCTGGGATTCATCGGAGGGCTGGCCGTGCTGCTGCTGTTCCTGCTGCTGATCTGGCGCGGAATGAAGGTAGCCATGAGCCTGCCGGACCGCTTCGGCAGCTATCTTGCCGTAGGAATCGTCTGTATGGTGGCGGTTCAGGTCGTCATCAACATCGGTGTGGTAATTGGCCTGATTCCGGTAACCGGCATCACGCTTCCGCTCATCAGCTATGGCGGCTCATCGCTCACCCTGATGCTCACAGCTCTTGGCATTCTGCTTAATTTATCCCGTTATGCGAGGTGAAAGACATGCGTATTGTACTTAGCGGCGGCGGCACAGGAGGACATATCTATCCTGCCGTAGCCGTAGCCAGACAACTGGAATCCGAAGATACGGATTCTGTCTTCCTGTATATAGGAGGCAAGCGAGGTCTGGAGAGCAAGCTGGTTCCTCAGGAGAATCTGCCTTTCCAGTCCATTGATATTACAGGCTTCCGCCGCAAGCTGTCGATGGATAATGTGAAGACGGTCATGCGGTTCCTGAAGGGGGTCAAAGCCTCCAAAGCCATGCTGCGCGAGTTCAAGCCTGATGTAGTTGTCGGCACCGGGGGGTATGTCTGCGGACCTGTGGTGTATGCAGCCTCCCGGCTCGGTATCCCGACGCTGATCCATGAACAGAATGCGATTCCGGGACTGACCAACCGCTTTCTCAGCCGGTATGCCAGCACGGTCGCGGTGAGCTTTGAAGGCACAGAGCCTGCTTTTCCCGGGGCCAAGAATGTAATCTATACGGGCAATCCCCGGGCCACTACGGTCATGACGGCTAATCCGCAGCGAGGCTTCGCTTCACTCGGTATCCCCGAAGGAAGCACGGTGGTGCTGGTTGTCGGAGGAAGCGGAGGAGCCAAGGCGATTAACCGTGCCATGATTGAAATGGCACCCTTTGTGGGTAAGGGTAATGGTGTTCACTATGTATATGTCACCGGAGAGTCTTACTTTGAGGATACCCGCAAAGCGGTACGCGAGCAGCTGGGCGGTATTCCGAACTGGCTGCATGTCCTCCCTTACGTTCACAATATGCCTGAGGTGCTGGCCTGCACTTCCCTGATCGTGAACCGGGCAGGCGCCTCTTTTCTCGCAGAGATTACCGCGCTTGGCATACCCTCTGTCCTCATTCCGTCTCCCAATGTAACGAACAATCATCAGGAAGCCAACGCCAGAGCGCTGGAAGGTGAAGGTGCGGCAGTGGTACTGCTGGAGAAGGACTTAAGTGGCGAGGCGCTGTTCACAGCGGTTCAGAAGATCATTGGAGCGGATACGCTGCGTCACAGCATGTCGGAGGCCTCTAGACGCCTAGGCAAAAGAGATTCCGCCTCCCTGGTTGTCAGCGAGCTCCGCAGACTGGCTGCAGGACGGGAACGCTAGAATCCGGGCTGACATTGTCACACACACGGAGCTCCGAACATAGGATGATCCTATAATCGTGACAATCACCCAGAGCGCTTCTTAATGTCTGAGATTCGGAAACGGAGTTCGTTCCGGCCGATTCTGCAGGACCGTGGTGCAGGAAGTGCTTACGGTGGGTGAGCGGTAATCTCGGAGGTGATACATTGGACAAATTGGTGATTGAGGGTGGAAACCCCCTGTCAGGCACCATACGTATCCATGGAGCAAAAAATGCGGCACTGCCCATTCTGGCAGCCAGCCTGCTGGCCGAAGGAGTTCACTCACTGCATAATGTGCCGAAGCTGCTGGACATCGAAACGATGCTGCATATTCTGCAGCGGCTGGGCTGCAGGACAGTACATGAAGAGGAGACGGTCACCGTCGATACATCCTTTCTCCTGACCTCTCATGTTCCGGAGGACCTGATGCGGCAGATGAGATCCTCCATATTCCTGATGGGCCCGCTTTTGGCCAAGTTCGGGGAAGTGACGATCTATCAGCCGGGGGGCTGTGCCATCGGGGAGCGCAAGATTGACCTCCACCTGCAGGGCCTGAAGCTGCTCGGGGCAGAGATTGAGGAGTCCGGCGGCCGGATCTGCTGCCGGGCTGCCAGCTTGAGAGGCTGTGATATCCATCTGGATTATCCCAGCGTGGGCGCCACGGAGAATATCATGATGGCCGCCGCCATGGCCGAGGGCACAACCACCGTCTCCGGGGCAGCGAGAGAGCCGGAAATCCAGGACCTGCAGAACTTCCTCAATGCGATGGGGGCACAGATTATCGGCGCAGGGACGGATACGATCACCATTCAGGGTGTCCGCAAGCTCCATGCCTGCAGCTATGAGGTGATCCCCGACCGGATTGTTGCCGGAACCGTGATGATTGCCGCCGCCGCCACGCGGGGCAATGTGACGCTGACACACACCAATGCAGGACATTTGACCTCCCTGATCCACATCCTGAGGCGCGCCGGTGTTCAAATTACAGTGTGCAATGATATAATTAATATCAGCTGTATGGGACGTCCCCGTGCGGTTGAGCGAATTGTTACCTCTCCGTATCCGTCCTTTCCTACGGACCTGCAGTCTCAGGTTATGGTTCTATTGTCCCTGGCGGAAGGATTCAGTGTGATTAAGGAAACGGTCTTCGAAGGGCGCTTCAAGCATGTGGAGGAGATGGCCCGGATGGGAGCCGATATCTCCATTGATCTGAACAGGGCCTTCATACGCGGCGTTCAGAGGTTGTACGGGGCAACGGTTGAGGCTACTGACCTGCGGGCAGGAGCAGCCCTTGTAATCGCCGGGCTGGCTGCTCAGGGAACGACTATTGTTGAGCAGGCGCATCATATTGACCGGGGATACGACGGCATTGAGTTACTGTTTCAGAAGCTGGGAGCACGCATTAGCCGCAAGGTGCCTGTGCCTGACCCGCTGGATTTGGCCAATTAAAGCTCCCTGTCTCCTTCGGCGTAGCCGTGAGGAAGGAGACAGGGCCTTATTACGGAGATATGAGAATGCCAAAAACGCGAATACCTCTTTTGAAAGAGGACAAGCCTAGCAAGAGAAAAAACCGTAAAATCATCATTATCCTGGCACTGCTGTTCACTGCGCTGCTTGCTGTAATCTTCTTCCGTTCGTCGATCAGCAAGATTACAGCCATTGAAATGCAGGGGGATAAATATACGTCCCGCGAGCAGCTGCTGGCTGCAAGCGGTCTGAAGATCGGAGGACAGTTCTTCGCAGTCTCCGGAGATACTGTGGGGAAGGCGCTGGAGGAGCTGAAGACGGTTCAGGAGGCGCAAGTAAGCAAGAGGTTCCCCGGTGTGGTTACGATCACTGTGAAGGAGTACCCGGCGGTTGCCTATGAGCTGGACCAGGCAGGCGTGCTGGAGGCTATTCTGTCGAGCGGGGCCGCCGTCTCTGTGACGGATACCGGAATTGCCGTGGAGAAGCCGATACTGACCAACTGGAAGGCTGACGATCCTTATAAGACCAAGCTGTGCCAGGCGCTGGCCGAAATTCCAAATGAGCTGACCAGTGATATATCGGAGATCGTGCCTTCCCCGACGTTATCTTTTCCTGACCGGATCAAGCTCTATACACGTTCACGTTTTGAGGTCATTACGGCCATTTCCCTGCTGAAGAATAAAGTAGGCTATTTGAATCAGGTGATTCAGACGGAGGAGCCGGGACTGATCAAAATGCTGGAGGCGGATTCCTATGTTCCGTTCCATACCGAAGCCGGGGACAACGGGGAAGACGCAGAGACACAAGAGTAAATAGTCCCTACTAATAGAGCGGAATAAATGCTACAATCTGTTTTACGGGCAATAAGCAATATCCCTCTTTTTTCTGCGGATTTTTTGAGATATATAGCCGTTGTTCTCTTGTTTTCCTTGTTTGAATGTCAGGTGCTGATCCCGCTAAGCGGAGGGCGCCTGCCTGCACGTGAATACCTTGTCATATTATTCCTCTCAAAAAATTTGTTGAAAAAAGAGGGAAAGGATTAGGGATGTTGAATATGTACAGAGATGTTTCCCGCGACCGGGATCAAAGACATGTTTATTATGATTATAACAGGAGGTGCCATAGGGCTTGAGCAACAATGACATCATTGTTAGTTTGGACATCGGTACATCCAAAGTTCGGGCAATAATCGGGGAAGTTACTAGTGGAACCTTCAATATTATTGGCGTTGGATCTGCTGATTCGGAAGGGATACGCAAGGGTGCGATTGTAGACATCGATCAGACTGTGCAATCGATCAGGAGTGCCGTAGAGCATGCGGAGCAAATGGTCGGTATTCAAATATCCGAGGTGTATGTCGGCATTTCCGGCAACCATATCGGCCTGCAATCCAGCCATGGCGTAGTTGCCGTTCAGAATGAGGACCGTGAGATCGGCGAAGATGACATCGACCGCGTAATCAAGGCAGCGGAGGTCATTGCACTCCCGCCTGAACGCGAGGTCATTGATGTTGTCGCCAAGCAGTATATCGTAGACGGCCTTGAAGGCATTCAGGACCCGCGCGGAATGATCGGCGTCCGCCTGGAAGTGGAGGCCACGATCATTACCGGTGCCAAGACCCCCATACATAATCTGCTCCGCTGCGTGGAGAAATCAGGTCTTAAGGTTAAAGATCTTGTCCTTATGTCTCTCGGGGCTGGCGGATTAGCGCTCTCCAAAGATGAGAAATCGATGGGGGCTGTACTGGTGGATATAGGTGCCGGACAAGCCACGATAGCCGTATATGAAGAAGGTTCCCTTAGTGCAACCTCCACGATTCCGATCGGAGGAGAATTCATAACCAATGATATTGCGTACGGACTTCGGACACTTACCGACCAGGCCGAGAAGGTCAAGCTGAAATACGGCTGTGCCTGGATCGACGATGCCGCTTCGGAGGTCGTTTTCAAAGTCCTGCGTATCGGCAGCAATGTAGAGAAGGAATTCAACCAGGAAGATCTGGCGGCGATTATCGAGCCGAGAGTCCAGGAAATCTTCCACCTGATCCGCCAGGAAGTGAAGCGGCTTGGTTATACGGAGCTCCCGGGAGGTTATATACTTACGGGTGGTACAGTTTCGATGCCTGGGGTGCTTAAGGTGGCCCAGAACGAGCTGGCAGCCTCCGTACGGATCGCTGTTCCGGATTATATTGGAGTACGCGACCCCGGCTTCACGGGCGGCGTAGGCATCCTTCATAATGTGGTACGTAACTACCGCGGACGGAGCAGCGGCGGAAGTGCCAACAAGAAGACCGTTAACCGCAGCAAGCAGAGCGCAGCGCCGGTTCAGGATTCTTCCAAGAAGCCGGGTCTGGTGGAACGACTAAAGAATATGTTTAGCGAGTTCATATAAGTGTAATCCAGATATACTTGGACTGGCCATCCAAGCACTACTCGAGGGGGAGATGGAAACAATATGTTGGAATTTGATTTTGAAATGGAGAGTTTGGCGCAAATAAAAGTCATCGGCGTCGGCGGCGGCGGAAGCAACGCTGTGAACCGGATGATTGAAAATGGCGTTCAGGGTGTTGAGTTCATCACGGTTAATACAGACGCCCAAGCGCTGCATATGGCCAAATCGGAGCATAAATTACAAATCGGGGATAAATTGACCCGCGGACTTGGCGCAGGAGCGAATCCTGAGGTCGGCAAGAAGGCGGCAGAGGAATCCCGCGATCTGATCTCGAATACGCTGAAGGGCGCGGATATGGTCTTCGTTACCGCAGGCATGGGCGGCGGTACCGGAACAGGCGCAGCGCCTGTCATTGCCGAAATCGCCAGAGAATGCGGAGCATTGACGGTAGGCGTCGTGACCCGCCCGTTCACTTTTGAAGGCAGAAAACGTGCCAACCAGGCAGAGCTCGGAATCGAAGCGCTCAAGGAAAAGGTTGATACGCTGATTGTGATTCCGAATGACCGCCTCCTGGAAATTGTGGATAAGAAGACTCCAATGCTCGAAGCCTTCCGTGAAGCGGACAATGTACTCCGTCAGGCGGTACAAGGCATCTCCGACCTTATTCAGGTTCCCGGCCTGATCAACCTTGACTTTGCCGATGTGAAGACGATTATGACGGAGCGCGGTTCAGCGCTTATGGGCATCGGGATTGCAACCGGTGAGAACCGTGCATCTGAGGCGGCCCGCAAGGCGATCATGAGCCCGCTGCTTGAAACCTCCATTGAAGGTGCACGCGGCGTCATTATGAACATTACAGGCGGCTCTAACCTCTCCCTGTACGAAGTGAATGAAGCTGCCGAGATTGTTACCTCTGCTTCGGACCCTGAAGTGAATATGATCTTCGGTGCCATTATCGAAGAGAGCATGAAGGACGAGATCAAGGTTACGGTTATTGCGACCGGTTTTGAACACAAGCCTTCTCCCATAGCTCCTGTACGCCGTCCTGCGGCAAACAGCGAACCCGCTGCTGATAATAAGAGCAAGAGTGAGAATCTTCGTCCGTTCGGGAATCAGACAAGCTCTGATCAGCTGGATATTCCGACCTTCCTGCGCAACCGGACACGCGGCAATAATGATTAAGAGCCATCAATAGCGATTATAGCTTAGACTGTTACGGAAGCACCGTATCACGCAGCTTTGAACTGCGGGGTATGGTGTTTTTTTGCTTTTCAGGCTGTATAATAACGTTAACGGGAGACGATACCATGGAAATGCTGGACCCCCGGGTGGATTTTGTATTTAAGCGGATATTTGCAAGCGAGGGCAACAAGGATGTACTGCTCGCTTTTCTGAACCAGATATTCTTGGATGCGGGCGATCTTCCGCTGGAGGAAGTGGTGCTGCTCAATCCCTATACGGATAAGGATGATCCGCTGGATAAGCAATCGATATTTGACATTTGGGCGAAGTCTGTAGACGGCAAGCTGATTAATATTGAGATGCAGCTGTTTAACAAATATGATATTGAGAAACGGACCTTGTATTACTGGAGCAAAAGGTATGCGGGCCAGCTTCAGGTGAGCGGCAAATATATAGACCTCAAGAAATGTGTGACCATCAATATTCTGAATTATAAGGTACTCCCTAATGAACATACACACAGTGTATTTCATTTGCGGGAGGACAGCAGCGGAGCGCCGCTGACAGACGATATCGAGATTCATTTCCTGGAGCTGCCCAAGCTGAACCAGCCGGCTAAGCCCGGCGAGGGCGGCCTTGTGAACTGGCTGCTGTTCTTGAAAGGGATTGACTACTCTGATTGGGAGGTGCTGCAAATGAACGAGCCAGCCTTGAAGAAGGCGATGGAGACGCTGGAATTTCTGAGTCAGGATTCAGAAGCCCGCCGTAAATATGAGGACCGCCAGAAGTTTCTGATGGACGAAGCTTCACAGCGTGATGGTGCGCTTAGGGAAGGCTTCGCCAAGGGAGTGGCGGAAGGTGCAGCGGCAGGTGAGTTAGAAGCCAAACGGGTTATAGCAAAGAATCTCCTGTCTATGGGAATGGATTATCCTTCAGTGCAGAAGGCCACCGGACTCTCCGAAGAAGAGTTGGAATCTATCAACAATTAAATCCGGCACGAATGAAGCCAGCCGCTTAAGGCTGGCTTTTGTTGTGCGCTGAAGTTCCTCTCAAGGCCTATAACTCGACAAAAAAACTGCAAGAACGCCCCCCATGTTTAGACAGACTTTGGATGCGGGAGTTTCTATACTAATCATATCGTCTAAAAAGAGAGCCTGCACCCCGGCCTCCGGATAGATATCCGCTTGCAGGCAGGTGAGAGCGATGGTTGTGTATATTGACTTGATTTTTGCCGCCAATCTGCTGATCGACGGAGTCCTGCTGTGGCTGACAAGCTGGCTGGTTAAGCACAAGGTGTCCTGGTGGCGGCTGACACTCTCAGCGCTGGCGGGGGCTCTCTATGTTGTCATGATGTTTGTACCGGAGCTGTCCTTTCTGTATACCTTTCTCGTCAAATTCGGTTTATCGGTTTTGATGATCTGGATAGCCTTTGGATTTAGAAGTCTGCAAAGCTATCTTCGGGCATTTGGGGCGTTTTATATCATTAATTTTGCGGCGGCGGGAGGGATCATAGGCGTTCATTATCTGCTGCAAAGCTCTGGTGACATCTGGAAGGGCATAATCTTCACCTCCTCGGGAGGCCAAGCTTACCATCTGAAGATCGGGTTCTGGTTCGTGCTTGCCCTGCTTCCGCTGGTGCTGCTGCTCTTCAAGCTGATCCAGTCCTCCCGCCGGCACAGAGAGCAACTGGATTCCTATATCGGGGAAGTGACGGTGGAGATCGACGGAGTATCAGTTACCTGCCCCGGACTACTGGATACCGGGAACCGGCTCAGCGATCCGCTGACGAGGATTCCGGTGATGGTGATGGAAGCCTCGCTGTGGGAGGGCCATTTGCCGGCTTCCTGGAAAGGGAGGCTGACCCAGACGGGTGCAGATACACTTGTACTGGAAACGGACGGGCAGTCGTTCGCCTGGCAGGACAGGGTACGGCTGGTGCCGTACAGAGGCGTCAACCGCGGGGCATCCTTCATGCTCGCGCTGAAGCCGGATAAGGTGAGGATAGAGCTTGGCGGTGATACCTTTTGCAGCACAAGGGTACTCATCGGGCTGGATGGCGGGACACTGTCGGGAGACGGCGCGTACCGGGCGGTCATACATCCTGACCTGACCCATAAAGAGAGTGCTCCAGAAGCGCCGGCTGACAAGGTGATGGGGCTAAGTAACCTATAGGAGGAACAATAATGGTTAAATTCAAGCTTGTGCTGCAACTGCAGTATTACCGCATGCTGTTTCTGCTCGGTCTGAAGAGCCAGGAGATTTATTATATCGGGGGAAGTGAAGCGCTGCCGCCGCCGCTGACACGCGAGGAGGAGGAATTTCTGCTCCAGCGGCTCTCCAGCGGGGATGCGGCGGTCCGGGCTATGCTGATTGAGCGTAACCTGCGGCTGGTGGTCTACATCGCCCGGAAATTCGAGAACACCGGCATTAACATCGAGGATCTGGTATCTATTGGCGCGATTGGACTCATTAAGGCGGTCAACACCTTTGATCCGGAGAAAAAAATCAAGCTGGCCACGTACGCCTCGCGCTGCATCGAGAATGAGATTCTGATGTATCTGCGGCGCAACAGCAAGACCAGAAGCGAGGTTTCTTTTGATGAACCGCTGAATATTGACTGGGACGGCAACGAGCTGCTGCTCTCGGATGTGCTGGGTACGGAGAACGATACGATCTACCGCAACATCGAGGAGCAGGTCGACCGTAAGCTGCTGCAGAAGGCGCTGGAGAAGCTTAGCGAGCGGGAACGGCTGATTATGGAGCTTCGTTTCGGGCTGCGGGGCGGCGAGGAAAAAACGCAAAAGGATGTGGCCGATCTGCTGGGCATTTCCCAATCCTATATTTCGCGCCTGGAGAAACGAATTATCAAGCGGCTGCGCAAGGAGTTCAACAAGATGGTGTAAGTGATGAAAGCTGAGGAATAAAATGCCGGACCGGGGAGATAATGTACAGTAATGTTTCTCCTTGGGAGGTTAATCATCATGACCCGAAATAAAGTCGAGATTTGCGGTGTGGACACCGCCAAGCTGCCTGTTCTCACGAACGTGGAAATGCGGGCATTGTTCACTTCGCTGCAGCAGCAGGGCGAGCGATCCGCCAGAGAGAAATTGGTAAATGGCAACCTCAGGCTTGTGCTAAGCGTGATTCAAAGGTTCAATAATCGTGGAGAGTTCGTGGATGATTTGTTTCAGGTAGGCTGCATCGGACTCATGAAAGCCATCGATAATTTCGATTTATCGCAGAATGTCAAGTTCTCCACCTATGCGGTGCCGATGATCATCGGAGAGATCCGCCGCTACTTGCGCGACAACAACCCGATCCGGGTATCCCGCTCCCTGCGTGACATTGCCTATAAGGCGCTGCAGGTGCGTGACAGCCTGACGAACCAGAATTCGCGGGAGCCGACGATCTTCGAAATATCCGAAGCGCTCGGCGTTCCGAAGGAGGATGTTGTCTTCGCGCTTGATGCGATCCAGGACCCGGTATCCCTGTTCGAGCCGATCTATCATGACGGCGGGGACCCGATCTATGTGATGGATCAGATCAGCGACGACAAGAACAAGGATGTCTCCTGGATTGAGGAGATTGCGCTCCGGGAGGCCATGCAGCGGCTGGGGCAGCGGGAGAAACGCATTCTGTCGATGCGCTTCTTCGAAGGCAAGACCCAGATGGAGGTCGCTGACGAGATTGGCATCTCACAGGCCCAGGTCTCACGGCTTGAGAAATCAGCGATCCAGCAAATGCAAAAGCATGTAAAGTCCTGACCACAGTCTATAAATGAGCGGAGGATATTCCGGAATGGCGGCACCTAGCGGCCAGCCGGGATATCCTTTTATATGTCCGGGGCGCTGAGGCTCTGGAATACAGTCATGCGGCCAAGCCCTAAGGACATATACTGAAGCTATAGGTCTGAATGTACAGGGGTGGCAGGATGATTGAGGAAACGTCAGCTTCGGGTAAAAAGATGAAAATCTCCGATTTTCAAACCAAAGATGTAATCAATATTGTGGACGGTAAACGGCTGGGCCAGATCAGCGATCTGGAGCTGGATTTGCGCAGAGGCGTTATTGACGCTGTGATTGTCCCGGGGTACACCCGGTTCATGGGGCTGTTCGGCGGCGGCGCCGATCTTGTGATTCCGTGGCGGAATATCGTGAAGATCGGGGCGGATGTCGTGCTCGTGAAGCTGGAGGAGCCCCGCATACCGCAGGGACAGGAAGACCGCGAGATGATGTACCTGGATCGGCCGGACCGCAGTGAACGGCGCACTTATTAATGAGGTGCGTCTTTTTTCTGCCTTTATGGGTATAGTCATAGGGTGGGTTGAGAAATGGACGGTGTGGGATGAGTTTGTGTTACACTTAAGCGGAGGTGAAGAGATGGAACCGTTTATGCAAAATGGCGCAGCGCCCATGCTGCTGCATCTGGAGCCGTGGCGTGAGCCCTATAAGAGCATTACTGCAGGCTTTACCGGCAGAGCAGGCGGCAGCGGCACGAAGCCGTATGACAGCTTCAATTGTGCTTTTCATGTAGGCGATGATCCGGCGGATGTGCTGGCTAACCGCAGCCTGCTGGCTGCGAGTCTGGGCTTCCGGCTGGCCGACTGGACCTGCGGGGAACAGACCCACGGCAAAGAGATCGCAGTCATTGCAGAACAGGACCGGGGCCGGGGCAGCCTGGACCGGAACTCTGCCTTTCAGGCCACGGACGGGCTGCTGACGAATGTGCCCGGGGTGCTGCTGACTTCTTTTTACGCCGATTGTGTGCCGCTGTTCTTCCATGATCCGCTGAACCGCGTGGTAGGGCTGGCGCATGCTGGCTGGAAGGGGACCGTGGCGGAAATCGCGGCGGCGATGGTGGAGCGCATGGGACAGACGTACGGGAGCCGTCCAGAGGACATACAGGCCGCTATAGGGCCTTCCATCGGTGACTGCTGCTATGAGGTGGATGA
Source organism: Paenibacillus sp. FSL M7-0420 (assembly GCF_038002345.1). Classification (NCBI taxonomy): domain Bacteria; kingdom Bacillati; phylum Bacillota; class Bacilli; order Caryophanales; family Paenibacillaceae; genus Paenibacillus; species Paenibacillus sp. FSL M7-0420. Next base: position 5,304,729 of record NZ_JBBOCJ010000001.1, on the reverse strand, counting down.
TTATGTAATGGACCCTGTCCGCCGCCTGGAGGCCGGGCTGAACCTGCCGGCTGCGGCAGAAGGCGCGCGGGCTGTATATAGACCATCGGAGACAGACAGCAGCAAAATGATGCTGAACTTGAAAGAATTGAATCAACGCATTATGATAAAAGCAGGAATATTGCCGACTCATATCGAATGTACAACTTGGTGTACAAGCTGTAACAGTGATCTGTTCTTCTCCTACCGGAAGGAAAACGGGGTCACTGGGAGAATGACGAGCTGGATCGGAATAAAGGAGAGTTGACATTTTGGCCTCGCTACAAGAAAGAATAGCCACTACCCGGGAACGTGTCGCACGGGCCTGCGCGGCCAGCGGCCGGGATACCAGTGAAGTCAAGCTGATTGCGGTAACGAAATACGTATCGCTGAATACGGTTGCCGCTGTGCTGGAGGCCGGTCTTGAGGAGATCGCCGAGAGCCGCTGGCAGGATGCGGAGCCGAAATGGAATGCGCTTGGACATAAGGGAATATGGCACTTTATCGGGCATTTGCAGACGAATAAGGTGAAGGACGTTATCGGTAAATTTCAATATATTCACTCTCTGGACCGGCTGTCGCTGGCCAGGGAGCTGCATAAGAAGGCGGAAGCTGCGGGACTTGATGTGAAGGTGTTCCTGCAGGTGAATATTTCAGGCGAGGATACCAAGTTCGGCCTGGCGCCGGAAGCGGTGGAGGACTTCCTGAGGGAGATCGCCCCGCTTGACCGGGTGAAGGTCATCGGACTGATGACGATGGCTCCTCACGAGGAAGACCCCGAGGCGACCCGGCCGGTATTCCGCGGACTCCGCGAGCTGCGTGACCGGCTGAATCTCCTGGGCTTGACACCTGAGCCAATACAAGAGCTGTCGATGGGCATGTCGAATGACTTTGAAGTGGCGATACAGGAAGGAGCCACCCGGGTACGCCTGGGAACGGTATTAGTAGGTCATGAGGAGGGAGAATGATGGGCGTGATGAACCGATTTATGAGTTTCTTGGGCTTGCAGGAGGAAGAGGAGATTGTGGAACGGGAGCAAATCTCCCGCGATGAGGATGAATACGAACCCGCCCCTGTAGAAACACGCAAGAATCAGAGGGCCAACGTCGTCAGCATTCATTCCCAAAAAAATGTGAAGGTTGTACTCTACGAGCCGCGTTCGTATGACGAGGCGCAGGAGATTGCCGACCACCTGCGTTCACACCGCACGGTAGTAATTAACCTGCAGCGGGTGCGCAATGACCAGGCGATGCGGATTATTGATTTTCTCAGCGGAACTGTTTATGCTCTGGGTGGAGGAATATCCAAAATTGGGGGCAATATATTTATGTGCACACCGGACACCGTGGAGATTCAAGGCTCCATTACCGAGATCCTGGGTGACGAGCAAGATTACAACAGAATGAGGTGAGCAGGTGTTAAACGAAGTATCTTCAATTATATTCATCCTATTTCAGATTTACTATTACATGATTCTCGTATACATTCTGATGTCCTGGCTGCCGAATCTGCGTGAGAACTTTATCGGCGAGCTGCTGGGCAAGCTGGTGGAGCCGTATCTGGCACCGTTCCGGAGGATTATCCCTCCGCTATTTGGAACGCTGGATATTTCCCCGATTGTCGCGATTATCATGCTGCGCTTTGCCGCAGTCGGGCTTCAGTCTATCGTAACCTCGGTCTTCGGCTAATCCGATGAAGAATGAAATCTACGGGCATTTCCACCCGGATGAGCGGCCGTTTGTGGACAAGGCCTGGGAGTGGGTCACGAATGCCGGGGAGTATCATGAGACGAAGCTGACCGAATTCCTGGACCCCCGTCAGGCCTATATTCTGCAGAGTCTGGTGAACCGCCATCCCGATGTGATTGTGCGCTGGGAGGGCGGTTCTTCGGATGCCGAACGGAAGCGGGGGCTGGTGGCTCCGGATTACCGTGACCTCACGGAAGAGGATATGGAGCTAAGCGTGCTGAATATCACCTCAGGCGAACAGAAATTTCTCTCGCTTATGCATGGGGATTATATGGGGGCAATCCTGGGACTTGGCATCACAAGAGGCAAGATCGGCGATATTCATGTGCTGGAAGACGGCTGCCACGTAGTGGTGGCTGCTGACATCGCGGATTACCTGTCCATTCATTTGACCGGTGTACACCGGATTAACGTCAGTACGGAGATTCTGCCGTTATCCGGCCTGCGCAGCAGTGAGGTCAAGCTGGAGGCGATGGAGTTCACAGTGGCTTCCCTCAGGCTTGACGGGATTGCAGCGGATGTCACGCGACTGAGCCGGAGCAAGATTCTGGCCCCGATCAAGGCCGGGCGCGTCCGGGTCAACTGGAAGGTCGAGGAAGACCCGTCCTGCTCGCTGAAGGACGGGGACATGGTCTCTATCCAGGGCTTCGGACGGTTCAAGGTGCTGGAGATCGGCAGCTTGACGAAGAAGGGCCGTTACCGGATTTTGGTAGGCAAATTTGTCTGAAGTCTTTGCAGGATTACAGCTGTGCTTGTCGAAATTGATAATCTCAGGGAAATATGGACATTTAGCAGGCCGTGCGCCGGTAATTGTCTTTCATCTATAATCTTCACCGAAATTTCTAGGAGGTGCACAGCATGCCATTAACACCGCTCGATATACATAACAAGGAATTCTCCCGGAGAATCCGCGGTTATGACGAAGATGAGGTCAATGAATTTCTGGATCAGGTGATTAAGGATTACGAGAGTGTGATCCGGGAGAACAAGGAACTGCACAACCAGCTGTTAACCCTTCAGGAACGCCTGGATCATTTCGTCAATATTGAAGAAAGCCTGTCCAAGACTATTCTTGTAGCCCAGGAGGCTGCGGATGATGTCAAGAACAACTCTAAGAAGGAATCCCAGCTGATCCTCAAGGAAGCGGAGAAGAACGCCGACCGGATTATCAACGAAGCGTTGTCCAAATCCCGCAAGGTGGCGATCGAGACCGAGGAGCTGCGCAAGCAGGCTTCGATCTACCGTACCCGGTTCCGGACGCTGCTGGAAGCCCAGCTGGAGCTGCTGTCCCAGGATGACTGGAATGCGCTGGAGAGCCGTGAGGTTAGCGAGAACGCGCTCTGAGCAGGGGAACACCGTTGATATCCATACAAAAACTCCTTAGTAGAAGTTAATCTTGTTTGCTTTAGAGCAAATAAGACTTCTACCAAGGAGTTTTTTTGTGTAGCCTTTATACAGTGGCGATTACTTTTCCGGTGATGAGGATAGGGCCTCTTAAGGTGATATCTCCTTGAAGATCCTCTAGGTTTGTCGCAAATACCTGAATAGGATAATATCCTTCAGGAAGATCGGTAAGAATGGTCTGGAACATGGTGGTCATCCGCAGCGGTTCATCTTCATCGTTCGAGATGGAGGACTGCTGGGCACTGCCGACGAGGATTCCATCCACAAGGACTTCAAGCAAGAGCTTGGGCTGATCGGGCGGCGTGGCAAATACGTTCGTTACCTCCCAGCCAACGGTAGTAGTGAGTTCTACATAATTGCTTGGAGCAGGAGGAATTGCCATACCGAATTCTAATATCAAAGTTGGTGTGGAAGGGACTGGAATCATAATAACTCCAGTGCTTAGATTGGTATGGAAGCTTCTTGCATATTCAACTAAAGTTTGCGCCATATTTTCACCTCCAATTTGATCATAATCACATCATATGGTTTTCATGGATATTATGCTTGGGGCGACATCCTATTCTTTGGAAAATTGGGAGTTTATAAGGGAGGATTAGATTGAATATTCTATTTATTACCTCAGGTTTCCGGGCCGTCTATTACTTTTTTGAACAGAATATAGTGGATGCTTTTCAGAAGGCAGGCCACTGTTGTGAATCTTTTACGCTAAGGAGTGGCTTGGATGCATTAAAGCTTAAGCAGCAATCCCTGCAGCCGGATCTGATTCTGGTTCTGGCCGGCCTCAAAATCACAACGCCTGTACTGGAATTCATACAACAAACCAAAGGGAAGTCAGCGATATGGCTGACCGAAGACCCTTATTATATGGATTGGACCGTTTCGCTTGTCCCTTATTTTGATTACATCTTCACCATTGATCAGGCTGCATTGGAACAATACAGACAGCTTGGCCATCCCCATGTCTATCATCTGCCGTTGGGCACAGATCCCGGCCTGTTTCATCCCTCAGAGGTCTCCGAAGAGTATAAAAGTGATATTTGTTTGGTAGGTGTACCCTACAGTAACCGGATAGAGCTTATCGAATTCTTAGTACAGAGAACTGATTACCGGATTCAAATTGTGGGGAGAGGGTGGGGCAGTTATTACAATGAATGGGTGAAGCAGCCCGGCCAGACTATAGAGCTGGTGAACGCCTGGGTGAAGCCCGAAACGGCTGCTAAGTTTTATAACGGGGCGAAAATTGTGCTGAATATCCACCGGCCCTACGCTGAGAAGTACAACCGGAACCGGGCGGGGATTATCGCCACAAGCATCAACAACCGCACCTTCGATGCGGCCAGCTGTGAAGCGTTCCAGCTTACAGATTATAAGAGCGGGCTCCGTCAGCAGTTTGAAGAAGGCACACAGGTGGTTTCGTATCAGGATAAGCATGATTTACTGCAGAAGATCCATTACTACATGGCACATGGCGATGAGCGCAAGCGGATCGCTGAAGCCGCGAGGCAGCAGGTGCTGGCAGCCCATACCTTTGAGCACCGGCTGCATGATTTGTTGATGAACGTGCAAGCTTAATAGACGGATTTACCGGACCTGATAGACGCTTAACAGCCATGCTGTTAGGCGTCTATTCAGGTTTGCCCATAGATTACGAGCGGTATTCTGTCCTCCATTTGAAAATTTAGTCTTCTAACCTATAACGTTTCGAAGAAGGATACATATGATAGCAAGTAAACAGCGGGGGAGGTATTCGATTGCCAAAAGTTACGATCATTATGACCAGCTACAATAAGGCCGCATATGTCGCAAAGTCCATTGAATCCATTCTGAATCAGACGCTTACAGACTTTGAATTCTACCTGATGGATGATAACTCGAATGAAGAAACTCTGAAAGTGATTGAGCCCTATCTCAAGGATAAGAGAATCAAATTTGTCAGAAGCGATACAGAAACTCTGCAGCAGAGAGTGGAGAAGGTCAGATATTCCGCACTGATCAATCAAGCCCTGTATCAAGCCAAGGGAGAGTATATTTCCTATGCCACGGATGACAACTGTTACAGAAATACTAGACTAGAGCAGATGGTGGACTATCTGGAGGAGAACCCCGAGGTCATGATTGCCTACTCTGCATCGCTGGTCAACTACTTGAATGAACACAATGAAGTGACCCGCAGCCAGCTAAGACCGGCCAAAAAAATCGTTTCGGTGGCTCCTTGCGTCATTGATCATTGCTCCATCCTGCACAGAAGCTCCATTCTTCCGGTCATTCATGACAAGTTCGGGTCCTACTGGGATGAGAATCCGGAGTTCTATAGAATTGGCGACGGCCGGTTCTTCTGGCGGCTCAACCAGTTCTGGGATTTCTACCCGGTGGATGAGATTCTGGATGATAACTATATCACCGAGCTGTCCATTCACTACCAATTGGCGCACCAGGAGAAGAGTCAATTCATCCAGATGCTTCCACCGCAGCGAACCTGCAAGGAGCTGAGAGAAGAGCTGAAATCCATTCAGCAGCAAAAGAAATAAGGTCTCTGCCATAGAAAGGTACCACGAGGAGGGAAAACGGATTGTCTATCTATCTGTCCAATTACTGGTCGCTCTATAGTGAATTTATCCATGTTGCGCAGGAGCTGAAATACAGGAATATCCCTCTGGCCCTGATGACGAACTTCTATCAGCAAATCAATGATGAGCTTAGAAGCGAGATGGGGAGCAGTGATTTTAAGCTGAAGCTGGAGCATTCCGGTATTCAAGAGCAGCACCAGATTCAGCCTTTCTTTGAAAAGTGGGTTGCGCCGCTCTATCAGCCCGTGAAGTCCAATCTGAAGGGCAAAATACTGATTAATCTGGACTATATCAGAATGTCGGAGCAAACGATCAGCGAGCATTTCAGCGGAAATTCGGCTATGATTCTATCCCGCTCCAGAGCGGATGAGTTATTTGGCATCCCCAATGTTTACAGCCTGGGCTACAAGCAGGACACCAAAGCTGAGGCGGAAGAGCTGATCCAGCGGGCGGCGGAGCTATTCGCTAAGGCCGAAGGACACCCTGCATTCAGTAATGAATTTTTTACCCAGACCTTCCTAAGCCGGATTCCTTCCATTGTAGATACGATTGAAATGGTGTTTAATCTCTACAATGACCTGCCGGTAGCCGCTGTAATGGTAGGTACGACAGAGGATGTTGCCAGCCGGACACTTGCCGTCGTTGCAGGGATTAAGGGGATTCCCAGCGTATGTCTGCAGCACGGAATTCTGATGGGAGAGGAAGCATTCATTCCTGTATTCTCCAGCCATATCGGAATCTACGGGCAATATGAACACGACTGGTATACGAGAAGAGGGCTTGAAGCGGAGCGAATTGTGATCACCGGCCACCCGCGTTATGATGATATCTTTACTTCGAAGCCCACCGCTATAGAATCTTTTAGGGAAACCTACCAGCTTGATCCTCATAAAATCACCTTACTAATCGCTACCGGACCGACGCTGGATGAATACAAGATCCGCACCCTGCTCACCCAATTGGCCTCACATCCGCAGTTTCAGCTGATCATCAAGCCCCATCCCTGGGAGCTGTCCAAGAAGCTGATTTCGCTGTATACCGAGTATGAAGAAGAATATAGCAATGTTCATGTGGTTACCGACCGAAAGGCTGACACCCGTGAGCTGATTATGAAATCGGACGCTGTGGTCGCCACCCTCTCCACGGTTGCCCTGGAAGGCCTTTTATTCGACAAACCTGTATTTGTCTACAAATTCATTCAGGCCAACCGTGAATATGATTACTATGATGCCCTTGATCCCTATATTCAAAAAGAACCGGCTGATCTGACCCGAATGGTGGCCCATTATTTCTCCAGCAATAAAGAGAAAGTAAACTACAAGACTGTGATGGATAAGTTCTTGCAGCAATCCTATCAGATTGAGCAATCCGGCCGGAGACTTGCCGAATTAATGGACCGCCTGATCCAGGGAAGACCCAAGCTATGAACAGGGGGGAGGAGGAGATGTTCTTTAGGAACAAGAAAATTCTGATCATTGGCGGAACCGGAACCATCGGGAAAAGTATTGTGAAGCTCCTGCTGAAGCAGGGGCCTCAGATCATCCGGATTCTCAGCAGAGATGAATATAAACAGTTCGAGCTGCAGGATGAGCTGCAAGGGAACGCAAGGCTTAGCTATCTGATCGGCGATGTCCGGGATTATGACCGCGTGCTGGCTGCGATGGAGGGGATAGATTATGTGTTCCATACAGCTGCTATGAAGCATGTATCCTTCTGTGAATATAACCCGTTCGAGGCTGTACTAACGAATATTATCGGCACTCATAACGTGATTCAGGCAGCGAAGCAGCAGAAGGTACACAAGGTCGTTTTTACAAGCACAGATAAGGCCATTTCACCGACCAATAACTACGGAGCCACCAAGCTGTCTGCGGAGAAGCTGATTTCCTCTGCCGTCACCTCGGGAGCCCCTGGCCAAACGGTGTTCTGCACGGTGCGGTTCGGGAATGTGATGGGGTCCAGAGGGTCTGTCATTCCCTTGTTTGTGAAGCAGGCGAGAGAAGGCAGAGCGATCACCGTAACGGATCTGTCCATGACAAGGTTCATGATGACGCTGGAGCAGGCGACCCGGCTCACCGTTCAGTCTCTGCAGCTGGCGAAGGGCGGTGAGACTTTTATTCTGAAGATGCCGGTGATCAGGCTGAAGGACTTGGCTGAGGTTGTGGCCGAGGAGGCACCGAAGAAATACGGGACCCGCCCGTCTGCGGTGAAGATTCTGGAGATCGGCCTGAAGCCCGGTGAGAAGAGGTACGAAGAGCTGATGACCCACGAGGAATCCTTAACCGCCTATGAATTAAAGGATGTATACATTGTCCCTTCCCCCTATGCTGCACCGCAGTCCTACCGGGGAGCAGGCAGGCCGAAGCCGGGCACCTACAGCTCCGAAGGAGAGATCCCGCTGACCAAGGAGCAGGTAAGGAAGCTGGCATCGGAACAAAATCTAATCTAGTGGAGGCTACTATGAATATACTTGTAACCGGAGGCACAGGCTTCATCGGCAGATCGGTGGTCGGACGTTTGTTAAAGGATGGACAAAGGGTATGGATCATTGATAATCTGGCGAATTCTTCCCTGGATAATCTGAAAGAGTATGAAGATCACGAGCATTTGCAGAAGGTGCAGATCATGGACCTCAAGGACAGAGAAGCCTTGAAGGAGCTTTTCCGGGAGCATACTTTCGACCTGTGTTACCATCTGGCAGCAAGTATCAATGTGCAAGACAGCATAGATGATCCTGAAACCACGTTCAACAATGATACACTGGCCACCTTCTATCTGCTGGAGGAATGCCGCAAGCAGCAGGTGAAGATGGTCTTCATGAGTACCTGCATGGTCTACGCCAGAGCTACGGATGAGCAGGGAATTGACGAGCAATCCCCCATCAAGCCAGCCTCTCCTTATGCCGGTGCCAAGATTGCTGCGGAGAATATGGTGCTATCCTATTACTATGCTTATGATCTGCCGGTGGTCGTTGTAAGACCGTTCAACACCTATGGTCCCTATCAGAAAACCGGCGGCGAAGGCGGCGTTGTGGCGATCTTCATCCACAGCAAATTAAAGGGCGAGCCGCTGAATATCTACGGAGACGGCACCCAATCACGGGATCTATTATACGTGGGGGACTGTGCAGATTTCGTGGTGGAGGCGGGCTACAGCGACAAGCTGCATGGAGAAATTGTTAATGCAGGCACGGGTGAGGATATCACTGTCAATCAATTGGCCGAGCTTATTGCAGACGGGCAGGCTCCCATCCATCACGTTCCGCATATTCACCCGCAGAGTGAGATCCAGAAGCTGTTATGCAATTACAACAAGGCGGAGAAGCACTTGTCCTGGACGCCCAAGGTTACGATCCAAGAGGGCATCCGGCGGACAGAGCAATGGATTCTTGAGACCTTTCACCGAAAGGAGCCGAACCAGTCATGAGTAAAAGCAAACTGGCCATTGACGGCGGGAAGCCTGTACGTGCCCACTACTTGCCGTATGGGAGACAGATGATCGATGACGAGGATATTGAGTCCGTGGTCAAGGTGCTGCAAAGTGATTATTTGACCAGCGGCCCGGCCATTGAGCAATTCGAAGCAGAGATCGCAGCGTTTACAGGGGCAAAATATGCGGTGGCCTTCTCCAGCGGAACTGCGGCATTGCACGGGGCCTGTTATGCCGCCGGGATCGGCGAAGGGGATGAGGTGATTACGACTCCCATGACGTTTGCTGCCACGGCGAATTGTGTGCTGTATCAGGGAGGCGTACCGGTATTCGCGGATATCGATCCGCTGACGTACAATATTGATCCGCAGCGGATCAGGGAGAGCATAACCGCGAGAACGAAAGCGATTATCCCGGTCCATTTCACCGGCCAGCCGGCACAGCTGGATGAGATTCTGCAGATTGCCCGGGAGCATAATCTGATCGTGATTGAGGATGCCGCCCATGCGCTTGGCGCCAGATATAAGGATAGAAGCATCGGGGCTATCGGGGATATGACCATGTTCAGCTTCCATCCTGTAAAGCATATAACAACGGGCGAAGGCGGAATGATTACGACCAATAACCCGGCGTATTATGAGAAGCTGCTGCAGTTCCGCACCCACGGCATCACCAGGGATGAGCGCAAGTTAAGGGAGAACCACGGACCCTGGTATTACGAGATGCAATTCCTCGGATACAACTACCGGATCACAGATATCCAGACGTCACTCGGCATCTCCCAGCTGCGCAGAATCGGAAGCTTCATTGAGAAGCGCAAGCAGCTTGCAGCCTTGTATCTGCAAGAGCTGAGTAGTGCCAAGGAGCTTATTCTGCCGCATCAGCTTCCCGAGGCAGAGTCGAGCTGGCATCTGTTCATTGTCAGACTTCAGCTCGTAAGGCTGAAGGCCACCCGCAAGACGGTCTTTCAGGCGCTGCAAAAGGAAAACATCGGAGTCAACGTCCACTACATTCCCGCCTATCTGCATCCGTACTACGAAAGCTTGGGGTTCAAGAAGGGGATATGTCCGGTCGCGGAAAGCTGCTACGAAGAATTCATTACGCTCCCGCTGTATGCGGGCATGGAAGCTGAAGATGTGATGGATGTGGTCGCCGCGGTCAAGAAGGTGATCCGCCACTACTCCAAGTGAAAATAGAGAAGGGAGTGATTAATGTGGCCAAAGTGAAGGTTATTGCCGAGATTGCCAATGCCCATATGGGCGACCCCGGCCGGCTGCGGGAGCTGATCCTCGCAGCCGCACGCAGCGGCGCTGACGGGGTGAAATTTCAATGGTTCCATTACGACAGCCTAGCGGTGCCGGATTTCATCCATTATCAGACGTATATCGATTTGTTCATCGGCAAGCAGCAATGGGCGGAGGCGGTACAGCTTGCCAAGGATGCGGGGCTGGAGGTCTGGGTAGATCTCTATGATGAATGGGGGGCCGGGCTGCTTACGGAGCTTGAAGGTCAGGTAGACGGCTTGAAATTACCGACAACCGTCTTACAGTCGCTCCCCTTGATTCAAGCCCTGCACAGGTTCGATAAGCCCTTACTCATCGGCGTAAGTGGCTGGCTGGAGGAAGAGATGGATTCCCAATTATCCTACATCCGGAGTCATTTCAAAGGCCCCATCGTGCTGATGCACGGCTTCCAGGGCTATCCGACCCGGACGGAGGAGTCTAATCTGAGCCGGATCGCCCATATTAAGCAGACCTATCAGTTGGAGGTGGGCTTCGCGGACCATGAGGATGCCGATCATGAAATGGCGGTTGATCTTCCGGTCTATGCCTTTCTGCTGGGCGCCAGTGTCATTGAGAAGCATATCACTCTGAATCGTGCGGAGAAGGGCATTGACTATTATTCGGCGCTTACGCCCGAGGAATTCTGGCGGATGGTGGATAAGCTGCGCCGGGCAGAGTGTGTACTGGGCAGCCTCGAAATTAAGGAATCGGAAAGAAGGTATCTGGAGGATTCCTCTCTGAAGATCATCTCCCGTACGAAGCTGCGCCCTGGTGAAATCATCACGCCTGCGAACATATGCTATAAACGTTCCTCTAAGCCGGATGCCCTCATGGCCCGCAATGCTTCGGTGCAATTCCCTATGATTGCAACGGCAGCAATACCAGCGAACACACCCATCACGCCCGGGAAGGTAAAAGCACCCAAAATCTGCATCGCCGTCATCTGCAGATTGAAATCCACCCGGCTCCGCCGCAAGGCGCTGCGCGAGATTCACGGCATTCCAGCCATCGAGAGATGCCTGATGAATTGTCTGGCTGTGCCGGGCGGCTATGAGGTGGTGCTTGCCACCTCGGATCTGCCGGACGACCAGCCCCTTACAGCGTTCACCCTGAACCATCAGGTGAAGGTGGTAACCGGCGACCCGGACAATGTGGCTGCAAGAATGCTGAGCGTGGCTGAAGCGGCCCAGGCAGATATCGTAGTCCGGGTCACCGGTGACAATCCGGCGATCTCCCCGGAGATGCTTCAGTTTTTGATAGACCGGCATCTGGCAAGCGGTGCGGACTTTACCTACGCCAAGGAGTCGACCATGGGTACGGTGGGGGATGTGTTTACCGTTGAAGCGCTGAGAAGGCTGCTGCACTATTCCAATCCGCTTACGCATGCGGAGTATCTGTCCTTTTACTTTTTCAACAATCCGCAGCTCTTCAAGATCAATGCTGTGGATCTTCCTGCAGAGTGGGTGCATCCCGAGTGGCGGTTAACCATGGATGAGATTCAGGATCTGGAGCTGTTCGAGGCGATCTACCAGGCACTGGATGTGGGTGCAAGACCGCTGTACTTCGAAGAATTGAAGGCATTCCTGCAGGGCCACCCTGAGATGGCTGAGCGCAACCGGGGCATTCAGGTGAAATGGCGGGATGATACGGAGCTGGTCAAGGAGCTGAATGAAGCAACCACCCTGAAGAAGAGACCATAACGTTAGCGAGGCTTCGGATGATGACGAATAGAGTGAGCCTTGTGCTGGGTACAGCCCAGTTAGGCGGAAATTACGGGATTGCGAATACAGCTGTCAATTTCTCTATACAACAGAGGAACGAACTGCTCCAATATGCCCTCTCCTCGGGGATCGGTTATTTGGATACCGCACCGGGATATGGGGACAGCGAGTCTATCATCGGAGATTGCCTGGAAGGTGCAGATCCGCAGAGCCGGCCGCAGATTGTGACGAAGCTTCCTTCCGTCCAGCGGTTAGGACTGCACACGGAGGAAGCGCGGAGGAGGTTCGTCACCTCTTCTGTCCGCTCTTCCCTGAACCGGCTGAAGTGCTCTGCGCTGGATGTCTGTCTCTTGCATGATCCGCTGGATCTGCCCTACCAGGGCGGTGAGATTCTGCGAATGCTGCAGGAGCTGAAGCAGCAGCAGCTCATCCGCAGAATCGGTGTATCCGTGTATGATGCGGAGGATATTGCGAATTTTATGCGCGCGGAGGACCTGGACAGCATTCAAATTCCGTTGAATGTGCTGGACCAGAGATGGATAACGAATGGAATGCTGGAGCGGCTCGCCCGGAAGGGCACAGAAATCTTCGTCCGCAGTGTCTATCTGCAAGGCCTGCTGCTGATGGCACCGGAGCAGCTTCCGGCGGGGCTGAAGCAGGCGGAGCAGCCGTTGTTACGATTAATCAGGTACAGCGAGGAAACCGGGATACCCGTTAAAGAGCTGTGCTTCCTCTATGTGAGGGATCTTCCGGGGATATCCGGGATGGTGATTGGTTGCGAGACGGTGGAACAGGTGCAGGAGAACTTGCGGATGATGGCGTTGCCCCCTCTAAGCCGGGCAGTGAGGCAGAAGCTTGGTGAATCCTTTACGGATATTCCTGTAGAGATCATTGACCCCAGGAGGTGGAAGTAACCGGATGCGTACTCTTCAAGAATTATTTAATCTGCAAGGCAAGGCAGCGGTTGTGACCGGAGGGGCTGGTTATCTGGGCACAGCTATAGCAGAGGGGCTGGCTGAGGCTGGCGCGACAGTCTATCTGGTAAGCTCAAGTGGTCAGCGCTGCAAGGAGACTGCTGAGACGATCGCCCGGACAACCGGAGCAGCCTGCTTCGGCAAGGCAATGGATATCCGGGATGAAGCATCAGTCAGAGAATGTATTCAGAGCATCGCCGAAGCGGCCGGAAGCATCGATATTCTGGTGAATAATGCCGCGTTCAGCTCAGCCGCCAAGCTGGCCGTCATGAGTGAAGAGCAGTGGCTGGCCGGGCTGGACGGGACGATCAATGGAACCTTCAGATGTGTCAAGGCCGTCCTGCCCTATATGGTTGAACAAAAGAGAGGCTCCATCATTAACGTCTCCTCGATGTATGGGCTGGTCTCGCCGAACCCGGAGGTCTACGGAGACAGCGGGATGGATAATCCCGCCAATTACGGGGCCGGTAAAGCGGCGATTGGCCAGTTTACCCGTTACATTGCCTGCCACTTCGGGACACACGGAATCAGGGCCAATACGGTATCGCCTGGGCCTTTTCCTAATGCAGCGGTTCAAGCCGATCCGCAGTTCATCCGGCAGCTGGAGAGGAAGAATCCGCTGGGCAGGATCGGCACTCCTGAAGATTTGAAGGGAGTCATGGTATTCCTGGCTTCTGCCGCTTCAAGCTATGTTACAGGTGAGAATATCTCTGTTGACGGAGGCTGGACCGCATGGTAAGCACAGCAGATAAGCAGATGAATATATGGATTCGCGCCGATTCCTCGTATTCTATGGGCACGGGCCATATTATGCGCTGCCTCACACTTGCAGGCGGACTTGCCGCCAGGGGCGGGCAGGTCACCTTCATCTGCCGCGAGCTGCCGGGGAATCTGGCAGATTATATCAGGGGGCAGGGCTATGCGGTGGAGCTGCTTCCGCCGCCGGATGATCCGTCATACGCCGCATTCTGGCTTCAGGTGGACTGGCGGACCGATGCCCTGGAGACAGTGCAGCGGCTGGAGGGAGCTGCTCCTGCAGATTGCCTCATTGTTGACCATTACGGCATTGATAAGCGGTGGGAGACAATGGTCCAGAGGAAAGTGAAGAAGCTGGTGGCCATCGACGATTTGGCGGACCGTCCGCATGAGTGTGATCTGCTGCTGGACCCCAATCCATCCGCTGCCCGGGACCGCTACCAGGGGCTGCTTCCCGCTTATTGCACGAAATTGACAGGCACATGCTATACGCTGCTGCGGCCGGAATTCCGCGCGGCTAAGCTGGGGCTGGCTGAACGGGACGGAAGCATCAACCGGGTTCTGGTGTTTTTTGGCGGCACAGATCCAACGGGGGAGACCCTGAAGACCTTACAAGCACTACAGAGCCCCAGATTCGCTAACCTGCAGTTGGATGTCGTAGCAGGAGGAATGAACCGCCGCAAGGGTGACATCGCAGCCTTATGCGGCACGATGCCACAGGCCAGCTTCCATTGTCAGATTGATTACATGGCTGACTTGATGCAGAAGGCAGACCTCTCCATCGGAGCAGGCGGAAGTACGACCTGGGAGCGCTGTTACCTGGGCCTGCCTTCACTGTGTATTATTACGGCGGATAATCAGCGGGAGATCACGGCCTTGGTTCATGCGCAGGGGGCTGCACTTTGCCTGGGGAAGAGTAACGAGGTGACCGCTCAAACAATTGAGCAGGGGCTTAATTCTATGCTCGCTAACCCGCCCAGGGTACGGGCCATGTCTGAGCAGGCGCTCCGCCTGATGAGCGAGGATAAATGGGATGAGGTCATAGACAGGATTATGGGAGGGGACTATGGCAGACCTAAGGGACTACAGGCTTGAGAAGCTGGGCCAAGAGCATAGCCGGCTCATATGGGAATGGCGCAATGCCGATCATATCCGGCCCTATATGAATCATGACGGGATCATTGCGCTGGAAGAGCATCTTAGCTGGATGGATGCTATTGCCGAGGATACCAGCCGGGTGGTCCGAATCTGTTACTATCTGGACACACCGGTAGGCTTCGTGCAGTTCTCACAGATCGACAGGGTCCATAAGACCTGTGAATGGGGCTTTTATATAGGGGACATGAGCTGTCCCCCCGGCTCCGGCACCATGATGGGAATCTTGGCACTGGAGCATATTTTCCAGGTGGAGCAGCTAAGTAAGGTGTGCGCGCAAATCCTGGATTTCAATCAGCGGAGCCTGTCCTATCACCGCAAACTAGGTTTCATAGAGGAAGGCAGGCTAGGCAGGCAACGGATCAGAAATCATCAGCCAGTGGATGTGGTCTTGATGGCCCTGTTCCGGGAGCAATGGGAGAAGCACAGGCTACGGCTGACAGAGGAGGCAACGACAGGCCATGAAGGAAATAAAGATCGGTAACCGCACCATCGGCAGCGGGCATCCGCCTTTTGTGATCGCGGAGATGTCCGGTAATCATAATCAGTCCCTGGACCGTGCGCTCGAAATCGTTAAGGCCGCCGCCCGGGCGGGCGCACATGCGTTCAAAATCCAGACCTATACGCCGGACACCATGACGCTTAATCTACGGAATAAGGATTTCATGATTGGGGATTCGAATGGACTGTGGAAGGGAAAATCGCTGTATGAGCTGTATGCTGAGGCGTATACGCCCTGGGAGTGGCATGAGCCTATCTTTGCTTCGTGCAGGGCGCTCGGGATGATTCCGTTCAGCACCCCGTTCGATGAGTCCTCGCTCGAATTCCTGGAGACCCTCGGCGTCGACTGCTACAAGATTGCTTCCTTTGAAAATAATGATATTCCCTTACTGCGTAAGGTAGCCTCCAAAGGGAAGCCGATGATTATATCCACCGGGATGGCTTCGCTTGGCGATATTGAACAGGCTGTCCACACCATTACCGGAGCAGGCTGCCAGGAATATATACTGCTCAAATGCACCAGCAGCTATCCGGCTTCGCCCGGGAATACCAACCTCAATACCATTCCGTATCTGCGCGACGTCTTCCGTGCTCAGGTGGGCCTGTCCGACCATACCCTGGGCGTAGGGGCCGCTGTGGCAAGCGTGGCGCTGGGCAGTACGGTGATCGAAAAGCATTTCACCCTTAACCGTGCGGAAGGCGGGGTGGATGCTGCATTCTCCCTGGAGCCGGCAGAATTCGCTTCCCTGGTCCGGGAGACAGATACGGCCTGGAGGGCGCTCGGCGGCGTCTCCATCGGGCCCACGCCCGAAGAAGAGAAATCCCTGCAATTCAGACGGTCTGTCTATACCTCCAAGGACATCAAGGCCGGAGACCTGCTCACTGCGGATAACCTCAAAGTCATTCGTCCCGGCTACGGCCTCGCGCCCAAATACTATGATCTGCTTCTCGGCAAACGCCTCAGAACCGATCTGCCCGCCGGCACCCCACTGAGCTGGGACCTGCTGCTGTAATCCGCCTTGACAATTGGGGCGAAAACGTCTATAACTAGAACATATCTGTATCCATTGAATCCAAATTCGATGACGGGACAAGTACGATAAGGTAACGTTCTCCAGAGAGTCGGTGCTTGCTGCGAGCCGATCGTTCACGCCTTACCCGAAGATCCTCCCCTAGAAGCTAAGCTGAAGCGTGTAATACGTGCGTAGGCTCCGCCGTCTGCCGGACGTTATCCCGGACCCGCAAGGTTGTCTATTGCCTGCGGACTGAGATTGTACTGAATCCACACCCGTAGGGTGTGCGTGCAGTGCAGATTAGGGTGGTATCGCGAGCGCTGTCTCGCCCCTTTGGGGGCGGGGCGGCGCCTTTTTGTGTGGTGGGCATCCCCCTAAATCCCCCTTCCAAGGGGGACCCCAAGGGCTGGCCGCCCTCTGGACACCCGCAACAAGTGCTTATCGAGGTTGGAGAGGCGTCCGCGGAAGGGGAAAAATTTGTTCGGCGTAGGACCGGCCCTTCTTAGGCTGCCCTATCGGGTTCGCCTGCGGCGCCTCAACAGCGAAAACGGCAAAGCCCCGGGCGCGCCCGTCCAGTGCTGCCCTCCGGGTTCGCGGGCCGGGTGGCCCAAAAGTAACGGCAAGGACCCACGCAGTTAAGGCCCCGCAGGCGTACCCGTCAGGGCAGCCTAAGAAGGGCCGAGGACTCCGCCGAAGTAATCCTTCCCGTCCACTGACCCTGCTCCTCGCACGATGCACTTATTTCGGGTGTCCAGAGGGCAGCGCCCTTGGGGCCCTCCCTTGGCGAAGGGAGGGTTTGGGAGGGATCGAAAAGCTTTAAAGTTTTAAAATCTTTTTAAAAGAAGAAGGCTCGGATGATATCCGATACAGTTTAAGACTAAACGAAGGGATTGACCATCATGCATAAGGTAGACGTCAAAGAAAAAGCCCGGGCCAGAGATGTCCGGATCTTGAAAAAGTGGAGCGAGGAGGACACTTTCCGCCGCTCGATGGAGAACCGCGAGGGACGCCCGAACTATGTGTTCTATGAAGGGCCGCCGACCGCGAACGGGGTGCCGCATATCGGGCACGTGCTGGGCCGGGTCATCAAGGACTTCATCGGCCGCTATCAGACCATGAAGGGCTTCCGCGTCATCCGCAAAGCAGGCTGGGACACGCACGGCCTGCCGGTAGAGCTCGGGGTGCAGAAGAAGCTCGGTATCTCAGGCAAGCAGGATATCGAAGAATACGGTGTGGAGAAGTTCATCAAGGAATGTAAGGAAAGTGTATTCGGCTATGAGAAGCAGTGGCGCGAGTTCACGGAAGCGATCGGCTACTGGACGGATCTGGATCATCCGTATGTAACGCTGGACAATACGTATATCGAGAGCGTATGGAACATCCTGGCTACGGTTCATGAGAAAGGCCTGATGTACCGGGGGCACCGCGTTAGCCCGTACTGCCCGAGCTGCCAGACGACCCTCAGCTCCCATGAAGTAGCCCAGGGGTATAAGACAGTTAAGGATCTGAGTGCCACCGCCAAGTTCAAGCTGGACGGCAGCGGCGACTATGTGCTGGCCTGGACGACTACGCCTTGGACGCTTCCGGCGCACATGGCGCTGGCGATGAATCCGGTTATGGAATATGTGCGTGCGCAGCAGGAAGACGGCGTGTATGTACTGGCTAAGAATCTGGTGGACGATGTGTTGAAGGGCGAGTACACTATCCTGTCGACACACACAGGCGCTGACTTTATCGGCCAGAGCTACACACCGCCGTTCGGTTATATCAAGGCAGAGAAGCATAATGTGATTGTCGGAGCCTCTTTTGTAACGGACTCCAGCGGTACCGGGATCGTACATATGGCTCCGGCTCACGGGGAAGACGACTATAAGAGCTGCCGCGAGAATGGGATCAGCTTCGTGAATGTAGTGGATGCTTCCGGGAAATACACGGATGTAGTGAGTGATTTTGCCGGACGGTTCGTGAAGGACTGTGACCTTGATATCGTGAAGGTGCTGTCTGAACGTGGACTGCTCTACCACAAAGAGAAATACGAGCACAGCTATCCGTTCTGCTGGCGCTGCGACACCCCGCTGCTCTATTACGCAACAGACAGCTGGTTCATCCAGACGACAGCAATCAAGGATCAGCTGATTGCCAACAATAACAGTGTGGACTGGTACCCGGACCATGTGCGCGAAGGCCGCTTCGGCAAGTTCCTGGAGGAGCTGGTGGACTGGAATATCAGCCGTAACCGCTACTGGGGTACACCGCTTAACGTATGGGTCTGCCAGGATACCGGCAAGGAATTCGCACCGCACAGCATTGCCGAGCTGAGAGCGATGGCCATCGGCGAGGTCGCTGAGGATATCGAGCTGCACAAGCCGTACGTGGATAATATCCAGCTGCGCAGCCCGTTCAGCGAAGGCGGCGTCATGGTCCGCACTCCGGAAGTGATCGACGTCTGGTTCGACAGCGGCTCGATGCCGTTCGCCCAGAGTCATTACCCGTTCGAGAATCAAGACCGGTTCGAGGACCAGTATCCGGCAGATATGATCTGCGAAGGGATCGACCAGACGCGCGGCTGGTTCTACAGCCTGCTGGCGGTATCGACCTTGTTCACAGGCAAGGCTCCGTATAAGGCGGTTATCGCCCACGGCCATATTTTCGATGAGAACGGCCAGAAAATGTCCAAATCCAAAGGCAATGTCATCGACCCATGGGAAATCATGAACGAATACGGCACGGATGCCTTCCGCTGGGCCATTCTGTCTGACAGTGCGCCGTGGAACAACAAGCGGTTCTCGCGCGGTCTGGTCGGGGAGACGAAGTCCAAGGTAGTGGACACTCTGGTGAACACGCATGCTTTCCTTACGCTGTACGCCGGAATCGACGGCTATGATCCTGCGGATCACCCGTTCAAGGTGTCTGGGCATAAGCTCGACCGCTGGATTCTGTCCCGCCTGAACAGCCTGATCGTGCTGGTGGATAAAGGGCTGGCCGTGAATGATTTCGTGAACACCTCCAAGGCGATTGAGAATTTCGTGGATGAGCTGAGCAACTGGTACATCCGCCGTTCCCGTGACCGGTTCTGGGGCAGCGGGCTGGGCGAAGAGAAGCTGGATGCTTACCGCACCCTTACGCATGTCCTGCTGACCACAGCCAAGCTGATGGCTCCATTCACCCCGATGCTGTCCGAGGATATCTTCACGAATCTGGGCGGCGGGGAGAGCGTGCATCTGGCAGACTATCCCGCAGCGGATGAGAACCTGATCGACCTTGCCCTGGAAAAAGATATGGAGTACGCCCGCGGCATCGTCGAGCTGGCCCGTAACGTCCGCAACGAGAGCGGCATCAAGAACCGCCAGCCGTTGTCCGAGCTGATTGCATCCACGCCTGACAACTTCAACGTGGCGGATTATGAAGAGCTGATCAAAGAAGAGATCAATGTCAAGCATATCGTCATCGAGCACAGCGACAGCGGCTTCGTAGACTTCACCCTGAAGCTGAACCTGAAGGTGGCAGGCAAGAAATACGGCAAGAGCGTCGGCTTCCTGCAAGGCTTCCTCAAAGCGATGGATAGTGATGCTACCCGCAAAGCAGTGCAAGAAGGCGTTATCGCCATTGTGTCACCGGACGGAGAAGAGCTGCAGATTACGTCCGAAGAGCTGCTGGTGGAGAAGCAGGCCAAACCAGGCTTTGCCTCCGCTTCCAGCTATGGACTGACAGTGGCCTTGAACACGGAAATCACGCCGGAGCTGGTACAGGAAGGCTGGGTACGCGAAGTCGTACGTGCGGTGCAGGATTACCGCAAACGTCTAGATCTGCCGATCGACAAGCGGATTGCCCTGACGCTGCATGTCGATGACGAGCTGAAGGCAGCGGTGACTGCATTCGAGCATGTGCTGCGTGAGAATGTACTGGTGACTACGGTTGATTTTGACGGAGAGTATACCTATGAGACCGTGGATGCCGGCGGCAAGAGCATCGGTATTCATATCGGCGCTTAACTCCAGAGCGGCCGCGCATTTCCTGCATTACTTGTCCCTGTATGGCATATACTAGCCGCAAAGGAAAAGTTTCCACGGGTTAGAATGCAAATGACGAGCCCTGTGCTTGAAGAGAGAATTCTCTTTGACCGGGCTCGTTTGTTTTGCGGCTTATAGACAACCAGGAGGTGCAGGGGCATGGGCGGATGGAAAGGCGGGAAGAGTCCTGCGGAGCAGCCGAAGCAGCCGGAAGGGCCGGGCAGAATTTCGATCAGAACCACGGACAGAGGGAATAACAGGGAGGACTCGCCGCATGAGAAGCAGCCCCCGCATTCTGGAGCAGGCCCTTCGGGCAAGACAGAACCGGGCGCAGAATATCCTGGGACAAGTCAGCCAGCCGCTTCTCCCCGTTCTAAGCCTACAGTATCTGTCACAGCAACCGTTGATCCGGCCGACCTTCCCCCGGAAGAGAAGCTGAACGCCCTGTACCGGATGACCACGAGTCTGGCCCAGCAGATGGAGAAGTCACGAATCTCGGAATATACCGAGCTGCTGTATTCCCCGTTCCGGCTAATCTGGCTGAACATTCTCTCCGGCGTGGCCAGGGGGCTGGGGATTGCGCTCGGATTCACTTTTTTTGCAGCGACGATTATTTATGTGCTTCAGGTGCTTGGTGCGCTCAATCTGCCGATCATCGGCGATTATATCGCGGATATTGTACGGATTGTCCAGCATCAACTGGAGCTGAAGACGTTCTGAGCGGCGCTGAACCTGAAATAACCCCACATTGTGGGGCAGTACTAGTTAGACAGAAATGGAACAGGGTTCTAAGACAAGCACAGGGATAGTTGTAGAATGTACACCTAAATGCAGCGAAATAGCCTGCTTTAGATGGATAACTGTATTCTGTACAACTAAATTTGCCTAAAGAGGACCGAACTTAGCGAAGAAGGCTTTTTAAATGTACGGAATGCAACTAAACGAGATATAGCCTATGAATCAGATGTTTTAGTTGTACAAAGTGCAATTAAGCCTCTCCAGCTCTCTCATCGGATCGTTCCTAACCATTGCCAAGCATTAGCTGGGCCATGGTTTGTGCTCACTTGCTGTGCCAGCTGTGCTACTTCCGTTCTTTTCGAGTCGGGTCCAGCAGGTAGTCGCCTTCCTCGTCGTCCATGTAATGACGGTAGCTGTTGCCCTTGATAATCATCAGATGATTGCCTGAAATGTCGGTGGCCACGAAATTCTCCCAGGGCTCCACGAAGCCCTCGGTTTCGTCTGCTTCGATCTCCATATCATTGTAGGAGCCGATGTTGTTCCCTTCTGCCATAGCCGGCGAATCCGAGTTGCCCCAGCTCTCCACGATCTGCCAGGCATCCTCGCCATCGAACCCGTTCTGGTCGTCCCGCTCATCCAGACTGGTGCGGCCAAACGGCGGAGACAGCAGCTCCTCCTCGGCCGGCCGGGTGAACGGAGCACTCTGACGGGGAGCATGCTCTTTCGTGTAGCGGGTGGAGGGAAGGGCGGCCAGTCGCTCATAGGGAATAGGTTCGCCGCTGGCGATGCAGATGCCGTAGGTTCCTTCGTCCATCGCCCGCAGGGCTGATTCAATATCATCCAGCTCATGCTCATCCCGCTCCAGCAGGGAGATATCCATGGAACGGTTATACAGCTCTGTGGCAGCATCGCCGGGATGGTTATCGATTTCCGACAGCTCACCCGTGTTGTCACGCATAGCCTCCTGCAGTCCGTATTGTCCGCTATTGCTTAGCCTGTGCTTGATATCCTCCTGCTGCTGCAGAAGAGCAGTACGCAGCCCGGAGAGCTGCTGTGGTGTCAGATGGCTCATTGCTGTGAGCTCCTTTCGGTAGCTAATCGCTGAAATGGGCCTAGCGCCGGTGCCAGGGATGAAGGAAGGGAAGAATACCCCGGCAGGATACCGGCGAGGCCGTTTCTTTCTCTGGATAGCTTGGCCTCCGGGGCCCTTTTTTAGCGCTGGCAAATAGTGCCCTTACTTAACCGGTTTGCCTGGTCATGCAATAGACGGGTTCTTGAGGCCTGTGCTACAATATACAAGTCTTTATACAGTATTCGTACCGCGTAGCCGCGGGAAAAATAAGAACGGAGTGACAACTTCTGTGGTGTACTTTCTGATTGCGCTAATTGTATTTCTGATTGACCAGGGTACCAAATATCTGATTGCCACCCGGCTGGAGCTCGCAGAGCAAATTCCGGTAATCAAGGATTTCTTCATTATTACGTCGCACCGCAATCGTGGAGCCGCCTTTGGAATTCTGGAGGGGCAGCAATGGTTCTTCATTGTGATTACAGTAATCGTTGTATGCGGAATCGTCTGGTACCTGAACAAGGCCCGCAAGACCCGCAAGCTGCTGCCTACCGCGCTGGCGCTTGTCCTTGGCGGAGCGATCGGCAACTTCCTGGACCGGATTCTTAACGGTGAGGTTGTGGATTTCCTCATGTTCAATTTCGGAAGCTATACGTTCCCGATCTTCAACGTGGCCGATTCCTGTATCGTGGTCGGGGTGGGTCTGATTATTCTGGACACGCTGCTGGAAGTGAAGGGCGAACAGGAAGTCACCGAGGTGAAGGAATCACAGGAAGTCAAAGAAGGGAATGAATGATTTGAACAAAGACGTCAAAGAGCTGGCGGATTCAGGCGCCCTCGAGGAAGACAGAGACGTCACCGAATGGATCGTTGCCGAGGGCAATGCGCGGGAGCGGATTGATAAATACGTTACAGAGGCCTTGGAAGACGAGATCTCGCGCTCCCAGGTTCAGCTATGGATCGGCAGCGGACATGTAGTGGTGAACGGCTCGCCGGTCAAAGCGAACTACAAGCTGAATGAAGGCGATAAGGTAACTGTTACGGTGCCGGAACCCGAGGTTACGGATCTGATCGCACAGGATATTCCGCTGGAAGTGGCCTACGAGGACAGCGATGTGATTGTGGTGAACAAGCCGCGCGGCATGGTCGTGCATCCGGCAGTGGGACATCCCTCCGGCACCCTGGTCAATGCGCTGATGTATCATTGCAAGGATCTGTCCGGCATTAACGGCGAGATTCGTCCAGGCATTGTCCACCGGATCGACAAGGATACCTCCGGTCTGATTATGGCGGCTAAGAATGACGCCAGTCATGCTTCGTTGTCCGCCCAGCTTAAGGAGCACAGCGTGACCCGCCGCTATATCGCAGTGGTACACGGCAATCTGTCCCATGACAAGGGAACCGTAGATGCGCCAATCGGCCGTGATCCGCATGACCGTAAGCTGTATACCGTAACTGAGAAGAACAGCAAGCGCTCCGTGACGCATTTTACCGTGCTGGAGCGCTTCGGTGACTGCACACTGCTGGAGCTTCAGCTTGAGACGGGGCGGACGCACCAGATCCGTGTTCACATGAAATTCATCGGCCATCCGCTGGTGGGTGATCCGGTCTACGGGCGCAGCAAGGGAACTACCATGAATGGACAAGCCCTTCATGCAGCGGTACTTGGATTCGTGCATCCTACTACAGGCGAGTACAAGGAGTTCAGCGCGCCGATCCCGGCGGATATGGAAGAGCTTCTATTTACACTGCGCAGCAGATAAGTACAAATCAATAGATTATAAATCCATGGTACACAGGCCGGATTTGCGTCATATTAAGAGCATAGCTTCACAATTTAGGCCCAGGAGATGAATAGAAGATTATGAGCATTGAACAATATCAGGCTACATTCATTCAGACGAATTTCGCAGACCGCATCGGCGGCGAAGGATACGGCAAGGACACCTCCATCTACAAATTTGAGAAAATCAAACGCGCCAAAGCTTCGGCGAAGCAGGATTTTCCGGACATTGAACTGATCGACATGGGCGTCGGCGAGCCGGACGAAATGGCAGATGAAGGCATCGTGGCAAGACTTGCGCTGGAAGCGGCCAAGGAAGAGAACCGCGGCTACTCCGATAACGGTATTCCTGAATTCAAAGCGGCTGCGGCTGTGTATCTTAAGGAAGTTTTTCAGGTAGACGGAATTGACCCTGTAACGGAAATCGTGCATTCCATCGGTTCCAAGCCTGCGCTGGCTATGCTGCCATCCGTATTCATTAATCCGGGCGATATCACGATCATGACCATTCCGGGCTATCCGGTACTGGGTACTCATACCAAGTATCTGGGAGGACAAGTCTACTCTGTGGAGCTGAAGAAGGAGAACAACTTCCTGCCTGATCTGAGCTCCATTCCTGAAGAGGTTGCCCGTAAGGCGAAGCTGCTCTACCTCAACTATCCGAACAACCCTACCGGCGCAAGCGCCACCCCTGAATTCTTCAGCGAAGTAGTGGCCTGGGCCAAAAAATATGATGTAGTCGTCATCCATGACGCACCTTATGCTGCATTGACGTATGACGGCGTGAAGCCGCTGAGCTTCCTGTCCGTGCCTGGTGCGAAGGATGTTGGCGTTGAGCTGCACTCCTTGTCCAAGTCCTATAACATGACCGGCTGGAGAATCGGCTTCGTGGCCGGCAATCCGCTGATCGTGAAGGCGTTCAGTGATGTGAAGGACAACAATGATTCCGGCCAGTTCATCGCCATTCAAAAAGCTGCCGCTTACGGCCTCTCTCATCCTGAGATTACCGAAGCGATTGCCGCCAAATACTCCCGCCGCCACAACATGCTGGTGGATGCGCTGAACAGCCTGGGCTTCAAGGCCGAGAAGCCGAAGGGCTCCTTCTTCCTGTATGTAGCCGCACCTAAGGGCGTCAAGGGCGGACGCCGCTTCGAATCCGGCGAGGATTTCTCGCAGTTCCTGATCCGCGAGAAGCTCATCTCCACCGTGCCTTGGGATGATGCCGGCGCGTTCGTGCGTTTCTCCGTGACCTTCGTGGCCAAGGGCGAGGAAGAGGAGAAGCGTGTCATCTCCGAAATCCAAAGACGTCTTAGCGACGTTGAATTTGAATTTTAAGTTTTGGTTTGAATGGGAGCCGCTGCAGAGCAATCTGCGGCGGTTTTTATTTCTCGCTGAAACGGTACCGTCCTTTAAAAGGACGGCAATGCCGTTTCCACTTGGTCGCCGTCTATTTACTATAGTGATCGCCCGGCCTGAACCGGCCACCCGCCCCAATTTGTTGCACAAATTGCAACCTCGCACCGCTCAAACCAAGCCCGGACACGCAAATCCTGCACTTTTTGCAACAATACATTCGGTAATGATAAATCTTTGGCATGAATCCTGCAAAAACTGCAACAATTGGCCCAGCAGCTTCGTTAAGCGGAAGAATTCCTGCATAATGTGCAACATGTAGGGAAGCAGTGCCGCTTATCCTTTCCGGTAAGCTACCTTATGAAAAGCATTGATATAACGGAACAATCCTTCGCCGTCATCCGGCACATTCGCGCTCTCATCCAGCGGCAGCAGCATCGCCTGATATGGCTCCGGTACCATTCGATATTGATGCACATAGGAGGTCAGGACGAACCCGTTCCGCTTCCAGAAATGAATACGTTCCTTGTGCGACTCCGTAGCCCCGGATTCCGCCTCAATGATGATTCCCCGGATGCCGTATTCCTGCACAGCCCAAGCTTTGATCTGCTCCAGCATCCAGGTCCCCGTTCCCTCTCCGCGCAATGCCTTATCTACTGCGAGGTAATCGATAATCAGGATCTTGTCCGCAGCTTGTCCCACAACACCCGTAACAGCCATCGCGACAACTACCCCCTGATGCACCCCCGCATGTAAGTAACCAATCCCCCGGTTCAGCATACTGCGCAGAATCGCTTCCGTTTTAGCCCCGCTGGGAAAAGCCTCCCGGTAGATCTGCTCCATCCGCCCCCACCACGCTTCATCCCATTCTTCTATAGTAATAAACTCCATGTTCATGATTTCATTCGCCTCCAGTTCCATTCCAGTTTTATCATAACAGAGCAGGGGCTGGAACGAAATTAGGGTGGATCGACCATGTAAAAAAATGTATAATATGAGAACAAATAATCAGACTCTTGTGCTGTTGGATCTTGTACGACATTATAATTCCATTAGGAGAGAGAAGATGAACACTACACCCGCACATACTGAAACCCATAAGAAAGCTGATATTGCTGAAAGCAGTATCGGTTATATTGATGAACAATTGTTGCCTCAGCAGCTGATCGAAGGCGGGGGGCCTTTTCGGCGAATTGATCTAACCAGCCTTCCCAGACCCGTGAAATATATAGGATACATGATTGTCTACGGTATCCCTGTGTTGTTAATGAGTTTGATTGTGGCGGTCACTTTTTTTAAATGAGCTGGCATATTGCCGCTGATACGGTGTCTTGTGCCATTAGTGAAACTCCTGAATTCCGCAGTTGTGTAGTCCGCACTATCAGCGCAGCGCCATAGTGCCCTCCTGCCTGCCCCCTCCCCAAGGGAGGATGGCAAGTCCTTATCTCTTTCACCGTTTAGGTGGAAGCGGCGGAGGGGATTTTGGAACTGTAGGAGCGGCAGCGTTCGCCTTTGTCTCCGGATTTAATCCGCTAAGCGGTTTATTCAAATCAATCTGGAGACAACTGCGACCGAAAGTCCAAAATCACCGCAGCCGCGCCCTTCACCTAAACCCAGCCGCCCCGCACCTAAACCGCCCTTCCTTCAACTTCCCTCCCAGAAAATTTGACATCCCCCCATCCATCTGTCATAATTCCCTATAGTTGAATAGCGCCTTTAATTCAGTCCCGTGAGGCTGGCAAGGTAACGTGAATCGAGGTTCGCGGTCGTCGAGAAGGAATCCGTATGAGTACGGAGGGTCTTTTTATGCGCGCGGACACGCCATCTTTTTGAATCTGCGGATTTCACTCCTTGCCTGCTTTGGGCAAGGAGTTTTTTTGTTATCCGGGGAACTTGAACAGGCGATCAAGCAGGGGGATGGCAAAGAGGATGGTTACTGAAAAAAATGTCATTATGGACGAAACGGCGATTCGCCGGGCACTGTCACGCATTGCACATGAGATTTTGGAGAAAAACAAGGGTATCGAGAATTGCCTGCTGGTCGGCATCCGCACCCGGGGGATCTATCTGGCTCAGCGGATTGCGGAGCGCATTAAGGAAATTGAGGGCGTGGACATCCCTTACGGGGAGCTGGACATTACCCATTACCGCGATGACCGCGAAGGCGGCGGGGACAACCGGGAAGCGATGGACAAGGCAGTTGTCAACAGCAACCTGATCCTGCCTCCGGGCACCAGCGGCACCCGGGACAAGAAAGTGATCCTGTTCGACGATGTATTGTACACCGGAAGAACGATCCGCGCGGCAATGGATGCGCTGATGGATTGCGGACGGCCCCGGATGATCCAGCTGGCTGTACTGGCGGACCGCGGCCACCGGGAGCTGCCGATCCGCCCCGACTATATCGGCAAGAACGTACCTACCTCCAGGCATGAGCAGATTGAAGTGTCCCTGAGCGAATATGACGGCAAGGACGAAGTGTACATTATTTCAAACCGGGAGGAACGATAACAATGATGACGGCAACCAAAGTGAAGGAACGCAGTCTGCTGGGGATGAAGGAGCTGGCGGGGTCGGAGATTACCCAGCTGCTAGACAGAACAGCCTACTGGGATCATCAGAGCGAGAAGCTCACGCCGGTGCTGAGAGCACATTTTGTTGCCAATATGTTCTTCGAGAATAGTACAAGAACCCGCTTTTCCTTCGAGATGGCCGAGAAACGCCTGGGTGTGCAAGTGCTGAACTTCACGGCTGCGGCCTCCAGTGTGGAGAAGGGCGAGTCGATCTACGACACCGTGCGCACACTGGAGTCAATGGGTATCGATGCCGGAGTGGTCCGGCTGAAGCCTGCCGGTGTGCTGCAGCAGCTTGCCGAGAAGGTTGGCGTTCCGCTGATCAATGCCGGGGACGGCAACAACGAGCATCCGACGCAGGCGCTGCTGGACCTGTACACGATGCGCAAGCATTTTGGCGGATTGAAGGGCCTGAAGGTGTCGATTATCGGGGATATTATGCACAGCCGGGTAGCACGGTCCAACCTCTGGGCACTCACCAAAATGGGGGCAAGCGTGCAGTTCTGCGCACCGGCGAATATGCAGGCTCCTGAGCTTGCGGCCTACGCTCCATACGTGTCCATGGAAGAAGCGCTGAAGGCGGATGTGGTCATGATGCTGAGAGTGCAGCTGGAGCGGCATGCTTCGGGTATTATTTTATCGGCTGAGCAGTACCGGGAGCACTTCGGGCTGACTGAGGAACGGGCGTCCAGGCTGGACCCGGCAACGATTATCATGCACCCGGCGCCGGTGAACCGCAATGTGGAGATCGACGATGCGGTGGTGGAGAGCAGCCAGTCCCGGATTTTCCCGCAGATGGCGAACGGAGTCCCGGTACGGATGGCTGTCATGGAGCGGGCGCTGCAATAGCAGAAAAAAACCTCACATAAGGGCATTAATAAATATACACAAAGATGAATTTTTATTATATAATAACTACAGAGCTTACGGCTGCGGCCGGAAGGCACAAAGGAGAATCCTAACCGTGATCATCAAAAATGCCAGTGTACTGAACGAAGAAGGCGTGCTGGAGCGCAAGCATATTGTTGTGCAGGACGGTATTATCTCGAAGATTCAGGATGCCGCCGAGGCGGTAGAGGAAGCCGGGGAGACCGTTGAAGCGGAAGGCAAGCTGCTGATTCCGGGACTGATTGATATGCACGTACATCTGCGCGAACCGGGGTTCGAGCATAAGGAAACGATTGAGACCGGCGCACGTTCGGCAGCCAAAGGCGGATTCACAACGATTGCCTGCATGCCGAATACACGCCCGGTAACAGACAGTGCAGAGATCGTACAGCTCGTGAAGGATAAGGCGCGCGAAGCGGGACTAGTTAAGGTGCTGCCTTATGCGGCCATTACCAAGAATGAGCTGGGACGCGAGCTGACGGATTTTGCGGCACTCAAGGAAGCAGGAGCGATCGGCTTCACCGATGATGGCGTAGGCGTACAGAGCGCGCAGATGATGAAGGATGCGATGAAGCTGGCCAAGGGACTGGATATGCCGGTCATTGCCCACTGTGAGGATAACTCGCTGGTGGAAGGAGCGCCTGTAGCCGAAGGCACTTTTGCCGACAAGCATGGCCTGAAGGGAATTCCGAACGAATCGGAAGCCATTCATGTAGGCCGTGACATTCTGCTGTCTGAAGCAACGGGCGTCCACTATCATGTGTGCCATGTCAGCACCGAGCAATCGGTCCGGCTGATCCGCCAGGCGAAGCAAATCGGCATTAAGGTGACCGCCGAGGTGTGCCCGCATCATCTGCTGCTCTCGGAGGAAGATATTCCGGGCATGGACGCCAATTGGAAAATGAACCCGCCGCTGCGCTCGCGCCGCGACGTCGAAGCCTGCATCGAAGGGCTGCTGGACGGCACGCTGGATATCATCGTGACCGACCATGCCCCGCACAGCGAGGAAGAGAAAGCCAAGGGAATGCAGCTTGCCCCGTTTGGCATCGTCGGCTTTGAGACGGCCTTCCCGCTGCTGTATACCGCTTTTGTGGCCACAGGCAAATGGGATCTGTCCCTGCTGGTGAAGCGGATGACCGCTGATCCGGCCCGGGTGTTCAGACTGAATACAGGCAGCCTTACAGTAGGGGCGCCTGCCGATCTGACCCTGATTGACTTGAATGAAGAGAGAGCAGTAGATCCTGCTACGTTTGCAAGCAAGGGTCGTAATACACCTTTTACCGGATGGAAGCTTAAGGGCTGGCCGGTGAAGACCTGGGTAGACGGCAGAGCCGTATGGAGTGAGGCTTAACAGAAGTAAGCAGTAGCCCATGCAGCCCGGCTGCATGGCTGTGACATAAGAATCAGACTACAGAAACAAGAAGGAGTGGAAGGCATGCAGGCGAGATTGCTGCTTCAGGACGGAACACTGTTTACAGGCACCGCATTTGGCGCGGAAGGCGAGAAGACGGGCGAGGTTGTTTTTAACACAGGAATTACAGGCTATCAGGAGGTACTATCGGACCCTTCGTACTGTGGGCAGATCGTCACCATGACGTATCCGCTGATCGGGAATTACGGCATTACCCGTGATGACTTCGAGTCCGTTCGCCCTTTTGTACACGGCTTTGTCGTGCGGCGTCACGAATCCGTACCCAGCAACTGGCGTGCTGAATACAGTGTAGACGATCTGCTGAAGGAATATGACATTCCCGGCATCAGCGAGATTGATACCCGTATGCTTACCCGCATTATCCGCCACTATGGCACCATGAAGGCAATTCTCACCACTTCGAACAAGCGTGTGGAAGAATTGATGGAGATGATGGGTGACACTACCATTGAAGAGCTGCGCAATCAGGTTGCACGTACCTCAACTACAGCAGCCTACAGCAGCCCGGGCACCAAAGAGCGCATCGTGCTGGTCGATTACGGCGCGAAGACCGGTATTCTGCGCGAGCTGAACAACCGCGGCTGTGATGTGGTGGTTGTCCCTCATGATGTCACCGCAGACGAGATCCGCCGCCTGAACCCTGACGGGATTCAGCTCTCGAATGGCCCTGGAGACCCGAAGGATGTGCCTTATGCGGTACAGACGATCTCCGAGCTGCTCGGCGAATACCCGATCTTCGGCATCTGCCTGGGGCATCAGCTGTTCGCCCTGGCCTGTGGCGCCGATACTGAGAAGCTTAAGTTCGGCCATCGCGGCGGGAACCATCCGGTGAAGGAGCTGGAGAGCGGACGCTGCTTCATCACCTCCCAGAATCATGGGTACACCGTGAATGAGGAATCCATTGCCAGCACTGACCTGGAAGTTACCCATATCAATAACAATGACAAGACCGTTGAAGGACTGAAGCATACCCGCTACCCCGCTTTCTCGGTGCAGTACCATCCGGAAGCGGCGCCGGGGCCGCATGACAGCAGTTATCTGTTCGACCGCTTCCTGCAGCTGATCGCAGACCACAAGGCACAGCGGCCGGCCGGATCGCGTCAGGCGCAGCTTGCAGCGAATGCCAGAATCACGGCACCGAAATCATCCGCACCCCAGCTTGAAGCCGTGAAAGGAGCTTTATAACATGCCTAAGAACAACAAACTCAAAAAAATTCTGGTTATCGGCTCCGGCCCGATCGTTATTGGTCAAGCTGCCGAATTCGACTATGCAGGCACTCAGGCCTGCCAGGCCCTTAAAGAAGAGGGCGTCGAGGTCGTGCTGATCAACAGCAACCCGGCGACGATTATGACCGATACCAATATGGCGGACAAAGTATACATCGAGCCGATCACGCTGGAATTCGTGACTGGCATTATCCGTCAGGAGCGCCCGGACGGGCTGCTGCCGACACTCGGCGGACAGACCGGCCTGAACATGGCTGTAGAACTGGCCCGTGCCGGAGTCCTGGAGCAAGAGAAAGTGAAGCTGCTGGGTACACAGCTCGAATCCATCGAGAAAGCGGAGGACCGCGATCTGTTCCGCGAGCTGATGCGCGAGCTGGATCAGCCAGTGCCGGAAAGTGCGATTATTACCAGTGTGGAAGAAGCTCTGGGCTTCGCCGCAGGAATCGGCTATCCGCTGATCGTTCGTCCTGCCTACACGCTGGGCGGAACCGGAGGCGGGATCTGCGACAACGAAGAAGAGCTGCGTGAGACCGTTAAGGCGGGTATCCGTTACAGCCCGATCGGCCAATGTCTGGTCGAGAAGAGCATCGCCGGGATGAAGGAAGTTGAATATGAGGTTATGCGTGATGCGAACGACAACTGTATCGTAGTCTGCAACATGGAGAACTTTGATCCGGTGGGCGTACATACGGGCGACAGTATCGTTGTGGCACCGAGCCAGACGCTGTCCGACCGTGAATATCAGATGCTGCGCAGCGCTTCCCTGAAGATTATCCGCGCGCTGAGTATTGAAGGCGGCTGTAACGTTCAGTTCGCACTGGACCCGCAGAGCTACCAGTATTACGTCATTGAAGTGAACCCGCGTGTAAGCCGCTCCTCGGCGCTGGCCTCGAAGGCGACTGGTTATCCGATTGCCAAGATGGCAGCCAAGATTGCCCTCGGCTATACGCTGGATGAAATCGTCAATCCGGTGACCGGGCAGACTTACGCCTGCTTCGAGCCTACACTGGACTATATTGTCAGCAAAATCCCGCGCTGGCCGTTCGACAAGTTCACCTCGGCGAACCGCAAGCTGGGTACCCAGATGAAGGCGACCGGTGAGGTCATGGCGATCGGCCGTACCTTTGAAGAGTCGATTCACAAGGCCATCCGGTCGCTGGAGATCGGTGTCCACCGTTTCCGTCTGCCGGGAGCGGAGCTGCTTGAAGAGAGTGTGCTGCGCTATAGACTTGCCAAGCCGGATGATGAGCGCCTGTTCCTGATCGCCGAAGCCTTCCGCCGCGGGTATGAGCTGCAGGAGATTCAGGATATTACAAATGTGGACTGGTGGTTCCTCTCCAAGATCGAAGGGCTTGTGAGCTTCGAGGATGAGATCCGTGCCGAAGAGACACTGTCTGCTGACATACTGTATCAGGCCAAGCGCAAGGGCTTCACAGACCGGGCGATTGCCGAGATTCGTGCCGAAGGCCGTCCGGGCGGGGCATTCACCAAGGAGTCGGAGGTACGTGTGCTGCGTCTGCAGCAGGGTCTGGTTCCGGTATTCAAAATGGTCGATACCTGCGCCGCTGAATTTGAGGCCACTACGCCATACTATTACTCTACCTATGAGACAGAGAATGAGGTCATTCATTCCGATAAGCAGAAGGTGATTGTACTCGGCTCCGGTCCGATCCGTATCGGCCAGGGGATTGAGTTCGACTACTCCACTGTGCATGCGGTATGGGCTATCCAGAAGGCTGGCTATGAAGCCGTCATAATCAATAACAATCCAGAGACCGTATCTACGGATTTCAATACCTCTGACCGTCTGTACTTTGAACCGCTGTTCTTCGAGGATGTCATGAACGTCATTGCCCAAGAGAATCCGATCGGAGTTATCGTGCAGTTCGGCGGACAGACCGCGATTAACCTGGCTGCACCGCTTGCTGCTGCGGGTGTGAACATTCTGGGTACCAGCCTTGCGAGTATCGACGAAGCCGAGAACCGCAAGAAGTTCGAAGCGCTGCTGGCCCGTCTGGATATCGCACAACCGAAGGGCAAGACTGTAATCAACATTGATGAGGCTGTCGAAACCGCGCAATCACTCGGTTATCCGGTGCTGGTTCGTCCATCGTATGTCCTGGGCGGACGCGCCATGGAGATTGTCTACAACGACACAGAGCTGCTGAGCTATATGGTTGAAGCGGTAAAAGTCAATCCGGAGCATCCGGTGCTGATCGACCGCTATATGCTGGGCAAAGAGGTTGAGGTTGACGCCATCTGCGACGGCGAGACCGTAGTTATTCCGGGGATCATGGAGCATGTGGAACGCGCAGGGGTTCACTCCGGCGACTCCATCGCTGTCTACCCGCCGCAATATCTGGATGAAGGCCTCAAGCAGAAGATTGCCGAGATCACGATAAAGATTGCCAAAGAGCTCAAGACCATCGGGCTGGTGAACATCCAGTTTGTTATCTATCAGGACGAAGTGTATGTGATCGAGGTTAACCCGCGCTCCTCGCGTACGGTTCCGTTCCTGAGCAAGGTGACCGGTATTCCGATGGCGAACCTGGCGACCAAGATCATTCTCGGCGGCAAGCTGAAGGAAGACGGGTACACGGAAGGCCTCTGGCCGGAGAGCGACTATGTGTCAGTCAAAGTGCCGGTGTTCTCTTTTGCCAAGCTGCGCAGAGTTGAGCCTACACTCGGACCGGAGATGAAATCCACCGGTGAGGTCATGGGCCGCGATAAGCTGTATGCCAAGGCGCTCTACAAGGGCCTGATCGGCGCAGGGATGAAGATCCCGGCTACCGGGGCAATCATTGTAACTGTAGCCGACAAAGACAAGGCTGAAGCGGTTGAGCTGATGAAGGGCTTCCATGCCATGGGCTACAAAATCATCGCCACCGGCGGTACAGCAGCGGCGCTGGAGCAGGCCGGGCTGAACGTGATGAACGTGAACAAGCTGGATGAGGGGGAGCCGACCATTCTGGATCTGATCCGCGGCGGTCAAGCGAACTTCGTCTTCAATACATTGACTAAGGGCAAAACACCTGAGCGTGACGGATTCCGCATCCGCCGTGAAGCGGTAGAGAACGGCGTCGTTTGTATGACCTCGCTTGACACGGTAACGGCGCTGCTGAGAATGCTGCAGACGATTAACTTCTCGTCCCAGTCGATGCCTGCTTTTGTCGGACAATAAGATAGAGGGTGAGGCAGCTGTAACAGGCTGCTACAGGGACGGTTTGCGTTAACGCAGACCGTTCCCCTATGCCCGGGACCTGGAAATGGTTGCTTAGGAGACCACTTGAACCAAGAAAGAGGGGAAGCGAATGGACGGGACAGCAGCACAGCAGCATGAACATGAGAACATAGGACAGGTAGAGAAGCGTAATGAAATGGCCGGACGCCTGATGGTAGCCTTGGATTATCCGAATGCAGACAAGGCGCGGGCGCTGATCGAACAGCTCGAAGGCATTCCCTGTTATA
The DNA here is from genome assembly GCF_038002345.1 of Paenibacillus sp. FSL M7-0420. Classification (NCBI taxonomy): domain Bacteria; kingdom Bacillati; phylum Bacillota; class Bacilli; order Caryophanales; family Paenibacillaceae; genus Paenibacillus; species Paenibacillus sp. FSL M7-0420. The sequence goes on along the minus strand of NZ_JBBOCJ010000001.1, from coordinate 5,269,616 downwards.
TGAAGGTGGGTATGCAGCTGTTCTATGCAGCCGGACCTGAGTTCATCCGGGAACTGAAGGAGCGCGGATATTCGGTATTCCTCGATGTGAAAATGCATGATATCCCCAACACCGTACGGGGCGGGGCCGAAAGCTTGACCCTGCTCGGGGTTGATATGTTCAATGTACATGCCGCCGGAGGAGCTGCCATGATGGCAGCTGCGGTGGAGGGGGCGGCGAAGGCCGTCAGCCTCCAGCCGTCGCTGCACATGCCGCTGATTATCGCGGTAACCCAGCTTACCAGCACCAGTCAGGAAGTGATGAACCGCGAAATCGGCATAGCCGGACCAGTGACGGATGCGGTGGTGCGTTATGCCAAGCTTGCAGCGGAAGCAGGCCTGCACGGAGTCGTAGCATCCCCGCAGGAATCCTTGGTGATTGCCGAAGCCTGCGGACCGGAATTCCGCACGGTTACCCCGGGCATCCGGCCCGCCGGGGCGTCCCTGGACGACCAGTCCCGGGTCATGACTCCCGGACAGGCTATCCGCCAAGGCAGCCACTACCTGGTAGTAGGCCGGCCGATTACAGCAGCGGCAGATCCGCGAGCTGCAGCACTGAATATTATTGAGGAGATGAGCCAAGCATGAGCATATTAGAGAATCGAAGTGAACAGGTCGCCAGTCATCTGCTGGAGATCGGAGCGGTAGCCCTGCGCCCGCAGGAGCCGTTCACCTGGACCTCCGGCATTAAATCGCCGATCTACTGCGATAACCGTCTGACCATGGCCTTTCCGGCTGTCCGCAACTACATTGCGGAGGCCTTCGCAGAGCTGATCAGAACCAGCTATCCGGACGCCGAGGTGATCGCCGGGACAGCAACAGCCGGTATCCCGCACGCGGCCTGGGTGGCCGATAAGCTCGGTCTGCCGATGGCTTACATCCGCGATAAGGCCAAAGGCCACGGCAAGCAGAACCAGATCGAAGGACTCATCACGCCCGGCCAGAAGGTCGTCGTCATCGAGGACCTGATCTCCACCGGCGGCAGCTCCATCAAAGCCGCGCAGGCCGTTCAGGAAGCAGGCGGCCTCCCGTTGGCCGTGCTGGCCATCTTCAGCTACGAGCTGGACCGCGCGGTAGACGCATTCGCTGCAGCGGAGCTTCCGCTCCAGAGCCTGTCCAACTACAGCACGCTGATTAATGTGGCGCTGGCCCAAGGCAAGATCGCTCAGAGCGATGTAGCGCTGCTGCAATCCTGGCGCCAGGACCCTGCCGCCTTCGGCGTGTAGGGTAGGAGAAGACGCTGAGGCTGGAAGATAGTGCGTGGAGAATACGTAAAGCGTAAAGTGTAAAGCGTAAAGTGTAAAGCGTAGAGAGTGCGTAGAAGAAGCTTTGTACCCTTAGCCGGGGAAGGGGCTTCTTTTTTATGCTTTAATTAGTTTTTGGGCTCTTAGGGAAAAGAAGTGGAAAAACAGCATCTATTCACTGGCCCAGCATACTTATAGAGGCTTTAGTTGGAAAAAATACACTTGTTGAAATCTGAAATCGACAATAACGCAGATACCGCCAGAACTAAATGACCTAAATCCACTTATTTCCTTTGAAGAGGCGATTTCCGCCCAAGCAAGTGTATAAAATCCAACTATTTCCCCTCAACTGCTCATTACAATTAGCTGCATACTCCATACTCTGTTCTCAACTCATTTGTTAGACTCCATCCCCCCCAGTAATCTGCTCCATGCCAGCGTTATCCTTCAACCAGTCACCTAAGCATAAGGGCAGAAATTGCCATCCACTCCGCAGAGCAATCCTCTAATTTTCTTGCAAAACTGGGCATGATAAATAGCACCGGGACATATATTATTGCGATGAAGGAGAAGAGGGTATCATGAATTGGATCTATTTTTCCAAGCTGTTCAGGACCAGATTTCAAGCGGGCTGCCTTGCCAAAAGACTGGAGCAGGACGGCTGGATCTATGGCTATCATGATCCGCGTTTTGTGGAAATATACCGTTCGCGCAAGGGGCGTTATGGTGTGCGTTTTCTGCCTTAGCCAGAAAAACCAAAATCATCCTTGACTTTATCCATGGCTATATTGTATATTATCTATTGTCGCTGTTTAAATAATTATTAACTGACGCGGGGTGGAGCAGCCCGGTAGCTCGTCGGGCTCATAACCCGAAGGCCGCAGGTTCAAATCCTGCCCCCGCAATTACCTTATTACACCGGACAGCACTTGTATAATACGGATATCCTAGTCCGGGCCCTTAGCTCAGTTGGTTAGAGCGGTCGGCTCATAACCGATTGGTCACAGGTTCGAGTCCTGTAGGGCCCACTTCACTTAACCCCCTTGCCTAGCAAGGGGGTTTTTAATATGCATCGGCTGCTGTATTACATGTTAACAAATATATTATAGAAGTTTTACTATGATTGAGCCTGTACAAATAATAAGTCCGTCTGGCATTAAGCCCGGCGAGTTTTATTTTATAGCTTTTTCAAATACTCAATAAATATGTTCTGATTTCTTAGGGTTTAATTTTATTACTTGTTACTTCCATTCTTTTGTTCTTTAGCTTTCTCACTGAAATGTAAGCTAATAATAGCAATTACCAATAAAGCAACACCTACTATATTAGAGAATACAGGCTCATTGTTTGAAAATGATCTTATTAGCAACCGAATATTTATAGCAAGAGCCCCGAACCAACATAAGTAAACAAACCATTTAGTAGTGTTTTTCATTATTTTACCTTTCACATACATTATTTTATAGTTATCCACGGAACCGTTGAAAATATTAATGTACCGTCAATCGTCTGGCCTTCCCCGTGCGCTCATTGCTATTCCTTAACAGGGCTAAAAATTTTAAATGAAAATAAAAACAGGAGTGGTTGGCAGGGAAGCGCCAGCAGCTCCTGTTTTATTGTTTTATCCCCCTAACCAAACATAGAGGGCAAAAAGAACAAGAAAAAGAGAATAAGAACGATCACACTTGTGATTCGGCTCATCATGAGATAGGCTTCACTGGGGCCGGAGTCGCCCTTGACCATCCAGCCATAACGCATATGCCAGCCCATGGCCGGGAAGAAGATATTCAGCATCGCAATCAGTACAAATAGAATAGCAAAGACAACCATTTTTACCAGCTCCTTTATCAGTTTTACGTGAATTGAGCATCTGAAGTTGCACATCATTTATAGCGTCAGCTTAATTGATGCAGCATGAGTTTGAAGGAGAATAACCAAAAAACAGACCCGAATTAGAAATTCGGGTCTGACAGGGAAGTATCAGTTGTCCAATTCTAAAATACGAAAAATAATAAAATTTGGTGTGGGACATTGTGATGTATTTAAGGGCGTAACTACTATGGCTAACGCCCGTTTTTTTTGGAATTAGGTTGCTGACTAGTAAAAACTGGTTTTTCGTCCATTTCTAAACCAGATGGGATGCGTACACTACACTATCTTATTAGGGAGGTGTCCGTATTGAGTTGTCCAGACGATAAAAAATGTCATCCTAAAAAAATCGTCACCCTCGTTTCTCCAAAAAGAAAAAGAAAAGAACACCGGAAAGTTGTTAAGAAAGTGATTAAAAAGGTTGTTAAAGTAACCTGTCCACCGCCTGAAGTCAATGTCACTACTCCAACCGTCATTGGTCCCACAGGGCCCCAAGGAGCGCAGGGCTCCCCGGGCATACCGGGAATCCCGGGGGCAAGAGGTCCCCAGGGAACAGCAGGTCCTCCGGGACCTGCCGGCGGGCCTCCAGGGCCCCAAGGCCCCCAAGGTGTGCCCGGGCCACCTGGAGCGATAGGCCCCCAGGGAGCAGCGGGGCCTGTCGGCCCTCAAGGGGCGCAGGGAGTTCCGGGAGCCCAGGGCCTCATAGGTCCCCAGGGCCCTCAGGGTGAACCTGGTCCGGCGGGAGCGATTGGGCCACAAGGCATTGCCGGAGCTACTGGTCCGGCCGGAGCGGCAGGAGCTGCAGGGTCGGCTGGAGCAACAGGAGCCACTGGGCCAGCCGGAGCGGCAGGAGCTGCAGGAGCTGCAGGAGCCGCAGGAGCTGCAGGAGCGACCGGGGCAACAGGAGCAACCGGGGCAACAGGAACGGCGGGAGGGGTATTAGGATTTGCTGATTTCTTTGCTCTGATGCCTTCTGATAATACGGCAACGGTAGCGCCGGGCACAGATGTAAGCTTTCCTCAAGATGGCCCTACCAGCGGGACAACGATTGCCCGTACCGGACCGAGTTCTTTTAATTTAGCGGCTATTGGGACGTATCAGGTGCTGTTTCAGGTTAGCGTGGACGAAGCCGGACAACTAATCTTGACTTTAAATGGTGCAGATCTCGCTTATACCGTAGTTGGGCGGGCAACAGGTACCTCACAAATCGTAGAAATGGCGATCGTGCAAACAACGGTCATTAACAGTATTCTAACCGTTCGCAATCCTGCCGGAAATGCCGCTGCACTTACAATTACTCCTCTTGCCGGAGGAACAAGACCCGTTTCAGCACATCTTGTTATTACACAATTAGCATAGCGGCTATTTTACGAATAGAGCATAATGAAATTTTGCCACCAGTAGCTTGGTGGCTTTTTTGTGGTCACAACGCCACATGACATTTATGTCACACCTAATCCGTTATTGTAAGGTCAAACGATGGGGAATTTCCTTCCTGCCTCTTATACTGGAAATATATTGATTCACTTCCGAAAGGGGCTATTCACCAGTGACTGAAGCTATCAAAGCAATCATATTAGGGATTATTGAGGGGTTGACTGAATTCTTGCCGGTCTCGTCTACCGGGCACCTTATCCTGGCAGGGGATTTGCTGGATTTCGAGGGGGAGGCTGCGGTTACCTTCAAAATCGTAATCCAGCTAGGTGCGGTAATGGCCGTGCTGCTGCTGTATTGGAAGAAGTATGTGAACATTGGCGTGAATATGCTTAAGATGGATTTCGCCAAGAGTAAGGGATTGAATGCAATTCATATGATCCTGGCCATGGTACCAGCGTTAATCATCTATCTACTATTCAAGGACACGATCAAGAGCCAGCTATTCGGCCCCAAGCCGGTCCTCATTGGTCTGATTGCTGGTGGTCTCTTGATGATCTTCGCCGCACGCAGCAGGAGTACCGTAACGGCAGAGACCGTGGACGGTCTGAATTATAAACAAGCCTTCGGCATCGGGCTGTTCCAGTGTCTGGCGCTGTGGCCCGGCTTCTCAAGATCCGGCTCGACGATCTCAGGCGGTCTGCTGCTGGGAACCAGCCAGAAAGCCGCTGCGGACTTCACCTTCCTGATCTCAGTGCCGGTGATGTTCGGAGCAAGCCTCCTTGACCTGTATGACAGCAGGGATCTACTCAGTTCAGATGCGCTGACCCTGATGCTTATCGGGTTCGTGACGTCCTTCCTCGTAGCCATGATTGCAGTAGTCACGTTCATCAAGCTGATTAAGCGGCTACGCCTGGAATGGTTCGCGCTGTACCGGTTCGTGTTAGCGGGGCTATTCTATGTAATTGTTATTCTGTAAAATCCTGCACTCAGCCGTATTCCTTAGGCTCCTGCAGCAGGATGGAGAAGGTCTGGGTCTCGTGGTCCACTTCAATCGTCTCAATGCCGACAAAATCCGGGATCTCGGGGTGGACGGCATCCACGCTGTATTCCGGATGAGTCAGCAGTAATTGAATCACTTGCATAGCTTCCATGTCGATGGTGATCCCCTTTACAGTAGAATCTAACCCTGTGTTAGAGGGGAATCTCCGCCCTCCGGGTCTATAGCGTATTATCCCCGCACTGCTTAGCGAATATGTCTGTGGATGATATTTCTGTCTTCGTTACGTTCCATAACAGCCATTAATTGCCCCTGGAAAATTCGTCTCTGGATCTGATCGATCCGCTGCAGAGCAAGTGGGACGGGTACCTGGAACGCTACAGCCAGCTCGGCAACGGCATCCTCACGAAGCTCGGGCAGCGTATTCGCTGAGATCATACTATAGGGCATGGAGGCATACAGGATGAACCGGTCGGATTCATCTCTCTGCGCCTGCGTGAACACTCCGGGCATAAGCGTAGACTTGCCGGCATGCCGCAGCAGATGACAGAGCTCGTGGAGGAATTCCAGCCGCTGCAGCTCGGGAGGAAGACGGTTGTCGATGAACATGCTGTACATTCCGGCCGCAGCCTCAATCGCCTTGCTTCTGACATCCAGATAGTGTACCCAGATATTGAGCCGCTTCGCTATGTAATCGATGGAGATGTCAGACGGCTTGCGGATGCCTATGCGCTGGTACAGATCCTCTGTCCATTTCTCCAAAGCGGTCATCTGATAATAGCCTTGCATAATCAATCACCCCAGATATAAGATCGTATGTTCGTGTTATTGGCCAAAAGAAAAGCCCGTAAGGGCTAAGCAGCAGTTCAGCGCGTACTCTTCACCGGCTGAAATATGGAACGGGTGTTCCTATGTATGTAAGCATAAAGGAATTACGCCCGAATATCAAGTGTTTTTCCCAAGGTGGGGTGCGTGGCCTGACTCAGCATCTGAACCATATCCTGGGCGCTGCTCTGCGCCTGCTCCTTGGCAAGGCTCATCACCTGCAGCCCTGCGGCCTGCTGTAAGGATGACTGGCTCATCACTACGGATAATGCAGCAATATCCATCCGGCATTCCTCCCTCCATTTGTTTTGAAGCTATTGCTTCATACTCTATATCGACCATTGGACGCCTGTCCGTTAGGTGAATGGTATTTCTTTGCCAATTGGCCCATGCAACGGGGCGGAATTCCACATATTCTGTGCTGTATTCAATATTCAAGAGGAGGAATTAATTATGGGAGCAGAGTATGGTTGCGGTTGTGGAAATAACGTAGGTGGAGTGAATCAGGGACCTCCAATCGTTCCGGTAGTAAGCCCTTGGACTTCGACAGGTGCCATTCTGGTTCTGTTCATTCTGCTGGTTATCATCACTAAAGCCTGTTTGTTCTAGAATCGCCAATAGCCAGTGTAGCCCTGTCCGGCCTGTGCCGGATAGGGCTATTTCTTTTTCTTCTTATGAGCACGGGCCGTTGGCCCGATCTGGCGTTTGATTCTGCCTGTAGCTGCATCGGTTTCAATGATATAGAGTTCTTTGATTGTTCCTGCAAGCGCGAACCATTCCTGTAAGGCTTCAGCTTCGGACATAGGGCCGTACAGCCTTTTGCCCCGATAACAGATATAGAACACTTCCGGCTCTCCATCAAAGTTATATTATCCCATTTCATTCTACGCTGTATCGCGGTGAAATTGAATAACATCCCCCACATGCCGGCTTATTTGAAAATAAACTCCACACGCGTACCGTCAGCGAACGCCTCCAGCTGATTGCCGACCCAGCTTCCCGCTCCGCGGTTATCACTGGGCGTTATGTACTCAATATGCGCCCCGGCTCCGCCTTCTGCACACATGGCCATCGGCCATTCGTCCCGGTCATAGCCTTTCTTCGTGGGGACTCCCTTCAGAGACGCCTTGCGGTTCTCCTCCGCGTCCTTGCGGTTGATGGTGCAGATCGCTGACTCTCCCTTGCGGATGGCCTTCTGGATGTGCTTTGCGGTCTCCGGGTAGCGGTCTGCCGGGAACTTCAGCTTCACGACCTCCGAAGGATTCGCAGAAGGGGTCTGCGGCAGCCATTGCCCGTTCTCCTCCAGCAGGTAGGCGGCAAGACTTAGCAGGGCGATAATGATGAGACTGATGATGGACTTTTTGGCTTTCATATCTGCTCCTTTGTAGGTTGGTATGGGTATAAGGCCTGTGCCCAGAATAGTATAGCGTAAGAATACCGGATTGTGACAGCCCGAATTCTGTGCATCTGCCGTGCTGAAGTTCCATAATTCGTCATAATATGTACAAACACAATGAAAAGGATGGTGGAAAATGTGGAACAGCGCAATCTCAGGGACCTGCTGGATTCGGCCTCGCGGCTGATTGGTGATGTGCAGTGGCAAGCGGCTTTTCGCAAAATACAAATGGCTCCAGCTGACGCGGAGCTGGGAGCTCCCGCACGGAAGCTGCTGGAGACGCTGTACTGGCTGCAGGGCCAGGGAATGATCAGCGGTCAGCATGATTACCTGGAGAGCCCGGATGATATCAACAACAAGCTGAAGATTACGGCTGGCAGCTATGCCGGACTACACGGTTATGAGATGGGGCCGATCAGCGGCCAGACGGAGAAGCTTATCAGCAGTCAGCGGCAGGGCGTAACCGACAGTGCGATCCGCTGGCACAAGGCCGGGGGCATCGTAGCGATGACCTATCATGCCAACCTGCCGGGCAGCGCACCCGCCTGGACGAATGTCTCTATGAGCCTCAGCGAAGCTAATTTCAGCAAGTACATCACACCCGGAACCCCCGAATATACCGCGCTGATTGCCGAGCTCGATAAGGTAGCTGTTTTCCTGAAAAAGCTCAATGACGCCGGTGTCCCCGTCCTCTGGAGACCTTATCATGAGATGAACGGCGGCTGGTTCTGGTGGGGGCAGAAGTCCTCCTTCGTGACCCTCTGGGAGATCATGTTCCAGCGGTACACCGTCTATCATAAGCTGCACAATCTTCTGTGGGTGTGGAGTCCGAATGCCAAGAACAAGAATAGTGAGGAGCCGGCGAAATATTATCCGGGCAGCGGCAGAGTGGATGTGCTGGCGGCGGATATTTTCGAGGGGGATTACAAGGCAAGCCATCATGATACGCTCTGGGACCTGGGGCGCGGCAAGCTGATCGCCATCGGCGAGAACGGAGAGCTTCCTCCGCCAGCTGTGCTGGCAGGCACGCAGAACAAATGGAGCTATCAGATGACCTGGGGCAAGATGCTGTACGAGCGCAATAAGGATGCAGTGATTCAGGCTTTTATGCGGAATAGTGCCGTATTCTCCAGAGATGACTATTCGGCCAAAGCGGCGGCGTATGCTTCTTCAGGAGGGGTACTCCCCAAGCCGGGCCTCTATGGGCAGTATTATAACAATATTACGCTTACCGGCACGCCTGCCCTCACCCGGACAGATACCAATATTAACTTCGCCTGGAGGCAGGCGGCGCCTGATCCGGCCGTTCACGCAGATCTGTTCTCGGTACGCTGGAGCGGCCGAATAAGCGCTGCCTACAGTGAGACCTACACGATCTATTCATATTCCGATGACGGAATCCGGGTATGGATTGACGGGAAGCTGGTTATTGACAGCTGGATGAAGCAGAGCGGGCAGGAGCGGCAAGGCACCGTGAGTCTGATTGCAGGGAAGCTGCATGAGCTGAAGGTGGAGTACTATGAGAATCAGGGGGATGCGCGGGCGGTACTGATGTGGGAGAGCCCCAGCCAGGCCAAAGGCGTCATTCCGGCAGGAGCCCTCTACCTTCCATAACAAAGAGTAACGAAGCGTCAGATATGCTCGCGGTAGCTGATGTTGTTGGCGATTTTCTCGTCACGGACGGCTTGGCGCAGGATATCCTTGACAGATTGAACCTTACGGATTCTATTGAAGGGTAGCTGCGGAGATGAAGCATCATCCGACAAAATGATCAGCGTCCCGATGCCCAGCATGCGCTGCATAACCGACTGGGTGACGGAGAAATCGTTGACCCGCAGCAGCTCAATTTCTTCGACATCCTTGCCGATCAGTCCGCTCTTCACCATAATCCGCTGGGACGTAATCGTATACTTGGTGGTATTCAGTCCGATCAGCCCCTTGAGACGGTCGGAGATGCCGGCAGGCTTGCCCTGCCATAATTCTTGCTCGGGACCGGAGCTATGGCCAGCCGCCGGACGCCGTGCTGCTGCCGAAGAACCGGCCTCTTCTGTGCCTGCCCCGCATTCCCCGCAGAATTTGGCACCTTGCTTGTATTCCGCACCACATGCTGTGCAATAAGCCATGATAGATCTTCCTCTCCTTGAACGGATAAATTCATTATAGTATAACAGGAATTGCCAGTCATCAACGGGTTATTGACCGCCGTTTCTCCCTATGAATACGCTTATCTGCTGACATATGTTTCATTACGCCGAATTTTACATTAATTTCATTTGCACTTAACAAAAATCGATATTATTCTGTTAAGTGGAGGGATATTAACTATGAGACAAGCTTTACTTGCAGGACTGCTAATGGCCGTCATGATCCTCAGTGCCTGCGGCAATAACAGTGCTGAACCGGCATCCCCGGAAGAGGTACAGGAGACGGTACAGAGCTTTTACAATGAAATGTCGAAATTCGACGAAATGGGCAAATCCTCGCTTGAGAACTTCAACACCACGCTAACCTCTTATTCCACCGGACAAGCGACAGACAAAGAATTCCAGAAGGCTGTGGACAGCTTCCAGGATACCGCATCTCAGCTTGCAGATCATGTGAACGATATCAAGATTGCGGGTGGCCTGCCGGATACGATCGAGAAGCTGCTTAGAGATTCTGTGATTGCTTTTCAGAGTGCCTATCAGATCAAGGAGAAGGCTTCCAAGGGCGCAGTATCGCCCGATGTGACCGCTGAGGAATTCAACACGATGAATGAGCAGGCGGACATAGCGATGCTCTACGGCATCTCCAAGCTGAATGAAGCCAGAGAAGCCGCAGGACTGATTGAACCGGAGCAAGCCGTACCGGGAACCGTGTCAGATGCAGGCACAGATGCCAAGCAGGAACCGGGTGCTGGAAGCGCAGGGACTTCGTCAGTGAAATAAGCAGAGACAAGACTTGTTATACGCCAAAGGGTTCGGATGAAGACGCTGTACAGCATTACTGTAGGCGTCTTTTTGCTGTGGATTGAATTATTGGTCCAACCTTCTTGAGAAGTACTTAGGGGCCTCCCTGAAACCTTGTCTTTCATAAAATGTATGAGCCTCTATTCTTCTGGCATGGCAATGAACCTGGATACTGGCACATCCTCTTCGGCGGGCGGAAGCTGAGGCGAATTCCACTAATTCCTGTCCGATTCCCTTCCCTCTAACTGAGGAATCCACAACCAGATAACTAATGGAGGCGATATCTCCTCTCATGCCCAGCTGCGGGATATAATGCAGGGAAAGACAGGCGATAACACATCCTTCCGCTTCATAGACCTTTAACTCCTCATTGGGGTCAGCAAGCAGTCTTTCTATATTCTCTTTCATAAAAAGCTCGGTATCCGGGTAACCTAATTGCGTTAATAGTCTGGAAATATCCTCCCGATCCTCCACATTTGCAGCTCTAATCATAAATTTCATCTCCGTCCTTTCTACCCCATTACCCTAATGATGGCATCAGATTAGCTAAAATACTAGAACCACGGGATGGCTGTTTTCATGCAGGTGTGGTGCTAGTTCAACCCTGTATTATGATTAGCTGAAGCTCTCCTTCAGCGTCCTTGGCCTGACATTAATTTCTGCTTGCCTAACAAGATGGATCGCAGATATAATACAAACATGCGTTCGGTTTGTGGGCGGCAAGATGATGTAGTCCGGGTTATAAACAACAGAGTGGGGGAATAGCAATGGGCAAGAAGCTTGAAGCGGGCGGTCTGCGGGAGAGCAGCCGGATCATGTTGACGGAGCATAAGGGCGGGATCAGGAGGGACGAACGGGAGACCTGGCATAGCCTGAAGCCGGTGCTGGACGAGCAGAAGCTGGAGGAGATTGAGCATACGCTGGCCTTATCGCTGCGGAGTCATGTGCGGGTTACGCTGGTGCTGTATGGTCCTCTGGAGCAGAGGAAGCTGAGCGGGTTCGTGACCTCCATTCACACCCACTCGCGTGAATTCAAGCTGCGGTGGGCGGAGGAATGGAAGTGGCTGCTGGTAGATGACATTGTGGAGGCTTATATTGTCTAAAAGATAACCGTTCTGCCTGGAATCAGCACGGGTCCAAGCTTCATTTACCTGCCGCGGTGCCCGTCTTCTCATAGGCAATCAGCGTGACCTCCGGGTTCCCGGTCATCCGGGCAATTTCCGACTCCGCCTGGCGGATTACCTCCACCACATCCTCCTGGTCGCTAAGCGGGGCTATTCTGTAGCTGTCGCTGTATATCTCCATGTTCATCCCCCTTTCCGTTAGAATGACCTGACTTGCGGTCTGCATTCTTATTCTGGCCTGTAGGCACACAGTTCATCCGGGGAGATCAGGTGCTGCACAGCTCATTTTGCGAAAAAAATGGTCATCGGCGTAAACCGCCCGGCCAAAGCGGGCATATACTATACCAGGGGGTGAGTAGATGCTTACTTTGGAGCAGGTCAAGCAGAAGTCGGCCGCAAGGCTGGCGAAGCTGCATCCGGCCGTACTGGCCGGGGCGAACGAGCTGATTAGACGGAGCTATAACCGGGGGGTGCAGATCCTCATTACGCAGGGCATGCGCACGATAGCGCAGCAGAATGAGCTATATGCTCAAGGGAGAACCAAGAAGGGCGACATTGTAACGAATGCCCGGGGAGGCGACAGCTTCCATAATTACGGCCTCGCGATAGACTTCGCGCTGCTGCTGCCGGATGGCAGGAATGTGTCCTGGGATATGAATCGTGACGGGGATGGCGACAAGGTGGCAGACTGGCAAGAGGTGGTACAGGAGGGGAAGAAGCTGGGGTTCGAATGGGGCGGGGACTGGACCTCCTTCAAGGATTACGCCCATCTGCAGATGAGCTTCGGCCTTACCATCCAGGACCTGAAGGCAGGCCGGCGGCCTACTGCCCAGCAGAGTGCAGCCGCACTAAGCCGTATAACCGGAGGTGAGCCAGAGGTGAACAAGGATATCCCGGTAAATATTACGCTCAACGGTAAGAAGCTGACGACCGGCGTCATGGACGATGCGGTTACCTATGCGCCTGTACGTGCGATTGCGGAAGCGCTTGGAGCCAAGGTCACGTATAATGCGTCCAGCAAGACCGTGAACATTGTGAAGGAATAACTTCTCTGCATAGATGCTGTGCCGGATGGGGAAATTATCAGCGATTAACCACATCCATGAAGGGGGCACAACATTTTGAACAAGCTGATCACAAGTCTTGCCTGCGGTACGGTCCTGTCCATGAGTCTGCTCGGAGCAGGTGACATCTCCGCAGCAGCGCCGGGCGGTATGACCACTACGATTCCGGGCGTTATGAGCACCACCGCTCCGGGCATGCACAGCACAACTACTGACGGCCGGATGGGCAACATGGGGAATATGGGCAATCTGGATGACCGGATGATGGACAGCCGGGGCAACACCATGATGAATGAGACCAGAGATTCCATGCACAAGACCGAATCCATCATGAAGGACAAAATCCGTACCGGCGACAACAGCTCCGTCTCCCCGTTGTCCAACAATAACACAACGGGCCGCTACCGGGCACAGAGCACAACCACCACAGCCAACAACGACAACCGCTCCTCCAACTGGGGCTGGCTCGGTCTGCTCGGCCTCCTGGGTCTGGCTGGCATGCGCAGCAGAACCGGTGAGCGTGACCGCCACTAGTCTGAGCGGGGCACCGCAGTTCTGCAAATAAGGAACAGCAGCGCCAAGCACTAAAGCCCGTGTCAGTCTCGACTGAACGGGCTATTTGCTGCTTATGCAGAAATATTGGAAAAAGCAATTGCGTATCCTCCAGATACGTGATATTATATTTCTTGTCGCGTATAACGCACACACAACATGCCGGGGTGGCGGAACAGGCAGACGCACAGGACTTAAAATCCTGCGAAGGGTGACCTTCGTACGGGTTCGACCCCCGTCCTCGGCACTACAGCAACAAGGGTTTCAGCTCATTAGAGCTGGAACCCTTGTTTGTTTTTAAGGTGGTTTGCTAACATTTTGCTAACGGTGCCTCTTTTTTGGTGTAGATTCGAGGTTTCCGATACGTTCAGAATGATGCTTGGACCGACTTCACGATGAGCTGTTCTAGTTCAGAGTCTGCGTTTGTGGAATTTGTCACGCTCCATTCTCAATCGCTGGATTTCTGCTCTGATGACTTCTTTACGACAAGGTAAAGTATCTTGTCGCAGTACTCCAAAGCAAGTTTTACATGGAGCGTGGCTATGTCCAGCAGCGCAGAATTGATCGCCTCATTATCTAAAGCTCTCCAGGCTTTGTACTTCATTGAGCTGCTTCCTTTGTATTTTTGGAAAATAGATCGTTGATCTTTTGTGCTGTATCTTTTTTAGTCTCCATGTCGATGTGCGTATAGGTATTGGCTGTAATGCTGATGGTAGAATGCCCCAGCCACACCTGGATTTCTTTCAGGCTTACTCCATGCTTAATCAAATAACTGGCTGTTGAGTGCCTGAGATCGTGGAATCTGATGTGTGGCAATTCATTCTTTGCGAGTATGTCCTTGAATTTGTGGTTCAGGTATTCTGTCTTCATAGGACTGCCATCAGGCCAGCAGCAAACAAGACCGCTATTGACGTAATCTTTGCCGTATTGCTGTTTGTATTTCTTCCGTTGTTTCTTTAGATGTAACAAGTAATCCTCAAGTTTTTCCATTAAAGGCAAAGTGCGCTGGCTGCTTTCGCTTTTAGGTTTCTTTATGACAACATTTTTGCCGATCTTTACACGAACTTCTCGAATTGAGATTGTCTTTTCTTCAAAATCGATGCAATCCCACTTTAGCCCAAGCACCTCGGAACGGCGAAGCCCATAGTGAGCCGCGAGATAGACTGCCGATTCTATCGGTGTACCCAAACAAACCTCAAATAGCTTTTCGAGCTGTTCGACAGTGTAATAGCTAGCGTTGAACTTCTCCTGCTTTGGAAGTACGATTCGATCTGCGGGATTAAAGGGAATTAACTCCATTCGTAATGCGAATTTTAATGCACTCCTGATATTAGCGTGGTGTCTTCGTAGTGTTTTAGCGGATAATCTTTTTTTTCCAGTTGATGGATCATCTTGATACTTTGTCTCATAATATTTTTGCAGATGCATGGGTTGTAATTCTTGTAGGGGTATATCATTCTTACTCATGAAATATGGGATGATATGCTTTGTTACAATCATCTCATAACCCTCCCAAGTCGTTTCCTCGACCTCGTTTTTAATAACATTATTAAGCCAATCTAGCATAAATTCAGTGAATTTGAGTTTTCGCTGTGGAAGGACAAAACTGTTATTGTCCATCTTCGTAAGAGTTTCTCGTAGAAACTTTTCTGCATCTGATTTCTTCTCGCATTTGGTATTAATCCACTTTTGCTTCCGTTTCCCGGATTCGTCTTTTGTTTCGACAATGATGTACCAGTATTGATTGCGTTTACGTAAGCTGCCTTTCATGTGCTTCGACCTCCAATGATTTTATTGAATATGAAAAAGACAGGAGCGTGATTGCCCCTGCCTGCGAAACTGCTATTTGATTACATGTATTTCGATAGGTCTAGACTTGCTTTGCTTAGAATAAATTCTTTAACACTTAGTATAGGAATTCTGTACGTATGTCCAATTTTTATCGACCTAATTTCGCCAGATTTCAGTAGTCTGTAGGCAGAGTTTCTGCCAATTAACAATATGTCTAAAAGCTCTTCAACTGTAATAACTTCTGGATAATCTTGTAGCATCAATGCAATCAACTCCTGTTCGTGGTAATAATATATATTTGTCAGTTTCGACACTACGGTTCTGAAACCGTTATCCCGTACCTTATGTTATTTGTTCATGCCTTTCGTTGTTGTTCTGCACCTTTCTCGGTTATTGTCTGTATGTCATGGACTTCAAAAACATATCAAGTTATAGTGAAAATATGTTTATCCAAAATCCCAATTATGCAGAGGTAAATCTTATTCGATTATTTCAATGTATGAGGGAAAATTATTTCTTACTAAGACAATTTTTAAAACACAAAATAAAGGTGGAATTAGAGTTATTGAATGAAAAAGTGTGATAGTGTGATGGATATTGAAGAAAATTCATCACACTATCACTTTTTAAATGAAAAGGGGTTTTGTGTATGAAGAGAGAACTGGACGATCTTTCTGTAAAGGAATTAATAGAGGAATTTAAAAGCAAATATTCTGATAATGAATTTGATTTAAATGAAAACGGGGAATTTTGCATTATCCAAAGTAAGAAGCTGAAGGCGATAGCAAACTTTAGTCTTATTCCAAAGGGGACGGTCAAAAATGTAGATGGGAAAATAGGCTCGTATCTTTTTACGGGACTGATATTTGATGGTCAAAAAACTACAATTTTGCCTGAAATAGAAGTACTGAATAAGGACATAGCAACTAAGAGCTGGTTGAGCAATCAGATCCCATTAGGTATGTTTAATATGAGCGGAACCAAGGGATATCAGTTATTTAAGAAATTCATCTTAAGATCTCAAAGTAAAGAATTGATTGATGTATTTGATGTTGAAAGATCAGGTTGGCATTACATAGGTGAGAAATGGGTTTATGTACATAGTGGAGGAACAATTGGTGAAACGGATAAGAATATACGGTTAAAAGAAACGGAATCAAATTTAAAGATTGATGAGGAAATTACATCAAAAGAAGCGTTTTTAGGAAGCTTGGACATGCTGAATATTTGTGAACCGAAGCTAACGCACGCTCTTTTTTCACTAGTATTGGTTTCAGTAATAACATCACCGTTAATCCAAAACGATATAGCTCCTAAATTCAGTATGTGGATTGAAGGGAAATCGGGGATGGGCAAGACGAGTTTATCTAAGATGTTTACTCAAATCTTTGAGAGTCTCAAGCTTGTTCATGTATATGATCATAAGAAAGACTTAACCAAAAATATTATGAATAGAGACTGTGTTTCGATCTACGATGATTACGGGACTTCAAAAACAAAAAGGATTGCTGATTTAACAAATGAAAAAATAGAAAAACTAATTAGAGATATAGGTGATAGGGAAACGAGTTCAAATTTTACAGTTCGTCCTGAAGGTATGGTGCTTTTTACTGGCGAAAAATTCATTACCATGGGCAATGCTGATATAGCATCAACTGCAGGAAGAGTTGTACGTGTTCAAATGGACAATTTATTCGATAAGAAGCAAACTTCAACATATGATCCATTGAAGGTAGAAAGATTTAACCGCTTTAAAGAAGGTAGCTTTTTGCCAACAAGTGTGGTTAGTTATTTGAAGTGGATGAGTGAGAAGTTGAATTCTCATTTCATTGAAAGTTACCGTAGAGATTTTGAATACTACCGAAATTACTACTCAATAGAGCCGAATGTGCATAGCAGACAAAAAGATAGTTTTGCTCATCTGACGGTTTCATTTAATTTTTACTTGGCATATGGTTTAGAGAAGGGCTATATAACGCCTGAAGAAAATGCTATTTATGGTGAGAAGGCGAAAAACATATTTTGTGAATTGTTAAAACAGCAAGCTGTTTCAACATTAAACCAGGACGTTCAAACATTTCTAGATGCCCTTAAAGCCTTAATTATTCAGAAGGAAATCACTGTTACCGTGAATGATATCCCTTATATGGAACAAGGCGAATTATTAGGGATCGTTGATAGAAATAAAAAAACGTTAAGTTTGGTATGGCAGTCTGTGTATGATAAGGTTGTTGATTATATTCTGTTCCAAACCGAAAGATCAGACTTTATAGGTATTATAAAGCTTGGCAAGCTGTTGAGGGAAGCAAATTTAATATACAGATCGAATGATAAAGTGACAAAACCAGTAACAGGACTGAGTGGGCGTGCCATTCAATTTAATACTGAAAAATTTCCTGATCTGATTGAGGAAATTGTAGAAATCAATAAAGAAAGTACTCTTAATACCTTGCTTGAAGAATATGCATTGGATCATGAGAGGAACAATCGTGTTGAGGAAGAGAAAAGAGAACACAAGATAAATAAACGAGAACTGAAAAGGTTAAAAAATAGTCTTTATGAAAATAGCAAAGATTCATGAACAGAGAGTAGTCGCGTTCTTATACGTATATATTATCTTTTATTATTTATCTGATTATCAATAGTTGTTACAACCGCTATTTTCTGATTGTAAATATAGTTGTATTAATTTTAAAAATGCGCGTAACAAGAACCTAAATTCAATGAATGGAGGTTTTTTGTTATGCATCATACTGTTCATATGTTCTGTAAATTGGATTATCATTTTTATTCAGCGTTATTTAAAGTTCTGCAAGAATTATCAAGAATCAACCACACAAAGTTTTACCAAGAGAAGGACGGTACTTATCATTGCCACTTACTTCGGGAAGAGGCAGGAATAAAATTAATTCTAAGAAGCCTGGAATATGAGGAAGGTATTAGTTATAAGGCACTGGAGATTATTATGAATCCCATGAGGCTGTTTGATGTAAACGACTACCTACAATTGGCTACAATGGAGCATTCGAAATCCATTTATACTGCCTTCAAGAAGGCTTTTACTCCAATAAAAAAGAAATTTGAAAGTAAGAGGCGTAACCGACAGTTTAAATTCAAATTACATCTGTTAGATACTTATTGTTTCAAAAGAGTGGATTTTGCATTCAATTTTTATACAGAACATATCAAACTGTATATAAAGTTGATTAAACGGGCCAATATCCCGAATGGTTTTCAATTGTTTTTAAAATATAGACCATCAAGTTGGTCATACCCCTGTCAAGTAGACAGATGAAAAAAGCTAAGCAGCCAGCGCGTGTCGATACTCAATCGGCGCGCGCTGTTTCAGTTTCGCCTGAAAACGTTGGTAATTGTAAAAGTAGATATACTCCTCAACGGCTTGATGAATCTCTGCTTCTGACTTACACTGGTGAAGGTACAACTTTTCTGTCTTCAGATGCGAAAAGAAGGATTCGATGCAGGCGTTATCCAGGCAGGTTGCTTTGCGAGAGTGGCTGCCCTTGACGCTGAATGCCTCTAATCGTGTGTTGTACGCCTGAGACGTGTACTGAAAGCCTTGGTCCGAATGGAGCACGGCCTCAGACACGTCTCTTTTCCGTGTCCACTGTTCAACCGTATCCAAGACGAGGTTTACGTCGTTTCGCTCCGAGATCTGCCAAGCTACAATTTCATTGTTGAAGAGGTCCTGAATCGCAGACAGATAATAAAAACGGGTGCCGTCTGAGATATACGTAATGTCCGTTACTAGCTTCTGCTGAGGTGCTGTCGCATGAAACTTACGCTTTAATCGGTTCGGGTAGACCACGGAAGGAGTAGAGCCCGCACGACGCCTTTTCTTGCGAATGACAGACTGGATCGATAGCTCTTTCATGAGCCGCCATACCTTCTTGTGGTTGACGAGGTAGCCTGCCTCCCGCAGGGCTGCCTGCATTCGAGGGTACCCGAAATAGGGATGAACCAGGTGAATCGCCACCATATGCTCTTTCATGGCGTGCTCTTGCTCATGGGCATCCATTCGTCGAACCTCTGCACCTCGCCACTTGTAGTAATTTGCCCGCGATACCTCTGCAATGGCTAATAGGCGGGTGATGCCATGTTGGTCACGTAGTTCTTCAATTACGGCGTATTTGTCATGCAGTCCAAGCTTCCCTCCCTTTACAGATTTGGATACCGCTTTTTTAAGTAGTCCACCTGTGCCTTTAAGTAATCTCGTTCTTCTTCTATACTGGCAAATGTAGAACGTGGACGTCCTTTTAAAGGGCTTGTTGCCCCTTTTGGTGTATGGAGTGGCTCCCCATTCCGATATTTCTTTACCCATACTTTAAGCTGGGTACAGTTCACAATCCCCAACCTGTCGGAGACGACCTTATAGCTCTCCCCTCCTGTAAAATAGGCTTGAATAGCCTCTTTCTTGAATGCCTCCGTGTACGATTGAAACACTTGTCCCTTTTTGGCCATACCAAAATCCCCTCCCAGTTCACTCATTTCCTCATGTTAACACATGAGGTTTTTTCGAGTGTCTACTTAAAGGGGATAATACCAAGTAAACGCCATGAACCGACTGAACATAGTTTTTATATTTTCAGAACAAGCAAATCGAATACAAAGTCATTGCCGCATGTTACTTTGAATATCCAATGTTATGATAAAGGCGAGCAGTTAAAGGAAAATGATTTGCCTTGTGAGGATGATAGAGCTAATTATACAATTCGTTTTGAGGTGCAGTGTTATTATAATAAAGTCTATAGAATTATGAAGAAAAACCAATTGAGCAAACAAGGTTTTTCTCAATTTCTGAGGGAAGATATATCGGAAAATGAGCTTCTTAAATACTATAAAAAAACTATCGGCTTTGGAGATTACTATACTTTGTCAAAAGCTAAAGCGATCATTGAAAATAAAAAAATGCAATTAAGACTGAAGGAAGCTTTGATAAGAACCCTTGAATTAGTAAGTTACAAAAGAGGGATTTGGAAGGCGAAGGAAGCTTTTGAAGACAGGAAAGAATTCGATAAATGTATAAAAAAATTGCATGAGCTTGGAATTAACCCTGTAACGATTCCTATGACGGAAGGGATAGACTTTTTGCCATGCTTGTTTAGTGTTGAAAAATAAAAAAAGTGCCACTACTTTTACTTCTAAGTAGTACTGGCACTTGATTGATATTATTTACTATTAGCAATGAGTCATAAATTGAGATTTAATGACCGGAACTTTCTATGGTAACTGTTCTAGCCTCTAACCATTGATTTGTTTTGTATTTAATTCCCGTTACTAAGCCCCAAAATTCTTCATCCCCGTTTGGAATCAGTATACTTTTAGAGTTCCAATACACTAAGATTTTAGAGCCGTTAATATCTTTTACTGATCCACTAAACATGCCTTCTGCAGAGACTACATCTCCGAGATTAATCCTAATTCCTTTTTTATCTAATGGATCAGTAGTAATGTATGTAACCTCTGCCTGAACAGTCTTTTCTGTAGTTTTCTGCTCCTCTTTGTATTTAAAATAACTAGTGTATGAACTAGGGATAGTGTCAAAGTCGCCGTAATAAATTCCAGCTGTTAGATTTGCATTGTCCCATCCAATTTTGAGTCCTAAATTTTCACTTACAAAACGTAGAGGAACCATTGTTCTTGAGTCAATGATTTTTGGACCAACATCAAGAGTTTTTTCTACACCATTTACAAGTGCCTTTGTTTTACCAATCCATATATCAACCTTGTTATTGAGAAGTGTAATAGAAGCTTTTTGTTCTTTTGCGTTCCACGCAGTTGACCCACCGAATTCCGATATTATCGCAGCAATAGGCAGCAAAGTCCTTCCATCTTGCATTACAGGACGACTTCCTCCTTGGGGGTCAAGCTTTTTTATATCCTCATTGACATACATCCATGGATCATCCACTTTAATGAGGATAACTTTATTATTTTCTTTAATATCCTCTACATGATCTTTCGTACGTATGATAATTCGGTCTGTATAAAGGCTAACAGTAGCACCTTCACCGAGGATATCTTCAAATATAAATGCGGGCATAAATACCTTGTTGTCATCAAGAAAAAGCTGCTTCCGACTAATATCAATACTACCCTTAACGATTTTGCATTCCTTATCATATACAGTAACTTTGCTGGATAGTTTAAACTCATAGCATGATTCTCTAAAAATGATTTGGGATGTATCGTATGCTCCAACACGGCCTAGATAAGTTTCTTTAGTGTTTGAATCAATCGCACTAAGTATCTCTGCAACCGGGAAATAATAAGTGCCATAATCATTTTCGGGGTTAGTTATTTTCCCTATGGTTTTTCCGTT
This sequence comes from Paenibacillus sp. FSL M7-0420, assembly GCF_038002345.1. NCBI lineage: Bacteria > Bacillati > Bacillota > Bacilli > Caryophanales > Paenibacillaceae > Paenibacillus > Paenibacillus sp. FSL M7-0420. The sequence goes on along the minus strand of NZ_JBBOCJ010000001.1, from coordinate 5,248,051 downwards.
GTACTCATAAGTGAATTCTGAATTTCGGTGAGCGCTCACATTAGGAGAAGTTAAGACAATGATCAGAATTAAAGATACGGATGTCATAAAAAATTTCATGAATTTGTTCATATTGAAATCCCTCTTTCCTTAAAATTCTATTTTCATTAAAAAACGCAAGTTTAATAGCAAACCTCCCTTCCTAAACATCTGTATTTTTGAATCATTCCCCATAAATAAAGCTTACAGTATATTTTTTGAAACTACTAGTGTATTAATTAACTTTTCCTTTTTATCTAGTGTTAAGAAGGAGGCGTTAATAATGGACTATGCTTTATTAGGTGCTCGTTTGCGCCAAGAGCGACAACGACTAAATATGACTCAAGAGAAACTTGCGGAAATGGTAGACATTTCTCATGCTTACATAGGACAGATAGAACGCGCTGAAAGATCGGTAACTCTTGATACCCTCGTTAGACTTGCTAATCAACTAGGAGTAACAATTGACGATCTTCTTCATGAATCAATTGAAATTAGTGATGAGTTTTATGCGAATAAGATAAATAAACTCTTAAATAATCGCTCGAGCAAAGAGCAGAAAATGGCATTAGAGATGTTAGAGTTAATGTTTCTGCATCTTGACGATATTTCTTTTGGCAAAACAGTTTAGATTAATCCCTGTTCTTTAAGACTTACAAAACTATTTCCGGCAATAATAATATGATCGAGTACTTCTATACCAATAATTTCGCCTGCTTTCACTAGCCGTTTTGTTAATTCAACGTCTTCAAAAGATGGAGTCGAGTCTCCACTCGGATGGTTATGAGAGCAAATGAGAGAGGCACTACAGCGTTTGATTGCGGCTCTGAATACTTCTCTAGGATGTACAATGGCAGCGTTTAAAGAGCCTATTGATACGTTCTCTTTAGAAATTACGCAGTTTTTAGTATTTAGGAATAGACAGGTGAAATACTCCTTTGTAGAATATCTGAAATCAGGCTCAAGCAACTCAAATGCATCTTTAGGACTACGTATTTTAACTTGTTCTTGAGATGAGGGAATCGTGAGTAGTTTGGCCAGCTTCAACATTGCAGTAAGTTGCCGAGCTTTTCCCATCCCGATACCTTTTATTTTTATTAGTTGTTGTTCAGATACATCCATTAATTCTGTCGTTGTGGGAAATTCCGCAAAGATTTGCTGTATAGGATAGCTGTCAGGTCGTTCTCTTAAGGATTCAGATATCAGTTTCTTTAGTTCTTCACTGTAGTTGTGATTCATAACAACGCCTCCTGATAATATTTGGGGGAAACAAAGAGCCGGACACGATTAAATGTGTCCGGCTCTTTCATTGGTTTAGCCTCTCGCGAGGACTACCTATCAAGCATAGGTATCTGGGATATAATATAGAATCGAAGTTACTTAATGTACGCATGTTTTGTTCATAGATTCAAAATATAAAATAATCATCATTAAAAAAAGGGAAATGGAGGAAATTGTCGAATTTTAATTCTAATAGCAACTAGCACTTATACCGCATTAGATTGAAGTCTAAGAACTCCATTATACCAATACATAGAATTTGTAAAAATCTTGAATTTTATGAGGTTAAGATACTAGAAGCATTTGTTGTCTCATGAAATTGTGCTTGGAAGGAGTGGATATAGTGCAAAAGGGTACTGCCGATATACTAGAGGATGATTCCGATGGAGGATATTACGCTATAAAAGGATTCCTTTACCAATTTGATTCGACTTTAATGACAATATTGAGTAATCCGAAAAGTAATATTAATTTTGAACAAGTTCAGGACATTTCTTACGAAGATTATGTGATACAAGTTAAACATAAGGAAACTCAAACCTACTCTGAGAGCAAGGTAAGAAAACCGATAATTCAATTAATGAATTTATTTCAAAAGGATGACCAGAAAAAATATTCTTTATATTGTTATTTTAAGGATATGCCTTTACAAGACAAGGTGCTGAAACTTAGTGAACTGGAAAAAATTTTAGGGGCGGAGAAGTCCAAATACAATCGTCCCTTTAAAATTAACTTTTTAAAAAACTTTATCATCAAATTTACTAATGACTATAGCACACAGTTTCAAGAAACTATAGACTTAATAAATCAAACTTTTGGTTGTAAAAACCTAGAAACAGCCATTTATTATCATTCGATTTTTCGTTCGAAACTTTTAGAGATGGCAATACAAAATAGAAGTGAGAGAAAATTAAATGTTGGATCGCTTCATTCTTTTTTGAAAGATGTTAAGTATGTTATATTCCATGCAGCATATGCCGATTTCCTTACCAAAGAAAAGTATGAATTGACTGTAAAAAAGAGTTTTTTTACAATGAAAAAATTAAATATTGATAATTACGAAAGACTGTTTATTATACCTGTTGATGATAGATGTGATGAATTTGTCTTACTGACAATAGTAGGTAGAATATTTCAAAAATTTTTTCGTCCTGATAAATCCCCCCCACCTTTTGTTGTTTTTAAAGATATCTGTAATGATAAATTGAACTTAATAAAGCAGACACTGATTGATAGAAAAATAATGTTCAATGATGGAACGTATTTTAATGGTGATAAATTCAGAATTGAAAAATTAACCGCAATCGAAAAGAACACAATGGTCAAGATAGTGGAATATAAATCTCTGGAAGAAATCATGTCAGCTATTTCTTTTCAAGAGGTCTATCATTTTTATTTAGATAGAGCCGCATTATTAAATGTTGAAAAATTATTGAAGTCCAGACATTATCAAATACAAATTGATGAAGTTGAGCAGATAGCTAGAATGATTACTTAGGAGGGCTACAATATGGAGAATTTTGAAACGGAAAAAAAATTAGCAAGGGTAGTTTCGGTACTTCCTAATAAAATTAAAATTGAAGTTAGTGATATTGAAAGGTTTAAGCTAGAAAGTGATAAGTTCTCAGTTGGTACTTATCTAAGAGTATCGGATAGCGAGGACTGTGCATTAATTTGTATAATTGAGAATTTTTCAATTCAAAAAAATGAGAATGAAAAGAATGAATATCTTTTGGAAGCAATGCCGATCGGATTTCTAGATTCGGATGGTGTTTTTACAAGAGGAGGAAATAACATAGCAATACCTCCGACTGATGTTGAACCTGCTAAGATGACGGAAATTCAAGGGATTTATGAGAATATTGAAACTGAAAAGAGATTCTGTTTTTCTTCATTGTCTCAAGATGTCAGTATTAAAGTGCCTGTGAATGGTAATAAGTTCTTTAATAAGCATATTGCGGTTGTTGGTTCAACTGGATCAGGGAAGTCACACACTGTAGCAAAAATATTGCAAAATGCTATTCTTGAGAAAGATGGTAGTGAATTCCAAGGGTTGAATAACTCGCATATTGTCCTGTTTGATATTCATTCAGAGTATTTATCTGCATTTCCAAAAGCTAATTACATCGATATTGAAAATTTAGTTCTTCCTTATTGGCTCATGAATAGTGAAGAACTTCAAGAATTATTTATTGACACGGAGGCTAACGATCATAATCAGCGGAATGTATTTAAAGAGGCTGTGGTCCTTAACAAAAGAAAATACAATCCTGACGTAAATCCAAAACACATTACATACGATGCTCCTTATAAGTTCAGCATTAATGAAGTTTTAACCTATATTCAAAACAAAAACAATAATCGGAAAAATAAATCTAACAAAATCGTTTGGAAAGGACCTGAGGAAAAAGAACTTGAGATAAATCAAGACAATATCAGCCTAATGTTTGAAAGCTTATTAGAACCTGCTTCTAGCGCCAGTTCAAATGGACCTAATCATGGTGATTTTTTGAACTTTATCTCAAGAATGGAGAATAAGCTTAATGATGAAAGGTTAGCTTTTCTATTAAAAGACAAAGCTGAGACAATTGGATTTAGAGAGGCAATCACTCAATTTTTGGGATATGATGTTAAAAAAGATTCGAGTATACAAAATCATAATATAACTATCATTGATTTAAGCGGAGTCCCTTTTGAAGTCTTGAGTATAACTGTATCATTAATCTCTCGATTGTTATTTGAATATGGTTATCATTTCAAGAAAAGTTTCAGTGAAGATTTCGACAAAACACCATTATTACTTGTATATGAAGAAGCACATAAGTATGTTCCGAAAATCCAATCTGCAAAGTACAATTCTTGCCGGGTTTCAATTGAACGTATAGCAAAAGAAGGTAGGAAGTATGGTGTTTCCGCAATGATAGTTAGTCAGAGACCGTCCGAGATATCAGAGACAATTTTTTCTCAATGTAATAATTTTATTGCTATGCGACTAACCAATCCTGACGATCAGAATTACGTTAAACGTTTGTTGCCCGATAACTTAGGGCCGCTTACAGATTCGCTTTCAACCCTAAAAGAAGGGGAGGCGATATTAATTGGAGATTCGATTGTAATGCCTTCACTTGTTATTATAGATAAGTGTGAGATGACTCCTTCATCTAATGACATAAATTATTTGCAGGAATGGAAAAAACCTTGGGCTACCGTGCATTTTGAATCATTAGAAAAAAGTTGGATAAAGTGAGGAAATGCAAAAGTGGATGGGACAATTAGGAGGCTAATTGCTTTGTTTGAGAAAGCTAATACAAGCTTTCTCTTAGAACAAGATAAATTAATCCTCAGTGGTGTAGCCGAACGAACTTTATGCGGATCGTTGATGGTTTATCTTCAAAAGGAGCTAAAAGGAACTACTTATTCAGAATACTATGTAGATGTTGAGTACAACAGAAACAATGGAAAAGTAAAGACTATAATAAATGAGAATATTGAAGTTATTCCTATAAATTGTGACATCATAATCCATAGTAGAGGCGAGAATATATATCAAGATAATTTAATAGCATTAGAGATGAAAAAATCATCCAATAGGAAATCCGCAAAAATTAAGGATAAGAACAGATTAATTGCCCTAACTAAAGATAGATTCGATGATGTCTGGTCATTTGATGGTACATGTCATCCTGAACATGTTTGTAGATACGGATTAGGCATATATTATGAAATTAATGCGGCAAAGAGGGAAGTATACACTGAATATTACTTAAGGGGAAAGTTAACACATACAGAAATGCTTACTTTTTGATCTGGTTCTAGATCACTTAATTTCATTTAACTTTACTAGAGGTGGTAGAGAATTTGATAGATACAGAGTATATGTTAAAGCGATTGAGTGGAGGAGAACTACAGCGGCTTGCATTTGAGCTGTTACCAAGAATGAATCATGAGTGGGATGGGCTTATTCATAGTGGAGCAGTTGAGGGTACCCACAAAACTAGAAAAGGTACGCCTGATATGTGGAAGGAGTCTGACGAAGGTAAACTTATCTATGTACAAGTGACCACTGATTCTAAATTCGGAAAAGTTTATGATGATATTGTTAAAAGTATTGAGCAGCTTTTGGAGTTACAAAGAGCTGAAGGTGCATTGTGTATAGCATTTGTAAATACTGAACCTCAGTCAAATGAAATACTTAGATGTCAAGAGTTATGCCAGCAAAATGGTTGCCGATTTGAAGTTTTTCATAATAGTAAAATTTCAAAAGCGCTGGATCAGTTGTTTAACAATGATTTACGAGAAAGGTTTTTAAATATAGCACCTGATACAAAAAATGAGAAAGTGGTTTTACTTACTCCAGTTCAGAAGAGTGAGACAACTTCAGAGCCTCAAATTTTTATTATTATAGGAATGATTCTTAGCGTCATTACAATGGTGATCTATTTAAAATATCAATCTCTTATCTTTTGGACAGGAATTTTCTTTTTTGGTGTAATGGCTTTACTATCTGTGCATCGAATTTACATCCTAAAAAAGAAAAATATATTTAAAAAAATAGATTCTAAATACAAAAGGGCACTTTGGACTCCTGTGGTTTGTTGGTTTGGGGCTGTAGGTGCTATAAGCGTCACAAATTTTCCTATTTATAAATCTGAAAAAATTGGATTAGTTAAAGAGCAAATAATCCAGAATGGAATGAATGGCATTGTGTCACGTATCATGCAGTTGTCCTTTCAAAGTACAATGGATTTTGTATTCCTTTTGGGACAAGCACTATCATTATTGTTCCTTTCCTTTTTATCTTTGCTCTTGCTTACTTTTGAAGTATTTCATATAACACATCTAATTATGAACAAAAGCAAACCCTCAAAAAGTGTTGTCTTTAAATTTCTTGGTTGGATCAATAAACGAACATCATTCTCACAGTCCCTGCTTTTCTTAAACGTCTATTTAGTTGTAGTGAGTATTTTATTCGGGAGTGGTCTTTTTGCAATTATCATTCAGGCATTTCAAAATTCTAATTCCTCAGCTTTTAATTAGCTGATTTGCTTACATTAAAAGTGAAACTGAGTTGAAACTGCTTAAAGAAAGAGTGATATTATGACTTTTAAAGAAACTATTGAACTTTTTATGAACCAAGTATCAGATAGCTCATATGAAATATACAAAAATAAAATAATGGTTTTTTATAAGTTCTTAGTTTCTGATAAAGGAATAAATGATAAGTCTTATAAATCATATCTTGAAGCAATGAAAACAGAAGAAGTTATTGAAAGTCTAAACTATTATATAATCGCCAACAAAATTAATAGTGAAAGCGTTGCTTGGCACTATATATCAGTTATAAAAAGATATTTTCTATTCATTTATGATGCTGAAAAATTGATAATTCAGAATGCAAATTTAATTAAATCATTTAGTTTATCCAATGACAGCAAGGACTCATTTACATACAAAATAAAAAAAGAAATTTTTGAAAGTGGTGATCTTGAGAAAAAAGATTCAAAAACAGAACTTACACAAGAAGAGGTTGAAGTATTAATATCTGAATGTGACCAGCAAATCAAAGAATTGCTAGAGGGAGACTCGATATTAAAATACCCTTCACAATATAATGATTTCGTTTCATGCATAATAATAAAACTTCTGTTATTTACCGGAGCGAAATACCAAGTAATTATAAATCTTAGGTTATCAGATTTAAATTTGAAACAGCAAATATTAAGAATTAATGGATATTACATTCGACTGCCGATTAATCTCTTCACACAACTTCAAGAATATGTGGCAATAAAAAAACAGATGCAAAGCGATTGTGATAATAAAGACAATTTTTTATTTACTCGCTTCGATGGAGAAAAACTTAAAGGGACTTCTTTTATCTCAGATACGTTGGTTCAATTTACAGGAAGAGGAGATACAACAGGAATAATCAAGTTTGCTATAATTGAGATGATAAAAAGAGGAATAAACCAAAGCTTAATTCAAGATTTCACAGGAAATGGAAGTAAAATATATGATTATTGTCAATCGAAAGTTAATGAAAGTAAGAATCTATCTGTAAACCGATACTTAGATTCTAAGCTTCGAAGTTTAGAGATATATGATTTATTGTGATTTTCTCGATGTGATTCTTTAAACTTCTCACGATTGTCCGTATCTTTGAATCTTTTTATAGCACTCCTGGTGATAGTTTATAAAACTGATGTAAAGCAAAACGTTTGATCCAATTTTTAAGTTTTAGGTTTTCGGTTATTGGTAGTATTTGGTGCCAAATGCTCATTCTTTAGGTCCGCTATCATACATAATGGCAGTAATGCAACCTTCTAACCTTCATTTTGTTAACTTTTATGGAATTGATAATTTTTAGCTATTACTATTAATAGAAATGTAGTGATATATGTCTTAGAGTATTAGAAGCTCAATATAGAGGTGAATCTATGAGAGTAACTTTTGAGGAAAAAACGTATGAAAATTACTTTAATTTGGAACTAGGACAACGGTCTGATATCTATTTTCCACTAGGACAGGTACAAGAAGGAGATTTAGGATTTGATGCATCTGCTTACTCAATTGATACAAAAATGTGGTCAATAATGGGGTGCTCCTCCTCTGATTATTCGGGAAGCAGATTAAGAAATATCGCCGAGATAATGGAAAAGTATTTAAATAAAAAAATAAATGACTTGCCGAAAATGAAAGCCAACATTTTATTTCAATATAAAAGGCCTGAATATTTTACAAATTCAAGAGCAAGCGAATGGCATTATTGGAATACTCCTTATTACCGTTATAATATTTATAAAGAGCAACAAGAATTGCTCATGGAAATACATAATAATCTAGGCTCAAAAGTTCTAGCAATATATGCTTCACCTGCATTGCACAAAGTTGATGAACTTGTTGATAGATATATAAAAAAACAAATAATAAAATATTCTAATTTCAAAAGAGTAGTCGATTTAAATAACCATCATAGAAATACCTATACTAAATCTGGAAATTATTCTATTGCATGTAGCGAACCAGAATATATTGAAAATCACGATATAAATCAGTTGATTGATGAGCTTGATGATGATAATCTCGAGGATCAAGAGAATAGAGATTTTGTCATCAAATTTAGAAAAGGAATAGAAATAATAACTTTAGAAAATAAGATATACTCTGAAGCATTTAGTTTACTTAATGAAAAATACAGACATCTTAAAGAATATGAATTACTCTATAGTTTCTTCGTTATGAGAAATTTCAGGCAATTAACTGGTTCACAATGGCTTGTGAAAATGGAATTCGGCAAGAGATGGAATGAATATGAAGAACACAATTATTATTTGTACTGGCTTTTAAACCGTCAAGAAGAGGCATTATAAAAGTTCTTTATAGAGGATAAAATAACTTCCACACAATACTAACTTAGCTATCATTTTTCTGAAAATATTTATAATCATTTTGGGTCATCAGAAGAGAGGTCTCATATGCTTAGTGAAGAACATAAGAAGTTTGAAAATGATATAGAGCTTTATATGAAAAACAAAAATTTATTTAAAAACAATTTATCTTATTTAATACAAGGTATTTTGTTGAAATTTGAAGAGAGATTTGATATTGCTTCACGAAAAATAACAGCTGAGACTGATATACATCATGAGTTGGACATACTGGATACTTCTTTAAAACTGGCATTTAAGCAATGTAATGATTCCTGTAGAAAAGACACTCACTTACTAACCAAATTAGATAAATACTTTGAAGATGTACAAACTTACAATCATATTAGAAATTATTTTATCCTGTACTGTAATGGGAAGGCTGATTTCATAATAAATAAAGACTTTGTTCAATTCAATTATAATCAAACTTTTTATGCCTTAGAGGCTTTAAATCTATATAATAAACTCAATCGAAATCAAAATTATAACAAAAAACTTTTTGAAAGTTTGAACTTTAGAAAAGGTGATGATGGCCCACCTAAGGAGGTATATAGATTTCTGCGCTATTCTTACTTGAAAAAAGTTCGAGAATTTGATAATACGCTGGAATTTAATAATTACAGTTTAGATGAATTCTATGATGTATATCTAAGTGTGTATACGTATGTATTACTTAATAGACAATTAGACATATATAAGAACGATTACAACCCTATGTATCTTGATTGCGAAAACTTATTCGGGAAAATAAATCAATTAACTAATATGTCTTTAGAAAAAATCAAATATATTATAGATGATCTAACATTTAAGACTGGGCAAAGACTTGATGTAATTTGTACTCCATTGATTGAAATATTGGACGTGAATAAAAAAAAGAGCTATATTACTTCACATGGGTTGTTTTTGTATAGTAATATTGAGCGAAATACACTTGTTTTATTAGATGAGATATATAAGATTAGTGATAAAAGTTTTAAAGAGAAATCACTAATTAATGAAATTGTTGAAATGCTCAAATCATATGAAAATATTAATTGCAAATTCAATATAAAAATTCCAAAAGAAACTTCAAATGAAAACTTAACGGATATCGATATGGTTTTATACGACAAAAAAAGTAATTCAATTATAGTTTCAGAATTGAAAAATTTGTCACGAGCAGACACAACTGTTGAACATTTAAATGTACAAGGACGAAAAAATAATGAAGGTATAAATAAAGGTTTTTCTCAAATTACGAAGATTAGAGAATATTTTTATAGTAATACTAGTGATTTTTTCAGGAGATGTTTTGGACTGAAAAATGCACCGAATAACTTAACTATCTGCTTTACAGTAATTTCGAAAAATAATTTAGGTTCACATTTGTATGAAGATATTAAAATATTTGATACGATCAATTTCGAAAATCTACTAAAAAGGCACAAAGGAAACTTAGCTAATCTAATACAGGAAGTTAACTCTGATATATTACTTCCTAAATTGAATAATGACTATTGGAGTGAAGAACAAGAAGTGGATTTTGCAGGATATAAAATTACATATCCCATTTTTAAGTTAAAACACAAGCAGTTTGTATAATACAGTTGCCTAACTTACCAAGAGTAACGCTTCACAACGATCAGGGAAGTGTCTACACTTTTCAATCATAACGGAAAGCAGTAAGAGGAAAAGGTATTATCATGAGTATATTCCGTAAGAGAACATCCGCTAATAATATCGCTATCAAATCTGATTATATTACCAAAAATAATAAATGGATTATCTCTACAAGATAAGCGTGGAGCAGACAGTTCGAGACTACATAACTCAATTCGTATTCAATCGAAGTGATTTATGGGAGGCAGTAACTAATACCTTTCTCAGTTCATTTTTTTACATCCATATCACTCGATGCACCACAAGAAACGATGAGGTGCATTTAGAAGGAGTAGAAGCACAAGCCATTCGAAACAGCATTTGCTAACATTTTTGCTAACATGGCTGCATATCCCAATCCCTGAACGTAAAAGTGTATTGAACAAAAAATAGCCTTCAACCCGCATGGTTAAAGGATTTATGTGCGATCTTTCCTTAGTGTAGATGTGGAGCTAAAGGGGCTACTTCAAGACTTAAAATCCTGCGAAGGGTGACCTTCGTACGGGTTCGACCCCCGTCCTCGGCACTACGCATTAAATCACGGTTGCATCAATGTTAAATGAGCGTCAGGTACACGCTAATCCTGTGTACTTGCGCGAACGCGTTTAGCTGACGCACAGGACTCGAACGCCTTCCGTTCATTACGAATGGGAGGCGTTTTTGTTTTGGCGAGAATTAAGACGGTTAGAGCGGATCATTCGTGGGAATCGGCGTTAGGGCGCTTCCTCGAATACAAGCGCGCGGAGGGGCTGGCGGAGCTGACTCAGAACGACTATACGCAGCACGTAGGCCGGTTTATGCGGCGTTATCCTGGCGCGTGGTTTACGTCGGACAGGTTAGCGGAGGCGGTGTTCGAATACTTAGCGGAGGACATCGCGCCGTCAACGTATAACAACCGTTTGGTTTATCTACGGACATTCTTCGGCTGGTGCGTTTAGCGCGGAATTATCGGCGCGAATCCGATCGAGAATATTAAGAAACGGAAGGCCGAGCCGCGCGTTGTGAACATCGACGAGAAGATACTCCGCGAGCTTTTGAAGCTACCGGATCAAGACAAGTACACAGGACTGCGTGATTATTGTCTCATCCTCATAACGCTAGATTGCGGCATCAGACCGTCGGAAGCGTTGCATTTACTGCCCGTTGATTTCAAGGAAAAAGCAGCGGAAATTTGCATACCGGCGAAGATTGCGAAGGCACGCAAAAGCCGCACGCTTCCGATATCCGACATGACCGTTCGGGCAATCCGGAAGTTACTACTCGCGCGGCCTGACGATTGGGGGCCGGACACGCCGATATTCTGCACGTATGAAGGCCGGCATATGAACCGCCATACGTGGGGCGACCGCCTGGAACTGTATAGCGATCAGCTCGGCGTTCACATTCGTCCGTACGATCTGCGTCATGCGTTCAGTCTCGAATATATACGTAGCGGTGCGAACGCTTTTACGCTGCAGAAGACGCTGGGCCATGGCGGTATGGAAATGACGCGGCGGTACGTCGCGCTAGCTAACGAGGACTTGAAGGTGGAACATGCGAAGTCGAGTCCGCTTAAGAAGCTGACGGCAACAACGAAAAGGAATACGAATATAAAGAAGCGTAAATAGAGAGCGCCAGCCTTAGCGGAATCAATCCGTTAGGGCTGGCGAATTGCTATCGCTTAAAGTTTCGAGTATAGATTTCACGCGCGGAATGGTCCATTTTGCTGCGGAAGATGTGAAGACGCGAAAAGGGCGATCCGTCCCCCTATCGGATTACACACTACGACTCCTGACGATACTAATTCACGAGAATAGGAAGTTTGAATCTGAATACATATTTTGACGACGCAGGGGAAGAGATTGCGTGATGACCGCCTGAGAGAGAGCTTCAAGAAATACGCAAGGGAGGCGGGCATAGATGCTAACGTGTTCCTGCACCAATTACGCCACACGGCCGCGACAATGTTCATGGATAACGGAGGCTCACTCCGCCATCTCGCCGCAATGCTAGGTCACAAAGATATGCGGTCGACAATGCGGTATACAACGCCAACTGAGCACGCCCTTAAGGAGCAGCACGCAGAGCATTCGGTAATTCACGATGTATTAAAGCCGAGATAGTAGCGTAAATAAAGCCGGAACGCCCAGGCTAGGGCCGACCGGCTTTTTCTTCGTCTATAGGTTCGTACACTGGCGCTTACACACGACCGGCCAGCCGTTTGATGACGTGGATGACACGTTCATAGCGGAGTACTTGCGGGTGGGTGCGCCGATCTCCATGTGCCGGCGGGAGCAGGCGGCTTACCGGTTGTATCTGCGCACAAATGGATTATACAGGGAGGCTGCATAGGTTACGCCAAATCTTCGCAGATATTAAGGGAGGCTGCGTAAGTGAAGACAGTTAGACATATCATCGAACATTATACGAAGGGAGGGCGGAAATGAAATCGTAAGGATGCGAGAGAATTCGCGAGACATAACGAGTTCGGACATTCTGGACCGCATTTGTGCGTGTTAATCTACAACGATGTACGCACTTTGGCGAAGTCTAACGAAGGATTTTTACATTAAATTGGTATTTTTAGTTGCGAAACAACGATTATCAATGCTCTACGGTGTTTTGCTCGAAATCTATGAAATCGCCGAATTTGGCGTTTTACGGAAATAGGGCGTTAACTTATAATCGGAGGTGTTGACGAAGATTGATGAAGAATATAGATAATAATTCCTTATATGAATGCGGATGGATATAAAACGTTGCCCGGAAGGCCGAAATTCAAAAATGAAAAATTGCGGAAAAAAGAGTATAGGGGAGATATAGGGAGTTTGATTATATACCATATTATGGTTAAATGTCGGATAATAGCTACAGGAAGCAAGTTTAAACGAACAACTTGTCGTTAAAAACGTACAAATTATTGTATTTTGCGGAGTGAAGACGGGTCTGCCCGCATGGTGTTTTTGGCGAATTTGAATTTGCGCAGTATTAGAATCAAATATATAATCGGAGGTGTTGAAGATTGACAACGGAAACACAACGTGATTTACACGCAGACTTAGCATTATGCACAGCGGTTCCGGAAGTGTATTACGATGAAGGAGGCGGCTACACAGCGTCAAGTCTATCGGACGCAGCGACGCAGTTCTTCGAAGAGGCACCGGTCGCCTGGCCTCACGCGATCGAACGAGCGATTAAAGCAGAAAAGGACCGCGATTACTGGAAGTTCGACGCCGAGTCCAAGTCGATACGCGTGGAGTCAGCCACTATTGAGGCGTTGACCTACGCGAAGGAAAACGAAATCCTCCGATCTGCTATGATGCACGTATTCCAGGCGGCCAGTGTTACGGAACGGCAACGTTCGCAGATTATCCGTTCGCAATGCGCCTTGTCCGCGATCTGCAGCCGATCCTTTTTCCGGAGGTGGTGGAATAATGGCGGAGAGTAAAGCGCCAGCTAAACCGCGTATTACCGCCGAGCAGCGCAAGGACTGGCGCAATCTACCTCTCGCCGATTGGAATACACTAACCGTTATGACTCAGATTATCGACCTTAACCGTGAACGCTACGGAGCTAATCCGTACATTCCGACTGCCGGCGGATATCGCTACGAGCAGGGCGTAATCAAACGTGCGCTAACGTTATACGGTGAGGGCCCCTTGCGCGAAACGATCGAACGCGCTTTTGCAGAACATCGTGTAACAGCGCAGTATCCGCAATTAACGGCGGGATTTTTGATAACGTACATGTTGCCGCGTATCATGGCGCAGGTGTTGGCGGAAGGGAAGCGGAAGGAACGAGCTGAGTCGGCGGAGGAGATTGCGGAGTACCTCTAAATGTGACGAATTTGTGAAGCGTTGACTTTTTTAAGGATAAAATTATAAGCTGTAAAACGTAAGGAGGTAGGCAATATCACACGTCGCGCATTCTAAAAACTGCATACTACCCGTGCAGTGTTCGCTCGTCAAGCGGACGCAGTGAAGGTGCTCGCATTGAAATCGTGTACCTGCCGAATTGGGGCATCGTGCAAGAAACGGATTTACGCGAAGAGGCTGCGCAGGTTGCGAGCGGGTTTTGATTTATCTCTCCATAACAAATTTATATTGAACTTTGATTTTTGTTATGTTAGGATAAATGCACGAGGAGAGTGGTAGTTTATGGAAGAGAATGAATTTGAACTAGACACGTTTGTTCGATCCGCTAGAAAGAGGGCCGGGCTTACACTACAGGCTCTTTCTGAACGGTCAGGGATTAGTACTTCGCAGATTAGCAAAATAGAAAGAGGGACGAGTTTCCCCACCCGGGCTAATGTAATCTCCCTCGCCAAAGCGCTGGGGGTCAAGGAGGAGTCTATGCTCATTATAGCGGGGTACCCGACGATGAGGATAGAAGAGATATTTGCTGAGATTCGTGAAAAAGCCGAGTTTGTAGAAAAGACAATCCAAGAAGCAAAGTCGATGGAGGAGCATCTCCTGAGAGCGGTAGAAGGGACGACTATTGAGGACTGGCTAAAGTTTTGGGCGGTAGAGAGGGACGGCGAGCTGTCAAAGGAGCAAGTGGAACTCCTAGCTTCAGAGATTGCGGACTTTTATACCGTCAGAAAAAAGTCTCTGATTTCGCGTGCATAACAGGACGTGCTTGTCAGGTCGACTAAGGAGACTATGAAATGGCTAATATTAATCATGCGGTATTCCTCGACGAGCTCGAACGTTATCCCTGGCGTAATCTACTGTACGCTCGCAGCCGCCTCATCGCGTTGTTGCCCGAGATTAGCATGGTTTGCTACAGTTTCCGAAGGATGTGCGCCATGGATCAAGCTTAGGGTAACTCAAATGATTCTACTAACAACGAATTTTCGCGCAATCATAAAGGAGGTGAGGACAGTGTTGACAATAGAGCAAGCCCTGACATTAATGATATCATTTGCTTCCCTGGTACTTGTAATCGACAGAAAAAAGCGGAGCTAAAATAACCGGCCATCCGCCAAGATAACGGTTATCACTCCGCAGAATTTACTCAATGCCATTGTACGCTTATTCAACGTGAGACACAACAAGGAGCGCCAGCCTTAGCGGAATCAATCCGTTAGGGCTGGCGCTTTTCTTATGTCCGCACATACCGCACGTTCTGCCTGCGTACAGCCGCGAATTTGCCGCGCAAGAGCCGACCGAGGGTTAGCGTAAGGTCGGGGTATGACGCCTAATTCCAGGGTAATTCCACGTAAAAAGACCGCCCAATTATTCGGCGCGGTCCTCTTCGTCTATGTATTCGATTAGCTCCCCCGGTGTAACTCCGAGCTTGCGGCAAAGTTTGTCTAGCGTTGGAAAGTCGATCCGATTATTTGCATCCAAAGCGAGCGCCTTGACTGCGTTTCTGCTTATCCCTGTAATCTCGACTATATCCTTTTGCTCTAACCCGCGTTCCTTCATCAAACGACCTAGTGTGAACCTAATTACCATCTCTAAAATTCCTCCTAATAAGGTTGGTCACCTAGTTGACAACAAGACGAGGGGGGTGTATAGTAGACGTCAAGAACGCACGTCAACTAGTTGACTAGAACTCTTGCACTCTATTGTACGTTCTCAGCATCGGCAAGTTTCAATTTACATATATTTATTTATTAAATTCATCGTATCAAACCACGACCATTTAATCAATTAGGAGGATTACCGCAATGCCCAATCTGATACCGTTAATCACTGTTGAAGTCCCCACGTACCCGACCCGCGCCGCCAGGCACTCCGTAAAATGTTATGGCCTCTCGCTAAAGCTTCCGTTATATTGCTCGGCGTTTTCGTACGTGAGGTGTTCCTATGACGTACACCGCCGGTAAACGCATGAACGGCCGCTTATACATACGTACGAAGGGCGGCAACTGGATTGCGTTGTCTCTCGCCGTCACTTCCGCCCGATGAGCAGCCGGAGGGATACCGGTCGAAACGTGTTCCCACGCGGGGGCATTTCGCGGAAATCCGCACAAACCATAGCCGGCGGGCTTTAAACGTATAGGGGGACGCATGAACAACGAAGTAACGATCCAATGGCGCAGCGACAATAGCCCGGCTGACGACGAGTTCCATCAAGGAATCATCGTATCCGAGCTTAACGGTCAACTGGCCGCGCTATATCACGCTAATGGGGCCGCTGAGATTGCAGTAGTAGAACCGACCGCCACAGTCGGAATCTACGCTATTGTAGGCGCTGGCTTGGCGCTTGAATCTTGCGAGACATTGCCTGTACTCGCCGTTCGCTTGCGTAACATGACCACGTTGGATTACCTTGCGTTTACTCTCGCGGCTTCCGTAGATGCGCCGCCGATGGTTCCGACGGAGGTAGTAGAGTAATCCATACAACTCGTTTCATAACGTTTCGTCGATCGCCAGCGCTCGAACGTTGACGGCCGATACGATGTACTTCCGTGTCCTGCGGTTGCAAACGTAGGAATCGCCACGCGGAACGCTTTGCCGGATTGCGCTAACAATTCGGGTAACAACGTGGATTACGCCAATAGTCTGCTGGATTCATTCGGACGACTCCTCCTAATCGGGCGAGGGGTTGTCCGTTTTGTTTTATATCTGATTATACGGGGATTATTAATTAGCGTTTCAACTTTTTAGAGGAAAGTTTACGTTAGTTTTCTAAAGAGGGTTGTATTACGTAACGTCTACGGACCTCTAGTACGAAGACAAATTTTGAAATCATCTTCGTACCGTCTGCCCGGCGGCGCGGGGGTTTATTTTTTATGTCTGTCTAGTTACGAATAATAACTCAAATCAAAAAGGAGCGATGAGAATGCGGTCTACCCGAATCCCAAAAGGCTACACGCCCGTTACTTACGAGCAACTTGCGTATATGACCGGGCTTTCCGTTGACGAAATGAGACGGTGCGCTGCTGATATGCAGGTATCCGGCGTTCTACGTTTGATTAGCGATGGGCGCAATCTATACTACAAGCTAAATCTCGGAGAGGCGGCGCATAATGGCTGATACTGTCGATCGTCTGTTTGAACTCTACATTATTCAAAATACGCACTACCTCCTACAGTTCCGGGGCGGTCACTACGCGACATTTACAGAACGCGATAAGCCGCTGCGTCGCTTCCACCTGGCGAACCACGTCGGCGGTAAGACGACGGTAGGCACATTCGCCGGTCGCTTCCTGACGAAGTTCCTAACGTTCGACGTAGACTTCCCCGACCTAGATACGGCGAAATGGGTTACGTACAAGCTGGCGGCCGCACTTGATTCCCTCAGCGTACATAAATACGTGATCTCATTCAGCGGGAATAAGGGTTATCACGTTGACGTGTTCTTCGACAAAGCGCTATCTATCGAAGTAACCCGCAAGCTGTTCGACCTGACGCTTTCAATCGCAGAGGTTAGCGCGGTTAAGGGCGGCGAGGTTGAGTTCCGGCCCTCCGGACAGCAAGGTGTTAAGTTACCGCTAGGCAAGCATCAGAAGACCGGCAACTATTGCGGATTCTGCCGCGTTGAGGAAGGGCTGCGCGTCATGAGTCCGGAAGAATCGGAGGCCTACCTCGCTACGATTGAAAAGATGGACCACGCGTTCATTCTCGATACCGTCGCCGCTAGTGACGAATACGCACAGGATACGCACGCAGCCGTTGAGATGGAAACCGCGATCAGCCGGCACAAGCAGCTCGGCACGTACGATCAATCGGAAAGCTACACGCTATCACGCGCTGCCGACATCTACGTTAACGGATTACCCGGCCCTGGTCAGCGTCATAAGTCGTTCCTTCTATTAGCGCGCCTATTCAATCACAACGGCGTTGAGAAGGACGATGCGGTCGCGAATATGTACGAATGGTTTGCCTGGCAGAACCCGGAGTATTACGCCTATGATTACGAGTTCTGCGCGCGGGATCTTCGGGAATGCGTCGAGTACGTGTACGACAGGAACCTGACGCTAACGATGGAGCAACGCGACCTATCGGTTACTTATGGCGAGATTAACGGCATAATCCGTAACTGTCCGCAGAAGAATCATAAGGCGCTGGCCTATGCGTTGTTAATCCACTCGAAGCGATGGAGCAGCGACGAGGGTACGTTCTATATGACGTTCGACCAAATGGCGGAGGCAACCGGCATTGATAAGCAGACGGCATTCCGGAACATCGGAAAGCTGAGAGACGTCGGCTTTATCGAGATACTGCAGCGCGACCAAAGGCGGAGAGGAATGGTTATAAAGAAGCCTAACGTCTACCGTATGCTACTTACCGAGGAGGGCAGGACGTACGAAGTTAAAGAAGGTTCGAGTTTGCCGGCGTGCCTTGCTTACTTTTATGAGACTGCAGAGCTCAGGGCTATGCTACCGCGTCGTCAGTTTGAAGCGGTCATTACTGATATTCCTGCTTGATTTCCTGTAGTTCAGATAGGATAAATAAACCTATTAATAGGCATTTCGTACACGACTGAGAGCGGCCATAACCTGGCGGCTTATTGGCGCGCATCTTCCTGGCTCTCGTTCACAGGCGCGGAAGCAATTGCCGCCGGGCGAGTGATGCAGGAGCCCCTTCTTGGGCCGTTTAGCCGCGCGTGAAATGGAGAAGCTGGCGAACGAAGTCGAGACGGGATCGCAGGACTTTACGAAGGACATCATCGCGCCGGACCCGAAGAAACCGCCGAAAGCACCGAAGGAAAAGAAGACGAAGTCGACGGCTGAACTAGCGGCGGAGTTGCGGAAGAAGCTTTCCAGGCCGACCTCTCCACCGTCCAGTATACGTCCGATATCTACAACCTGACCGCAGACAAGCAGATCGAGAAGTACGAGGCGTTAAAGAAGAAACATGCGGTCTTTTTGAAGGAATCCGTAGAAGACGCGTGCACTCTTAATCTGCAGCTCAAACGTCTTTCTGAGGATTCCGTTCAGTCGCGTTATGATTTCAGCAATACGACGATTGAGCAGGAAGTCCGCCGCATGGAAGACGCGGGCAAGACGGAGCGTCAAATTGCGAATCAAAAACTCTATCTCTGGCAGCAGCTTCGTAATCGCTACGGCAAGGATTCTGATTACTACGCGAAAGCGGATGAGCAGGCGCGCGCTGCCCGTAAGGATGTCGCTTCGGCTACCGAGAGGGAAGCGAGGGATACGTACGATAAGCGCGTGAAGCTCTTGGAGAAAGAGGTGCGCAGGCTCGAAGACTCAGGCGCAGCGGAAGCGGACGTCGCAGCGTTCAAGGTCGCAGAATGGACGAAGCTGCGCGGTCAGTATGCGAAGGATAGCGAGTATTTACGAGAAGGCCGACGAACAGCTATATCAAGCGCGCAAAACGCTTATAGACGATACGGCCAAACTGGCGGAGGCACTCGTTAAAACTGAAAAGTCCCGCATTGATGCCGCGAAGAAGACGGACCTAGAAGCGATTGAGGCGCGGAAGAAGGCGTATGTCGCTGCGCAGGACGAGAAGATCGCCGCCATCGACGAACTGCTTGCGAAAGAGCAGACGCTTAACGCGGATGCCGACTACGGAACGCAGATCACGGAGAAGAACGCCCGAATTGCAGAACTCGCGTCCGCAGTAGGGCCGGAGGGAATCGCAGAGCGCGAGCAGGCGATCAAAGACCGCGACCGTATGGTTCTCGAACACGACCGCGACTTGCGCAAGCGTGAACTTGAATCGCAGAAGACCGCGCTCCAGAAAGAGAAGGAGACGCAGCTTACGGCGTACGAGAAAGAGAAAACGGATGCCGAGGCGCAGTACGAAGCGCTGACCGCAGCATTTGACGCATATTCTGGCGATATCAAAACGATTGAGGCCGGCATTGCCGCGTTCCGTGTCTCCGAGGCTGCTACGGCTAACGCTACGATTCTGACCGAGCTGGACACGTTCGTCTCGCAGTATAAAGCGAAGATGGCCGAAGTCGCTGCGACAAAAGCGGCGTCACAGAAAGAGGCCGACCTCGACGAGTACAACGCGAATAAGGACCGGTGGACGGCAGCCAAGACTCGCGGGGATGCGGCGGAAATGGCGCGGTTAGCTGCGCGGAATCAAGAGCTGCGCGACCTGTACGGAGTCGGCGCAGATACCGGGAAGAAGCTGCAGCATTTTAGCGAGGGCGGCATCGTTCAAGGCGCAGTGGGATCGGCTGTACCGGTTATCGCGCATGGACAAGAGCTAATTCTCAACGCGTCGCAACAGGCAGCGTTGTGGGATATGATCGTAACTCCGCGTGTAGCAGCGCAGGCTCCGGCGGCTCCGACGTATATTACGCAGAACATCGACATGGGCGCAGAAGAGGTCGTGCTTACGGACCGCGCTGATATTACTGCGTTCTACGATGAACGTACGCGAGCGGTTGCGCGGCTGCAGTCTACGGGAATAAAAGATTAACGAATAAATTAACGGAGGCCCGCAAATATAACAGCTGGTTTTTCAAATACACTTAACGCAAACTGGACCGAAGACAGATCCTTGACGGGTAATTGATTTGCGATAGGACCATACTGTTCACTAGTGAGACGTAAAAATACGCATTATAAAAGAGCCTTCAGATTCACTCTCTGAATGGCTCTTTTATTTTGGTTGTTTTCTTGCACAAAAAATCTACTAATAATTGCGAATAATATATTTTCAATTCTTTTATTAATCAATTTTTGTATAACGTTTCCCCACTCACTTGTGGATAGAAAAGAGTTATGCACAGGTTTATCCACAGAATAATCCACAGATGTTTCTTATCATATATTTACATGGTATATTATTCCTACAAGAGAGAAAATACCTATTGACAATGAGTCATCAATTGGGTATATAAATTTTTATTCTGGCGTAGACTTTACCATTGACTTATATGGGAGGCGATATGCTTGAGTAAAAACAAGGAGGACGAAGACATGGGTGTAGTATTAGAATTAAAAAGTTCCAAAATTAAAAACGCTTTGAACACCAAGAATATACTTGATATGATCATTGATCCTCACAAAAGAAAGTCTATACAAAAACATTTTGAAAATCAAGATGACGATTATGGAATTAATTTTGTGGAATCAATGAAAGAAAAAAAGAAGTTATATTCTGAAGAATAGTTGAGGTGTGATAAATGCCAGCTCCCGCATTACCATCTTCGCCAACTCGAATTAAGCTCGAAAACACAGATCGTGGTTGTGTTCATTGGTTCAACTTTAGTAGTTTAAGCGTTGCTTCGGCAAACACAATGGATTTGATACATCCCTGTATAATAATTGGGAAGTTCAGACCAAAACAAGATAGAGTGATCATTTCTCCGATTACAGACATATCTAACCGACTTACGGAGAACGGAGTATTAAAATACCCTTATCACGCAGCACTACCATTGGCTGATAATAATTTTTTAGACAAAGATAGTGTAGTGCTGCTAGATCAGGTGTTTACTGTACCCAAAACGGATCTCTGTGAAGAATGGTATATGGGTAAAGTTTCTAATACTCAAATGATTGACGAGGCAATTTTTTATAATTTTGATTTGTTCGAATCAATCTCAAATGCATTCAAGGAACTCCTTTCCCAATATAAAGGCGATTATATGAAAGACTTCACGAGGAAATAGTACATAACTTTTATCTAAAGCCACTCCCTCATCGGAGTGGCTTTTTTGATTTCTACTCTAATTCATCTTCTTCCTCTTACTACGCACTAACTCGCAATCCCAAACGCAAGCCCTTCGCAATCACGCGCGGGGCTTTTTTGCGTATACCCAACGAAAGGAGACGGGTTAACGGATGGATACGATTATTAATGGCGCTGTCATCGGAGCAATTGCGGTTGTCACCGGGGTAGTATGGCGCGAGATTAAGCGCATAAATATAGCAGCTTTGGCGCGTGAAGACCGCTTAATGAGTTTAGCGGAGAGCCTGGCGCAACGGTTCGAGTCACTCGCAGGCCAGTACGAAACGCTTGCGCTGGATGTACACGATATCAAAGCGAATCTTAACGGAAGGGATGCGGCATAGCCGAACGATTGGCCACTCTTAGTCGTGTACGTTTTGCCTATTAATAGGTTTATTTTTTAATTCTATCAGTAAGGAAAGAGAAAGGAATGTGATAACGTGGCATCAAAGAAGCGTAAGAAGCGCAGCCGGCCGCCGCTGGATGAACGCCATTACCTAGCGATCGAGCTACTAACGACGGTGCCTACGCCTAACCTTGACGATATAGCGCGGGCCTGTACGGTAGATAGGCGTACGCTGTACCGATGGCGGCTGCGTAAGGAATTCGCTAGGGAACTACGTAGGAAGATGGAAGCGAAACGTCCACGTATAAAGCGCAGGCCATTACCTACGACCGTTGACGGGATCGAACGTCTGTTTAAAGATTGCGGATTCATGTAGGATACGAAACTCATGCGTGTTACCTTGCGTCGGGTTAACGCACAACAAAACGGAAGGCGATGTAAACGCGCATAATCGTAAGCGTGACGCAGATGTACGGGGAATATACACTGATTGTACCGGGACATGTATCGTCCCAAAAGTATACAAAACGGCATCTTTTCGCAAACATGGGGGCTTCGGATACTTTCGACTTTTGGCGACTATTGGCCGTTTCACCTGCAGGCGGCTCGGACCGGGTGGCCCCTTGGAAATTTCAGGGGGGCAGCGTTTCGGCGTGTCCTGGCGCTGCATAAACGCATGCATAAACGTAATCATTACGTATGTATAATCTACCAGCGTCGATATGCGTTAAGCCGCGCGGTTGTAGGGATCGTAAGGCCGTGTGCTGGAAATGTATATGCAGCGTATAAGGGGCGTTTATGCAACGGACGGCTCAAACCCGCGCCGCGCCTACGTTTACCCTCGTTTTGCATACGCACAGGAGTTAGAGTCCTGTGTACTGGTAAATGTATATCGTATTCATTACGTTAAAGTGACGCTTTAACGCAGAAAATTGAACCCCAAGGGCTTACTTTAAGTAAGCGAATTCAGCTGTACTCAGAATCCGCGCAGCATTTTTATCTCGGGGAGTCAGTATATGTAATAATCTTAATGTCGTGTGAGTATCGTTACTTACAAAACCAAAACGTTCCCGGCGGACGATAATAAAGGTAAATAATGGTAAAATTAAACGGAGGTCGAACGCGCGTGTTCATACTTGCGATCATTATCGGACTTATTCTCGGTGGAGTCATCGGCATACCACTCGCGATTGTAAAATACGTAAAGACGGAGAGCGTTGCCTGCCCTACGTGCGGATTTGAATCGAAGCTACTCGACGGGTCGTCTAAATGCCCGAAATGTAAAACGCGAATTATCCGAACGGCGTCCGGGGAGTTAATCACGAAATGAAACATTACGCAGTCTTTGCAGAGTAGCATCCGTGAGGGTTGCGCTTTTTTGCGTTTGCAAATACGCTAAACTATTAGAAGCTAAGCGCACAGTATTACGTACTCTGCGTAGGGCATATCGAGTAAATGAACGGACAGGTCCTCGGGTAGCTGGCGGGCAGGTAAACGTGAAAATAGCGTAGGAGTGGCGCAGTGGTGCGGTTTTTTGTCGTGCGAATAACTAGGGTGGAATTAAAATCCTGCGGTACGTGAGTACCGTACGGGTTCGACCCCCGTCCTCGGCATATATAGTAGTAGAGAAAGACGCATTCTGCTGAATGCGTCTTTTCTATACATACTGATATCGAAAAAAGAGTACAGGATGAAAACAGAGTTTGGGTAGAAACAGATTTCACAATAGAAACAGGAAAATATACAGCTAAGATAGAATTAAGCAGTGGAAGAACTCCGCAGCTCATTGGAGAGATAGAGCGCATCCTTGAAGCCTTGCAGGTAAATGGCGCGTTCGGTTATGGCTTGAAGGGAGAACTGCGTGTCTTCATACTGGAAAGCAGAACCCTGCTGGTCCTCGGGAAGGGCGTTCCTAAGCTGGTGGAAGTACTGATCACTTTCTTGCAGCAGCATTTTATATGTAGGATCCGTATCCAGCAGTTCCCGGTACATCCCTTCCAGATGGATATGGAACATAACTATAAATACTATTAAGTGTAGGGAGCTACGCCTCATGTTGAGAAGCAACTTAAGAATCCTAATGGCCAAACACCGGATCGACGACATCACCGAGTTGATGGAGAAATCAGGCCTAAGCCGGAATTCGATTAACAAACTGTACCGGGAAACGGACTTGGAGACCGTTAAGCTGGAGACATTGGTTAGGTTATGCGATACGTTCCAGTGTAAGCTGTCGGAGTTGATAGAGTATAGCCCTGATGAATAGATTGTTGTGAAGGAGCTGGGAGAGTACTGTAAAGGTGCTCTTTTTTTTGCTTTTTGGAACCTGCCCACACCTTCCAGTAGACACTGCTTAATGGTTTCTGGGGTTATTGTTAAAACTGAAGGATGGCAACCGCTTTCTCATACCACCCTTCGGATCATATAAAGTTAATAAATCAACTAAGATGATCTCCAGAGTAGCCGAGATTAGTTCTAATATTTTGATCGTAGGGTTCTTTTCTCCACGTTCGATCTGCCCAATCCAGAGCGGGCTATGATGTTCTTGAACCTGCTCTCTGATGATGTTATTTTTTGGCTTTAACTTCAACCCGGATCCGGCGAAGACGGAAGTGGCGTCCATCTCGGCGATCGTGAAGGAATTCTATCCACCTATTATGACAGGTGCGGTCGATCCGGATGAATATCTGCCGAAGGCAATAGCTAAGATGAAGGCTGCCGGGCTGGATAAAGTCATTGCAGAAGCACAGGAGCAATTCGAAGAGTGGAAAGCAATGTGACCGGGCTTCACCCAAGATACTGGGAGGTTGGAAGTTAGAGAGATAAAAGGGTCTGTTAATATAGGCCAGCCTCCTTAATCAGGGGGCTGGCCTATTGTGAGCTTCTGCGTATCGGCTAGCGGGTAAAAGCTTGCGGTCCAATATAATCAGGATAGAATGGACCGGGTGAATCAAGCATTACCTTGGAATGGCTTAGTGGTCTCACGTATAACCAGGCTAGTAGGCAACATGACTTTCTTGTTGCCATAGGACGAGCCTTCGGTAATTTCGAACAGCAGTTTGGCACTCTCATAGCCAAGAACGTCGAAATATTGCTTCACTGTGCTCAAGGCGACCTTGGCGAACTTGGAGCTCTCGAAATCGTCAAAGCCGATCAGGGATACCTGTTCAGGGATACGGATATCAAGTGCGGTCAGCTGCTCTATTACCTCAAGGGCCCGCTTATCGTTGGCGCAGAAAAGAGCGGTCAGCTCCCCGCTTTGAATCAGGTGTGCAAGCATAGAGTGATCCATGTCCTTATCCAGGAACAAGAGAGACTCGGATATCGGAATGGACGCATTCAACATGGCATTGCGATAACCGTTATATCTGTCAATCTCCGGACTCAGATGATAGTCGTAAGCTGCAAATCCGATTCGCCGGTGACCTTGCTGTATCAAGTATTCTACTGCTTCATAAGCGCCGTCGTGGTTATTACAAGTGACGACGTTGACTGGATAGCCGGAAGGCGAGCGATCCAGCATAACAAAGGGAATTGCTGTTTTGCGAATCTCCCCGAGGTAGCCCTTTGCTGCTTCGGGATCAGAGGAATAGATGAGTAGTCCTCTTAGTTCTGTTCGAATCAGCTCCAGCACAAGTGCACGCTCCTGCTCGAAATCATTCTCCACGAATTCAATGATCAGCTTGCAGCCATGTTTGCCCAGGAAGGACTGGATGCCCCTCATGATCTGCATATACGAGCTATCGTACAGTTCGACGCCGGAAATGACAAAAGCCACCAGATTCGAGGTCTTTTCCGGGACGGCCGCTTGACTGGCGACGAAGCTCCCCTTACCCCTGACACGGTAGATCACGCCTTCGTTTACCAGCTCTGACAGTGCTTTGCGCACAGTAATAGTGCTGACTTCCAGCAGCTTGGAGAATTCCGACTCGCTGGGAATCCGGTTTTCTTCTGTAAATTCCTGATTCTCAATCTGGGATAAGACATAGTCTTTAACCATCTGGTACTTTGGCAGAGTTAAGTCCTTCTTGCTCAAGTAAGTTCACCTCATATCGACATTTCCTCAATTATAGCGTACATTGTTTCAAAAAGTATACTTACTTGCAAAGTGTTTTGGATGAATTTTTATCGAATAAGGAGAGGATTCTCGGGAATTAAGTAATATTGGGGCTTTATTAGATAAAATAATTGAAATTTGTGCAGGTATGTATTACTATGGGGTCAAATAAAGTATGCTGTTTCATTAACTTAACATAACATCTTTACTGCAGTCAGCTACGCCGTCAACGGACAACCCAAAGAGCTGCTGGCAAATCCAGCAGCCCGAAGCTTGAGTGTTTGATTTAGAGAGTAACAATGGCGCCTTCCTTCTCGAACGGGTAGTCGATGACAATACGAGCAACTTCGCAATCGCCGATGCCGCTGTACAGATTGACCTTGCCGTCGGGACGCATTTCTATGCCGGCGGTGAATGTGCAGTCCGTCAGATGCGGTTTCTTGGCGGGACCCTCCGGATAACATGGACGTGTGCCGATGATTCTCAACCCGGAGAATTGATTCGTCTGCGGGTCCAATACGAAAGCCATGTTCATATAGGTCGATATATCTCTTTCGGCATAACAGATATGACCAATGACGCCGATCTTCCCGCTCTCAAGCAAGTAGGCCTGATTGCAGCCCCCCCACTCATCCTCGTGGAACAGGCCTCGGATGTTAGGGGCGTTCCCGATAACCTCCGGAGACAGGTCGTCGAGACTGTTGATGATCGTGAATCCAACTAAAGATTCACTTCCGAATTCCTTGCGTATTCCTTCTCCGCGTGGTCGTGAGAAGACGCCGATTCTGCCATCCTGAAGCTCTACGAGCCGAATGTCTTTCATATAATCCGGACCGGTCGTGAAGTAGAAGAGATCATGAATATCACGGCCTTTGTAGAAGTACCCGTAGAAAGTATCAAGCTGCCCCTGCTTATAACGGACATGTGTACCGCCCAATACAAGTTGTTTGTGGATGATGCTAATATAAGGGTCTTCAAGCTGGTAAATCATGGTGTCCGGCACGGCTGTCCAGTCATCCGGACCGCTCTGCTCGAACAGGCGAACCCAAGACCGTGCCCACTCCTGGCGTCTTTCCAGGCGTCCATAAATGTAGCGCTTGCCGTTCCATTCAAACGGGATCGTAGGATTGTAGACATCGAAGTCTTCCACCCCGTGGAAGACAAGCTTAGCGCTTTCATAGATCCGCTTGTTTGCTTCAAATTGCTGACGCAGCTGCAATAAGTTCATTTGCGCAATCTCCTTTCAGGCTTCAATAACAATTCTATCCTAATGGATAGCTATATCCCAATTCTTGCTCCATTTTTGGATGTATTATGGTGGTTTGACATTGCAAGGCTTGTCTTTATCAAAGTACATTTACGAACAAGGAGGAATATCGCCAATGTTGAAGCTTCTCGCGGCGGACGGCATTGATTCTGAAATTCAGGCCCATTACCGGCTGATCGCTTCGGTGCGCGAGACGATCGGTTTGCATTGTCATGACTTTTTTGAATTGTTTCTCATTCTGAAGGGAAGCGTTGTGCATGTTATTAACAGCAATCGTCAGTTGTTGCAGGAAAATACGCTCGTGTTCATACGGGACCGGGATGTGCATTGCTATGAGCAGACGGCAGATAGTGATTGCCAGTTCATTAATTTGTCGTTTAACCGGGAGGTTCTGGATGACATGATTGCTTTTTTGGGAGAGGGATTCCCGAGTGGGAGGCTTCTTGAGCCGGCCATGCCGCCGTCGGCTTTGCTGTCCAAAACGGAAAAAGAATATGTGCGGTATCGGCTGGAGCAGCTCAATCTGATCCCGCAGGAGAAGAAGCTGGCTATCAAAGCAGAGGTAAGAGCCATCTTGACCGACCTGTTCTCCCGTTATATCACGGCTGAAGCGGAGCCGTTCGAACCTGCGGGACAGCCGGAATGGTTAAAGGCCCTATGCAAAGAGGTGAATAAGAAAGAACAATTTACGCGGGGAACGGCCGCGCTTGTTCAGCTGTCCGGCAAATCGCATGCTTACGTATGCAGAATGTTCAGGGAGCATCTCGGGATGTCTCCGACCCAATATATCAATGAATTAAGGATTTCCTACGCCGGGAATTTGCTGCTGAATACGGATATGGAAATCGTAGATATCAGTTTGGAGATTGGACTTGAGAATGTTAGCTACTTCTACGACTTGTTTAAACGGAGACATAATCTGACGCCTCATCGGTACCGGCAATTTGGCAAAATTCACAGATAGTATACCAAATTAATATTATTTCTGTTTAGGTTTTATATATTGACGCATTAAAAGGTATGTGATATTTTTTATTTAGCATAATAACATTTGGCATCATGATGGTCTAATCTGATGAAACGGAAAGCACGAACAACCCGGTTTCGACGAACTGGGTTCTGATCTGGAGGTGAAAATGAATGCGCTTGCAAACGGCTGAATCGTGGAGTTCAGGTGTCTGTGAGCCTAGTACCAGCCGTATAAGACTACAACACGTTGACAGTCAGGAGGCGTTAATGTGAAGACAAGTAATAACAGGTTCATAGCCAGAATGATCAGGCACCGCTATCTCTACCTTATGGTGCTTCCCGGCTTCCTGACGCTGTTAATTTTTCATTATTTTCCGATGTACGGAATTCTAATCGCTTTCAAGGATTTTAACGCTTCTAAGGGGATATGGGGGAGCGAGTGGGTGGGATTCAAGTATTTCCTTTCTTTTTTTAATGATCCCATGGCGTTTAGAGTGTTGAAGAACACGTTGCTTCTTGGTTTGTATACTTTATTCTGGTCGTTTCCGGCGCCGATTATATTGGCTCTGCTGTTCAATGAACTAAGGAATAAAAGATTTAAGAAGATGGTTCAGACGGTATCTTATTTCCCGCATTTTATTTCCGTCGTCATTGTTGCGGGAATGCTGAAGGAATTTACGGCAAGAGACGGCTTGTTTAATAATATTGTCGCCTTTTTCGGCGGAGAGCCGGTTATGTTTCTTCTGGAGTCGGATTTTTTCCGGTCCATCTTCATTTCCTCCGGTATATGGCAAGGCGTCGGGTTCGGCACGATCATCTACCTTGCCGCATTAAGCGGAATAGATCCAACGCTTTATGATGTGGCTGAAGTAGACGGGGCAGGCCGGTGGAAGAAGGTTGTGCACATTACATGGCCCTCGCTCAAGCCGACCACAATCATTTTGCTGATTTTCGCCGTAGGAGGAGTTCTTGGGAGTGATTTTCAGAAGATCATTCTGCTCTATTCCCCTGAGACATATGAAGTAGCGGATGTCATTGGGTCTTATGTTTATCGTCAAGGTATACTGGGTGCGCAATATGAGTACACCACAGCAATCGGAATGTTTATGTCGCTTATTTCCTTTATTGTTCTTTACTTGACCAATTGGATTAGCCGCAAAGTGTCAGAGACAAGTCTGTTCTAGGTGGTGGGAAGTTGAAAAGGGATAGCTTAGGCTCCAGAGCTTTCGATGTAATAAATGTTGTGATCATGCTGTTGATTCTGGTTGTTGTACTGTATCCGATTCTGCACATTGTCGCGACATCGCTAAGCCGTGCAAGTTACATCTCTTCCGGGAGCGTAACGATTTGGCCTAAGGGATTTAATCTGGAAGCCTACACGACGGTATTTCATGATCCATACATTTTTAAAGGGTATCTGAACTCAATTATTTATGCGACAGGCTCGACGGGGATCATGCTGTTTTTTACGGCAATGATGGCGTACCCGCTCACGATCCCTGGATTTGCAGGTAAGAAATTTTTGACCTTCTTCCTTATGATAACGATGTTTTTCGGCGGCGGTTTGATTCCGACCTATCTGCTTATGCGCAGTCTGAACCTGTTAGACACGGTATGGGTCATGATTCTCCCGGGCGCAATCAGCGCTTATAACGTATTTTTATTTCGTACCTTCTTTCTAAATATCCCTTCTGAGCTGAAGGACTCTGCTTATATCGACGGGGCGAATGATTTAGTGGTCCTATTCAGAATTATACTGCCGTTGTCGAAAGCGCTTTTTGCAACCTTTGCTCTGTTCGGTCTGGTCGGAAGCTGGAACAGCTGGTTCGAAGCCCTGATATACTTGCGGGATCAGGATAAGTACCCTTTGCAGATGGTATTAAGAAACTATCTGTTCACTTTGGATACGACTGCGATTCAAGGCCGGGTAGGAGGCGGTGCTGTTGCTGTCAATGCCCCGGGAGAAACGCTTGATCCGAAGGCGGTACGAATGAGTGTCATTATTATAACCATGTTTCCGATTATGTGCATTTATCCCTTCTTTCAGAAGCATTTCACCAAGGGATTATTCGTAGGCTCCGTTAAAGGCTGAGATTTATCGTACAAATTAGGGGGGGATGAAATGAACAAGCTGGCGAAAATACTTGTCCTCGGGTTGGTCGCACTGATGATTGTTTCAGGATGTTCAAATGAATCCAAAAATTCTGCCACTGATGGTGGGGATCAGGAAGTGATGCGCTTTTCGGTGACTCTGCCTACGTATGGTGTGGATAATCCGAATAGTCTCGTAGGCAAGGAATGGCACAAACGTATGGAAGCATACATGGGTAAAAAGGTGGAGATTGATTATAACTATATTCCGTCTTCCGAGTATGACGAGAAGGTCAAACTCATGATTGCGAGCGACGACCTGACAGACTTCTTCGTGACGCCGTTATTTTATGATACGAGTGAAATGGCTGCTCAGGGCCAGCTCCTCGAATTAGCCCAATATAAAGAGTTAATGCCGAATTATATGAACTACATTAGCAAGGTGAAAAATGGAATGACGCGGGTAACGAATGCTGACGGCGAGATGTATACCTTTATGGAAACTTCCACTCCGAGGTTCCCTGAGGATCGCGGCATGCTCATTCAGAATACGTCCTCTTACCGCTATGACGTGTTCAAAGCGAATCATATCGAAATTCCAAAGACGCTTGATGAATTTTATGAGGCAGCCAAAAGTCTTAAAAAACTCTATCCCGACAAATATCCCGTCGCAACCAAATGGAATAGTCTGAGATCGCTGTTCTCTGCGAACCATATCAAGGATGAAATTTTCTGGAACGGTGAGAAATATGTATATGGGGTTCTGGAAGAAGGGTTTAAAGATGCGCTCCAATTTGCAAATAAGCTGTATGCGGATAAGCTGTTAGACCCGGAGTATACGATTGATACAGATGATACGCTGAAAAGAAAGGCGCTGAACGGCGACAACCTCATGTGGCTGACGCAGTGGTTCACCACTCCGGCGGAATACACAAGAACGGCCAACGATGGCAAGATTTTTGCAGTTTCCCTGTATCCTGACAATCCGAAGTACGGGAAAGCCTGGCAGGAAGTGGTGAATGGCAATACTCCTGATTTGGGCTGGGCAGCTTATGGCCTAAGTTCAAAAGTGAAAAACCCCGAGGAGTTGATCAAATTCATTGATTATCAATATTCGGAGGACATGATCAGACTCATCACCTGGGGAATTGAGGGCACGACCTATACGATGGGGGAGAATGGTATTCCGACCTTTGCAGACTCGTTGAAAAATGCCAAAGATCCATGGCTGGAAGGTGATAAATATGGCATGCGGGCAAGCCGGAATCATAATCCTGGCCTGCAAATGGTTAGTGATGCAAGAGCGTTTGTAGATTTTGCCGCGACAGACTATACCGTGTTCAACGGCAAGTATGAAGAGGTGCCGATTGAGAAGTCGCCCTTCCTGACAAGCTTACCCATGCCTGAGAACGAATACGTTCCTTCCTGGCTGAGCGAACCTTCGATTCAGCTCACAGGCGATGAGAACCAACGGATCTCGGAGATTATGAACCCGATTAAAACGTTTGTTACGGAAGAACAGGCTAAATTCGTGGCCGGCAAGAGCAGCTTCGATGATTGGCAGGAATTCATAGATAAGGTCCAAGAAATGGGCGCCATTGATGAAGTTCTGAAAATTTATAACGATGCTGCGCAAAGAGTAACAGCAAATTAAGATAACTAGGATGTGAGAAGAGCTTTGAATGAGAAAAAGGAGATTTTATTCCATGTCGAAAAGCTTCTGAATAAAAGAAATCAATTTATGATTACAAAGGTTTCTTCAATAGAGTTTTCAGGTTTTACGACAAAGGAACAGCTGTTCATTCATGAAATGGATGAACAACCGTTCCAGAGCATTCCCAGGGGACAACAGTGGGGGGAGAACTGGGGGTACGGCTGGTTCCGCTCCACGGTTATCGTCCCTAAGGAGGCCGAAGGCAAACGGCTGGTGGCCATGCTTGATTTTGGATCCGAAGCGACGGTGTATGTTGACGGCATCGTGAGTGGCGCAAAGGATCTTAACCATCATTATATAACCTTAACCCGTTCGGCAAAAAGCGGCGAACCATTCGAGATTGTCGCAGAGGCGTACGCCGGCCATTCCAATTCTCAGCCGGTGTTCGGAGAGTCACAGCTCTGTATTTTTGAAGAAGAGGTGTACCAGTTTTTCATTGATTTGGAATGCCTGTATGATCTTCGCAATCATCTTGATGTCAAATCTCTCCGCGTTGCGGAGATAGACCGTTGTCTGACCCAGGTATTTGCGGCGTTGGACCTGACCCTGCGTCAGGAATTGCTGGGAGAGAACGTAAAAGAGTGCAGGGAGATCATGAAACCGCTTTTATCCTGTGTCAACGGTTCTACGGCGCCTACCCTGTACCTTATGGGACAGTCCCACCTGGATGTGGCCTGGCTGTGGCCGATTGCCGAGACGAAGCGTAAGATTGCACGGACCCTGTCCAATCAGCTTGCGCTCATGGATGAATATCCGGAATATACCTACATGCAGAGCCAGCCCTATTTGTTCCAGTTGGTCAAGAGGCTGTATCCAGAACTGTATACGCGGATCAAACAAGCGGTGAAGGAAGGCAGGATCATTCCCGAAGGCTCCATGTGGATAGAGCCTGATACGAATCTTACTAGCGGTGAAAGCCTGATCCGCCAAGCGATGCACGGTAAACGCTTCTTCAAGGAAGAATTCGGCGTAGACAATGAAATGCTGTGGCTGCCTGACGTGTTCGGCTATTCCGGGAACCTGCCGCAAATCATGAAGGGTTGCGGGATAAAGTATTTCGGTACCGTTAAATTGTTCGGTACTTATGATAATGTGGCAGATCCGTTCCCGCATAATACGTTTCTGTGGGAGGGGATCGACGGTTCGCAAATCTTGTCGCATCTGCTTAACTATGGGGATTACTACCCGATTCGGATCAGTCCGTCATTCTTGATCAATCAGTGGAAAGACCGCGTCCAGCTTGAAGGGATTTCTACACGGCTCACGCAGTTCGGGCATGGCGACGGAGGCGGAGGCTCGAGCCGGGACGATCTTGAGTTTATGCGCAGGCTCGGCAATTTGGAGGGCGTTCCCAAGACGAAGCACGGCTCGCCAATCGAATTTTTCCGGGATCAGATCGAAAAGGGCATCCCTGATGCCAAGTATGTGGGAGAGCTCTATTACCCCGCTCACCGGGGGACGTATACAACACAAGCGGTCATCAAAAAGCTGAACAGGAAGGCGGAAATTGGCTTCCGTGAGGCGGAGTTGTGGGGGGCTGCAGCGGATCACTTGAACAGCCGGGCCTATCCGTACGGGGAGATGGACCGTCTGTGGAAGGTATTGCTGCTGCACCAATTCCACGATATTCTGCCAGGCTCGTCTATCCACCGCGTCCATGAAGAGGCGCAGCTTGAGCTGATGGAATTGAATAAGGAACTGTACAACATGGCGTCTGAAGCAAAAGATGCCATCACGGACGGCGAGTCATCCAGTGTTACCGTATTTAACTCGATGTCCTGGAGAAGACAGGAACTGGTTGCACTACCTAATGGCGTTCACGGAATTGCGAATAGCAATGGAGCCGTTCTACCAGTGCAATTGCACGAAGGAGTCAGCTATGTCCAGCTGGAGGCTCCTTCCATGGGCTGGTCGACTTACAAGGCTGAACCGGAAGTTCCGGCCGTTCCTGTTCTGTCCACAGTCTTTGCAAGTGAATCGCATATGGAGAATGAATGGATTGACCTTGGAATTAACGAAAAGGGTGAGATTACACGGGTTGTCGATAAGGAGAACGGTACGGAATGGGCAGCAGACTGCTGTAATGTCATGCGGATGTACCGGGATCAAAATTCGGATTTCGATGCCTGGGAGATTGACCGGCGCTACCGCTTGGCACCCGTTGAGCTAAACGCCAACGCCAAGATTTCCGTTACTGCGAATGGACCGCTCTTCGCGAATATTCGGGTGGAGCGGGAATTGAATCATTCGACTATGATTCAGGATATCCGGTTGCTTGCGGGCAGCCGCCGGGTGGAGTTCCATACAACGATTCAGTGGCGCGAGAAGAATAAGCTGCTGAAAGTCGATTTCCCGGTTCGCATTCATACGAACGAGTCCCTGCAGGAAATTCAGTTCGGTCACGTCAAGAGGCCGAATCATGCTTCGCGTCCGCATGATGCGGATCGTTACGAAGTGGTTCAGCATAAGTGGTCTGCCCTTGCTGAGGCCAACCGCGGCTTCGCACTGCTGAACGACTGCAAATACGGCATTTCCGTCAATGATAACACGATGAGCCTGACGCTGCTTCGGGCTCCGACCTGGCCGGATGAAACGTCCGATCAAGGGGTGCATCATTTTACTTATGCATTTACGTTCTGGAACGGTGCGTTTCTTGATAGTCCTGTCGTGCGCGAAGCATATGAGCTGAACTATCCTGTCAGCCTTGTGCCTGGAGGAGGGGGCGGGACACACTCTGTACTCTGCATTGATCAAGCCAATGTGATTGCGGAGACGGTCAAGCTTGCCGAAGACGGATCGGGTGATTGGGTGGTGCGTCTGTACGAGAGTAAAGGGGCCTCTGTAGTCTGCAAGCTTCACATCGGGCTGTCCGTGGCGGAGGTTAGTGAAACCAATATGCTGGAGGAGAAGATTGCAGAAGTGCCGCACGAAGGCGGAGAAGTTATGCTTAGGCTTCGTCCGTTCGGGGTGAAGACCCTTCGATTGGCGCTACGCAAGGCGTGATATGAATAGACAGGGGATTTCATTCTATCCAATTGACTAAGATCGGGAGGCCAACAAAATGACAATGAAACAGTGGAAAAGTGCGGGAATATGGACTTGCCTTGTGCTGCTGATGATGATGATGATGATGATGATGATGACGGCGCCGGGCGGCGCGTTTGCAGCGCAGGCGGATGAAAGCGGCGCCCGGCAAAATCTGAGCAGCACAAAGAAAGGGGTCCAGGAGCCATTCAAGATCAAGATCGTGGATGCCGAGACGGGCCGGGGCATTCCGCTGGTTGAGCTGAAGACGACGAACAACATTCTGTATTACACGGATAGTGCTGGTGTAGTGGCGTTCAGTGAACCCGGATTGATGGATCAGTCGGTCTTTTTCCATCTGTCGAGCCACGGTTATGATATCCCCGCCGATATGTTTGGCAATCGCGGGCAGGCTGTGCAGATTACGCCCGGGGGCACGATTACAATCGAGATGAACCGGGTCAACATCGCTGAACGGCTGTACCGGATTACGGGTCAAGGCATTTATCGAGACAGTATGCTCCTTGGTCTGGGGGCGCCGATTCAGGAGCCTCTGATAAACGGTCTGGTCATGGGACAGGATTCCGTACAGACGATCACGTACAACGATAAGCTGTACTGGTTCTGGGGCGACACCGACAGACCGGCGTATCCGCTGGGGAACTTCCGGGTGACGGGAGCAACTTCTCAGCTGCCGCAAAACGGCGGATTGGATCCTGATGCTGGTGTGAATCTGGACTATTTCACTACACCGGACGGTTTCGTCAAAAGCCTGGTGCCGCAGCTGCCAGACGGTGCCGGCATAGCTTGGGTGTTCGGTTTGATGACTGCCAAGGACAGTACAGGACATGAACGCCTGCTCGCCGGATATAGTACTCACAATCCCGGACTCAATGCTTTCGGCATCCTTGCTTTTAATGACAATATTAAGGAATTCGAGCAGGTCGTCCAGTTCCCTTCCATAGACGATTGGCGTCATCCGGGCGGCCAGGCGACCTATTATGAGGAGAACGGCCTGGGGTATTGGCTCTTTACCGAACACCGGATGCCGAATTTGCGCGTTCCCGCAAGCTATGACGCTATCATCGACTATACTCAATATGAATCGTTTACAGCTTTAACACCGGGAACGACGTACAACGGAGCTCAAACGTCGTTGGAACGTGACGCAAGCGGCCAGCTTGTATGGGGGTGGAAAAAGAATACTCCGCCGCTTAAGCAGGATCAAGAGAAGGAGCTGATCCATTTAGGCGTGATCCAAGCGTCCGACCTGCAATACTATCAATTGAAGGATGCCGATACCGGCGAAGAGGTTCAAATCTCCTCAAGCTCCGTCGAATGGAACGCTTACCGGCAGCGTTATGTGATGATCGGGCAGCAGCTGCAGGGGAAGACATCGGTGCTCGGAGAAATCTGGTACGCGGAAGCTCCGGCGCCTCAAGGTCCATGGACTAATGCCAAAAAGATCGTTACGCACGATAATTATACTTTCTATAACGTTGCCCAGCATAAAAACTTCAATAAGTATGGCGGCCGGGTAATCTACTTCGAGGGGACTTATACGAATACGTTCACGAATCATGTCGCGACACCACGGTATAACTATAATCAAATCATGTATAAACTTGATCTGGCGAATCCGGAGCTAGGGCTTACTCCGGTTCAGGGGAAGACTGGTCAATAGCGAGCCTGGTCATATGCATTAACTGAATAAGGACCCTTCCGGAAGTGCTGTAG
This sequence comes from Paenibacillus sp. FSL M7-0420, assembly GCF_038002345.1. NCBI lineage: Bacteria > Bacillati > Bacillota > Bacilli > Caryophanales > Paenibacillaceae > Paenibacillus > Paenibacillus sp. FSL M7-0420. The sequence goes on along the minus strand of NZ_JBBOCJ010000001.1, from coordinate 5,210,885 downwards.
GTTTTCCGGAGGAGTCCTTTAGGGGAGGAGTTACTTTGGATTTTGACTTTACCAAGTACACCAGGCTGATGGGGCGATTTGATCTAACGGACAAGGGGAATCCGATATGCGGATGGGTCAACAGTGCTGTTCATCTTGCCTTCCGGGGTACGGCCATCTCTATGACAGCGGAGGATTCCGGCGGCCAGGATTACGTTGAAATCGTATTGGACGGGATCGCCCGTAATTGGATTAATCTGAAGAAGGGGGTTCATGCATACATAATCGAACAGGGACTCCCGGATGGTGAGCATACTTTGGAAATTCACAAGCGGACAGGGATTTTGACTGGAAACATCGCTTTTCATCATTTTTCTCTTCCTGACGGCGGAAGCTTCCTTGCCCCGCCTGCGGCCAAACCTATCCGGCTTGAATACTTTGGGGATTCCATTACAGATGGAGGAGGGATCGGTCATCCGCATGAGCTCGCTGAAGCCCCGCATCTTGACGACGGCTATATGTCCTATGCCGGGATCAGTGCCAGAATGTTGAACGCGGAATATCATACGATGGCCATTTGCGGCATTGGCGTTTGGCAGGATGCGGTAGGGAATAAGCATGGATTGCCGGAGCATTTTTTCGGGACCCTTGGCAAAGAGACGGCGCCATGGGACTTCTCCAGATATATTCCTGATGGAATTATCATTAATTTGGGTCAAAACGATTATTCAACGCCAATTGATGATGAGAAGTATATCGCCGCTTATTTAAAATTCATTCAGGTTATCCTGGATCAATACAATGATCCCTATGTTTTTTGCTGTGTTGGAACCATGAACAACAACTATCTGGCCAGTGTAGATAAGGTCGTGGCTTATTGTAATCAAACTGGAAACGGAAAGGTATTCTTGGTTGATTTAGGGCTGATTCATCCAGAGGTAGAAGGCTGGGGAGGCCGTTACCATCCCGGCTATCAGACGCATTACCGGATGGGGTGGGAGCTTGCCTCTTTTATATCCGCCAAGACCGGATGGGAGTTGCTTAAGCGTCCGTTGATTGCTACGGATAATTGCTGCATGAAATAAAAAACAAGGAACCCTTTCAGCATAACGTTTGCTGAAAGGGTTCCTTGTTGTAAGCTTCGCGACACGCGCAACACTCAACTTCTGCCAACGCGCAGTCTACGGCATGGTTCTACACTCTACTCCTCATGACCCGTCGATTGACGGAAAAGCGGCATCGTCTTCACATGCGTAACCAGCGGAGGTCTACCGGGATTTTCGATTTTGGACAGAAGCATCTCGGCCGCAAGAAAGCCCATTTCGGACCGGTGGATATGAACGGTGGTCAAGTGGGGTTCCACGATTCGCGACTCCGGGGAATTATCGAATCCGCAGACCTTAACCTCACCAGGAATTTGGATATTAAGGTCCTTTAAGATACGAATGACATTAATAGCGATGTAGTCATTGGCGCATACGAACGCGGGTGGAAGATTTGTCATGCTGGCTAGTCGCTGCTTAAGCCACTTATAGTCAGCGATGCGCCGGTCGTCTTCGAGAATGCAGAAGGATTCATCAAGATCAATCCGGGCGGCATACATGGCTTTGGTGAACCCGTCCCAACGCTCGTTGAAGCTCATGCAGTGGCGGGAATCGCCGATAAACCCGATCTCCGTAATTCCTTCATCAATGAGCTTCTTCGTTATACTGAAAGAACTGTGAATGTTCTCCATCAGCAGCAGATCTGCCTTCATCTCAGAAAACGTCAGTTCTGCTGAAGCGTCAATGAATAATGTCGGGATCTCAAATGACGTAATAAACTCCGAGTAGCTCTTGTCGAACAATTCGATACAGACAATGCCATCTACTTTACTTTTGTCGAAATTGACAGGAAGAGCCGACGAATCGAGTTCATTCTCTCGAACGATATGTATCGACAAATTAAAGCCTTCGGAGCTGATTTTTTGTTCGAGGCCGCTTAGCAGTGATGTGCCAAAATGTGAATTGTTCGGCATATTTGCTGTAAGCAGGGCGATATTGCCGGTTTTTTTGGCAGGTGTGACTTCTTGTTCGAACAAGGCGAACTGCTTGTAATTCATATCAATAGCTTTTCTGACCACTTTGCTGCGTGTCTCATCCGGTATAGAAGGATTATTATTTAATGCTTTGGATACAGTATTCCTAGATAGTCCAAGCGAATCGGCTATATCTTGAATGGTTACTTTTTCTTTGTTCAAAGAGAATGGCTCCTTTAGCAGAAGTAGTGCGTTCTCGACCAAAATAATCGTAGTATAAAATAATATAATTGTCAACTTAATTGTTACAAATGAACAAATGGAGAAAAAGGAAAAAGAACGAGTGTTAAGGTTTACATTTTGTGCAAAAGTAAACAAATGCACAAAGAAGGTGGATGGTGTGCATTCACCTCGTGATGGCTTTTTCGGAATATAAAACTATTATTTCGTTGTTTTGAGCAGGAAAATTAATGAATTTTACGTTATTAAAATGAAAGAGTGCTTTTTAAGTGTGCATATGTTTACTTTTGCAGTCGTAAAAAGTCTTGACGAAGTAATCGTGATGTTGTAAATTGAATTTGCTAAGCTGTTGTCAGTGACTTATGGAAGCACTTACTTTCGCGCGAGAAGTATCCAAAATCACATTTATGTTTTGCAAATGAGTATTGAGGGGGAGGAGAAGTTGCAACAAACTTCTGGAATCACACAAAATAAAAGACCGGAAGCTAGGAATCGCACAGGACTTATGGAGAAACTCAGGTATATCAAGAACAACTATTGGCTTTACCTTTTTGTCCTTCCGGCAGTCGTATTGACTATTATTTTTAAATATCTCCCTATGTATGGTGTTCTGATCGCTTTTAAAGACTACAGCTTTCGAAAAGGTATTTTGGGGAGTGACTGGGTTGGGTTTCATCACTTCGAACGATTCTTTAATGCACCCAATTTTGAGCAATTGTTATTCAATACCCTTCAGTTGAACATTTACGGTCTGTTGCTGGGATTCCCGGTGCCGATTATTCTGGCATTAATGTTGAATCAGGTACGCAAGGCCGCGATGAAAAAGAACATTCAATTGTTCTTATATGCGCCGAACTTCATTTCTGTTGTTGTTGTTGTGGGTATGCTCTTTGTCTTATTCTCTCCAACAGGCCCGGTAAATAAATTAGTTGTGGCCTTTGGCGGAATGCCGCTCTCGTTCATGTCAGAACCGGAATATTTCCGTCCGATGTATATCCTCTCCGGAATCTGGCAGGGGGCTGGATGGTCGTCCATTATATATGTGGCTGCATTGGCCAATGTGGATCCGGAGCTGCATAATGCGGCGACACTTGACGGTGCAAGCCTGCTTCAGCGTATAAGGCATATTGATATACCAACCATCAGGCCGGTTATTGCGATCATGATCATTCTCGCGGCAGGCGGCATTATGGCCGGTGGCGGTGACAAAGCCATTCTGATGTGGAACGAAATGAACATGGAGAAATCGGATGTAATCAGTACTTATGTCTATCGGATCGGCTTCCAGCAGGCGAACTATTCGTTCTCCGCTGCCGTGGAATTGTTTAATACCGTCATTAACCTCATTATGCTGTTTACGGTGAATTTTATCGTGAAACGGGTTAACGATGGCGATGGAATTGTATAGGAAAGGAGATCATCATGGACAGTATTAAACCAACTAAGATGGACAAGGTCGTGCTCGGTGTTATCTTCACCCTGCTGGTTCTCCTCGTTGTAGCGATTATTGGTCCGCTGATTTATATGGTCGTGGCTTCGTTCATGGAACCGACGGCACTTCTGAATAAGGGGTTATCCTTCGACTTCTCAGATTATAGCCTTGAGGGATATAGAATGATTTTATCGGATGACAAAATCATTGGTGGATTTCTGAACGCGTTGCTATATTCCTCCGTTTTCACAGTGATAACGGTTTCTGTCTGCGTCTTTGCAGGATATCCATTGGCGCTCGACGACTTCGTCGGAAGAAAAATAATTATGACGCTTTTCATTATCACCATGTTCTTTGGCGGGGGTCTGATCCCGACTTATCTCGTGGTGAAGAGTCTGGGCATGCTTGATACCATCTGGGCGCTCGTGATCCCGGGTGCAGTGAGTGTCTGGAACATTATTCTGGCCCGTACGTTCTTCCGGGGCTTGCCAAAGGAAATGAACGAAGCGGCTAAGATTGACGGTGCCTCAGATTTCACAATCTTCTTTAGCATTATCATTCCGCTCTCCAAGCCTATCGTGTTTGTCCTTGCGTTATATGCTTTCGTTGGTCACTGGAATGATTTCTTTCAATCTCTGATCTACTTGGAGAATCAAGATAAATATCCGCTACAGCTCGTACTTCGGCGTATTCTGATTCTGAACAAGGTTGATCCGAATATTGTCTCTTCAATTAAGGAACAGGCTGAGTTAGCACGATTGTCCGAATTGATGAAGTATGCGGCCATCGTAGTCTCCAGTCTTCCGCTTCTTGTAATGTATCCTTTCTTCCAGAAATACTTCGAAAAAGGTGTCATGGTCGGTTCCCTCAAGTAGAGAGCCTACAGTTATATAAATGAAGACATTTAAAAGGGGAGAATTAGTATGAAACATTTTAAGAAAACAGTATCCATTATTTCCCTGGGGGCTGTTATGGCAATTACGGGATGCAGCAGCGATAAAGAAGGCGACAAAGAAAAGGGGAATTCCGGTGATCAAACCCTAACCTTCATGACGCCGAACTCGCCGCTTGCTCCTCAAGACCCGAATGAGAAGCTGATCTTCAAACGCCTGGAAGAAAAGACCGGCATTCATATCGACTGGAAAGTCTATTCGGAAGATGTGTACGTCGAGAAGCGGAATCTCGCTTTGGCCACAGGTGAGCTTCCGGATGCGCTTTTCAACGCCGGCCTCAGTGATTTCGATTTGTTGAAATTGGCCAATGACGGCACAATCATTCCTGTCGAGGAATACATTACGCCTGAGAAAATGCCGAACCTCAGTAAGGTGCTGGAACAGGCACCCCAATACAAAGGTATGATGACTTCACCGGACGGGCACATCCTCGCATTCCCTTGGATTGAGGAGCTTGGTGAAGGCAAGGAGAGTATTCACTCTGTCAACAATATTCCATGGATTAACAAGGCATGGCTGGATAAGCTTGGCCTGCAAATGCCAAAGACGACGGAGGAACTGAAACAAGTGTTGATCGCGTTCAAAACGAAGGATCCGAATGGCAATGGCAAAGCCGACGAGATTCCGGTTTCTTTTATTAATGATGACGGGGCCAACGAGGATTTAAGTTTCCTTCTCGGTTCCTTCGGAGCTGGCTTTAACGGGGATCTAACGCTGGTCGACAATGACGGCAAGGTGAACAATGCCGTATTGGCGCCGGGCTATAAGGAAGGCATGAAGTACTTTCAGGAGCTGTACGCAGCGGGTCTGATCGATCCGGAATTCATTACCCAAGACTGGAACAAATTTATAGCCAAAGCAAAAGATGATCGCTACGGCTTGTACTTCACCTGGGACAAGGCGAATGTGAGCGGCATGGACAGTCCGTTTGAACCGATGCCGGCACTGGAAGGGCCGAACGGCTGGAAGAATGTAGCCCGTGCGAACGGTATGGGATTTGACCGCGGCAGAATGGTGATCACAGCCGATAACAAGAACATCGAAGCGACGATTAAATGGATAGACGCAATGTATGATCCGTCCCAGTCTGTACAGAACAATTGGGGAACTTATGGCGACGAAACGCAACAGAATATTTTTGAAATGGACGAAGCTACTAAAATGCTGAAGCACTTGCCGCTGAACGGTGCTTCACCGAACGAGCTGCGCGTCAAAACGAGCGCTGGCGGACCGTTAGCTATTCTCGATTCCTATTACGGTAAGGTAACGACGATGCCGGACGATGCGGCCTATCGCATTGATATTTTGAAGAAGATCTATGTGCCGGATATGAAAGCTGAGCATATATATCCGAGAGTGTTTTTCTCCAAAGAGGAATCAGAGCGCCTGACCCAAACCGAAGCCGACCTGTGGCCATATATTCTGAAGAAGCGTACGGAATGGATGCAAGGCGCGAACGTGGACAAAGAGTGGGACGCATTCATCAAAGAGCTTGATCGTCTTGGCATGCAGGATTGGCTGAAAATCAAACAAACAGGTTACGACAGAGCGGGGAAATAGCCAGTTACATTATAATGCATACCGTCGGAGTGTGAGTTCATGCTATAGCAGGCCATGCTCCGACTATTATTATTCTGGAGGAGTGGGAGAAACATGAATTATACAGAGAAGTTCCGTCCGCAGTATCATTATTCGCCACAACAAAACTGGATGAACGATCCGAACGGAATGGTGTATTACGAGAATGAGTACCACCTCTTTTATCAGCACACGCCGTTCGCAAGCCAACCCGATTTCGGAAGAATGCATTGGGGGCACGCGGTAAGCACCGATCTGGTCCATTGGGAGGAGCTTGAAGCATCCTTGCCGCCAGGTGAGGACGGTGCGATTTTCTCTGGAAGCGCGGTAGTCGATACACAAAACACTAGTGGTTTTTTTGATGAGTACGGGTCAGGGCTTGTGGCGATCTATACGAATAACGACAACAAGGTGCAGCCAGGTAAGCCGCAGGTTCAAAGCATCGCCTACAGCAGAGACAAGGGACGGACTTGGACAAAATATGAAGGAAACCCGGTATTGTTTCCGGAGACGACGCTTGATTTCCGCGATCCGAAGGTATTCTGGCATGAGGATACATCTAGTTGGATTATGACTCTGGCTGTTCAAGACCGTGTGGAGTTCTACACTTCTCCGAATTTGAAGGAATGGGCATTTGCTAGTGCATTTGGCGCTGACGTCATCGGAACACATCGCGGCGTTTATGAATGTCCGGATCTATTCTCGATTCATGTCGATGGTGATCCCAATCAGAAGAAGTGGGTGCTCATTCTAAGTGTGGGCGATTGTAATGGAGTGAACCCGAACGAACCTGAACCACCGGCAGGCGGCTCCGGTATGATGTACTTCGTCGGCAGCTTCGATGGTAAGACATTTACACCTGACGAGCCTATTCTTTCGGTTCATGATGTGAAATGGATTGATTTCGGGTCCGATTTCTATGCAGCCGTCACCTGGAGCGATATACCGGAAGGAGACGGCCGTAAGCTCTGGATCGGCTGGATGAACAACTGGCGGTATGCCGGGACGCTTCCGACTGACAAGTGGCGGGGAAATGCATCCATTCCACGGGAGTTGAAGTTGAGAACCTATCGGGAAGGCCTTCGTCTGGTGCAAGAACCGGTAGAAGAATTGAGAAGGATAGGTTCACCGCTTATGGCTCTGGAGAATGTAACCTTGGTTCCGGATATGAATCCGCTGGCGGACATCACCACTGATAGAGCGGAATTGACCGCGGAATTCGAAATTGGAACCGCAACGGAGTTCGGAATGAAGGTTAGAAAGTCTGCAGATGAAGAAACGGTGGTGGGGTACGATACCCTCAAGATGGAGTTGTTTGTCGATCGCACGAATTCAGGCACTACGAATTTCCATCCGGACTTCGCAGCTAAGCACCAGGCACCGCTGACGCCTGTGAATAACCGTGTACGCATGTCCATCTTCATGGATTGGTCTTCGATTGAAGTGTTCGGTGGTGAGGGTCTAGCGGTCATCTCGGACATGATTTTCCCCGCTTCCGAGAGCAACGGACTTGAGCTCTACGCGGTTGGCGGAGACGTAAAGCTGATGTCGCTCCAAATCAATGAGCTGGGAAGCATATGGAGAGATGAGGTCAAGGAGGAAGCTCATGCGTATCGGGGCAATTGAAGCAGGCGGAACAAAGTTTGTCTGCGGTGTCGGGAACGAAGAAGGGGAGATTGAGGATCGGATTCACTTTCCGACCCGTCGACCCGAAGAGACGATGGAGAATGTCATCGCCTACTTCCGGGAGAAGAGAGTCGATAGCATAGGGATTGGATCATTTGGTCCGATTGACCTCGAACTCTCCAGTCCGACTTACGGTTATGTGACGACAACGCCAAAACCTGGCTGGTCCGGATATAATTTCTTGGGTACGCTAAAATCGGTCTTCGATGTTCCGGTTGGTTGGGATACGGACGTCAATGCTGCCGCGTTGGGCGAAGCCACATGGGGTGCAGCACAAGGATTGGATAGCTGCGTCTACTATACGATCGGGACTGGCGTAGGAGTCGGCGTCTATACCGAGGGTAACCTGGTACATGGACTTGTTCATCCAGAAGGTGGACATATCCTCACAAGGCGGCATCCGAACGATGACTTTGGTGGCAATTGTCCCTATCATGGCGATTGTCTGGAAGGTATGGCCGCCGGCCCGGCGCTAGAAGCAAGATGGAAGGCTAAGGGCGATACCCTGCCGGAAGACCACCCGGCATGGGAGATGGAGGCATTCTACATCGCGCAGGCCATATCGAATGTCATCCTGACGTTATCCCCTAAGAAAGTCATTCTCGGCGGGGGCGTGATGAAACAAATCCACTTATTCCCGATGATCCGGGAGCAAGTAGGCAGCCTTCTAAATGGATACGTGAGTGCCAAGCCGATTGTATCGGATATGGGACATTATATTGTAGCACCTATGCTCGGCGATAATGCTGGCTTGTGCGGGGCATTAGCACTGGGAGTACAAGCATTCGATTCACGCTCAAAGGTAAGGTAGTGGTTGAATGATGTTAGAATAAGTGCATAAAAAGCTGCCGGATTGGCGGCTTTTTATGTATTTAGATGGTTGAAGCTGAAGCATTAGGAAGCTGTCCTGCTTTCAGTGGGGAACATTGGCTCGAAAAAGAGCTGGAATCAGGAAGAATAGGTTATGTTGCTAATACAAGAGCTAAATATTCATTAGTTTGGGCAGTTCCAAAATTAAAAACAGAAGAACAAGCCTAAATTGAATCTTTTGGTTTTAAAAGAATTGCGGTTTTAGATATGTAATTATATAGTTCACTAAATATTGAGAGAGTGAAATTGTTACATTGGTCCAATAGGCCCATGCAACCTGCATGGGCCTATTACTCTATTCAATTCACTTCCCCCCACCCGGAATTGCAACCTCATGCCCAACGGTTGCCGCCATGCGGGCTATCGACTTCGGGTCGGAATTTCTAACATTTACGTCGATGCGAGGGGTGTATGCAGCTTCCAGTCTTTCTGCTTCTTCGTCGGATAGCTTGATCGAGAGGGCTTTGATCGCATCGTCAATATGACTGGTTTTGAGCGCTCCCACGATGGGCGCGGCAACGACGGGGTTGCGGTACAGCCAGGCGAGTGAGATTTCGGCGCGGCTAACTCCGCGTTCCTTTGCAACGTGACCGATGGCTTCCACAATCTTTTGGTCGGCTGCTGCAGTTGCCTGATAGTATTGGGCAGCACCGGTTTCGGTCTCGGAGCGGGGCGTTTGTGTACCCCAAGGCCGGGCAAGGACGCCCCGCGACAGCGGACTGAAGACCATCGTCTGAATCCCTTCGTCGGCACAGAGCGGGATCATCTCGTTCTCTTCCTCGCGGGCGATCAGGTTGTAGTTGTGTTGCATGGAGATGAAGCGGGCCCAACCGTGCTCTTTCTGGAGATGCAGGGCCTTTGCGAACTGCCAAGTTCTCATGGTGGAGGCGCCCAAATAGCGTACTTTGCCCATTTTTACGAGATCATGGAGGGCTTCAAGCGTCTCTTCCCACGGGGTAAAAGGGTCAGCGCGATGAATCTGGTACAGGTCGATATAATCCGTTCCAAGACGTCGCAAGCTGTGGTCAATTTCGGTCATAATCGCTTTGCGAGAGAGCCCGAATGAGTTAGGTCCTGAACGCATGGGAGCACCCAGTTTGGTGGCAATGACGACGTTCTCCCGTGTAGCGAAATCCTTGAACGCTCTGCCGAGGCTCTCTTCGCTGGCCTATGGAACGACGGAACGCTCATCTTCGCAAGTTGTGTCAAATCCTCAATGCGGAATGAATCCTGATAATGATTCAGAATGTGCTCGATTGCGTTTTTAATATGAACGCTTGGACTCCCCTCCGTTACAATTTGTCGTAAGGAGTCACCGTGTTCACCGTGCAGCACCTTGTATAGAATTTCTTTGGCAAATCAAAAAAAGAGCTACTGTCGTAGCTCCCTCACAAAATCTATTCTGGCATGATCCAGACAATCTCGCAGATTCGTACGAAAAACTTCCGGCCCCTGGTATGCAATACAACGTGGTCTGGCTTAACTTCCACTAAGCAGCCGCTAATCCCTCCGCGAGTGGTTTCGAGCACTACCTGGTTATACATCATCCTATGCTAATGCCCACATAAAGAACTGGGCGGATGCCCATGCAATAACGAATTCCCTAATCATTATTAAATGAAAAATGGAAGCAAGTATAAAGCTGTAATGGCACCAAAGGGAATCGGTCTTGGATAAAAGCGGCGGCGCGGGTAGAATCCCGGATAGTATCCGAATTGTCTGTAGGCTGTTGCGTTAGCAGGCATTCCGTTCATCTGGCCCATCATTTCATTTGTGGGAATGGCAAGTATAACGTTGTTCTGATCGATTTGAGCAATAAACCCGTCGTGAGACTGACCGTCCGTTGTCGTAATACCGACATACTTATTCATACAATTCCAGGCAACTTGTTGATAATTCGTTTCCATAAGTAACCTCCTCAAATAATATCTCGTCAACAGTCTATGGACTATAACCCATATCCAACACGGCATATGCCCATAGCACACAAAATTCATAATGAAATAAGCCCTTTGTAACGAGGGATAAACGATGAGTATGGATATAGGGGAAACGAATATTAACGGTCTGAATGATTGGAGGAAATGGTTGAGGGTGAACTTAAACTGCCATATTTGAAAATCGAGGATAGCGTGCTAAGGGTTCTACGATTTTGATGATATCGAGCCTAACCCTTCCTACAAAACAACCCAAGTTTACTTAATGATGATATACTTACCTCATGAAATATGATATTGATAATCAATATCAATTGATGAGGGAGCGCGGATAGATGCAAGAGAAATCAGAAGCAAGCCATGCCTATACACCGGAGATGATCGACATGATGGCCCGCATCTGGGCACGTTCAATCATTACATTGATAGATGTACGCTTACATCATGTAGCGCCCCAATATCCATTGGAGCAATATAAAATGCCTAGCAGCATGCTTATCTATGTATGTGGAGGGGAAGCGCAAATTCAACTGAATGAGACCACATTTGGGATGGAACGCTTCGGTTTGGTTCACGGCGGCAAGGGGAGCCTGCTTAGTATTTCGTCTACAGGGGAGAAGGTGAAGACCTTCATGGTGTTGTATAAAGCTGAATCCCCTCTCTTCTCCAGGAGGTACCTGCAGCAACTACTGGAGCAAGTCAATCCATTTGTTCAACAGTTTGGTTATACACCAAGTAATCCTATCTTGCTGCTCGACTGGTTTCAACAGATGATGAATGACTGGAACCGCGGCAAGGCGATGGATCAGCTACAGGCCAAAGCTTATCTATATCAATTGATTCATAGGGTGTTCAGAGATTTAGAGGGTGGCGAGATTCGCTATCTCCAGCCCAATCCAGCCTGTTCTGCGAAGGTATATCTCGATAAGCATTACAGGGAGCCGATTATGTTCCAGGATATTGCCGCTATGTTTGGGATCAGTGGCGGGCAATTAACGCGGTTGTTCAAAAAGAAGGAAGGGATGAGCTTACAGGAGTATCTCATTCAGAGAAGGATTGAAGCTGCCTGTCATGACTTGAAGTATACAGAGGCAACCATTAAAGAGATAGCAACAGGATCTGGATTTGCTGATGAGAAGAACTTGTTTCGGATGTTTAAGAAGTATTACAAGATGACGCCGAGTGATTATCGGAAAATAAACGCACTACCTATGCAGGTTGATGGTATTGATAATGATTCTCATCTTCAATACAATGAGAGGGAACTGGCGAGTCTAGTCAAGTCTTATAGAGATGGGGAATCAAGCATGTTTGGACAAGTACGAAGTAAAGAAATGATCTTTGTGGCGGCGATGAGCCTGATGCTGCTGCTGACGGCATGTACGTCGGGGACGCCAGCGAATAATAGGGGAACGGTGAATCCGCCTGCGGAGACCGGGCAGACGACACAACCGGAAGTACAGGAGACGAAAGCTTCAGAAGCAGTCTCGCAGACCAGAAAGATATCTACAGTAAAGGGTGATGTTGAGGTGCCGGGCAACCCTCAGCGTGTTGTAGTCGATTATCTGGTTGGTGATGTGGTAGCTTTGGGTGTAACTCCTCTAGGTGTGGCGAGAGCGACAAAGGGCGAGACAGAGGCGGTCTATTCTAACGAGATTAAAGATTCAGTTAACATAAAAATGGAGCCGGAAGATGTCATGACGCTTGAGCCTGATCTGATCATATTAGCATGGGGCGAAGAGAATTATGAGGATTTATCCAAAATTGCCCCGACCATTTATGTCCCTTATGGTGATATGACCACAGAGGAGCGTATCCATTTCATTGGCGATGTTCTGAATAAGCCGAAAGAGGCTGAGGCTGTTTTGGATGCTTATGCTAACAAAATCGAAGAAGCGAAGCTATCCCTTAAGAATGCCGGCCTTGCAGACGTGACGATTACTATGGGAGAATTCGGTGATAAAACGAACTCCATCGCTGGAGCCAAGCATGCGGTTGGCGAGCTTATGTATAATCAGCTTCAAATGAAGGCACCGTCAAAAGTTCAATCTGATATTATTGACGCGGATAAATATTGGGGACAGATCTCTATGGAGGTCTTGCCCGCTTACATGGGGGATTATTTGATCGCCTTAGGAGATACGGAAGTTCCTGCTGATCATGCGGTTTGGAAATCACTACCCGCTGTGCAACATAACCGGATCGTAACGGTGGGTTCATCGCTATCTTGGTCCACGGATATAATGACTTCCAGTGCATTGATTGATCATATTATCAATCAATTGCTGGCATTAGCTAAATAAGGGGACCTGGAAATACGATGAAAAACAAGCCTGAACAAAATCGCCGTGGGGCGGTGAACTTCACCATCTACATGGTGGTAGGGCTTGGATTAACGGTTCTCATGTCAGCGGCGTCGATTAGCTTTGGTGCCGCTGATATGAGGTTAGCGACTGCATGGGAGGCTATTTTCCGGTTTGATCCAACGCTCACTGAACATCAAATTATTCAAACCCTACGTCTTCCGCGTACTGTAGCCGATCTGATCGTCGGATGTAGCCTTGCGGTTTGTGGTGCGATCATGCAGGGGACAACGCGCAATCCGCTGGCCGACTCCGGGCTGATGGGGATCAGCTCCGGGGCAGCATTCGCGATTGCGCTATGCCTGGCGTTTCTACCGGGTTATTCGTATGGGCAAATGATGCTGTTTGCATGTCTGGGAGCAGCGCTCGCGACCGGGATCACTTACTTCATTGCGTCACTGGGCAAGCGCGGAATGACGCCTCAGCGGCTGGTACTGGCAGGGCTGTCCATCTCCATGCTGTTTGGCGCACTCAGTCAGTATTTGGCGATCAATTACAACCTGGGCCGGGCATTGGCATTCTGGACGGCAGGCAGTACAGCGGGGGCCAAGTGGGGGGAACTACTGATTATCTCCCCCTTATTTGTTGGTGGTATACTGCTGGCGCTGGCGCTGGCTCCTTCCGTTACACTGCTCAGTCTGGGAGAGGATGTGGCAAGTGGACTCGGTATCCGTAGCGGACTGGTCAAGGGGCTATCGACGATTATCGTGCTCGTGCTGACTGGATTGGCTGTTGTCGTGGTTGGCCCAATCGGTTTTGTGGGTCTGATTACCCCGCATATTGTGCGATATATGGTCGGTGTCGACTATCGGTACATTATTCCGGCGGCTGCGCTATATGGCGCGTTGCTGACCGTATCGGCCGATCTGGCTGGCCGTTTGATTAATAGGCCGTTCGAAACACCGATTGGCATTATTTTTTCCATCATTGGTGTGCCGTACTTTCTCTTCCTCGCCCGCAGGCAAAGGAGGGAATTCGAATGATCAAGCAGCGTTATACGGTGCAACGGGGTATCCTCATCAATGTAGTGCTTGTGCTGCTCATCCTTATGTTTGCTGTCATTAGCATGAATTCCGGCAAGATGAATCTTTCACCGCTGGAAGTGCTGAACGTTCTCCTGGGTAACGGTACCGGCAAGCACAATCTGATCCTGTTCGATTTTCGAATGCCACGAATCGTACTGTCGATCTTGGTAGGTCTGGGAATGGGAGCGGGTGGGGTCGTGATGCAGAGTTTGCTGCGCAACGACATGGCTAGTCCGGGGACACTGGGGATTAGTTCAGGATCAGGTTTGTTTGTCCTGTTCTTCGTAGTATTCATCGCATCGACAGGAAAAAGTTCCTTCATTGCCCTGCCGCTGCTGGCCTTTGTTGGCGGCCTGCTGGCGGCGGGATTGATCTTCTTATTATCTTATCACCGCGGGCGAAACCTCTCGCCAATCGGTCTGATCTTAACCGGGGTCGCGCTCGGAAGCGGGTATGGGGCGCTGACCACCTTCCTGACACTCAAGCTGGATGATTCGCAGATGGACTTCATGCTGAATTGGCTGGCGGGAAGCTTGTGGGGCGCTGATTGGCGCTATATTTCCGTACTGGCACCATGGGTCTTGATTTTAATCGGCTATATTTTCTACAAGTCCCGGATGCTGAACACCCTCCATCTGGGCTATCAGACGGCAGAAGGGCTGGGTCTTTCTGTGAAGCGGCAGTTTTTGGGGTTGTCGATCGCTGCTGTTGCTTTATCCTCTGGCGCTGTGGCTGTTGGCGGAAGCTTCTTCTTCGTTGGCTTGATCGCTCCGCATATGGCAAGAAAACTGGTCGGGCCCGATCACAAATTGCTCATTCCGGCTGCCAGCCTGACCGGCGGATTAGTCGTGGTGCTGGCAGACACGATTACGCGCACGGTTAACCTGGGGGGAGATGTGCCGACGGGAATCGTCATTACGGTCATCAGTGTTCCGTACTTTCTTTATTTACTAGCGAAGGCCAATTAGGAGGACGTCATGGAAAGTATTACAGCAGAGCAAATTGATATTGCCTATAATGACACGCTTATCGTCAAAGAACTGGATTTGCAGATTCCGCGTGGACAGATCACCTCGATTATTGGTCCCAATGGATGCGGCAAATCAACTGTACTCAAGGCAGTCGGCCGGCTGCTCAAGACGAATAATGGTACGGTCTATCTGAATGGTGCCGATATCCGCACACTGTCCACCAAGGAAGTCGCCAAGCAGATGGCGATTCTGCCGCAGACGCCAACCGCACCGAGCGGTTTGACGGTCGGCCAGTTAGTCGCCTATGGACGTTTTCCTCATCAACGGGGTTTCGGCAAGCTCTCCAAAGAGGATAAGCAAGTAGTAGCCTGGGCCTTAGCGGTTACCCAGCTTACAGCGTTCGAGCATCGTGAGGTGGATACGCTCTCTGGCGGTCAGCGTCAGCGCGTATGGATTGCGATGGCGCTCACCCAGCAGACCGATCTGATCCTGCTGGATGAACCCACCACCTATCTGGACCTGGCGCATCAGCTCGAAGTACTGGAACTGCTCTATGACCTGAATCGCAGTCAGCACGTGACGATTGTGATGGTACTGCATGACCTGAATCTGGCAGCACGCTTCTCCGACTATATGGTGGCGATTCGTGAGGGCCAGGTGGTGGAGCATGGCTCGCCAGAGCGTGTAATGACGGTACAGACGCTGCGTGAGGTGTTTGCCATTGATGCCGAGATTATGCTGGAACCACGAACAGGGCGGCCGGTGTATGTGACGTACGAGCTATTGCGTGATAAGCGTAGAGACCAAGAAGTAGATCAAGGATTCCCAGAGGCTAAGGGGCAGAAGGAGGCGATTGCCACATGACAACCGCATGGCGTGTCCTGCTGGGCGCACGGAAATACTGGTTGCAGTTAGGGATTGGATTTGCCGGTGTCGTAATGGCCACAATGGCCGGGTTTTATCTGCCCTGGGCGCTTCGGTCGTTGACCCAATTGGCTACCGAAGGCAGCAGCCAGTTTGCCGCGGAAGCGCTGAAGATTGGTTTGTTGCTGCTTGGAGCCACCTGTCTGCAAGCCATCGGAACATCACTGGCCGGCTATATGAACCATTATGCGGCACTTCATTATGTAGCAGATTTAAGAACAAGATTGTATAGCAAATATCAGCAGATGAGCTTGCGCTATTTCCACCGAAGCCGGACGGGTGACTTGACCGGGCGCGTTGTGAATGATGCGATGGAAGCTGAAATTTTCATTGCCCATGCTATTCCTGACTTTATCATCAACGCATTGACCTTTATCGGAGTAGGCATTCTTCTCTTGACGATTAATGTGAAGCTGGCACTGATCAGTCTGATTACGATTCCGTTGCTGCTTGCGATTACGATATGGCAGAGCAAGCATTTGTCGCCGCTGTGGGGAGAGAATTCCAAAACGCGGGGAGAAATCTCCGGCAAGGTGCAGGAGAACTTGGCGGGCATGAAGGAAATCCAAATTTTTAATCGGCAGGAGGAGGAGCAGGGCAACGTATCTCGTCTGGCTATGAAACATACGAAGACCTATTTGCGCGCCAGTCTGTTCTATGAAACGTCTGTGCCGTTGTTAGCCTTTGTCACTGCGCTGGGTACTGTGTTTGTCGTGATTCTAGGCGGCAGATTAATGGCAACAGGCGAGGTCAGCATTGCTGATATCATCGGATTCATCGCCTACCTGGGTATGTTCTATCAGCCGGTAAAGTCCTTCTCCAATCTGGTGGAGATGACCGGGCGAGCCGCCGCAGGTCTTAAACGGGTATACGAGGTGCTGGAAGAAGAGGAGGATATACAGGAGAAGCGAGACGCAGTCAGCTTACCGCGTGTACAAGGACAGATATCTTTTCAAGATGTCACCTTCGTATATCAGGAGGGTGCGCCTGTACTAGAACGGCTGAACCTGACTATTGATCCCGGAAAGACGGTCGCGCTTGTAGGTACAACCGGTGTAGGAAAGACGACATTGGCCAGTCTCGTTAACCGATTCTACGACCCTCAGGCCGGTTCGATTCGAGTGGATGGTATTGATATTCGGGATGTGACGCTCTCCAGCCTGCGTGACAATATCTCGATGGTGCTGCAGGACACCTTCCTGTTTGACGGCTCCGTGTATGACAATATCGCTTATGGATGGGCGGATGCAACCGGGAAAGATGTGATGGCCGCAGCGAAAGCGGCGAAAGCGCATGATTTCATAGCACAGATGGAGCAAGGCTACGATACGGTGATTGGTGAACGCGGTGTACGGCTGTCAGGAGGGCAGAAACAGCGGATTTCGATAGCACGGGCGATTCTGCGTAATGCGCCAATCCTCATTCTGGATGAAGCGACTTCGGCGCTGGATACCAAGACCGAGCAAGAGATCCAGCAGGCGCTGGACGAAATATCGAAGGATCGCACAACACTGGTGATTGCCCATCGGCTATCCACGGTCCGTCATGCCGACCAGATCGTCGTGCTGGAGGGCACAGAGATAGCCGAGACGGGTACGCATGAGGAACTGCTGCGTAGCGGCGGCATTTATGCACGATTGTATGCGACGCAAGCCTCTTGAATGTGAGAGGCGTTACGCCGATCCGTTGCAAGCAGTTGCTTCGTCAATGGTAGGAGCGTGGCTTAATACAACATATAAACCCGCAAATAACCTTGCTTTTACAACATAGGCAGAAGCCCGTCAACCTTAACTGGTCGGCGGGCTATTGGTTAAAGTCTTATGACACTGGCCTCGTCGTTCGGCAGAGAATGATTTAAGCCTTGGCAGAAATCCTTCATACCAAATGCAAAAGTGTCTTGAAAAGTTACATAGCGCATAGAAAGTCCTGGAGAGCGATATAAACTTCATAGTTGCGGCGATGTCACAAACACGAGTATTTGTCTGGTACCAATATAACGATTACCCTGAAGAGTAAATCCATGATTATGGCGGAATAGTAGAAGGGGTATCATTCAGGTATGGTTAAGATGGCCGGAAATTGCATTAGCGAGATCAATTTGAATTTTTAACGTACATAAAACGGTAAATTTTTAACTATATATGGAAAGTATTTTTATCTTATACCAACAATTATTATTTATGGAATAAAGTTGGGTTATCCTAATAACGAAAGGTGTGATTTTGTGAAAAAGAGATTCGCAGGTATAATGCGTTGTCTCTAATTTTTACTATCGCTCCCGTTGCTTCCGCTGCACAAGTAGCTGATGTTATTGATTATACTAGAATTCTTCAAACGAACCAATCACTTGGAGGGGGCTGGGAAGATCTTCAGGCTGGATTCCCCGATGTTTACTATAAAACAATTACCTATACTAATTGGTAAACTAACACACCTTTAGCTCCTACATATTCTGAAAAATGGGGCAGCTTTCTTGGGGGTTACTTCCGCTACAAATACGTTTACTACAAGACGACCATCTATTAATATAGAAGGTTTTTAAATCAATTCATCCCGTCAACTTTACTGGTTGGCGGGCTTTTTTCTTTTTTCTGTCCATGGTAAACTTTAGGGAAATTATCATGGGGGAATGGACATGCGTAAGAAGATTTTAGTATTGTTTTTTTTGGTTTTGCTGACTGCGTGCGGCTCTTCAAAAAGTGGGCTGACCACAGGTGATTTAGCAATAATGAGAGTAAACGATGAAAAGCAAATTGTAAGCTACGGTATGAGTCGTACAGCAGCAGAAAAGGTGATTGGGGAAGGGGAAAAAGTCGGCAAAAATAGATTCAGTTATAATGATGGCATAAGAATTATGTACCGAGATGAAAAAGTAGTGGGTATTGGAATAGGTGAGGATTCAAAGAATGTTTACATAACGAATAAAGAACTAAAAATAGGAATGCTGAGAGATGAGATTAAGGAAAAATACGGAAATCAAAACTTTGGGGAAAATGAATCGAATTTAGACTATGCATATGACTCAGTAAATGGGAAATTTTTAAATAAAGATGAATGGTTGAAAAATGATTATGATGGCACCAAAGTTTACTTAATATCAGCAATGTTTGATGATAATGGGTATGCATATAGCATCATACTTACCGATAAACAAATGGCTACGATTCTGCAATAATCACCATTGTGCTTAGCCCCGCTATCTCTGGCGGGGCTTTTTTATAAAGAGTATCATACATAATGGGACTACTTATTCGGTTGTTGTATACTCACTTACTTCAAAAGTTAGGATCTTATCATGTATTACGTATTCAGTGCGTTTACTGAAGGGGCCTTTGTTGTAGTCGTATTTATCAATTCCATACCGAGCAGATCCGTTCGCTGAGTCGTACCAAGTTAGGAAAGCATCAACTTCAGAAATGGGAAGGTCGAATTCTTTATCAACTCCATTTGTTAATGTGACTGTCAATAATGCGCGGTCGCCGCTGGGTAATTCAGGTAAATTAGTAGGAGTGGGTACTGGAGTTTCAATAGGTTTTGGAGGTGCGGTCGGCTCGGGTGCGGCTGTAGCAGTACTATACATTTCTATTGCTCCTAATGCTACATCTCTAGGTTCCCCATTATTATCAGTGATATTTAATCTATATTTTTTATAAGGATTTTTATTAGTGAAAGAAAATACTTTTTTTACGTTTGGCTTCCAGTCTGTAATATCTACCTCAGAATCGAGCACAATCCAGTTTGTTCCGTCCCATGCATCCAAAGTAAAGTCTTTAGGTGTTTCTCCTTTATAAATATCTTGCTCAATCCATGGACGAGACAATAATGCATACTGGTTGACTACAACCGGGCGATCAAATTCATATGCAACCCATCCAGATTTATTACCTTGGCTGGTACCCCATCCAACATCGGTTAAATCTCCATCAAAAAGTCTAAATGGTTGGTGGTGAGCTATCCCATCAACACTAACCCAAACGCTACTAGCAGTTACATGCCCAGTCGGAGCATCATTAGAGGTCATAATAGGAATCAAATTTTTGGGTGTTGAACTCTC
This sequence comes from Paenibacillus sp. FSL M7-0420, assembly GCF_038002345.1. NCBI lineage: Bacteria > Bacillati > Bacillota > Bacilli > Caryophanales > Paenibacillaceae > Paenibacillus > Paenibacillus sp. FSL M7-0420. Next base: position 5,190,856 of record NZ_JBBOCJ010000001.1, on the reverse strand, counting down.
TTCAGCGGAGGTTAATAAAGGAAAAGTGAATGAGGAAAGTACAGCAATAATCAATAATACTGAAAAAGTCGAGATGACGATTTTAAATGATCTTGACACTTTTTGAATACCACCTTTGTAATAAGATGTGATAAGAATAAAGTTTTTTAAGTGACTGTGTCTAAACATTAATTCTTATATTTGGGATATATAGATTTAAGACATTAAAAGTACATAATTATGGTAAAATAGTCACTTTAATAAAAGTAAAAGCCCATCAACCTTACTGGTCGGCGGGCTTTAATCATTGTTAAGTATTAGGCAAATAATCTGGATTGTTTAGAATCTGATCCACTATAAAGAGCAGGTCATCATCATTTACAATTCATTCTGTTAATTACTGAGTCTTATCACCATCAACACTCAACCGACCAGCAAGCCCCTTCTCCCCGGTCAAAACCTCTACCATAATCCCCGCTCCCAAGCGAAATCCACACTTGAAACTAGCTGCCAACTCCATGCCATGAGTTTGACCATACAAGTCTAACAGTGCTTCTAATTCGTCGAATTCCTCCGCTGAAAGCCGCTCCTTCCAAACCTCTATGATGTCAGATGTTCTTTTTCTTAAAATAGAGTACTGTAGGTCATCGGGTATAATGTTTTCATCGGGATGCAAGTTGCCATGATACAGGCTTTCTAGGATACTTTCCACTTACTCATCTCCTTCATCTTTGTGTTTAACAGTAAAAGATATAAACTGTTAAATCCACGTAGTTTACTCTACAGAATGATGGAGATTACATGAATCCTTAGGAATAGTAATATAAATTCTGTTAAATGTGGGATGACAATGGATGCCTTTGAGTATGTATTCATACTTAAACAGAAACAAGGGCTCCAGCTCATCAGAACTGGAACCCTTTTTTACTCAGCACGGCAAAACAATCTCAAACTCCGTGCCTTGCCCGGTTGTCGATTGAACCTTGATTTCCCCACCGTGTGCCTCCACGATGGTCTTGGCGATGCTCATGCCGAGGCCGGAGCCGTCTGTGGATTCTTCGGTGTTGGTTCCGCGGTAGTAGCGGTTGAACAGATGATGCCGTGTTTCCTCGTCCATTCCTTTGCCATTATCAAGTACCCGTATGCAAGCTCTGTCATGGACTCGGGTAAGAGTGACGGTAATGGTGGTGCCGGGCGGATTATGCTTGACGGCATTGGACAGCAAATTGTCCATCAGCCGCTGTAACCAGGTGGCATCTGCCTGTATGAGCAGGGAACCCTCTTCCCCGGTGTAGTGAAACAGATACTCAGACATAGTGGCGTCATTGACGTACTTCAACACCGAGCAGCGCACCAACTCTGCCAGATCTGTCTCCCGGCGGACCATGATGGAATCGCTCTGCTTAAGCTCGTGGATCAGCGAGAAGTCGGAGATCAGCTCCAGCATATAATCCCCTTTTTCCCGGATGGTCGCGCCCATGATCCGCATTTCTTCTTGGCTCCATTGCTCGGGCAGCTTCTCCAGCATATACCCGTAGCCTTGAATCGTGGCCAGAGGGGTGCGCAGATCATGGGAGATTCCTGACATCCACTCCGCCTGCTCTTTCTCCAGCCTCTTGCGGTCCCTCTCGATTTGAGCCAATTGATGAGTCATCTGATAAAAGGCTTGAATAACTTCCTGATAGAGCCGATTGCGGGTTCGCATCGTGCCGTTGCGGCGGAATACCTTGCGCTTGTCCTTGGCGGTAAGCACCTCATCGTATTGCCCTTGGCCCATCCGTTCGAACCAGCCTGCGAACAGAATCAGGGGCCGCCCGAAGCGGTAGCCATGCCAGATGGAGACCGACAGCGCGAGGATCAGGATCAGCACTGCAATCCAGATCAGCCTTGGCGTTACATTTTCCAATACAGGATGCTTCAGAGGGAGTCCCGCTGCGTGGGTCGTATAGACGATCCAGGTCATCCCGCTCGGCTCGTCCCGGTGGGCCACAATGCCCGCGTCGTAGTTGTCTGGAGACTGCTGGATGGCCAGAATGTCCAAGGGCCGATATGCTTTTGGTACATATGTCTGATCGCCGATGCCTTGTACGGTGTTACTCTCAGGATCGATCACTTGCAGATAACTGCTGGTCTCCCGAAGCTGCTGTTCCAAGAGGGGAACCGCCTCACTCCTTACCATGCCCTGCTGTCCGTAAGCGTTGAACCACTCTGTAAGCTGGTCCAGGTCAGGAGTTGGATAACCGAGTACATATAGAAGCGGGTCCTTGAACGAGAAATTCAGTTGTGTCTGCACAGCATAAGAACCCAGCCTCCGTGTCTCCTGGATATCGAGCAATTGAGCGGTGGAATAGGAGGCAGGCAGTGCAGAGTTGGACGTTGTATTAATGCTGTAGACTACGTCTCCCTCCGCACTAACCACCTGCAGCCACATCCCCTTCTCCCCAATAAGCTTGTTCCACTGGGAAAAGATATGAAGCTTCCCGTCTTTGTACTGGGCTTCTTGGGAGATCTGCTCCAGGACGCCAACCGGAAAGTTCCGGCGGATCTCATTGCTGGTCATGTTCTGGAAGAACATGATGCAGGCAGCCAAGGCAATGGTCACAATCGCCAGCGCATAGAAAATCAACTGATACGTGAAGTGGAAGGCCATGCGTTGCTGGATTCTCATCGTTCCTCCGGCTCCTTCACCAGCTTGTAGCCCAGTCCGCGTACCGTAAGCAGCAGCTTCGGGTCGCCGGGATCGAGTTCGATCCGCTCCCGAATGCGGCGGATATGCACCATCACGGTCGAATCATCGCCCTGGCCGTTGATGCCCCAGACTTTGTCGTAGAGCTGGGTTTTGGAGAAGACGATTCCGGGATGCCGGCAGAAGTGCAGTAATAGTTGGAAGACCTGTGCAGGGCAAGGAACAGGCTGTCCCTCAACGGTCAGTTCGCCCTCCGCCTCGTTTAGGGTGAAGCGACTGAACCGGTAAATTCCCGCATCCGGATATTTCGCAGCACTGGCTGCCAGAGCTTCCGGCTCCAAACGGCGTATGCGTGCTTGAATTCTTGCGGCTACCTCCAGGGGGTTGAAGGGCTTGGTGATATAATCATCCCCGCCCATGGCGAAGCCTTTTAGAATATCGAGATCAGTCGCCTTGGCAGTGAGGAACAGGATATAAGGATTCCCGTATTCGCGGATTTTGGAGCAGAGCTCCAGCCCGCTGCCGTCGGGAAGCATAATGTCAAGCAGGACGATATCGGGAACCACGCGTTGTACCAGGCTAATAGCTTCAGTACAAGTGGAAGCCCCGTACAGTTGTTGAAAGCCTTCGCGGCGAAGCACCATTTGCAGCATGGTGATGATCGAAGGTTCGTCGTCAACGATAGCGATTTTAATCGCGGATAGATTTGGCATTTTGTCACCCTTGTTCAAAATAGCATAGTTATCTTAACAGAACCTAAACAGCGGGGACAAAATTAAGCAAAAATTCAGTGGTTCGTTTAAGTTCCGTTCCGGCGGGGTTGGTAGGATAGGTCTGAGCAACAAATTCGAGCTTCGATGAGAAGAGTAGGAGGAAAATAGTATGAGTAAAAATGGTCACGATCGGGGGACTGGCAATGAGCAGCCCTTCCTTAACTGAAATGCCTCACACCCGGCCCGGCTGGCCGGAGATTCTAACTGCACTGTCCCTCTATATGATCGGCGTCGTAATCCTTGGGGTCTGGATGCTTCAAATTCCTGATGAGCAAGCCATCTTGCGGATTAATATCGGAGGTGCAGCCAATGGTCTGATTGGCTTCCTGGCTTTGTTTGCAGCCTACGCCCTGCGGATTCGCAATTTACGCGCTTTCGGGTTTCGGATGACGGAGCGGAAATGGCTGCTGATGGCGGTTGTCATCGGGATTGCCGCGTTCGGGGGATGTTTTGTGATCGAAGGGATCTATTATCACTTTGTTACCGAGATCAACACCCAGGCGGACTTCCAGACGGCAGCGCAAGGCGGTCCGCTCTCCATGTTTATTCTGCTTATCACCGGGGCCATTCTAACGCCGCTAAGCGAGGAATTTGTCTTCCGCGGCGTCATTGCCAATGCACTGAACCGTTATGGCCCATGGGCCGGAATAGTAGGCAGCGCTGCAATTTTCGGCGTGGTTCATGGATTCACCGTGATCCTGTTAGACGCGTTCATGGTCGGTGTTCTGGTGGCGTACCTGTTCCGCAAGACAGGCTCCATCTGGCCGGGAGTCGTGGTGCATATCGTGTATAACGGCCTTAATCTTCTCTATTATTCTACGCTATCCCTATAATCTGACAGGTTATTCCTCCAGGATGGAAATGATACTATGAATTAGGGCACGCTTTGCGAGTCTTTCCTATTGTGATTCGTCCCTACCATAATTCATTCCAACAAGGAGACTACATGCTTACTTCAAGAAAATATACAGTATTCGATCTAATCAGGATTCCGCTTCGGGTGATTCCGGTGCAGACGGCGGCGGCGGTGGGGTATATGCTGGTGGATGCCCTGATGCCTGCGTATCAGACGCTGGTGATGGCTTATTTCATTAATACGGCGACCCATATTGTGAATGGCCGGGCGGAGTATTCGTTAATCTATAGGCCGCTTGCGCTGATTTTGGGTTATGTGATCGTCACTCATCTGCTTCCCAGCCTGATGCAGCTGATTGAGCTGACGGGGCGCAACCGGCTGAATGTGCGGCTGAAGCGGGAGATGGTGCTCAAGCGGGCGCGGCTTGCGTATCAGCATATTGAGAATAAGGAGACTTCGGAGTTAATTGATAGGGTGTGCGGAGATCCGGTGGGTCATTTCATGGGCGGGTTCAACAATATGATGAGTGGACTGAATCTGCTGATTGGGACTGCTTCGCTGCTTGTGATTGTGATGTCGTCCACGTTCGTTACGGGGATAGTGATTGTACTGGTTGCGGTGCCTTTGTTCTATATTGCCATGAAGACGGGCAAAGCGAATTATGTGCTGGGGATGGATGCGCAACGGATACGTAGAAGGAGTGCGGATCTGGCCCATATCCTGACCAGCCGGGAGGATGCGGAGGAACGCACGTTATTCGGTTATGGTCCGGCGCTCAGGGAGCGGTACGATAAGCTGTATGATCAGACATACTTGGTGGAGAAGAAGATACAGATCCGCAGCTTCATTCATCTGAAAAGCGGCTCGATCATCGCCCTGCTGATCGGCATCATTATTGTGGCCTTGCTACTGCCTGCGCTGCACTTGGGCGAGGTATCGATTGGCCTCTACATTTCGCTGGTGACCGCGATCTTCAGCCTTGTGCAGAGGATGTCCTGGCAGTTAGCCGAGACGATGCAGGAGCATGCGCGGATGAAGGAGTATCTGCAGGACTTCTCTGCTTTTGCCGGACTCAGTGAGAAGAAGGATGCTGCTGCTCTGCCTGTGGAGTGGGGCGGCTTCGTCTTTCAATCGCTGGAATTCAGGCAGGTGAGCTTCCGCTACCCGGATACGGAGAGATACATATTGAATCAATGCTCGTTCACCATGGTTAGCGGGAAAAGCTATGCCATTGTCGGGGAGAACGGGGCCGGAAAGTCTACCCTAATCAAACTGCTTACCGGGATGTACGATAACTACGAGGGCGAAATCTACATTAATAATAAGAACCTGCGGGAGTACAGCTACCCGGAGCTGAAAAGCATCATCGCAGTGGTTTTCCAGAATTACGCCAGGTACGCGCTGACGATCCAGGATAATATAAGGCTGGGGAATATTCTTAGGCTAGATGAAGAGCGAATCCGTCACAGCATAAGCAAGATGAATCTGGACAGGATGGTCCAGGGGCTGGAATACGGTCTCGATACTTACGTCGGCAAAATCCAAGAGAACAGTCTGGACCTCTCCGGCGGGCAGTGGCAACGGTTGGCGATAGCCAGACTGTTGTACTCCAGCTCAGCTATCCATATTATGGACGAGCCTACGGCTGCGCTGGACCCCATCGAAGAGAGCCGGCTATATGAAATGTTCAGCAGCATCCGCGCAGACCGGTTCACTATCTACATCACCCACAGGCTAGGTGCTGCGAGAATCTCGGATGTGATCCTGGTGGTGCGAAGCGGGCGGATTGCGGAGCAGGGCTCCCATGAGCAATTGCTGGAAATCCCGGATGGAATCTACCGGAAAATGTTCGCCAGCCAGAAGTCGTGGTATGAGGCAGAGAGTATGGTGCAGCATGGATAGACTACAGGGGCAGGGATTCCTGAGGAACGGGACCAGATGCCTGCGTCTTTTATTCCAGGTGAATCCCGGGATGTCTTACACGTACATCGGTATTGCCTTACTCCAGGCGGTCTCCTGGGTGTTGCAGGTATTATTTATGCAGAGGTTTCTGGATGCAGCGGCTGCCTATGCTACAGATCGAATAGAATTCAAGATGATTCTATTTTCCTTGGGCGAGCTGGCGCTTATATATCTGTTCTATCATGTCATGGACGGACTCGGGAACTGTTATGAGGAGATTTACGGGCTAAGCGTGGGCAAGCACCTGAACCTGATGATTTTTAAGAGAGTAGATTCGTTACAGGTCTCTGAATTCGAGGACACGAAGCGGCTGGATTATATCCACAAGGCTGTGAACGGGAGCGGCAAGCTGATCTGGATCGGTACTACCTTACTGGATATTCTGTTCTACTATACGACTTATTTTGTGTTCATCGGGTGGTATCTGTTCACGCTCAAGCCAGTGCTTGCGCTAAGTATTGTCGTCGTATTCATCCCGGTGATGCTCTCCCAAGGGGTGCTGATGTCAGCATTCAAGAATCTGGAGGCGGCATCTGCCCCGATCCGGCGGGAAAGTGACTACTACGAACGGTGCTTGACGGACAAAGCGTATCTCTCGGAGACCCGGCTGCTGGGAGCTACTGCATTTTTCGAGAATCTGTATACCTCTGCCCTGCAACGGTTGAACGCTATTGTACTTCGGACGCAGGTGCGCAAGCAGCTCGTTCAGCTCATTCTGAATATAGTGACGGTTATAGGCTACGGCCTGATCGTGTATATGCTGTTCGTGTCTGTGATGAGGCAGGAGATTTCGATTGGAGCTTTTGCGGCGGTGCTGGCTTCGATTGGCAGTCTGTACCGGTTCATGAACAAACTGATCACCGAGAGAATCGCCTGGGCTACGGAGAATATCGGGTCTACTGAGAATTTTCTGGATTTCATCGACGAGCTTATTCAGAGAACTCACACCCTGCCAAGGCCGACAGACCGTGATATTGAGCTAAAAGGTGTCCGATTCCGTTATCCGCTGGCAACCCGAAATGCGGTGGAGGAGATCGACCTGATCATCCCCAATAAGCAGACGCTGGCAATTGTAGGCGAGAATGGAAGCGGGAAGACCACACTGTGCCGCATCATTATGGGCTTATACCCGCCTACGGCAGGGGAAGTGTGGTATGGGGAGGTGGAGGCCTCACGGACTAGCTATGAGCGAACGTCGGCTGTTTTTCAACACTACCGCAAGTATAATGAGACCTTACGAGAGAATGTGCGAATCAGCCAATGTTCTAAACCAGCAGATGATTCCGCAGTAGTATCCGTGTGCGAGGAGGCCGGGATGCTTTTATCCGGTGAAGGGTTTAAGGAAGGGCTGAATACGATGCTGGGACGCGAGTTCGGCGGTACCGATCTGTCCGGCGGTCAATGGCAGCGTGTGGCGATTGCGCGCGGATTGTTCCGGGACAGCGACCTGATGATTCTGGATGAACCCACGGCGGCCATCGATCCGCTGGAGGAGACCCATCTGTACAACGATTTCGCCGCCCTATGCCGGGATAAAACCGCAATCCTGGTTTCCCACCGATTAGGCTCTGTGAAGCTCGCGGATCGAATTATCGTGATGAAGGACGGACGGATCGTGCAGGACGGCACGCATGAGGAGCTTATGAGCACGGCGGGCGAGTATCGGACGATGTATGAGGCGCAGCGGAAGTGGTATGTGTAGGTAAAATGTGTATTATAAGAGTATAGTTAGTCTCAGGAGGAATGCTTATTGGCTACATGGGTTACTCATTTTAGAATAGCTGAAGCATTAATGAAGGCGGGAGTTCCGGTATCCAAGGTTGATTTTCTGGTAGGAAATATTGGCCCGGATTGTGGGATCGTTGATGAGGAGGGGAGTCTTGCTCCATTTCGGCATGTACCTAAGAGTGTTACCCACTTTAAGGATGGACAGGGGATTCAGCCTGAGCTGTTCCGGGAGCAGTATGCATTGAAGGATGTTGAGCTTACTTCTGGCGCAGGTTCCTACTATTGGGGGTATTACTGTCATCTTATAACGGATGTCGAATGGATCAAGTTAACTAAGAGCAAGCAGGAGGAGACGGTACATCAAGCTATAAAAGGTACTCCCAATTACAATCAGCTGGTAAAGCGGGACTGGTATTGGCTGGACTTCAAATATTTGAAGCTGCATGGCAATCATGTGTTTTGGACTGATGTGCAGCATATTCAGCAATATCCTGAATACTTACCGTTCTTCCCTAAGGGTCAGACCTATAAGCAAATACAGAATATCATTCACTTTTATTGTAACACTGAAGTGCCCATAGAATATGAACCTGTTTATATGAAGGAAGCGGAAGTAGATGAGTTTGTACTAGAGACGGTGGACAAGATCCGGGACATGATGGGATTATAAAAGGTAACCAAACACCAAAGTCACAACAACAAGGAGAGAACCATGACCATCCAAATCGTAAACGGCGATCTATTAGAGGCCAGTGAAGATATTCTGGGACATCAGGTGAATTGTCAGGGGGTGATGGGGTCGGGGATTGCGAGGATTCTGCGGGACCGTTATCCGAATTTATATCCTGAGTATAAAAAATACTGTGACTCTTACACGCCTGACGAGCTGCTCGGACACTGCCAGCTGGTGCAGACGGGCGCGAAGTACACGGCGAATCTGTTCGGCCAGCTTAACTATGGAAGAAGCAAAATCCGGTATACCGATTATGCTGCGTTGGAGCAAGCGTTAACCACTCTGAAGATAGAAGCGCAAGCCAAGGGTCTGTCTGTGGCGCTTCCGTACAACATTGGCTGCGGGCTGGCGAACGGGGAGTGGAGTGTGGTGGAGGAGATGATCGGGAAGGTTTTTGCAGACTATGAAGTAACTTTATATAAGATTTAAATTATCTGTGCACTATACTTCTGCTATCTATAAGCTTTAAGTTATGAAGCAGTCCGCCTTAGAGGGGGCTGTTTTTTTACAAGAGAATTTATATGTTTTGGGGTCCCCGCAAAGTACCTGAGTCATCATCGAAGCTTAAGCCCCACTTTGTGGGGTTATTTTATAGATTTATATTGTGAATTACTATAATATATAACTATATTATGAAATCAAGTTTCATTAGATGAAACTGCTAAGGAGGAAGATGGATGACCTACAATTATTATGGTCTAGACCATGTACAACTGGCAGCCCCGGAAGGCTGTGAAGCTGAGGCCCGGAGATTCTTCAATGGGTTGTTAGGCTGGATGGAGATACCCAAACCAGAATTGTTGCAAAAGCGTGGCGGGGTTTGGTTCCAATGTGGGACGCATCAAGTACATATCGGGGTTCAACGGGATTTTGTTCCCGCTACCAAAGCGCATCCGGCATTTCATGTAGAGCACTTGAATGAGTTGCGTGAGTACCTGCTGCAGAATAACATTCAAGTCACGAATGATGAAGCAAGGGCGGGTGAAGGCGTCAGGCGTTTCTATATAAACGACCCTTTTGGGAATCGTCTTGAGTTCTTGGAATATCACTAAAAATAAAGCCAGACTGCTTACAAGCGGTCTGGCTTTATTACGTGCTCCCTATACTGCGACGGCGTCTGCCCCGTCTGCTGCTTGAACTGGCGCATGAAGTGGATCTCGCTGGCGTAGCCGCTCATTTCTGCGATTTTTTTGACGGAGATGTCTGTGGTGGTGAGCAGGTATTTGGCATGTTCGATCCGGCTGGCGATGACGTCGGCCATTGGGCTTACGCCGAAGTAGTCTTTATACAGATGCTGGAAGCAGGAGCGGCTCATGGTCAGCTCGTGGGACAGTCCGTCGATGGTCCAGTTGAGGAAGGGCTGGTTGTAGATTTTGGTGCGGATGACGGACATCTTGTTGTAGTGCGTGTTGCCGACTTCCTTCTGGGCCGAATGAATCCGGTTGCTGAGCTTAATGAAGAATAGCCGGAGATATAATTCAATCGTTTCGTCCTTATGCGGGTTCTCGGAATACACCTCATAGCACAAATGGTTAATGATGATCGACAGCTCGTTCAGATCGCCAATCGGGATTACTTCATCTCTGGGGATCACCAGCCGATGCAGCAGCGCTTCATCCCCCGGCTTGTCCAGCCGGAAATGGAACCAGTCATTGGTGAATTGTGACCCGTAAGCCCGGTAGAACTGGGGCGTATGCTCACTGTACAGGATGAAGGAGTCCGGCCCCGTCACCCGGCTCTCTCCCTTCAAAGTGAAGATGGCCGGCGTCTTCAGCAGCAACAGCATATAGTCTCCCGACCCTTGGGGCCTGTTGATGATGAAGTCCGCGTCATGGCTGTGATTGTAGCCGATATTGTGTATGTTCATATGAACCTCCTGCGCAGCAGATAGGTCTATTGTAGAAGCTAAGGGTGCCTTTTGTAAATGAGGATTGCACAATATGTTAGTACTTACGCACGATGTGTAATTGTTCTGCGGCCAGGGTTTATCTATGCTTAAGACAGGTAGAAGTAAGAGCTTACAATGAAGGCTGAGGCCGGAGAGGATGATCGTGATGAAAGAATGGACGGGTTATACCAGAGGGGTGAATCTCGGAGGCTGGCTGTCCCAGTGTCCTTATCAGCATGCCCATTATGATAGCTTCATTACGGAGAAGGATATCGAGACGATTGCTTCGTGGGGCCTGGACCATGTCCGGCTGCCGGTGGATTATGAAGTGATAGAGGATTCGGGGAATGCTGAGACTTACGCCGGGTTCAAGCATATCGACAACTGTATCCGCTGGTGTGCTGCCCATAGGCTGAATCTCATTATTGATCTGCATAAAACGCCCGGGTTCTCCTTCAACAGCGTGGCCGAGAATTCCCTGTTCGATGATCCGGCGCTCCAGGAGCGGTTCCTGAATCTGTGGAAGGCGATTGCCAGCCGGTATGCCGGCTATAAGGATACTGTGGCTTTTGAATTATTGAATGAGATTGTGGAGCAGGACAGCAGCCGCTGGAATGCACTGGCTCACCGGACGATTGCCGAGATCCGCAAGCACGCCCCGGAGACCAAAATCGTTATCGGCGGCATCCAGTGGAACAGCGTGCATACCCTTGGGCTGCTGGAACAGCCTTTTGATGAGAATATCGTGTATACCTTCCACTTCTATGAGCCGTTCCTGTTCACACACCAGCGTGCGGCTTGGGTGGAGCAAATGCCTAAGAGCGACATGGACTATCCGGGTGACCTGAAGAACTACCGCAGCACTTCGGCGGCTATTGGCGCTTTCGGCTCCGGGCTTCATGCAGAAGGTATCAGCGAGATGGGTCCGGCATACATGACCAGCCTGATCCAGAATGCAATCGATGTTGCAGCAGAGCGAAACGTATATCTGTACTGCGGCGAATATGGAGTCATTGAGCAAGCCCCATCGCAGAGCGTGGTGAACTGGTACAAGGATGTGCATGGCGTGTTCGAACAATACAAGATCGGCCGGGCCGCCTGGACGTATAAAAAGATGGACTTCGGCATCTCTGACCGCTACGACAGCAGCATTACGTCTGAGATAATTACTTATTTATGAGCTGGTAAATAGAGAACTGGAAAATATACAGACAAGGAAAAGTGGCGGAGGGGAAATAAATGAAAATACAAATTACAGATAAACCCGCAGTATCGATCTCAAAAGGGATGATCGGGCTGTTCTTCGAAGATATCAACTATGGGCTGGATGGCGGACTGCATGCCGAGATGATTGAGAACCGTTCCTTCGAGTTCATGAAGGCGACGGGCGACAGGGGGAGCTACAGCGAGAGCTACGACGGGCTCTATGGCTGGACAGCATATCCGGCTGAGGCGGCCAGCGGGGCTAAGCTTCAGATTCAGACGGAGCATCCGCAGAATGAGGTCAATCCCCATTACCTGGCGTTTACCGCCGGGGAGACGCAGAACGCTTTTACCAATAAGGCCTATGATGGTGTGTCCCTGAAGCCGGGGCTTACGTATGCGGTATCCTTCTATGCCAGAGCGGAGGGGTATGCAGGGGGAATTGAGGTTTCCGTTGAGAAAAATAGCGCGGTTATAGCGCAGGCTGTCATCGCGGCAGCAGTAGGGGAAGAGTGGACACGCTATACAGCGCAGCTTAGCAGTAATGAAACTGTGTCGTATGGAGATTTCGTCATCCGGCTGGATGCGCCGGGCACGGTCTGCTTCGACTTCATCTCCATGATTCCCTCCGATGCCGTGCTGGGTCTGTTCCGCCGGGATCTGGTTGAACTTCTGGAGGAGATGAAGCCAGGCTTCTTGCGGTTCCCGGGAGGATGCATTGTTGAGGGCTATAACCTGGAGAACCGCTACCAATGGAAGCGGAGTGTGGGTGCCGCCGAACAGCGCAAGAATAACAGCAGCCGCTGGGCGCTGCACGGGAATAATGAAGAGAATCAGTACACGAGTGAGTACAGCCACTATAATCAGAGCCTGGGTATTGGGTTCTATGAGTATTTTCTGCTGTGTGAATACCTGGGGGCGCGGCCGATTCCGGTGCTGAATGTCGGGCTGGCCTGCCAGTTCCAGTCTACTGAGCATGTGGGTGTACACGATGAAGATTTCCAGGAGTATATTCAGGATGCGCTGGACCTGCTGGAATTCGCCAACGGACCGGTGGATTCACCGTGGGGCCGCCTGCGGAGTGAGATGGGTCACCCGGAACCATTTGGTCTGGAGATGATCGGGATCGGCAATGAGCAGTGGGAGACGGAGCACGCGGACTTTTTCACCAGATACGATCTGTTTGAGCAGGCGATTCATGCAGCGTACCCGTCTGTGCAGCTGATCGGCTCTGCCGGGCCGGATGTCAGCTCAGACAACTACACCCGGGCGTGGGAGTATTACCGCAAGCGGGCTGAGGGCAATCCGAATTTCGTATATGCGGTGGATGAGCATTATTATGTGAAGCCGGAATGGCTGTGCGAGAACGTGCATTTCTATGATAAGTATCCGCGGGATATTAAGGTGTTCGCCGGGGAATATGCGGGTCACTACGGCAACGGGATGAATATGCCGCACTTCAACAGCTGGGGGGCTGCGCTGGCAGAGGCTGCATTCCTGACGGGGCTTGAGCGCAATGCCGACATCGTCGTGCTGGCCTCCTATGCTCCATTGTTCGCCAGACTCGGTTATGCCCAGTGGTCGCCGGATATGATCTGGTTCGACGGGGAGAGCAGCTACGGCACACCAAGCTATTATGTGCAGCAAATGTACAGTACGTTGATGGGAACAAAGGTGCTGCAGACCGTACATGATCAGGAGGAGATTCCTTACACTGTCTCTTATGATGAGGAGCAGCAAGTCCTTTACGTGAAGCTGGTGAACACGCTAGACCGCAAGGTTCAGGTGGAGCTGGAGACTGCGCTGAGCTTGACCGGACGCGGGGAGGCGTATGTCATGCAGGGACAGGAGGCGGAAGTGAACTCGATTGAGGCACCGTGCAATATCGCGCCTAAGCGTGTGCCGATTGAGACCGCAAGCCGGATGGTCTATACACTGGAGCCGAAGTCGTTCCATGTGCTGCGGATGGAGTGCGGGAAGAAGTAATCAGTAATCTGAGTGGCGACATTCTAACCTCTTAAGAAGCTTATTAGAGCTTTTTAAGGGGTTTTTTTATAATATTTAACACTGTGTATACTCAACTATTGACACGTGCTGCAACACGTATTATCTTTACCACATCCCAACAAAGATCTGCCGAAGAAAACCATCATAAGTATCCTCAAGCAGGCAGGACTTCAATAGTTCCATCGAAAGGAGACTATACAAATGAAGGATAAATTGAAATTTTACCGCTATTTTGCGACCTTTGAACAAGACGAAGATGGAATTACTGTAGAATTCCCTGATCTTCCTGGTGCAATTACCTGCGGTCAGAATATAGACGAAGCGTTCTATATGGCCAAAGATTGTCTCGCGCTGCACCTATTTGGGATGGAGGAAGACGGAGACTTGATTCCTGCTCCCTCTGGTATTGATGTACTCAATACACTCACAGCAGGAACAGGGAAAATTGCTGCTCTAATCGAAGTGTTCATGCCACCCTACCGAAGTTCCATATCAGAGCGTTCCGTGAAAAAAACACTAACTATTCCCAAATGGCTGGATGACCTCGCCGCGAAAAATAATGTGAATTACTCGCGGATTTTACAGGATGCATTGAAGGAACAGCTCGGTGTGAATGAAAGAAGATAATCCATAGATAACAAACCTCCCCCGTGGAGGAAAAAGCAACCCCCTTACAGAAGCGTTCAGCTTTCTTGAGGGGGTTTTTGCTTTGGCCTTGAACAATTTGACACCACCCACCTCCCGGTATAAAATAAACTTAAATGATAGATAAACATATCATTATAATAATTAAAGTATCATTATGTTAACTGAAATCTCACATATTCTACAGCAGAGGCAGGCCATATTCATGAAAACCAGTGTTAAAGATAACAAACGGAAGGCTATTCTGGACGCGTCGACGGAGCTGCTGGCGTTCAAGCCGACCGCTACGCTGCAGGAGATCGCGGATCACGCAGGGATCGGCATTGCGACGCTGCACCGCTATTTCTCCACCAGGGAGCTGCTGCTGGATGCGCTGGCGTTGAATGCGATCGGGCTGGTGGATGAAGCGCTCGGGGGCGTTACCGCAGAGGAGCACGATATGCTTCCATTCCTTACGGAAGTGTTCGAGGTGCTGATTCCATTGGGCGGCAAGGTGTCTTTTCTCAGCTTCGCTGCCTCAGTGGACGAGAACCCGCATATTGTAGCTGAGGAAGCACGGATTAAGCAGCCGCTGCGGGAAGCGGTGGAGGGCTGGCAGGCGCGCGGTCTGCTGAATACCGGAATGCCCGCCCACTGGATCATCACGGTCATGTATAATCTGTTGTTCGTTGCCTGGCAGGAGATCCAGAAGGGGAATCTGGCGAAGAATGACGCTCCGCAGCTGCTGGTTCATACAGTCCTCCAAGGCTTCGGCAGAACAGGGCAAGAGAACGGCAGGTAACCGTGAAGAGCACTCGTTCACCAAGGCAGATAGAATCTGGAGTGGAACAATAAGGAGGAACCTGTATGTCAACACTACAAGTAGAGATCGCAGATCACTTGGATGAAGAACAGAAACGTGAGGTCGCCAGGCTATACTATCAGGCTTTTACCTTGAAATTCAGTGGAATATGGATCTTCTCCCGTAAAGAGCAGGATATTGTGGAGGTCCTGAGCCGCTGTCTGCGTTATGACAAGGCCCTGTACGCGGTATATGAGGGAAGGGTCGTAGGCTTTGCCGGTCTGGAGACAGGAGATGGCTTCTTCATGACGCTGAGTTACCGTTCGCTCAGACAGACCTTCGGGCTGCTCGGCGGCGCTTGGCGTTATGCAGCCTATGGCATCTTCCGCCTGCTCCATGGTAATACCCCCACAAATGCAGTGCATATCGATCCGCTTGTAGTGTCTGCGGAAGCGAGAGGACTTGGCGTCGGAACCCGGCTGCTGGAGGCCGTCTTCGCGTGGTCCCGGGAGGCGGACCGCAGTAAGGTGCTGCTGGAAGTCGTGGATACTAATCCGCTGGCGAAGAAGCTGTATGAGCGGGTGGGGTTCAAGACCTTCAAGGTGCAGAATACCCGCTTGTTCTCCGCTCAGGCCGGCTTCCACAAAGTGCTGCATATGGAGAAAATGCTGAATTAGCCTGGCACGCATTCCCGGTCCGCAGGAGGATCTGCGGACTTTTGCGGTTAGTGGTGGGGGGCGGACTGAGATTCCGCTATTGTGGATTTACAGCGCCATAGTGACTTTTGGCGGACTGACAATCCGCTATTGCTGCTCAAACAGGCTGTTTGGGTGACTTCTAGGGCGGATAGCGGAATCTCTGTCCGCGAACAAGCGAATAAGTAACAATTTCGGCAAAATAGCGGATTCTAAGTCCGTGCCATCAGGCTCGTACACATCAGTTCCCCCAAGCTCGTCGCAAAATCGAATATTCCAAGAATCCGCAGAGCTGATCTGTGGGTTCTTGCTGCTGGGGAGGGAGGGGCGGACCTGACCTGACCGGGAAAAGGGCCGAGCGAATGCTGCGGATGGTCAAGTGTGCATAGGTAATAGAAAGTGTGTGGTCAAGGGCATCGGCTAAACTGCTATGGCCAAGTTTTCAAAGTGGCTGCGGACTGAGATTCCGCTATTGTGGATTTACAGCGCCATAGTGACTTTTGGCGGACTGACAATCCGCTATTGCTGCACAAATAGGCCGTTTGGGTGACTTCTAAGTCAGATAGCGGAATCTCAGTCCTCGAACAAGCGAATAAGCAGCAATTTCGGCAAAATAGCGGAATCTCAGTCCCCAACATGAGGCTCGTACACATCAGTTCCTCCCCCCAAGCTCGTCGCAAAATCGAATATTCCAAGAATCCGCAGAGCTGATCTGTGGACTACTGTTTTATTAGGGGCTGGATAAATCGCCCGAAAGACTGTATATTTAACTATACATTAAGTTAGTAAACTTAATTAACTATATATAGAACGGAGTATAAATCGTGAGAATTCAAACGGCCGGGACCCCCAAGGTCATGCGCAATCTGAATGAATTTCTGATTCTGGACCGGATTATCGGCGGCGGGCCGCAATCCAGAGCGGATCTTAGCCGGTATACCGGCTTAAGCAAGCCTACGGTATCCTCGGCCATTGCTCATCTTATAGAACGCGGACTGGTCAGAGAGACCGGCAGAGCGGAGAACACCCAGGGCCGCAAGGCAACACTAGTGGAATTCAACCCGAAATGCTGCTATACCCTAGGGGCCGAGGTCGGGGGAAGCGGCCTGCGCATAGCACTCGCAGATATGAGCGGAGAGATCTGCTATTACAAGCAGCTGTCTATGCCGGAGGGCGGGCTGACAGAGGCGGTGTGTCAAGACTTCCTGGTTCAGAGCATAGAGGGACTGCTTGCGGATTCCGGGATCTCCCGGGAGAAGCTGCGGGCCGCGGCTTTCGGGATTCCAGGCGTAGTAGACCCGGCAGATGGCAGCGTGTCTGACCTGGTTGCCCCGCTGCGCGGGTGTGAAGGGGTGCTAGCAAGGGCTAATCTGGCCCGGCTGTTCCCCGTGCCCCTTGTGACAGAGAATGATGTCAACCTCGCATCTCTGGCGGAGTATGCCTCTTCGGGAATGGAGGCAAGCGGCTCTCTCCTATACTTCTCCATCGGTGCAGGAACCGGGGGCGGCCTCATTATCCACGGGGAGATCTACCGGGGGCTTGGCGGCGGTGCAGGCGAGCTGGCGAATCTGATGCTGAGCGCAGGCAGGCTGGAGGACGTACTGTCTACAGACGGATTAAGGCAACTGGCCCATCGGATGGCAAAAGAATACACAGGTGCAGCTGATACAGCGCATTTGCTGTCCACACCTGGAGGAACGGCAGCGCAGATATGGGATGCAGCGCGCAGAGGCGAGCCCCTTGCACTGACTATTATCGAGGCCTACTGCAATCTGCTGGCAGAGGCTGTGGGCAGCATTTGTACAGTGATGGCTCCAGCGACTGTGGTGTTTGGAGGCGAACTGGGCAGCCATGGAGAGATCCTGCTGGAAAGGCTGGAAGCCAGGCTAGGCGGGCTGCACCGGAAGCCCCGGTTGGCTGCCTCCAGCCACGGGGACAAGGATGTGGTGCTTGGAGCGGTCCAGACCGCGGTCCAATTGGCTTTTCGTGAGATGCGGGCATAGGAGCGTAAGCATATATTTTATAGAATGACGGGGGAATCCTAGATGAATATGTTAACTGCCGGAATTGATGTGGGCGGCACCAAGACACTGCTATGCCTCACAGATGAAGAAGGAACGGTGCTTGAACAGTACAAGGTGGAGACGCAGCTGAGCCGGGAGCCGGAGGTATTCTTCCGCTGGTTATTCGCTGAACTGGAGCAGCTCTGCCAGCGTAACGGCAGTTCGCTCTCCTCCTTGCAGGGAGTGGGCATCGGGTTCCCGGGAGTCATGAATGAGCGCACCGGCACCCTGACCAGCGCACCGGCGCTCAATTGGCCTGCAACTATGGATATCCGTCCGGTCATTGCGGCTTACTATCCCGGACTGGTGGTGCTGGATAACGATGTGAATATGGCGGCTATGGGCGAGTATGCAGCGGGCTCTGCTGCGGGGTCTGAGCATTTCATTATGATCACGGTCGGGACTGGGGTGGGCAGCGCCTTGTTCCTGAACGGCCAGCTCTACCGGGGTGCCAGCTTCGCGGCGGGTGAGATCGGCTATCTCATCGTTGAGCCGGGAGCGGTTCATGCTGCTGCCGATCCGGAGTACAGTGAGTTCGGCCCGTTTGAGATGGAGGTATCCGGCACGGGAATCGGGGCGAAGGCGGCGGCCAGGCTGCACGGGAATAACAGCAGTTCATTGATCCGGGAGCTGGCGCAGGGCGATGCGGTCCGGGCGGAGCATGTATTTGCAGCGGCGCAGCGGCAGGATGAGACAGCACTTGCGCTGCTGGATCATGCGTATGAACAGATGGCGGCGGCGGTCAAGAATATAGCGATTACGCTGGATCTGGAGCTGGTCATTCTGGGCGGCGGTGTCGTGGAGAAGAACCCGGGCTATGTGCAGGAGGTTGTAGCGCGGGTCAGCCGGTATACTCCTGAGCAATCTTTATTGATCCGGCAGGCGGTGCTCGGCAATCAGGCGGGAGCGATAGGTGCTGCGGCGGCGGCCCGAAGCAGGCTGAACGCAGGAACCGGGCAGAACTGAGGGTATGAATATGAGACGCGGAACAAGTATAATGAGATTCTCTGTAGGCAGCAAAGAGAGCGAGGTCCTGCTGAAGATGCGCGGGCTGTATCTGTTCACAGGTCTGGCCGGGGGCAGCTTCAACCCGTATGTCACCTCCCTTCTGGTTCATCAGGGCATGACGAGCCAGAGAATTGGAATTATGATGGCCTTCGGCACCTTGCTGGCGATTCTGTTTCAGCCGTTATGGGGAATTCTGGTGGACCGCTATCAACGAACAAGACTGGTACTGATGCTTACCCTGATTGTTCCTGGCACCATAGTCTATCTCTACAATGTAAAATGGCTTGTCGTAATTGTGCTGGTATACAGCTTGTATACGATTTTTCAGAGCACCCAGACGCCGGTTGCCGACGCTTATGCAGTGAATGCAGCTTCAGCCGCAGGTACCTCGTTCGGGACCATCCGGCTGTTCGGCAGTATCGGCACGGCGCTGGGAGGGTACTTCGGCGGATTGTATCTGAACTGGCTGGGGGTCACCGAGCTGTGGATTCCCTTCCTGCTCTTCAACCTGCTTGCTCTTATGCTCGTGATGACCATCCCGGTGAATGTGGAGCGGCGGACGCAGCATGTAACCTTCACCAGCGGAATCAGGCAGCTGCTGGGTAACCGGGTCTTTCTGTTGTTTCTCGCCGGTTGTTTTCTGGTGAACCAGACGCTTACGGCCTTCAACTCCTTCTTTGTCCTGACCTTCCAGATGGCGGGCGGGAGCTTCGCGTGGTCAGGCATCGCCCTGATGATTGCTTCCATTACCAGTGTTCCGGCAATGCTCGTGGCCGCAAGCGTTCTGAAGAAGTACGGCTATGAGAAAACACTCATGCTGGCCTCTGTTGTCTACATGCTCCGCTGGGCGATCCAATGGCTCATTCCTGTTCCCGGTGTTATGATAGGTGTCCAGACGCTGCACGGCATGTCTTTTGGTTTCTTTTACATTGCGGCTGTGGAATATGTGGCCTCTATTACGGGCAAAGAGCTGCAAGCCACAGGACAAAGCCTGTTCAATATGGTGTTTGTGGGTCTTGGAGGCATTGCCGGGAATCTGCTGAACGGGTATCTGCTGGATAGCGGAGGCCCGGGACTGATGTATTTCTCCTGTACGGTCAGCGCCGCGTTAGGTGCATTGCTGCTGTACAGAGTCAAGTCCATTTCACATAAAAAGCAGCAGTCTGAATAAGAAGAAGGGGGAAGCTCTATGAAGCGCAGTTGGTATAGTCGGATGCTATTCTCATACTTCCCTGTCTTCCTGCTTGTAGTCACTGTTCTAATCTTCCTGGCCTTCATGGTCATTACGGAGCTGTCCCGCAGCGAGACGGAGAAGGCCAATTACATATCTACCAGCTATGTGGCGGATACGGTGGAGCGGACCTTGAATGATATAGAGCTGGGGGTGCTACAGGAGATCGGAAATAACTATTCTTATAATGACTTCCTGGATGCTCCTTCCGGCACAGACTCACCGGCTGGCAGCTCGTATGAAATTGTGCAGAGCATGAACCGGCTATCTGAACGCTTCAGCCTGATTGATTCGATCTATGTCTACCGTAACAAGGACAAGCTGATGCTGGGCCAGAGCGGATACGTGAATCCAGGACAGGGCCAGGGGCTGGAGGCGGAATATTTGCAGCAGCTCTCCGCGAATAAGCAGCAGCAGGGGTGGAGCGCTGTACGGATGGTTCAACCCAGGAACTCTCAGGATTTACGGCCAGTGATCAGCCTGGCCAGCAGGCTGCCGATTCCTTGGGGCTCCGATGGCTATATTGTTATTAATGTGAGTGTGTACCGCATAGAACGTCTGGTGGACAGCTTGACTAGTGGAGAACTGTCCTTCCTGCGGATCAAGGATGTCTCAGGGACGGCGATCTATGATTCCGCTCCTGCCGCAGACGGCGGGAAGAATAGAACGCTCTCGAAGGTCGAGGCGAAGAATCTGGGCTGGACCTTCGAGAGCGGACTCCGGGCCGGGCGCTTATTCGACTGGATCTCGGTGATTTCCTACGTCTGGTTCATTCTCGGGCTGCTGACGATTGCGCTGGGCGTAGTGTACATCATCTACATCACCAGGCGGAATTACCGGCCCATCCATCAACTGATGGTGCGGATTCAAGGACTCCAGCCTGCGGCCCAGAATGCCGCGCCTGCCGTAGCTTCCGATGAGCTGGCTCTGATGCATAACGCGCTGGACCGGCTGGTGCAGATCACTACCGACTATGAGCGGGAACGTTATGAGAATCTGGTTATTCAGCGCCGGGAGCTATTCCTGGATTTCCTCAGCGGGCAAAGGCTGGAGGATGCGGCAGAGCGGCTGGAGACGCTGGACCCCTTCGAGGGCACCAGGGAGTTCGAAGCGTTCGTTGTATTCGCAGCCGAGCTGAACCGGGAGAAGGACTGGCATGCGCTGCCTGCTCAGGATCAGAACCTGCTGAAATTCGCCTTAACCAATGTACTGGGGGACCTGATGGCAGATAAGCAGCTACAGGCCTGGGCCGAATGGATCAGCGGGGAGCGGCTTGGGATGATCATTGGCCTCCGGTTCCGGCCGGTGAAGAATGACAGCGATACGATGCTGGAGCTGGCAAGAGACTGCCACC
Organism: Paenibacillus sp. FSL M7-0420; assembly: GCF_038002345.1. Lineage (NCBI taxonomy): Bacteria > Bacillati > Bacillota > Bacilli > Caryophanales > Paenibacillaceae > Paenibacillus > Paenibacillus sp. FSL M7-0420. The sequence continues at coordinate 5,169,264 of NZ_JBBOCJ010000001.1, read as the reverse complement.
GCTGGATTATGGATAATCTGCGGGTATCCCTGACCTTCGGAGTGGGCACGGTCGTCCGGGACTGGCGGGAGATCCGGGATTCTTACGCGGCAGCAGCTGAGGTGCTCAGTCACAGGCTGGCCCTGGGAACAGATATTGCGGCAGTCCAAATGGATCAGCCGGTCGATTCCGGGCTACAGAGCTATAAATACTTCGGCAGCTTCACCCAGCTGGTCCGTGAATTCCGCCTGTCGGGCGAGAACTGGCGAATCCGGCTGGACGAAATCTTCGATTCCTTCCGCAAGGACCGCCTGAAGGACGAAGAGATCTATATGCTACTGGAAGTGCTGCTCCAGGCGCTGGAGCAGGAGCTTAAGGGCATAGCGGAGACGCTGGACCGTCAGCTCGCGGCAGCATGGAGCAGTGGTCTGCGGGAACGCATCCGGGGCAGCACCGATCTTGAAGAGATCCGGGAGCTGCTGACCGGCTGGCTGAATGAAACCTACCATGTCTATGTGTCTGTCAATGAGCTGAAGAGCCACCGGGTGATGATTACCGAGGTTAAGCATTATATCGAAGAGCATTATGCTAATCCTGATCTGTCCTTGAATCATCTGAGCGAACGGTTCCAGATCTCTGCGAAATACGCCAGCTACCTGTTCAAGGAAGAATTCAATATGAAGTTCGTGGACTTTCTCGCAGAGCTGCGGCTGATGAAGGCCAAGGAACTGCTGGAGACGACTTCTGAGAGCATACAGGATATTGCCCTGCAGATTGGATATGCTAATTCCATTACCTTCGGACGGGTCTTCAAGCGTATTACGGGTATGACCCCGGGAGATTACCGCAAATTGAAGCTCCATAAAGATGAATAAGCATTGCGTAAATCCGGCTTCAGCAGATTCCGGGTTTGCGCTTTTTTTGATTATTGTGGGAGGTTTGGTGCAATGGGTAGTAAATACATAACATGATTAGTTATATATGAGTTAGGTATTTAGGTTTATGGATACAATTTTCGTGAAGCATTCCTGCGATAATTGTATATTCAGAATGAAAAAAGCTGCAATTTCATTGGTTTTTTCATGAAAATTCAATAGGAAACATGTATATTGTCGAATTCCGCAAACGATGTAATAATTCATCACATGGTCAAGCCGTAAGCATCATACAGAGACAACAGGCTGATTGAAATCAGAAATCGAAAGGGATAGGTGACAGGAAATATGACAAATGATAACGGTAAAAGAAAGTTGGCTCTCGGTCTCTTAGCGGTTCTTATGTCATCCATGGTATTGTCTGCATGCTCGTCTAAAGATTCCAGTGGAGCAAGCGGCAACGGTGCAGCACCAGCCGGCAGCTTGAAGATCGAAATTTTTGACCGTGGCAATGCGCCAGCCGGTGTTACGGCATCTGATAATTTCCTCACCAATTATGTGAAAGAGAATTTCGGCAAGGCTAACAATATTAATGTGGAATTCGTGCCTATCCCCCGCTCGGAAGAAGTGACCAAGCTTAATGTGCTGATGGCCAGCGGAACCGATGTTCCTGATATCGTCTTCACCTATGATTCCGGGACCTTCAACAAATATGCCGAGCAGGGCGGGCTGACGGATCTGACTCCGCTGCTGCAAGAACACGGACAGAACCTGACCAAGTTCCTTGGGGAAGATACTCTGCGCTACGGTCAATACGATGGCGTCCAGTATAGCATTCCCGCCAAACGCTCTACGATAGGTAAATATGCTTCCTTCATCCGTCAGGATTGGCTGGATAAGCTGGGGCTTCCCGTTCCGGCTACCTCAGAGGAGCTATATAATACACTGACCGCGTTCAAAACCAAAGATCCGGGTGAAACCGGCGGCAAGGTGATTCCGCTGGGCATGACGATTGCTGCGGCGCAGTATGATTCGCTGGTCTGGTCCTTCATTAAGCCTGTCAGCGAGCAGGAGCGCTTCGAGCTTACACAGAACCTGAGCTCCCGGGACTACCCGATTCTGCTGCCCGGATTCAAGGATGCCATTCAATATATGAACAAGCTGTATAACGAAGGGCTGATCAGCAAGGATTTTGCCTTGGATGAGAATAAAGAGACCCTTACACAGAATATCGGGAACGGGCTTGTGGGCGCATTCAGCGATGATAACGATGCGATCTTCTACCCTGATGGTACTTATGACGTTCTGACGAAGAATAACCCGAAGGCTGTGCTGAGCGCCATTGATCCGTTCACGAACAGCGAGGGGAAGACGGCCAAGCCGGTATCTGCTCCGAACGGGATGTATATCATGATTCCCAAGTCCAGCAAGCATGCGGTGGAAGCAATTAAGTATCTGGACTGGATGTCTACAGATGGTCATCTGCAATATATCCAGAACGGGATTGAAGGCGAGCATTACAAGCTGGAAGACGGCGTGCCGGTCTCCATTCCGGATCTGTCTGTCGAATCCTCGAACAAGCTGTCTGGCGGCGGGGATATCGGGATTATTGCGAACGGACGGATTTTTGAGAGCCAGGAGAAGAATAATGAAGCCTTCGTGAAGAGCTTCCGCACCCAGTATCAGGATATCATTGCGAAATCACTGACGATTTCCACCACTAACCCGATTGAGCCGGTATTCACTAGCCGTCCTATTGAGGCCGAGAGCAAATACGGCACGACACTTAGCGATAAAATCAAGCAGCTGATGGTGAAATCTACAATGGTCTCCCCTAGCGAATTTGAAGTTACCTATGAGAGTATGCTGAAGGACTACATGTCGAGCGGCGGACAGGCCATTCTGGATGAACGCAAGGCTGCCTACAGCGAGCAGAAATAATTGAATTCGAGGTCCGTGAGGGAGGGGAGCGGCAGGGCTGCTGGTCTTGGCTGCTTCCCCTTACAGCCTTAGGGGCACAGTGGAGGAGGAATCGTTGTGGGATACACCCGTTATTTCCGCAGAAATTGGCAGATGTACACATTGCTGATCTTACCCATGCTGTTCTTTATTATTTTCAAATACGGTCCAATGTATGGTGTGCAGATTGCGTTCAAGGACTTCAACTTCTTCAAAGGCATTGGTGGCAGTGAATGGATTGGTCTTGACGGATTCCGCGAGGTATTTGCGAATCAGGACTTTTATATAACCTTACGCAACACGTTGATGCTGAACTTTCTGGATTTGATCATTTCTTTTCCCGCCCCCTTGATTATTGCCATTATGCTATTTGAGCTGAAGGTGGTCTGGTTCAAGAAGCTGTCGCAGACGATTCTGTATATTCCGCATTTTATTTCCTGGGTAATCATCGGCGGGATTGTGTACCAGCTCTTTGGCCAGCAGTCCGGGATGATTAACAACCTGTTAACGAGTCTGGGGCTGGATGCCATTCCTTTTCTCTCTGACAAAAATTATTGGCTGATCACGTACCTGCTGACTGGTGTCTGGCAGAGCGCTGGCTGGGGGACGATTCTCTATCTGGCGGCACTCGCAGGCATCAATAAAGAGCTGTTCGAAGCGGCGGAGGTCGATGGGGCCGGAAGAATCAAGCGCATTCTGCATATTACGATTCCGGGGATCAAGCCGACAATTGTTACGCTGCTGATCATTAATCTGGGCAACATGATCTCGATTGGCTTCGAGCGGCCGTTTGTGATCGGTAACCTTGCGGTTATGGAATACTCGGATGTGCTGAGTACCTTTGTCTACCGGATCGGTCTGGAATCGGGGCAGTATACGCTGGCTACGGTGGTTGGATTGTTCCAGGCGGTGGTCGGACTTCTGTTCCTGCTGGCGGCGAACTATATCTCCAAGAAGCTTACAGACGAGAGCATCCTATAATCAACCTTTGGATCGGGAGTGTACATTATGAATGAAAGAGCAGCTAACAAGGCGTTTGACACATGGATTGTGATCTGCTTAACCTTATCGGTACTGGCATGTCTGATTCCATTCGTGCATATCCTCGCGGTATCCTTCAGCGGAACGGTCCCGATTGCTTCGGGCAGAATCACTCTGTTCCCTATGGATTTCAATATTGAGGCGTATAAAAAAGTGTTCAGTGATGCCGCTATGATCCGCTCACTGGTCTTCACCATATTCCTGACGGTGCTGTTCACAGCGCTGTGCATGATGATGACGGTTGCGGCGGGCTATGCCCTGTCGAAGAAGGATCTGAAAGGCCGTAAAATCTTCATGTTCCTCATTGTCGTCACCATGTTCTTCAGCGGCGGTATTATTCCAGAATATATTCTGACACGTGAGCTGCATTTGCTGAATACGATCTGGGCGCTGGTGCTGCCCGGGCTGATCAGCCCCTTCTATATGATTATCCTGATTTCTTTTCTGGCGGGTATTCCTGACGCGCTCAAGGAATCTGCTGAGATTGACGGCAGCAGCCAATTCGGGACGCTGATCCGTATCATTCTGCCGTTATCCACGCCCGTGCTTGCTACCTTAAGTCTGTTCTATGCCGTCGGCAGATGGAACGGATTCCAGGACACGCTGATGTATATCACGAAGCCGGAGCTGTATCCGCTCCAGTTGAAGCTCTATCATATGATCCAGAACAGCCAGGTATCCGATCTGATGAGAATGGAGGGGAACGCGGTCAGCACGGTTGTGCCGGAGAGTCTGAAGGCGGCTACTGTAATGTTCGCCACAGTGCCTATTCTGCTCGTCTATCCATGGCTGCAAAGATACTTCGTCTCGGGGGTAATGACCGGGGCGGTGAAAGGGTGAGCAGACAGATGTTCAAGAAGATAACGATCATTAATGACAAATGGACAGAGGAATCCATGGAGCAGCAAATAACTGACCGGGAGAGCCGGTACTCCGGGGGCGTGCGTGATCCGCTGAGCGGCGTAGCCTGGCCGAATCACACAGGCACAGCCCAGTGTCTGGCGGCCTGGGCGGGTGCGCTGGTGAATCCGCAGTCCCGATACTACCGGGATCTGGTCCTCCTGGACCAGCTGCAGGAGGGGATGGTATTCATGCAGCGGTTCCAGCATGAGGACGGTACAATCTCGCCGGGCTGGACGAATTATCATTCCCCGCCGGATACGGCGTTCGTGGTAGTCGGATTAGCCAATATCCTTACGCTGCTGGAGCGGCAGAGCTGGCCGCCGCTGAAGCCGGTGACGAATCAGATTAGAGTCTTCCTGGAGCGTACGATTCCGGCAATGCTTACCGGGGGTGTGCATACCCCGAATCACCGCTGGGTGCTGACTGCCGCGCTGGGGTCTTTATACCGGATCTTTGCCCTGGAGGAGCTGCAGGCAAGAGCCGGAGAATGGCTTCAGGAGGGGATGGACATTACGCCGGACGGCGAATGGACGGAGCGGAGTAACGGAATCTACAATACGGTCAGTGACATTATGCTCTATTACGCCGCGCAGGATCTGAACCGTCCTGAGCTGCTGGAGCCTGTGCGCCTGAATCTGCGGATGATGAAATATCTGGTTCACCCGGATGGTGAGGTGGTCACCGATTACTCGGGGCGGCAGGATTTCGGCAGCGTCTACTCGCTGGCTGACTATTATCTGTGCTATCAGCTGATGGCTGAGCATGACCGAGACCCGGAATTCGCGGCTCTCGCGGAGCTGGCAGGCCGCTCGGTTATCCATCCGGGTTCTCTGCCCAATCAGATTATGCTGGGGTTCCTGCTCTATCCGCAGATGCAGGCGGCTTCAGTCGCGCCGGGAGAATTGCCGGACAGCTACCGCAAGGTAATTAATGGTGCGTGGGGGCGTCAGGAGCTGATTGGCCGAATCGGGCAGGGCGGCTACGGCGGGCCTGTCCGCCACAGCAAGCAGCATACGGAATTCGGCGCTCCGGTAGCCCGGGTGCGCAGCGGGAATACCAGTGTAAGCGTGATGACCGAGGCTTCCTCGCTGTTCTCGCTGCGGCATGGGCGGGCAAGGATGCTGGGAGTTCAGCTGGCTTCTAGCTTCGAGCCGGGACTGATTACGATGGATACACTGACGGAGATTTCAGGCGGCTATCGTCTGGAGTCTGTAGCCGGAAAGGGGTATTACGGCACGATTCCTGCGGACAAGCTGCCATCCCGGACCGGCCTGCCTACCAGCCCGTGGTATCTGCTGCCTCATGGCGAGCGGCCGCTTACCCATAACCAGACGAGCAGTGTCTGCGTGAAGGTAAGCGAGTGGGAAGGTGGCTGGGATCTGCACTTCTCAGCGCCGTCTCCGGCAGATGTGCTGACCCAGATCGTCCTGCTCTTCGGCAGCGAGGGCAGACTTGAAGGCTCCGCGCTGACGCCGGTACCGGGGATGAGCGAGGCTTCCTTCTGGACCGCCGGAACACTCCGCTATAGCACAGGGGAGGACTGGATGGAGCTTGAGCAGGGCTGTCATGAGCATCACCTGGCCGATATCCGGGGGATGAGCTATCCCGAAGGCTGCCAGAAAGTCATCGTAACACTCATCACTCCTCTGGAATATAGCCTGCGGATTCGTCTTTCCTGACAGATGCCTATATAATGAAAGGGTTATCAGGACTTATCAGGAATTAAGGGTTCAGCCAGATTAGAAATTACGGTGTATGGAGGTAAGCTGCGCAATGAATATTTCATTTAATACCCCTGCCACTTTTTGGGTGGAGGCGCTTCCAGTCGGGAACGGACGGCTGGGGGCTATGATTTTTGGCGGCATTGAGAAGGAGCGTCTGGCTCTGAACGAGGACACGCTGTGGTCCGGGTACAAGACAGACTGGAATAATCCGGAGGCCCGCGAGGTTCTCCCTGAGGTAAGGGCGCTGATTGCGGAAGGCAGGAATGAAGAAGCAGATGAGCTCTGCAAAAAAATGATGGGCCCCTACGCCCAGTCCTACCTGCCGCTGGGGGATCTGCTGCTTACGATGGAGCACGGGCAGACCATAGACGGGGAGTATAGCCGGAAGCTGGACTTGTCCACGGGTGTTGGTACCGTCTCCTATGTGATCGGCGGTGTCCGGTATACCCGGGAGGTCTTCTCCTCTCACCCGGACCAGGCGATCATTGTCCGCTTAACGGCCAGCGAGGAGAACCGGCTCAGCTTCCGGGCGAAGCTGGACAGTCCGCTCCGCCACCGTTCGGAAGCAGACGGGGAGCACTACACGATTACCGGACATGCTCCTGAATATGTGGCACCGAATTATTATGAAGTCGATCAGCCGGTCCGTTACGGTGGAGAGTCCCCCCGGAGTCTGGAGTTCCACGGCCGTCTGGCTGCGGTCCAGACTGGAGGCCGTCTGGAAGCTACTGCTGACGGTATCCAAGTTACCGGCGCAACGGAAGCGGTTCTATACTTCAGTGCGGCAACCTCGTTCGATGCGGAATCGGGCACAGTGAAGGCGGATTATGATGTGCGGCAGCAGACTGCAGAAGCGGTACAGCGCATCATCGATGAGCCTTATGCCGGGCTGCGGGACCGTCATGTTGCCGATCACCGGGAGCTGTTTGACCGGGTAGAGCTGCATCTTGGAGAGAGCCTAGCTCCTGAGGGCATGCCGACGGATCAGAGAATTGCCGCCTACGGCAGTAACGATCCTGGTCTGGTGGAGCTTCTGTTCCATTACGGCCGTTATCTGCTAATTGCCAGCTCCCGTCCCGGCACACAGCCGGCGAACCTCCAGGGCATCTGGAATCAGGATACCCGGGCGCCATGGAGCAGCAATTACACGCTGAATATCAATGCGGAGATGAATTATTGGCCGGCAGAGGTCTGCAATCTGTCCGAGCTGCACCAGCCGCTGATTGACTATACCCAGAGGCTGGCGGTCAACGGCAGTGAGACGGCCCGGATTAACTATGGCGCACGCGGCTGGGTAGCCCATCATAACGCCGATCTCTGGGCGCAGTCGGCTCCCGTTGGCGGCTACGGTGACGGAGATCCGGTCTGGGCATCCTGGGCGATGGGCGGGGTATGGCTCACCCAGCATCTGTGGGAGCATTATGCGTACAGCGGCGATCTGTCCTATCTGCGGGAGACTGCGTATCCGGTAATGAAGGAAGCGGCCTTGTTCTGCCTGGATTGGCTGATCGAGAACCCGGACGGGTACCTGATTACCTCACCATCCACTTCTCCTGAGCACAAAATCGTAGACGGCGGCAAGAAGTATGCCGTCAGCGAAGCGGCAACCATGGATCTGTCGCTGATCGCGGAGCTGTTCACGAACTGCAGCCTTGCTGCCGGATTGCTTGAGCTGGACGGCGAATTTGCGGCTGAGCTGGAGGCCGCCCGCGCGCGGCTGCTGCCGTTGCAGATTGGTGCCGGAGGGCGGCTTCAGGAATGGTCGGCGGATATGGAGGATGAGGATGTTCATCACCGCCATGTCTCCCATCTGGTCGGGGTCTACCCCGGCAGATCGGTAACGGAGAAGCTGGTTCCCGAGCTGTATGAAGCCGCCAGAACCTCGCTTGAGATTCGCGGGGACGGCGGAACCGGCTGGAGCCTGGGCTGGAAAATCGGACTATGGGCCAGATTCAGACAGGGTGACCGCGCCAAGCAGCTAATCTCCAACCTGCTGACGCTGGTTCAGCCGGAGGCTGTCAACAATGAACGCGGCGGTGTCTACCCGAACCTGTTCGACGCCCATCCGCCGTTCCAGATTGACGGGAACTTCGCGGCTACGGCCGGAATTGCCGAGATGCTGCTGCAATCCCACCAGGGGTATCTGGAGCTTCTGCCCGCCCTGCCTTCAAGCTGGAGCGAAGGAAGAGTGAAGGGGCTACGGGCACGCGGCGGCTATGAAGTGAACCTGACCTGGAGCGCTGGCGTTCTCGGGCAAGCGGAGGTGACCGCTCATCTTGGGGGAGTCTGTCCGATGCTGGCAGAACGCCCTCTGGAGATTACGCGCGGAGAAGAACGGCAACGGGTAGAGCCGGATTCGGACGGTCTGGTGAGTATTGAGATGCAGACGGGGGAACGCGTTAGTGTACGGTTTGCTTAGCAGATAACGCGGAGTGAATAATAGTTATGCAAATTGCAGCACGCTTCAGATTGTGGAGTGTGCTGTTTTTGCGTTGTTTGGGTAGGTGCGCGGGGCGAATGTAATCGAAAAACCGATCACATTGCGCCGGGTGGAGGTGTCCGGTCCAAATGTAATCGAAAAACCGATTACATTGCGCCGGATGGTGCCGTGCGGTCGAAATGTAATCGAAAAACCGATTACACACAATGTGCTGGGGAAAAACGGGCGGGGGTCTGGTGTGAATGCTGCTGTGGCTCTGGGTGCACCTGTGGCGGGAGTAGCATAGTTACAGGTTCCGCTAGTGGTCTGCAATTCCCCTGCCCTGCTTATCATTTTGTTATCAATCCTATCAAATTGTTATTTGTAAACGATTTCCAATCGGCTATAATTCATTCTGTAAGCGCTTTATAATGATGATTCTTAGGAGGGTACAGATGCTCAAGCGTAAACGAATGATGAGCCTCACGCTGGCGCTGGTCGTCCTGGCAGCTTCGGTGCTGCCTATGCGGACACCGGTCTATGCTGCGGCTGAGGGAGGCACGGCAGTTGTTCTTGCTTCGGACTTTGAGGACGGCACTGCACAGGGCTGGACCAAGAAAGGCGACGAACAGCTTACAGTAACGAAGGAGGTCTATCATGGAGGCTCCTACAGTCTGTACGTAGATGGACGGACCAAGGATTGGGAGGGGCCTAATCAGGTTCTGACGGATCATATGACTCCGAACACAGCCTACGCGTTGGGAGCGTGGGTGAAATCTCCGGCGCCGGTCAAATTCACGGTACATACCAAAATCGGCGAAAAAGAGGACTGGACGCTTGTAGCGGAACTTAGCGGAGCGAAGGGGTCCGGGGAATGGACGTATCTGGAAGGTACTTTTATTACAGGCGATAAGGTAGGCTTCACGGAGATTTATGCAGAAGCCGCAGCAGGAACCGCATTCTACGTGGATGATATCAAGATTACCGCCGCAGCGGTTGAAGTCCCGGAGGGAGAGGAAGGGCTGCGTACGGATTTTGAAGACGGAACGCTTCAGGGCTGGAGGAACCGGATTGGACCGGAGTCACTGTTCGTGAGCCAGGATACTGCCAATACCGGAACTAACAGTATGCTGGTCGAAGGAAGAGAGCGCAGCTTCCATGGGCCAAGCCTGAGTGTGAAGGAGCATCTGCGGCCGGGCAAGAGCTACCAGTTCTCGCTGTATGTCCGTCTGAAGGAGAAGCCGGAGGCCGACAAAAGCCTGCAAATGACGGTGTATAAGAAGGCCGGCTCCGAGAGCTGGAATGCGATTGATAAGGTTAACATTAAGGCCGATCAGTGGGATCAATGGCATCTGCTGAAGGGGAATTTCCAGTACAGCGACCAGCCGTCTGAGGTGAACCTGTTCGTGGAGACTCCTTATATTACAGAGGAGACTGTGGATACGTTATCTTTTTATGTAGATGATGTGGTGATTGAACCTGCGCCTGAGATGAGTATTGAACAGGATATCCCTGCGCTAAAAGACATCTATGCGAACGATTTCGCCATTGGTGCTGCTGCGTACTCTTGGCAAATGGAAGGGGTCTACGGGGAATTGCTGAAGAAGCATTTCAACAGCATCACAGCCACCTATGAAATGAAGCCCAAATTCCTTGCTCCTTCCGAGGGCACTTATGTGTTCGACGGGGCGGATAAATATGTGGATTTTGCCCAGGCGAACGGTATGGGACTTCGCGGACACGCACTGCTGTGGCATGTGGATGCTGCCGAATGGATGTTCACGGGCCCTGACGGCCAGCCGGCCAGCAGAGAGCTGCTGCTTACGCGCCTACAGAGCTATATCGAGACGGTTATGCACCGCTATAAGGGCAAAATCTATGCCTGGGATGTAGTGAACGAAGCGATTGCTGACAATGGCGGCGGCCCGGACGGGATGAGACTGTCCCCCTGGTATAACCTGATTGGTCCGGACTATATCGAGAAGGCATTTGAATTCGCCCGTGCGGCGGACCCGGAAGCGAAGCTCTATTACAATGATTATTACACCGAGGTACCGGAAAAGCGTGAGCATATCTACAAGCTGCTGAAGACGCTCAAGGCGAAAAATCTGATTGACGGCGTTGGCCTCCAATCTCATCACGGGCTGTTCTCCCCATCTATACCGGAGATTGAAAAGACGATCCAGCAGTTCTCCCAGCTTGGGCTGGACATTCAGATCACCGAGCTGGATGTTGATTCGGGCATTAGCCCTTCTGCTCCGCTGCCTGCAGATATCGCTGCCCGGCAGGGCAAACGCTATAATGATCTGTTCGAGCTCTACAAGAAGTACAAGGACACGATCTCCTCGGTCTCTATCTGGGGAGTGCAGGATGAGAAAAGCTACAACAACCATGCCATGTTGTTCGATGAGCAGCTGAAGGCGAAGCCTGCTTTCTGGGGGGCGGCGGACCCTTCCAAGCTGCCGGCCATTCACAATGTAGCTGTTGCGCTTGAGGGTACGCCTCAGGCAGGCGCAGCCGGGAAAGCCCTGTGGAGCAAAACAGCAGGGATTCCGCTGGAACAGGGCAGCACCTTAACTGCCAAGGTTCATACGCTCTGGGATACAGATAACCTGTATGTGAAGGCAGACGTTACCGATGCAAGTGTGAACGGGGAAGACAAGGTTGAGCTTTTCCTGGATGAGAACAATGGCAAGACTACGGCATATCAGCCGGATGACCGCAAGATCAGCTTGTTGCGTTCGGGCTCCGGGACAGCAGGAATCAGCTTCACCAGCACAGAACGTGAGGGCGGTTATATCATTGAAGCGAGAATTCCGCTCGTAACGGTCAAGGGTGCCGCAGGCGTGGAACTGGGTCTCGATGTCCGTGTCAGCGATGCCGGTGCTCCGGGCTCTGTTCCTGCCTACTGGAATGACAGAAGCAGCTCCCAGGATACGGATACCAGCCATTATGGGGTTCTCCGGCTCTCTGCAATGCCTAATTCGGCGGAAGCGCCGAAGGGTCAGGTGAAGATCGACGGACAGATGGATGCGCAGTGGGAGAAGGCGAAGCCATTTGAAGTCAAATTGACTTCCGCTCCATACAGCACCACCGCAGAAGCCAGATCAATGTGGATGGAGGACAGCCTCTACCTGATCGTAGATGTGAAGGATGCCGTGCTGAAGGCGGATGCCGCGAATCCATGGGACCAGGACTCCGTGGAGATCTTCATCGATGAGAATTTCAGCAGAACCCCTTATTATGAGGGGGATGACGGTCAATACCGGATTAACATTTATAATGTAGCGTCCTTTGGCGGAGGCGCCTCGGACAGCAGATTGACCAGCGCGGTGGTCCATACGGACACCGGGTATCGTGTGGAAGCCAAAATTAATTTCGGCACGATCAAGGGGGCGGAGGGAAGCTCCATCGGGCTTGATCTCCAGATCAATGATGACCGGGGCGACGGCACCCGCAGTACAAGTAAATGGAATGACAGGGGAGAGGATACGTGGCGGGATACCTCCAATTTCGGGATTTTGACCTTTGTGGCACCTGAGGCGGCACCGCCAACCCCTACAGATGGGACTTCTTCGTATCCATCGTCCGGCTCGTTACCACCCGTGAAGGCATCTGCTCCGGCAGCAGTGAACTTCACGGATGGCAAACTTACCGTTCAGCTTTCCCCGGATCAGGCCGGCATCCTGAATGTGGATCTCTCACCGGAGGCCGTCCGCCAGGCCGTGCTTCAGTCACTGGACAGCGGCATTCTGAAGATCGCCGTTAAACCTGCGGCAGGAGCCGAAATGCTACAGCTCGGGCTTCCGCTTCAGAGTCTGGCCGCACAGCCGAAGATTAAGGAGATTCAGATTGAGAGCGGCTTCGGGGCGGTTCTGAGCCTGAACACCCAACTGCTGAAATTGCAGGATACACAGGCCGGGGATGTTCTACAGCTTCAAGTAAAGCGTGTGGCCCAGGACGGATGGCCGGCAGCGGTGAAGACCCGCTTGAACGGAGCAGCTGTACTGGACTTCTCGCTTGCTATCCATGGAACCAAGAACACAGCGGTGGACGCTGCTGCGCTTACCCTGCTGCTGCCTTATGAACTTAAGTCAGGCGAGCGGGCACACCAGCTTGCGGTCTATCAGGTGCTGGAGAATGGTAAGCTTGCAATTGTGAAGGAACGTCAATATGATCCGGCTACAGGCTATGTCTCCTTCAAGACCAAGGAGCTTGGACAATATGGGATTGCCACGGTGAAGCTAACGGATCACAAGGGCAGCAAATGGGCTGCCGAGAGTGTTGAAGCTTTGGCTGCAAGGGGAATCCTTCCTCTGGGAGCAGAGGCTTCCTATGAGTCGGGGGTATTGATGAACCGGGCGGAATTTGCCCAGCTGCTGGTCGATGCGTTTGACCTTCAGGCTGCTACAACCGCACCTGTCTTCAAGGATGTCAGCATGGAATCCCCATATGCCGAGGCTATCCACATTGCTGGAGCCTTAGGCATTGTAAAAGGTAGAGCAGACGGGCTCTACAGTCCGAGCGATGCACTCAGCCGTCAGGAAATGGCGGTCATGCTGAACCGGCTCGTCCAGCTGGAGCAGATCAAGCTGAAGGGCGATTCCGCTGTTATTCACAGCTTCAAGGATCTGAACCAGCTGAGCGCGGAAGCTTCAGGCGCTATCGAGAAGCTGCGGGCTGCAGGAGTCATCCAAGGCGCGCAGAACGGCAACTTCCTGCCGAAGGCCCAGATGACCAAGGAGCAGGCTGCCGTGGTAGTGTACCGGATAATCAGCCTCAATCCGTAGAGTAGTATCCGCGAGTCTATAGCATTGATTTGAGCAGCTGTTCTCCCGATAAGGGAGAACAGCTGCTTTTTGCGATGTCTACTTTTGGGGACTGTTTTGTCTGCGATGCCCAGGTTGGACAACTGTTTTGTCTGCATTGCCCACGAAGTCCGGCTTCTACGTCAGGAAATAGTTGGATTTTGGGCACTTGTTCGCGCGCGGAATAGACCCGGCCAGACAGTAGTTGGAAAAAAGGCACTTGTTACGCCGGGATCAGAACAAAAAGCAGATTTCCTCGAAAATAAATAGCATAAATCCACCTAATTTCCTCAAATGCTCCAAATCGGCTAAATTAAGATACGTTTTTCCAACTAATTTTGTAATAGGCGGCCCAAACCTCGTTTGGGGGCGGCGCAGCTGGAATTAACTCGAATTGCCTCCCGCTCAAACAGCGGAGAGAACGGAACGATTGTGGAGAAGCGGCAGCGGTCGCCTTTGTCCCCGGATTTTCACCGCTAAGGAGAATAAATAAAAATCTGGGGACAACAGCGATTGTAACAACGTTTCGTTCGCGGAGCGTCCATCCAAGCGCCAACGTAATGCTATGCCCAAAAATATTGTGGTTATCAAATTGTTATCGATGCTTTGTATTTATCATGTATCTGTCATGTCCGGCTAGGTATTATTAATTTATAAACAAAGTAAACGGATACACGTTGACCAGCAAAGGGGAGCAGAAGCATGAAAAACATGGTTACGCCAGCCAGCGTAAAAGGCGAGAAACTGGATGTCAATGCGGGGAGGCCCCGGAAAAAATCGAAATGGACCAAGAACCTTAGTCTCGATCTGATGGTTCTGCCGGCTTTGATCCTAACCGTGATCTTCGCCTATATTCCAATGACGGGCCTTGCGATTGCCTTCAAGAATTACAAGCCGGGCTTAGGCTTTAGCGCCTCCAAGTGGGTGGGGCTGGAGCATTTTGAATATCTGTTCAGTATTCCTGAGAACGTTCAGATCATCTGGAACACACTGATTATTGCCGGTCTGAAAATGATCGCCAACCTGATCGTTCCCTTCTTATTCGCACTGCTGCTGAATGAGATCCGCAAGATGGCATTCAAAAAAATGGTACAAACCATTGTCTATATGCCCCACTTCCTCTCATGGGTGATCCTGGGCGGTATCCTCTCCGACCTGCTGGCCAGAGACGGAGGCCTGATCAACCAGGTGCTGGTCAGTGTATTCGGCATCCAGCCGATCTTCTTCCTGGGTGACGGGAACTGGTTCCGGTTTGTCGTTGTAGTGAGTGATGTCTGGAAAGAGTTCGGCTTCAACACTATCGTCTTCCTGGCCTCCCTGGCGGGAATTAACCCGGCACTCTATGAAGCAGCTGAGGTAGACGGAGCAGGACGCTGGCAGCAGACATGGTCTATTACGATGCCGGCCATGCTGCCGATTACCATCGTTGTTGGAACACTGGCGCTTGGTAACGTGCTTAACGGAGGCTTTGACCAGATCTTTAACCTGTATAACGCGCTTGTCTTCGATAAAGGGGACATCATCGATACATTTGTCTACAGACTAGGAATTGTTGACGGTAAGTTCAGCTTCTCCACAGCGGTCGGATTGTTCAAATCCGTTGTCAGCTTTGTCTTGATCGTAACAGCTTACCGCCTTTCGTATAAATTTGCTAACTACCGTATTTTCTAGAATGGAGGCCAATCTGGCATGTATCATAAAACAAAACCTTACCGCATCTTCACGGTGTTCAACTATATCCTGATGATCGCAGTTTCAATCATGTGTGTTGTCCCGCTGATTCACGTCCTTGCTGTATCGTTCAGCGGGAAATCGGCAGCCAATGCCAATCTGGTGGGTCTGTGGCCGGTAGATTTCACAGTGGATGCCTACACCAAGACCGTAGCCAATGAGAATTTCACCAGGTCCATCTGGGTGACGCTGCAGCGCACGGTGCTGGGAACGCTGTTCAGCATGGGGGTAGTCATTCTGGCTGCCTACGCGCTGTCCAAAGAGAACGCCCGGTTCAGACGCCGGAACATGTATATCTGGCTGCTGGTCTTCACCATGCTGTTCAGCGGCGGTCTGGTGCCAATGTACATTCTGATTCAGAAGCTGCACCTGATGAACTCCTTATGGGTACTGATTCTGCCAGGTGCCGTCTCGGTATGGAATATCATTCTGCTGCTTAACTTCTTCCGGGCTGTGCCCAAAGAAATGGAAGAAGCCGCCTTCATCGACGGAGCAGGTCATTTCAGAACACTGTTCAGCGTGTATCTCCCGGTATCCATGCCGGCCATTGCTACACTATCGCTGTTCACGATCGTCGGGCATTGGAACTCCTGGTTCGACGGCCTGCTGTATATGACGGATCACCGCAACTATCCGCTGGCGACCTTCCTGCAGTCGGTCATTGTCCAGCAGGACTTCAGTAAGGTGACCGTACGGCCGGAGGATCTGGAGAATATCTCGCAAAGAACGGTCAAAGCCGCGCAGATCTTCATCGGAATGGCGCCGATCCTCATCGTGTATCCATTCCTGCAGCGTTTCTTCGTGAAGGGAATTGTCCTCGGGGCGGTTAAGGAATAGCCGTCCTTCCTATTAAAGGGGGTGATGCACGCGCTGGAAGCTGAAAAAGATTGACTCATATACTTAATATGATTAAATTTTAATTAAAGGGGTGCAAGATTAAATGATAAAGAAAATGAAATTCTCTGCGGCGGCCGTGTTATCCACAGTCATGCTGGGCAGCTTGCTGGCCGGCTGCGGCGGCAATGCTGACAACAAGAAGGCAGAAGGGGACAACAAGCCGGCGGCAAGCGAAGACGCTATGTATTCGGCACCCTTTGAGAATGGTAAATATACAGAGCCGGTAACCATTTCAACGGTATTTCCCATCGCAAGCAGCCTGAAATTCAAGAACGGCGAGAACATCGAGAATAACGTGCACACCAAATGGGCCAAGGATACGCTGGGTATTGACATCAAGTATCTCTGGACCGTAAGCGACCAGAATAACGCCTATGAAACCAAGCTGCGCCTGATGCTGACCTCAGGTGAGAAAATGCCGGACATCATCTCCTTCCGCGGCAGCCCGTCACTGATCTCCGATCTGATTGACAGCGGCCAGTTCACCGATGCGGGCGAATTGTTCGACAAATATGCTTCCGATATCTACAAAAAAGCGATGGCCGAAGAGCCAACCGTATGGAATCCCTACATGCGAGACGGCAAGCGTATGGGTATTCCGATTCTGGAAAACGCTTATAATAATGATCCGGTCATGTATATCCGTGAGGATTGGCTGAAGAAGCTGAACCTTAAGGCTCCGACGAATCTGGCTGAGCTGGAAACCGTACTTGATGCGTTCACGAACCAGGACCCTGACGGCAACGGCAAGAAGGATACAACGGGACTGGCTGTAGGCTTCAAAAATAATCTGAACACATGGATGTCTGAAGCCGGATGGGTCTTCGGGATGTTCGGCGCCATGCCTAACCAGTGGAACAAGACAGCGGACAACCAGCTCGCTTACGGTTCTGTTCAGCCTGAGATGAAGCAGGGTCTGGCAACGATGCAGAAATGGATGAAGGAAGGATATATCTCCTCCGAATCCGGTCTGTATGATGAGAACAAAGCGACAGAAGCTTTTACAGCAGGCAAATCCGGTATCATTGTCGGCCCTTACTGGATGACAGGCTGGCCGCTGCCGGACTTGCAGAAGAACGTTCCAGGTGCAGTGCATAAGGCTTATCCGCTTCCGGCAGGCCCGGATGGCAAGGTAGGCAGACACGGCACGAAGATCGCCTCCGGTGCTGTATTGATCAACAAGGATATGGAGCATAAAGACGCATTCTTCGTCTACCAGAACTATCTGTTTGATAACTGGGCCAACCCGGACAGCACAACCTTCGTGAACGGCTTCGCCAAAGGCTACGATTATGATATCGCTGAAGACGGAACCGTCCTGAAAGAGCAGGATACGGATAAGATTCCAGGCGGCTGGGTGGATGCGATCCGTTATACCCTGACTTACGATGGAGCCATTATTCCTAACCTGATGATGAATACACTGGCTAAGCTGGCCGGCGGCGCTGAGCCTGCTAACCAGTATGAGAAGAATCTGTCTGAGCGTATTCCTGAGCAGATCCTGGCAGCAAAGATCATCGTCGACCAGAAGGACAGTGTAATGCCTGAGATGTTCACAGGTACGCCTACTGAAACTCAGCTCGCCCGTGGAGATATGCTGGAGAAGCTCGAGAAGGAAATTCTGAACAAAATTATTTATGACAAAGCGCCGGTAGACGAATTCGATACCTTTGTAGAGAAATGGAAAACTACAGGCGGCGACAAAGTGACCACAGAGGTCAATGAATGGTATCAATCCCTGCAGAAATAAAGAGATAAAGAATAAGGGCGGCCCCCAGGCCGTCCTTTCATTCGGAGGAGACCATGTGAAATATCGTCTGTCTATCTTTCAGTGGCTGTCGTTTGTCCTGATGCTGATGCTGCTGATCATCGTAGGTGCGTTCTGGCTCATCTACCGGCTGAACGTGAAGGACATTCAGAATGAGCTGAGAAAAAATAAAATGTACGAGGTTGAATTCATGACCTCCCAGCTATCCACGCAATTTGAACAGGTGCTGACAAATACCATTACTTTGTCACAGGACCAGTCTGTGCGTGGATATCCTTATATTCTGAAGTTCGGGGATCAATATTCCAAATATGAGATGAAGCTGACTATCATCGATAAGCTGGCCCTGAACACAGCCTCCACCTCCTGGAAGAATACAGTGATTCTGTACTATGAGGATGAGAAAGAGACGGTATCCTCGGATTCCTCCTTCTCCTTCAGCACCTTCAGCCCCCCGGAGCAGGCGCGGAACCGCTGGGTGCTGCACATGGATAAGGAAGGCAAGGGATATTACTCCAACATCATGCGCAGTCATATCAGCTCGCTGTTAATTGAAGTCAGGATTTCTCTGGATAATCTGGTGAAAATGATGGAGCAGTATGTCTCCGGTATGCCGCTGTTATACGATGCCTCCGAGGGGGCCTTTATCCAGCCGGGGGCGGCGTTTCCGCAGGAGCTGTTACAGTCGATCAGTCCCCAGATTAGCGGGAACAGGGGGACCATCTCCGCTACAGAGAACCGTGCAGAGTACCTGATTAACTACATGAAGTCAGATATGCTGGATTTGTATTTCATTGACGCCTATCCCAAGCGCCAGTATATCGAGCCGATTAACCGCAATAACCGGCTGTTCCTCTATGCGGTACTGGTGGTGCTGGTGGGTATTATGTTCTACACGCTGCTGCTCCGCAAGCAGGTCCAGAAGCCGGTTATCATGCTGCGGAAGGCGATTGACCGGTTCGACCGGGGCGACTTTTCCAGCCGTGCCGTCGATCTGCAGGTCAATGAGTTCAAGGTGCTCGGCAATTCCTTTAACCGGATGGCGGAGAATACCCAGACACTGATAGAGCAGGTTCTCCTGGGCGAGATTGAAGTGAAGGAAGCGAAGCTGAAGCAGTATCAGGCGCAGATTAATCCGCATTTTCTCTATAACTGCCTGAATTTCATTCAGAGCAAAGCAAGCATCGAGGATTATCATGCGGTCACCGCGATGACGCTGCATCTGGCCTCCTACTGCCGTTACATTCATAAGATTGAACAGCTCGATTCGACGCTTCAGGATGAACTGGATTTCGTCGAGCATTATCTGCATATGGTTCATTTGCGCAAAAAAGAAATCACCTTCGAGTTCGGTGTCACGGCAGAGGCGCGCAGATACCGGCTGCCAAGGATGATTCTGCAGCCGCTGGTGGAGAACTGCATTAAGCATGGTATTGAACCGAGCCTGAGGCCCGGCATCATCTCGGTTGCCGCCGAAGAAGAGGCTTCGTATCTTCTGATTACCGTGAAGGATAACGGAATCGGCATGACGGAGGAACGGCTCGGAGCGGTCCGCCGCCATATCGAGGACAATATCATCAGCAATGAACAGCTCGGAACCGGGCTAAGGAATGTGAATCAGCGGCTGCGCCTGTACTTTGGCAAGGACTCCGGGTTATCCGTAGACTCCGTGCTGTCCGAAGGCACCTGTTACCGGATTCGTATTGAAAAGGAGGGAGAAGCTCATTCTGCAAATTCTGCTGGTAGATGACGAACAATATGTCGTAGATGATCTGGAGCTTGCTTTTCCATGGCAGGACTTCGGGATTGAAAAAGTATATAAAGCCTATTCAGGCGCGCAGGCCATGCAGGTGATCGGGCAATACCCGGTTGATATAGTCATTACGGACATTGCTATGCCCGGGATGAGCGGGCTGGAGCTGGTGAAGCAGGTACAGCGGACCCACCGGAGAATCAAATGTATTCTGCTAACCGGCTATGCCGAGTTCGAATATGCCCGGGAAGCCCTCCAGTATGGGGTAGTGGAATATCTGGTTAAGCCGCTGGATCATCAGAAGCTGCGAGCTGCTCTGGAGGGCACGATTAAGACCATTAAGAAGGAGCTCGACCGGACGGCCTCCTATGAGCAGGCGATGCTGGCCTTCCGGGAGCATCTTCCGGCGCTGAAGGACAAGCTGCTGGCCGAGCTGATTCAGGGCAAATCTTATCCGCAGGAACGGCTGAAGGAGAAGCTGAGCGGTTATCAGATCGATTTTCAGGTGAACGACCGGGTCTTCCTGATTCTGATCCGTCTGGAGGAGCATTTCACGAACTTCGGGCTGGATAGCCAGCTGCTCTTTGAATACGCGGTGACGAACATCGCCTGCGAGCTGCTGGGCCCGGGCTTCGAGCTGTGGCATGGCCGGGATGCTTACGAGAACCTGGTGTTTATTGTGAAGAGCAATGAAGCAGGGGCGGTTGACCCAGGCAAGATTCTGAAGCAGCTAACCCATAATACCCATCAGCTGCACAGCAGTGTCAATGAATATCTGAATGGCGGAATCTCGGTGATTCTGTCCTACCCGGGGGAATTCCCGCTGGATCTCCGCGCCATGTATGAGGATTCCCAGTCGGCGTTAAGACAGCAAGTGGGCAATGACCAGGGCTATTTCATCTCCTTGACGGACAAGCAGAAGAGCTCGCCGGTCCAGCCGCTCAAGGACTTATATGCTTCCCCGACACTGATGCATCTGCTGGAGACCGGCCAGTGGCAGGGGTACAAGGAACGGCTGCAGCAGATGAAGGAATTCAGCAACAATCTGCCGGCGTATAACGAAGAATATATTGAGGAGATCCGCACCATGATTCTCGGCTCCTTCCACTATATAGCCCATAAGAATCATTCGCTGTTATCGGACCTGGTGGGACGCGAGCTTCTGGAGAAGACGCTCTTCCGCTCTGTCTCCCAACTGATCAGCTGGGGGGAAGCGCTGGTGGATACCCTGCAGGGCAAGCTCGAACGGGATACACAGAATAACCGGATGGGCATCGTCAAGGAGATGCAGAGCTGTATCGCGGCTAATCTGGCGGAGGCCAGCCAGCAATTCGTTGCGGACGCGGTCTCGCTTCATCCGGCATATGTGTCCAGACTGTTCAAGCAGGTCAGCGGAATCAGCATCAGCGAGTATATCCTGAACATGAAGATGGAGCAGGCGGTGGCGAGTCTGCGCAATTCAGAGCTGAAAATCTATGAAATCTCGGAGCAGCTCGGCTACGCCAACAGCCAGTATTTCATTAAGGTGTTCAAGGAGCAGTTCGGCATGACGCCCCAGGATTACCGGGGGAAGCTGTAGGGGAAAGGCTTCGGCTCATTTGGGCTGAAGCCTTTTTTGCTGCTGGCCTGTTAGAACCAAACACAATTGGCAGCGGCGAGCGCTGGGGGGCGGAATGTAATCGAAAAACCGATTACAATGTGTGGCTGCGAGGGCTGGGGGGCAAATGTAATCGAAAAACCGATTACATTGGACAGCGGGGAGGGCGCTTGGGCCGAATGTAATCGAAAAACCGATTACAATTGGACTGGAAGAGGTGCGTGGGCGAAATGTAATCGAAAAACCGATTACAATTGGAGCGGGAGAGGTGCGTGGGCGAAATGTAATCGAAAAACCGATTACAATTGGAGCGGGAGAGGTGCGTGGGCGGAATGTGGTCGAAAAACCGATTACATTGGGCGCGGCGGAGGCGCGTGGGCGGAATGTGGTCGAAAAACCGACCACAATTGGACTGGAAGCGGCGCGAGGGCCGGATTCGTTTTTCCCCGCTGCAAGAGTCATATTCACTCCTCTACATTAGCTAAAATTTAAATATGATAACCGATTGACATAAATATGTTAACCGGTTATCATAAAGTTGCATTCAGAAATGTATGCGCATTCAAAACAATCAAAAGTACGGGGGGAATTCATTTGAAATTGAGAAAAGCTGCAAGCTTCGCTATCGCTCTGACGGTGGTCACCGGGTTACTCGCAGGCTGCTCCAAGGGGAATTCGGCAAACGGTGCTGTTAAGGAAGAAAAGGGAGAGACGCCAGCAGCAGAGCAGGCCGCCAAGGACGTTAAGCTCACCTTCTTCAATACCTCTGCAGAAGTCAATACCGTATTCGAGGAGCTGTTCAAGAAGTATCATGAGCAGAATCCGCAGGTAACGATTGAACTGATTCCTACACCGATCGGCGGCGCGCAGCTTGAGAAGTTCCAATCCCTGCTGGCCTCCGGCAATCCGGCGACAATCGTGAATCTGGATGCAGGCACCATACTTCAATATAAGGATGATTTTCTGGATTTAGAGCCAGAGAAGGCTAAATATGAAGCGCTGACCAATCCGGGAGCCATCGATGGCGCATTGCTGGACGGACAATTCCTGGGTATTCCCTGGACTGCCCAAGGCTACGGTCTGCTGTACAACAAGCGTGCGGTAGAAGAGGGGATCGGCGGTGCCTTTGATCCAGCATCGGTGAAGACCCGTGATGACCTCGAAGCGGTCTTCAAGAAGATTGAAGCCTCCGGCAAAGCACCGGTCATGCTTCACGGAGCAGACTGGTCGCTCGGCGCCCACTATCTGGGATTGACCTATTCCCTGCAGTCGCAGAAGGTCGAGGACAACCGGAAGTTTGTGGAGGAGCTGAAGAACGGGCAGGTTAAGCTGACGGAGAATCCGCAGTTCACCGGCCTGATGGATACCTTCGATCTGCTGAAGAAGTACAACGCACGTAAGAGCGACCCGCTCGTTGCCGATTATAACCGTGACAGCGCAGATTTCGCCAAGGGAGCTGCCGCCTTCTACTTCATGGGAGACTGGAGCTGGGCGGTCATTGGAACGCTGGAAGGCCGCGATACTGACTTCGGTATCCTGCCGCTGCCGGTTAGCAATAACCCGGAGGATTTCGGCAACACGCAAGTCGCCTACAGCGAGCCTAAGCTGTTCGCCATTGATGATTCGAAGTCTACGCCTGAGCAGCAGGAAGCCGCCAAAGCGTTCATTGAATGGATGGTCAGCAGCGAGGACGGGCAGAAGGCTATTATTAGCGATATGGGGCTGTCCATGCCGTATAAGGATCTCAAGGCACAGAGCACGAACATCATGTCCAATGCCGTCAGCGAATACGTGAAGCAAGGGAACATCATCAACATCGGTGTCATTAATTACCTGCCGCAGGATTACTGGGCCAAGACCGGAGCTGCGATGCAGAAGTATCTGGTAGGCAATATCGACCGCCAGGGGCTGGCGCAGGAGGTTCAGGATTACTGGAAATCGTATGCAGGGAAATAGAGAATCTCTATTTATTGAACTTGAAGACTTAAGTTAAGGGAAAAGTGGCGGAGGGGAATTTTGGAACTGAAGGAGCGATAGCGACCGCCTTTGTCTGCGGATTTCAACCGTTAAAAACGGTTTAAATCAAGAAATCTGCAGACAACAGCGGCCGGAAGTCCAAAACTTCTCTGGAGTCGCGGCTAATCCCAAAACATAAAAAATTCTCCAGTTCAGCCTGTTAAGAGGAAAGGGGGCAGCACTATGAACAAAAAGCTATCACTGAAGAATGCGGGGACGTTTCTGGTCTTCGGAGGTCCCTCTATCTTCGCTTTTGCCGCCGTTGTGATTATACCGTTCATCGTCGGCTTATATTTGACCTTTACGAACTGGGATGTCCGTACAGGCGACAGCAGCCTGATCGGCTTCTCGAATTATCTCGAAGTATTCAGGGATAAGGTGTTCCTTCAGCAGCTGTGGTTCACCCTGAAGTATGTCTTCTTCACCGTGGTGATTGCCAATGTGTTCGCCTTCTTCATCGCACTCGCCCTGACGAGAGGCGGGAGAGGGGAACAATGGCTGCGTACCGGGTTCTTCACACCCAATCTGGTCGGAGGGATCGTACTGGGATATCTGTGGCAGACGCTTTTCTCACAGGTGCTGCCTTACCTTGGGAATAAATACGGCTGGGAGCTGTTTCAGACCTCCTGGCTGACGAATACGGGGACGGCATTCTGGGCGCTGATCATTGCGACCGCCTGGCAGCTGATCGGGTATCTGATGATCATTTATATCGCAGGCTTCACTGGCGTACCGAATGATGTGCTGGAGGCGGCGAGCATCGACGGAGCGGGGCGGACTTCAGTGATCCGCAGAATTATCCTGCCGCTGACGGTTCCTGCGATCGTCATCTGTATTTTCATCTCCCTGTCCCGGTCCTTCTTAACGTATGACATCAACCTGGCGTTAACCAAGGGCGGACCGTTCAATTCAACGGAGCTGGCTACCTACCATATCGTGCAAAAAGCCTTCCTGTCCAATCAATACGGTGTCGGCCAGGCAGAGGCAGTCGTTCTGTTCGCTGTCGTAGCACTGATCGCCTTGACGCAATCCTATCTGCTGAAGAAGCTGGAGGTGGAATCTTAATGAATGCTAACCGGCGCATCCTCCCGGGCCTGCGGACAGGATTCCTGTACCTGCTGCTGCTGGCCTTTTTAACACCGTTCCTGCTGATTATTATGAACTCCTTCAAGACCACCCAGCAATTCTTCGAGAGTCCTCTGTCGCTGCCGACAACGATTAATTTCAAGAACTATGCCAGCGCTTTTGACAATATGGACTTTATGCAGGGGTTCATGAACTCGCTGATCATTACGGGGATTTCCGTTACGATCATTATTATTTTCTCGGCGATGACCGGGTACTTGTTCGTACGCTACAAATGGAAGGTGAATTCCTTCTTCTTCTTCCTCATGCTGGCCTCTATGGCCCTTCCCTTCCAGGTCCTGATGATTCCAATGGTCATGCTGTACGGGAATATGGGGCTGCTGAATACCAAGCTGACGCTGCTGTTCATGTATCTCGGCTTCGGAGTGCCGTTTGGCGTCTTCACGTTCCACGGCTTTATCAAGGGGATTCCTTATGAGCTGGAAGAATCGGCATTTATCGAAGGGAGCACCACGCTGCGGACGTTTTTCAGTATTGTGCTGCCCTTGCTGAAGCCGGTATTCGTCACCCTGCTGGTGCTCGATGTGCTCTGGATCTGGAATGACTATCTCCTGCCCAGCCTGGTGCTGCTGTCGCCGGATCAGAAGACACTGCCGCTCTCCACGTATACCTTCTTCTCCTCCTATTCTGTGGACTATGCGCCGCTGATGGCCGGGCTGATTATGACGATCATTCCAGTGCTGATCATCTACCTGTTCCTGCAAAAACAGATCATCAAAGGGATCACGGAAGGGGCGCTGAAATAAGGGGAGGCGAGGAAGTCCAAATGTTCACCGCAGTGACGATTACGCTTCAATAGCTGAAATCCATGCGAAATTCATCTATAATTGGAACTAAAAAGCAAGGTGGTTTCTATGGCGAATCTGAAGGATGTTGCGAAGCAGGCAGGACTTTCTGTGAATACGGTGTCCAGAGTCCTTAACAATAGAGGGTATATCAGTGACAAGACGAAGGAGAAGGTCTACCGGGTGATGAAGGAAATGAACTATCAGCCGAATGAAATGGCCCGGGCCCTGTTCCGCAAAAAATCCAATATGATCGGGCTGATCATCCCGGCGATTTCTCATCCTTTTTTTGCCGAGCTGACCGCCTATCTCGAATATTACGCAGACCTTAAGGGCTACAAGCTGCTGCTCTGCAATTCCAACCGTAACGTCTCCAAGGAAGTGGATTATATCGAGATGCTCAAAAAAAACCAGGTTGACGCCATCATCATGGGCAGTGCCGTGCTGGATGTGCAGCATTATCTTCACCTGGACCTGCCGATCGTCTCCTTCGACCGTGTCATCTCGGAAGATATTCCCGTGGTCACCTCGGATAATCTGGAGGGCGGCCGGCTGGCTGCGCGGTTATTAACCGGCCAGGGCTGCCGGCACACGGTCTATATCCAGCGGGGGATCGACGGTCCCCAGCATCACTTCATGCTGGCCGGCCTGAGAAAGCAGGGGTATGAAGAAGAGCTGAAGCACGCAGGGCTTGCGCCGCTGTTCTTGCAGCTGGAGGTTGAACAGGGGAGCTATACCGGAGGGGATACCGCCATTGCCGCCTACCTCCAGGAGCATCCTGAGATCGACGGCGTATTTGCCAGCAGTGATGTGATTGCCGCCGAAGTCATTCATGCCTGCAACCTGCTCGGCAAGGAGATTCCTTCAGCGATGCGCATTGTGGGCTATGATGATGTGCAGCTCGCCTCCATGATCTCCCCGCGTCTAAGCACGGTCCGGCAGCCGATTCAGGAGATGAGCGAAGCCATTATGGAGCTGGCGGTCCAGCAGATCGAGGGTCAGGCGGTGGCGATGGTGAATACGTTCCCGGTAACGGCTGTGGAGCGCGGCACGACCTGATACCCAGGATTGGCAGCATCCCTGCCAGGTCTGCTCTAGTAGAGTAGCAGGTTTAATATTGTGAATATTCCCGCAGCAGTCCTTCCGATGCTGCAGGTGCTGTAACGATAGCAACTGCATTTCGTACATTAGAATGCTGTAAAAAAGCCTTCAAAATAGAATCTATTGTATCCAGTACAATTGAATGTTGAAAAGAGGCCATTTTTCACCCAAAACACAACATTCCACTGTATGAAATGCAATTGAATCTCATTTTACAGTCAGTTATGCGTTTTCTGTTGCAGGAAATACAATCACCCACTTGAATTTAGGAGTAGGAGTAGGAGTAGGAAACAGGGTGATATCAGCTTAATATTAGCCCAATGTTCTTGCTCAGACTTTAAAACCCTCGATGTTCATTATCGTTTTAAAGCTGATGTTGCCCTATTATATTAACCGGTTAACACAGAGTCATGCTCTGTTCCGCTGAACAGAGGAAGAAGGCTGACCCGGGTCAGGAGGTACGGATGGCTGTAACCATCAAAGATGTTGCCGAGAAGGTCGGCGTCTCCGTCACTACCGTCTCCCGTGTGCTGAATAACCGGGGATACCTCAGTGAGAGTCTGAAGCAAAAGGTAAACGATGCCATGGAGGAGCTGAATTACCATCCGAGTGAGGTGGCACGCTCCTTGCTGCGCAAGAAGTCCAATATAATCGGCCTGATTCTGCCGGATATCTCCCATCCGTTCTTCGGAGAGGTAACCAAGCATATTGAGGCCTATGCCTATGAACAAGGCTATAAGCTTATGCTGTGCAATTCCCTGCATCATAAGAAAAAAGAGAAAGAATACATCGATCTGCTGCGGGCCAGCCGGGTTGACGGCATTATCATGGGCAGCCATACGATGAGCGTGAACGATTACAAGTCGATCAGCCTGCCGCTGGTGTCGCTGGACCGGCAGATCTCTAAGTCGATTCCGTTCATTGCCTCGGATAACTATCAAGGGGGAGTGCTGGCCACCCGGCTGCTGCTGCGCAAAAAATGCCGGAGCATCGCCTATCTCAGCGGGAATCTGCGCCTGAATCTGCTGGCCAAGCAAAGGCATGACGCCTTCCTGGAGCAGGTCAGCAGGCAAGATGTTGAATATACCGTCCGGCAAACCGATCTGAACGGATTCAAGTATAAGGATTACGAGAAGCTGGTCAGCAGTCTTTTTGAGGAACGTCCTGAGCTGGACGGCGTGTTCGCGAGCAGCGATATGCTGGCCCTTCAGGTGCTGAAGCAGTGCAGAAGGCTGGGCAGAGCCGTGCCCGGTCAAGTCAAAGTCATTGGATATGACGGAATTGCCGCCCTGGATGCGGAGGATCTGACTACTATCGTCCAGCCGATCAAGAAGATGGCCGAGCTGGCCGTTCAATATCTGCTTCAGCAGATTGCCGGCGAGCCGGTCCCGCTGGAGACGATTCTTCCCGTCCGGTTATCGGAGAAGGGGACCACTTGAAGCACGCAGGATTCATTCACATAGAAGCGATATGGAGGGAATATAGATGAATTTCATTCACCGCGTGGCCCCGGAATTAAGAGAGGGGATGGCCGGATTGCCGCCGCTGCATTTGCCGGAGGATCTGGCCGCAGCCCGGAATATGATACCGTTGCCTACAGAACCGTCGGACCGTGTCCGCATTACGGAGCGGGTCCTGATTGCCGGTTCCGGGCCGGTACGGATCAGAATCTATGAACCGGCGAAGCGGAGTAAGCATAAGCTGCCTGCCCTGCTCTGGACTCATGGGGGCGGCTATATTCTGGGCCAGCCGAGCGGTGACGATGCGTTATGCGAGAGCTTCGTCCTCGCGGCCAACTGTGTGGTCGTGTCGCCCGACTACCGCCTTGCCCCGGAGCATCCTTACCCGGCTGCCATTGAGGACTGTTATGCAGCGCTTGTGTGGCTGGCCGATATCAACAACGGGCTGAGCATCGATTTGGCCCGGATTGCCGTAGGCGGCGCGAGTGCGGGCGGCGGTCTGGCGGCTGCCCTGGCCCTGATGGCTAGAGATAAGGGCGGTCCGGCCCTCTGCTTCCAGCTTCCGCTGTATCCAATGCTGGATGACCGCAACATTACACCTTCAAGTTATGAGGTCACGCACCCGGCGGTGTGGAACCGGGCGAACAACCTGGTCGCGTGGGAGATGTACCTGGGCGGCCCTGCCGGGGGAGCAGACACCTCTCCTTATGCGGCACCCGGCCGTGCGGATCAACTGGCGGGACTTCCGCCCGCCTATATCTGCGTCGGACAGCTCGACCCGTTCCGTGATGAGACGATAGACTATGTGGCCCGGCTGGCACAGGCGGGTGTAGAAGTGGAATTTCATCTCTACCCGGGGGGCTATCATGGCTTCGAGCATGTTGTCCCTGCAGCCGAAGTCAGCCGCAGAGCCAGAGAGGGATACATCCATGCCCTGGCAAGAGCCTTGAACTCTTAAATTGTAAAAAGAGGACGGGTTTTTGAAAGTATTGTGTACACAGAGACCATAGAATGGATAGGACACAAGGATACTGGAGTACCAAGGGGGAGTGCGGGTGTTTAAACTCGGAGAGACAATACAGTTTGAAGATCAGGCGAACGATGTGTTAACAGTGGGCGAGCTGCTCGTGGATATGATCTCCAATGAGTACGGCGAGGACACGGTAGGTGATGGATATACACGGTATTTTGGCGGATCGCCTTCGAATATTGCCATCAATGCGGGGAAGCTGGGCATCCGGTCGCATGTGGCTTCGGCGGTGGGCAGGGATAGCCTGGGCAACTATTTGATGAACCGGCTGCAGAGCGCCGGAATGGCGACAAGCGGCATCCAGCAGGTCGATGATTCTACCAGTATGGTGGTGATTACCAAAAGTCAGGCTACGCCGGTTCCGATCTTTTACCGTGCGGCGGATTACCGGCTGGAGTACAATGAAGCGCTGGAGCAAGCCTTGATTCATTCCAGAATTGTCCACTTCTCCTGCTGGCCGATTTCAAGGAATCCGTCCCGTGAGACAGTAGAGCGGGTGATCAAGACGGCAAGGAAGCATAAGGTGCTGATCGGCTTCGATCCCAACTATCATCCTTCGATCTGGCAGAAGGGGGAGGACGGGGTAGCCTATGTCAAAAGCATCATTCCGAAGGTGGATATCATCAAGCCTTCCGGGGATGACGCTGAGCGTCTGTTCGGACCCGGCACGCCGGAGGAGCAGATCGCCAGATTCCTTGCGCTTGGCGCGAAGCTGGTCATTCTGACGCTGGGCAAGGACGGGGCACTCGTCTCCACCGGAAGCGAAACGATGTCGTTTGCGACCAAGGCGACGCAGATTGAAGATACAACGGGAGCAGGAGATGCCTTCTGGTCCGGATTCTATACAGCTATTATCAAAGGGTATACGCTCACAGAGGCGCTGGAGCTTGGATTTGCTGTCAGCGCGTACAAACTGAAATTCACCGGTGCGGTAGTCGATCTGCCTGCGCTTGCGGTCATTAAGCAACAATTCAACCTGTAGGAGGCTTCTTAAGATGACACTGAAGAATCAAGTACAGTTAATTACCTATCCCGATTCGCTGGGCGGAGACCTGAAGCAGCTCCATCAGGTGCTGCAAGGTCCCTTCGCCGGGCTGTTTGCCGGGGGGATTCACATCCTTCCGCCCTTTCCTTCTTCGGGGGACCGCGGCTTTGCGCCGTTGACTTATCTGGAGATCGAGCCGGAATTCGGCAGCTGGGAGGACATCCGCAGCATCGGGGCAGAATTCGATGTGCTGGTGGATCTGATGGTCAATCATATCTCCAGGCAATCGCCGTATTTCCAGGACTTCCTGGAGCATGGCCGGGCTTCGGAATATGCGGATCTGTTCATCACCCTGGACAAGATCTGGGAGAATGGCGAGCCTGTGCGTGCGGATATCGAGAAGATGTTCCTGCGGCGACCGCTGCCGTATTCTGCCTTCACTACCTCCGGAGGGGAGGAAGAGAAGGTGTGGACCACTTTTGGCAAAACCGATCCTTCCGAGCAGATTGATCTGGATATCCATGCTCCGCTCACCCGCGACCTGCTGCGGCAGTTCTTCCTGAACTTCAAAGCGCAGAATGTCAAGATTGTCAGGCTGGATGCCGTCGGGTACGTGATCAAGAAGCTGGGCACCAGTTGTTTCTATGTGGAGCCGGAGATCTATGAATTCCTGGACTGGATCAAAGAGATGGCCGATTCGCTGGATATCGAGCTGCTGCCGGAGGTGCACGCGCATCACAGTATCCAGACTAAGCTATCGGAATACGGCTGCTGGATCTATGATTTCATTCTGCCTTACCGCGTGCTTGAGGCGCTTACCGGCAAATCCAATACGGCGCTGTACGACTATCTGCGGACCCGCCCGCATAAGCAGTTCACGATGCTGGACTGCCATGACGGTATTCCGGTGAAGCCCGACCTGGATGATCTGATCGATACCAAGGAAGCCCGGGAGCTGGTGGATCTCTGCGTGGAGCGCGGAGCGAACCTGAGCCTGATTCTGTCCGAGGAGCATAAAGCGCCGGACGGCTTCGATGTCCATCAGATCCGCTGCACGTATTACAGTGCGCTGAATGAGGATGACGATGCGTACCTGGCAGCCAGGGCGATTCAATTCTTCGCACCGGGTATTCCACAGGTCTATTATGTAGGCTTGCTGGCCGGCCGCAATGATCTGGAGCAGGTCGCCCTGACGGGGGAAGGCCGGGAGATTAACCGCCATAACTATACGCTGGAGGAGATTGAAGCGGAGAGTGAGCGGGAGGTCGTGCAGCGGCTGATGAAGCTGATCCGTTTCCGCAATGAGTATAGCGCCTTCCAGGGAACCTTCCGGGTGCTTGAGGCAGAGGCGGATGAAATCAGGCTGATGTGGGAGCAGGGAGCAGCCTATTGCCGGCTGCATATTAACCTGCAGAACTATAAGACTGTTATCGAATATATAGATCAGCAGGGACAAGAAGCGGTATACTGGGTCTGATTCTAATTCGTTAAGGGGGAATGATGATGGCTACAATGCAAATCAGCCTGTTCTCGGCAAGTCTGAAGCGGGAGGTCACGATTCAGGCCATATTGCCGGTGGATCTGCCGGAGGGCTGGGGACTTCCGGCCTGGTCGGGCCAGCCCTTGAGATCGCTCTATCTGCTGCATGGCTTCTCCGGCAGCCAGAACGACTGGCTGAACTTCTCCAGAATCAGGGAGCTGGCAGACAGGCATCAAGTGGCAGTATTCATGCCGGCCGGGGAGAACCGCTTCTATGTAAATGATGAGCTAAGAGAAGAATACTACGGTGAGTATATCGGCAGGGAGCTGGTAGAGTTCACCCGCAAGCTGTTCCCGCTATCAGCGGCCAGAGAGGATACCTGGATCGGCGGCTTATCGATGGGCGGCTACGGTGCGATCCGCAACGGCCTGAAATACGCGGAGCGCTTCGGCCGGATCATCGCCTTATCCTCGGCCTTAATTCCGTATAGAGTTGCCAATATTGCCCCAGACTATAAAGACGGAATTGCCAGTTATTCCTACTATGCCAGCGTCTTCGGCGATCTGAGCCGGCTGCTCGGCAGCGACAAGGACCCTGAGCAGCTGGTGCGTGACGTGAAGGCGCAGGGACTTGCCCTGCCGGAGCTGTATATGGCATGCGGAACCGAGGATATGCTGCTGGATGTGAACCGCCGGTTCCATCAGTTCCTGGAAGGCGAGCAGGCCGCCCATTACTATGAAGAAGGCCCGGGCGACCATAACTGGGCGTACTGGGATAAGCATATCGAAGCTGCGCTGGACTGGGCGGCTGCTCCTGTGAGTTGATTAATAATTGGGAAAAGTGGCGAGTCACGGCTATCCCAATACTAATAATTTTCACGTACTCAATCGCAAATTGCATACTTACACGCCCCTGGGTCTGGCCTAAGAAGGTATCGGCTCAGGGGCGTGCTGAATTCCGGGGAAAGGAAGAGGCGGGGATGATCCGTACCAACAGTATCGTGTTCAAATTTGCATTGCAGATGACAGTGATTCTTGCGATCCTGCTGTCCATCCTTGTTCTGAGTAACATCTACTCCCTGGAGGTGGTGCGGAGTAATGCACTGACCAGCTCGCGTAATACACTGGCCCTCTATCAGGCCAATATTCATAATAACTTCAACAACTTCTCCAAGGACCTCATAGAGGTGTTCGACCATAACGTGGATACTGCGGTGAATTCGGCGGGGATGGATGAGAACAGCCGGTATTTCAAGGTCCAGCAGCTCAAGAATAGCCTGCAGGCAAAAATAGCAGGTGATAATTCGAGCGACGGCATGTTCATCAGGCTCTCGGAGGAGCTGGTGCTGGAGCAGTTCAACCGCCGGATTCAATCGGAGGATAAGCTGGCTCTGGTGGATTTTATCAATATGCATAAATTCAGTACGGCTCCGGCAGCACCAAGCGGGGAATGGAAGGTCTTCCAGATCCGCGGCGAGTCCTACTTGTTCAAATATATTTCGTATTCAGGGGTCAGCTTCGGAACGCTGGTGAAAGCGGACACGCTGCTGGCCATGGTTGATAGGGGAGGCAACGATAAGAACCGTTATGTGCTGAGTGACTCTGAAGGAATGATCCTGGCGGCGAATAATATCTCTCTTAATGAGGGGGATACGACGCTTGAGAGCTTAAGCAGGCAGTATAAGCGGGATTACCTGATTGTATCTGAACCGATCGGCGAGTTCGGGCAGATGACTCAAATGGTTGCCAAGGGCAGTCTGTTCTCAGGCCTGAAGCTGATTCAGTGGGGGATCGCCCTGCTGGCGGTGCTCTCGGTCATCGTGGTGCCGCTGGTGCTGAGATTCCTGACGAGAGATGTGCTAAGGCCGATTCTGGAGCTGGTGAAGGCGGCGAAGGCGGTTGAGCAGGGGCAGCTGGAATACCAGATTCCGCAGAATACCCCGTACTCCCTGGAATTCCTGAAGCTGTTCCATGCGCTGGAGTCCATGGTCAGTGAGATCAAGGATCTGAAGATTCAGTCCTATGAAGAACAGATCGAAATCAGCCGCGCCGAGATCAAGTATCTGCAGATGCAGATCCGGCCCCATTTTTTCCTGAATGCGATCTCAACAATTACGAGCCTAACCTATCAGAATAAAAATGAGGAGATCCGCCGCCTGATCCACCGTCTCTCCGAGCATCTCCGGTATATGTTCAGAGGGGGACTGATGGAAGTGACGATGGAGGAGGAGATCCGGCATACTGAGAATTATATCCGGATGCAGGAGATCCGTTATCCGGAGCAGATCTTTTTCATGATTGAGATGCAGGAGGAAGCGCGGCAGGTGCCGGTTCCCCAATTCATGATCCAGACCTTTGTGGAGAATACGTTCAAGCATGCTATGTTCGTTCAGGAGCTGCTGTCTATTTTCATCAGGGTGCGGATGGAGCTGCGGGACGATAGTCCATTTGTCAGCATTGTCATTGAAGATAACGGGGCAGGCTTCGCTTCTGAATGGCTGGATCAGCCGGAGCGCGAAGAGGCAGGGGAGGACGGAGGCAGAGTGGGCATTGCCAATATCCGCAAGACCCTCAGACTGCTATACAAACGGGAAGATCTGCTTAAGCTGTCGAATATCGAGACTACAGGTGCGAGGGTTGAGCTGTGGATTCCTGTGAAGCCACTCGAATGGAGCCAGCCTGGCTTAGAGGGAGGATAATATGCGTTGTATGCTGATTGACGATGATATTCCTACAATTGAAGCGTTGCGCGGTATTGTGAACTGGGAGGAATTCGGAATTACGGAAGTGCTCACCGCTCATAATATACAGGATGCGAAGCAACTCTTCGAGAACGACGAGCCGGATCTGATGATTTGTGATATTGAAATGCCGCGCGGGTCGGGCATAGAGTTGATCAAGTGGGTCAGAGAGCGTCAATATGAAGGCGGATTCATCTTCCTGACCTGTCATGAGAGCTTCACCTTCGCCTCCAAGGCGATCTCGTATGACGCCGACTCGTATCTGGTCAAGCCGCTGGACAAGCAGGAGCTGGAAGCGGCGCTGCGCAAGTCGATGGATACGCTGAAGAACAAAATCATGTTAGGCGAATACAGCAAGCTGGGTCATGCGTGGCTGAAGAACCAGGATCTGATAGAACGCAGCTTCTGGAGCGATGTGCTGACGGCGACAATCTCTCCCCGGCGTGAGCTGATCCAGAGTGAGGTGCAGAAGCGGGAGCTGTCCGTCCCGGTGCAGGCAGAATACAGGCTGCTGCTGGTAAGCGTTCCCCGCTCCCAGATTGAACGGGAATGGGACGAGAGCATCTTCCACTACGCCCTCTCGAACCTGGTCTCTGAAATACTCAGCAGCCTGGTGGGCAGCGGCCGGATGATTGCCTATCAGATGGATAAGGTATTCTACAATGCGATCATTGCCGAGAATCCGGCGGATATGAAGGAGCTGGAGGCGAGCGCCGGAGAGATCATCCGGCTGTCCAGGCAGTATCTGAAATGTACGGCTACCTGTTACTTCAGTGAGCCTGCGGCGATCTCCCGCCTGGCGCAGCTTAAGACGGAGCTGGAGCAGGCGGACGAGTCGAACATTATTTTCCGGGGGAAGCTGCATTTGCCGAATAAGCCCTTCCAAGTGGATCTGACCGAGCGCTTCACCCTGGATACGGAGCTGTTCACCCTGCTGTTCGTCCAGAAGGAGAAGGCTCAGATTGTGAACCGGCTCAAGAAAGAACTGGAGCTGCTGACGAGTCTGAACAAGCTGGATGCGGCTACGCTCCATTCGATCCGCGAGGACCTGCTTCAGGTGGTCTATTCGCTGCTCGCGCGCCACCACATTCAAGCCCACCGGCTCTTCGAAGGTGAGCTCAGCCAGCAGTTGGCCCAGGATGCCGAGAGCAGCGTGTTCGACTTCATGAAATGGGCGCAGGCGCTGACGGACAAGACGCTCGATTCCATTAAGGAGGTGCTGCAGTCCGAAGGGGTAGTCGAGCGGGCCAAACGCTTCATTCAAGAGCACTATACCCAGGATCTGAGCCGGGAGGATGTTGCAGCCAGCGTATATCTGACCGCGGATTATTTGGCCAAGGTGTTCAAGAACGGGACCGGCCAGACCGTAAAGGAGTACCTGAACGACTGCCGGATCAGAGCAGCGAAGCAGAGGCTGGTGGAGAGCACGGCAAGCATCGGGGAGATTGCCATGGATACCGGCTTCGATACCCTTTCCTATTTCTCCACTGTGTTCAAAAAATGGACAGGCGAAACCCCGGCGGCCTACCGTTCCAAGCACAAATCCGCCTTATAGTCATGACAAGGATGACCATTAGGAAGCTCCGCTTCTCCTACCGGAGGCGGAGCTTCTTGCTTCGTTGGCAGGAATCATTCCTAGGGTGTAACTTAGCTATGCAGAGCCGCGCGTCCCGTCACCCGCCCAGTGCGGTTTTTTATAAAAACAGCCCGTATTATTGAAAGCCCTCCCCCTCCAGGGCAAGTACAATGAGAATGTAAATATAGAACAGGAGGCATGATGACAATGAAGAAAAAGGGGTTAGGTTCACTGCTGCTGTCCATGGTAATCTGCGGTTCGCTGCTCTCCGCCTGCGGCGGCAATTCCAATACATCGTCCAAGAATTCCGGGGATACGGAAGCTAAGGCCAAGGTGGCTGAGATTGTATTCGCGCTGCCCTCCTTCAACCGGATTCCCGACGATCTCAGCAAGGTAACGGATGCGATCAACGCCATCACAACGGAGAAGATCGGGGTGAAGGTGGACTTCCGTCTTTTCGGCCCGGCAGATTACGCCCAGAAGGTCAATCTTGCGCTCCAGAGCGGGGAGAAGATGGATGTCTTCACCACGCTCGGACAATTCTCCAACTACGTATCCAAGAGCCAGGTGGCTCCGCTTGAAGAGCTGCTTACTGAACACGGCAAAGAGCTGTCAGCTATTCTGGACAAGGATTTCGGGCCGGATATTCTCAAAACCACCACGATGGACGGGCATATCTACGGCATTCCGGTGAATAAAGGGATGGCGCTGCCGACCAATATCATCTACAACGCGGATATGCTGGCAGAGGCGGGCGTAGCCGCAGACTCCATCCAATCGGTAGAGGATCTGCCTGCCGTGTTCGGGGCCGTGAAGCAGAAGCTGCCGGATGTGGTTCCGTTCGGCCCGATCAACGTGAATCCGACGGATACGGGACTTGTGAACTGGATGAAGGGTGCCAGCAAGGTGGATTACCTGACTGATACCACCGGAGTAGGCGTTGTGATCGGTGACAACGGGAAGGTCGTGAACTTCTACGAATCGGATGTCTTCAAGAACGGGATTCAGATGATGAGAGACTGGTTCGAGGCCGGATATCTGCAGAAGGATACCGCAACTACGACGATTACAGCGATGGAGATGGTATCCTCCGGACGCGGGTTCTCTTTCCTGGGCGGCTACAGCGGCATGGAGGTTGGCAAGCAGCTGAGTGCGCAGGTCGGCAAAAACATTGAGACCAAGCGCATCGCCCCGTTCTATTTCGATACAAGCGCCGTGAATTCCGTAACCTGGATGGTGTCCAGCACCTCGAAGGAGACGGAGGCCGCTGTGAAGTTCCTGAATCTGCTGTACACCGACAAAGAGCTGATTAACACCATTCTCTTCGGAATCGAAGGAGAGGATTACGTCAAGGTAGATGAGCATCATGTGAAATTCCCGGAAGGCATGGATGCCAATACGGTACCTTATACAGCCATGCTTAGCTCAGGGATCGTAGGCTCCGAATCGCTCCAGTATCAGCTGGAGGGAATTGACTGGTCGGATGTTGAGCTGAAGCTGAAGGAGAATAAGGATACCGCAAGATCGCCGTATTTCGGTTTTATTTTCGACCAGGGTCAAGTGAAGACGCAGATAAGCGCTGTGAATAACGTGGTCAGCCAGTTCCTGCCGGCGCTGGTCAGCGGGTCGGTGGACCCGGAGACCATCATTCCGAAATTCATCAGTGCGCTGAAGGATGCGGGTGCAGAGGCTATTATTGACAGCAAGCAGCAGCAGCTGGATGCGTGGCTTGCCGCACAACAGCAATAACTATTACATGAATGTGCTGAGGGCGGAGCGGTGACAGAGGCTCTGCCCCCGGCCATGGAGGTGAACCGGCATGACTGCCAGACGCAAGTCCCCATCCAAGCCGCTCAAAAAAACATTGCCGCTCCTCATACTCGCGGGTCCAGGCCTGCTGTATTTTCTCATTAACAGCTACTTCCCCATGTTCGGGGTGTTCATCGCCTTCAAGGATGTCAATTATGCCAAAGGCATCTTCGGCAGCGACTGGATCGGCTTCAAGAACTTCACCTTTCTGTTCCAGACCAGTGACGCCTGGATTATGACCCGCAACACGCTGCTGTACAACCTGGCGTTCATCGCGCTGGGAACCGTAGTCTCCATCATCATTGCCATTCTGATGTCGGAGCTGCTGAATAAGCTGTATTCGAAGCTGTTCATGACCGGGCTGATTCTGCCGAACCTGATCTCGATGATCGTGCTTTCGCTGCTCGTCTTCGCTTTTCTGAATGCAGACAGCGGGTTCGTGAACCATTCGATTCTGCGGCCGCTCGGCATACCGGAGATCAACTGGTATTCGGAGGCGAAGTATTGGCCGTACCTGCTGGTCCTTATTCAGATCTGGAAGACGGCAGGCTACGGATCGATTGTCTATTTTGCCTCGATTGCCGGCATTGACAAGAGCATCTATGAGTCGGCCAAAATCGACGGTGCCGGGAAGCTCAAGCAGATCCGCATGATTACCCTGCCGCTGCTGAAGCCGACCATTATTGTGCTGGTGCTGATGTCGATGGGCCGGATTTTCAACTCCGACTTCGGCTTGTTCTATCAGGTGCCCATGAACTCCGGTGCGCTGTACAGCACTACCCAGACGATTGATACGTATGTTTACCGCGCTTTGATGCAGCTTAATGATATCGGAATGTCGGCCGCCGCCGGTCTGTATCAGTCGCTGGTCGGCTTTGCCCTTGTGCTTACGGTCAATGCCATCGTCAAGAAGGTCAATCCAGAAAACGCATTGTTCTAGGAGGAAATTCGGATGATCCAAACAAGAGGAGAACGAACGTTTACGCTGTTTTCTGCGGTCGTGATGATCCTGCTGACGGTTTTTGCATTTTTGCCCTTCCTGCTGATTGTGATCGCTTCGTTCACCAATGAGACGACCCTGATCCGCAACGGGTACAGCTTTTTCCCGGAGCAGCTAAGTCTAGACGCGTACCGGTACATTAAGTCCTCGGCGTATATTTTCATCAGAGCCTACGGGGTTTCCTTTCTGGTGACGATCCTTGGAACCGCGATAGGACTGCTGATAACAAGCATGCTGGCTTATCCGATGTCGCGGTCTGATTTCAAATATCATAACACGCTAGCCTTTGTTGTATTTTTCACCATGCTGTTCAGCGGGGGGATTGTGCCTTCGTACATCATGTGGACCCAGTATTTCCATATCAAAAACACGCTGTGGGCGCTGATCCTGCCCAATCTGCTGGCGAACGGGTTCAACGTCCTGCTGGTCCGTAACTACTTCAAGAATAATGTGCCGCTGGAGATTATCGAAGCTGCCCAGATCGACGGTGCCTCGGAGCTGCGGACCTTCTTCCGCATCATGCTTCCGCTGTCCATGCCGGTCATGGCAACCGTCGGGATGTTCATGGGCCTGGCTTATTGGAATGACTGGATCAATGCGTTATATTTTGTATCTAAGCCGCAATTGTACGGGATTCAGAATCTGCTGATGCAGCTGATGAGCAACATCCAGTTCCTCAATTCCGGCCAGGCCGGGAATGTACTTGGAGCTGACACGGTATCGCTGCCAAGTACAGCGGTGCGGATGGCGATGGCGGTGCTGGGCATTGTGCCGGTGCTGTTCGTCCTGCCGTTCATGCAGAAGTACCTGACCCGTGGCGTGATCATTGGTGCGGTCAAAGGCTGACAGGCTGACAATAAATAGATGAAAAGGAGAATGAGCGTATGAACGTGCAAGAGGTCATTGACCGGATTCTGCTCGATTGCTGCGGGGGACGGAGGCTGGAGCAGACCTGTGATGTGCTGGCGAGCGGCAGTGAAGAGATGGAGGTCACTGGGATTGTCACTACGTTCATGGCTACCGTAGATGTCATCAAGGAAGCCATTGCGATTGGAGCCAACCTGATTATTACCCATGAGCCGACTTATTTTACAGGAAGCGATTCGCTGGACTGGCTGCAGCAGGACCCGGTATATCTGGCGAAGAAAAAGCTGATTGAGGAGCACGTCATTACGATCTGGCGCTTCCATGACCATATGCATCTGGCGGATACGGACCGGATCTATGACGGACTGCTGAATGAGCTGGAGTGGGAGGATAAGAAGCTGGACGACAAGGACGCCTGGGGGTATCTGATCGAAGAGACCACAGTTGGTGAGCTGGCCGGTTTCCTGAAGCAGCGGCTGGGGATGAAGGTGATTCAGATCGTCGGCAACCCGGAGGCGCCCTGCTCACGTATCGGTATTCTGGTCGGCGGCGGCAGTCTGGGCCTGGGCCGGGAGCAGATGCCGATGGAGCTGATGCAGGAGAAGGGTCTGGATGTGATGGTCTGCGGCGACATTACCGAGTGGACCTTATGTGCTTATGTGAATGATGCCGCCATGCTGGGCCTGAACAAGGCGATGATCGTGATCGGTCACGAGCGCTCCGAGGAATGGGGCATGAAGTATATGGCCGGGTGGCTGGCGCCGCTGGTGGACGGGTTGCCGGTTACATTCGTGGATGCCAGGGAGCCGTTTGTGTATTTGTGAGGCATTGGGCGGATGCTGAGTCTGAGTGAATGGGCCGTTGTTCCACTAGCGTTCCGCTGTTTCGCCATTGTTCCGCCACTGTTTCACTGCTCCTGTCGCTGTTCCGCCAACATACCTCTATCATCCCACCCTCTGGGGTCTGCACCTGGCGGACGGACTGGAGGGCCGTTATTTCTGGGAAAAGCCTACTTTGCGCCGTCTGCCGGACTGAGATGTACTTATTCGCCCGCTAACTGATGTTAATCGGCTGAATTCCCACCAATTAGGGCCCTGGAGTCCGTTACTTGCGCAAAAAGCAGCTTTTTGGCGGAATAAGCGCCTCTCAGTCCGCTGGGCAGATCGTGCAGAATCAAAGACAAATGATGCCGCGCAGATCCCGCAGAGTCAAAGGCAAAATGATGCTGGGCCTGGCCCAGGCCAGTTATGCCGCAAGCCCGGCTTAAATCAAAGGCAGCCATCCCCCTCTACGGGAGGATGGCTGCTTTTTATACTACTGCAAGACGTAATTGCCCGAAGCTCTGTACTTTATTATTTTCATACCAAATCTCCTCTCTTCCGGCTCTCCAGTAAATGATCTACCGCCGCCTGCTCGATGGGCAGCCCCTTGGTGTAACGCTCCATATAGAGGGCAAAGCCGTCCACATCGGCAGGGTCAGGCGATACCTCCTGTCCTTCCACATGACAGAACACCTTAGAGGCCAAGTAATCCGCCAGACTCTCATCCGGCTTCTTATGCATCATATAAGAGGCCAGAACCGCTATTCCCCATGCGCCGCCCTCACCAGCCGTAGACATGACCGATACGGGAACGTTCAGCGCAGCGGCACAGATCCGCTGTCCGACCTGCGGGGTGCGGAACAATCCGCCATGCGCTGAAATACGGTCAATCGTTACCCGTTCCTGCCCGGTCAGAATCTCCATACCGAGTCTTAACGCAGCGAAGGCGCTATACAGGTGCGCTCTCATGAAGTTAGCCAGCGTGAAGCGGCTCTGCGGCGAACGGACGAACAGCGGACGTCCCTCAGCAAGTCCGGTGATATTCTCGCCTGAATAGTAACCATAGCTTAGCAACCCGCCGCCATCCGCATCCGCTTCCAATGCCTGATTCAGCAGAACGCTGAATAACTGATCCTTGTCCGGCGTTCTCCCCATGGCCTCATAGAATTCACGGAATAAGCCGATCCAGGCATTCAGATCGCTGGAGCAGTTATTGGCAAGAACCATAGCAACCGGGCTGCCTTCCGGTGTATTCACAATATCAATCTCAGGGTGGACCACACTTAGATTCTTCTCCAGTACAAACATGGCAAAGACCGATGTTCCCACGGAAATATTGCCAGTACGTTTCCTCACACTATTCGTAGCAACCATGCCTGTTCCGGCATCGCCCTCCGGCGGGCATAGCGGAATACCGGCCTGCAAACGGCCTGACGGGTCGATCAGCCGGGCACCTGCTTCACTGAGATTTCCTGCATTCATACCGGCCGTATATACTGTAGGCAGGATATCTTGCAGCTTCCAAGGATAACCCCTGCCGGCAGTTAGAGTGGTGAACTGCTTCACCATATCTTCATTGTACTGCTTCGTTGCTTCATCGATGGGGAACATCCCGGAGGCATCCCCGATCCCGATTGCCCTGCGGCCCGTCAGCAGCAAGTGAACGTAACCCGATAGCGTCGTAAGATAATCTATTCTGGCCACATGCTCTTCACCGTTCAAAATAGCTTGATACAAGTGGGAGATACTCCAGCGCTCGGGGATTTTGAACTGGAATGACCTGCTTAGCTCCGCTGCGGCTGCGCCAGTAGTAGCATTGCGCCAGGTACGGAAGGGAACCAGCAGCTCTCCCGCCTGGTCCAGCGCAATATATCCCTGCATCATGGCCGAGCAGCCTATAGAGCCGACGGTTTGCAGAGTGACGCCATAAGTCTGCTGAACCGCTTGCTGTAATTGCTGATAGGCGGCTTGCAGCCCATGAATCACTTCACTGAGATCATAAGTCCAGTACCCCCCGAGGAATCGATTCTCCCATTCATACGTACCGGATGCAATCGGTGCAAAGTGGTGATCCATCAGCACAGCCTTGATTCGCGTAGACCCGAACTCCATCCCAAGCGACGTTTCTCCCCGGACAATCGCTTGTTTAACTGAATACCCCACAATAGCGCTTCCCCTCTCCAGTTAAAATTGTCCAGAATATAACATATGCGAAGGAAATTGTACAACCCTGTTGGTCCTTTTTGAACCGTTAATTCCCTGATCCGCTGTTGCAAATCTGCAATTAGCCCTCCGCAAGAAAAATATTTTATTTTTTTTGGCCGCGCTAAAATGTCTTGAAGTCTCATCTCCAACACTTTGTCTGATCCGCCGGGCAGGATATGTCATGGAACGCTTGATTTCATACCCAGCCAACCCGGATGGAGAAAAAAAGTGTGGTTTTTTTGCGACTCACAGACCCCGCGGGAATACAGATGAAGCACTAAAGAAATTAACGAAAAGCAAAAAGAAGCGGAGGGGAAATTTGGAACTGGAGGAGCGGTAGCGTCCGCCTGAAAGCTTTCCATAGGAAAGCTAGCATCGGAAGCATCAGCTGTTACCGGATTTCAACCGCTATTAGCGGTAAAAATCAAGAAATCTGGTGGCGGGCAGCGGCCGGAAGTCCAAATGTTCACCGCAGCGACGACCAAGCTTTGAGTTCAAACAAGCCAGTCGCAAAAAAACAACAGAAAAATACCTTGAATTCAAGGCATTTTGGAGCTATTGACCGGTCTTTTTTTCTGTATTACGATGACCTTGAGAAAACTTTCACAAGGAAATTGAGACACACAGAGCAGCAATTAGGAGACACACAGAAGGGCCATTATTTTTTTAACAACTGTAGTGAAATAATTCACATAAAGAGGAGCAGATGAAATGACAAAAGTAATTTCAGCAGCCAAAGCAGCGGAACTTATCAAGGACGGGGATACCGTAGCAGCAAGCGGATTCGGATTATCCTGCTGGGCAGAAGAGATGGGGATCGCCATTGAAGAGCGCTTCGTGAAGACCGGCGAACCGAAGAATCTGACCGTAATGCATGCCAGCGCAGTCGGCAACCGCCGCGATAAGGGCATGAGCCACCTGGGACATGAAGGCCTCATCAAACGCTGGATTGGCGGTATCGCCATCGCTTCCCCCGGGCTAGCTAAGCTGATTGAAGAGGATAAATGCGAAGCCTACAACCTGCCTCAGGGTGTGATTACCCAGCTCTACCG
This sequence comes from Paenibacillus sp. FSL M7-0420, assembly GCF_038002345.1. NCBI lineage: Bacteria > Bacillati > Bacillota > Bacilli > Caryophanales > Paenibacillaceae > Paenibacillus > Paenibacillus sp. FSL M7-0420. The sequence goes on along the minus strand of NZ_JBBOCJ010000001.1, from coordinate 5,125,737 downwards.
GGAGATTGCCGCCAAGCGCCCGGGTGTGATTACCAAGGTGGGTATGGAGACCTTCGTTGATCCCCGCGTTGAGGGCGGCAAGATGTCCCCGTCCACCAAGGAGGACATTGTGAAGGTGATTGAACTTGAAGGTGAAGAGTGGCTGTTCTACAAGGCCTTCCCGATTCAGATCGCCCTGATCCGTGGAACCGTAGCGGACGAGAACGGCAATCTCACCTTGGAAAAAGAAGGCCTGCACATGGAGGTTCTGCCGATCGCCCAAGCGGTCCGCAACTCCGGAGGCATCGTGATCGCCCAGGTAGAGACCGTAGCCAAGAACGGCACGCTCCATCCGAAGGATGTGAAGGTTCCGGGCATTCTGGTAGATTACCTCGTCGTGTCCACCCCGGAGAATCATTACCAGACCGAGAATACACAGTACAATCCGGCCTTCTCCGGTCATGTCAAAGTGCCGGTGGATTCGATTGAAATCCTGCCGCTGGATGAGCGCAAAATCATCTCCCGCCGCACAGCCGTAGAGCTTCAGCCGAATACCATTCTGAATCTCGGAGTCGGCATCCCGGTGAATGTAGCGAACATTGCGGCTGAAGAGGGCGTAGACGACCAGCTCATTCTGACGACAGAGGCAGGCTCGATCGGCGGGGTTCCCGCAGGGCTGAAGGACTTCGGCCATGCGTACAACTCCGAGGCGATTGTAGATCATGATGCCCAGTTCGATTTCTATGACGGCGGCGGCATTGACCTGTCCGTCCTTGGCCTGGCCCAGACGGATGAGTCGGGGAACGTCAATGTCAGCAAATTCGGCACACGGGTAGCGGGCTGCGGCGGATTCATCAATATCTCTCAGGCGGCGAAGAAGCTGGTGTTCGCGGGTACTTTTACAGCGGGCGGGCTGCAGATTAAGGTAGAGAACGGCAAGTTGCACATCGTTCAAGAGGGCAAAGCCAAGAAATTCATCAAAAAGGTACAGCAGATCACCTTCAGCGGATCCTATGCCGCCAAGGTACAGCAGCCGGTTGTGTATGTGACGGAACGCGCCGTCTTTGAACTGCTGAACGGTAAAATGACCTTAACCGAAATCGCGCCAGGCATCGACCTGCAGACAGAGATTCTGGATCAGATGGACTTCAAGCCGGTCATTTTACCGGACCTGAAGGAGATGGACGCGGCCATGTTCCAGGAGAACTGGGGCAAGCTGAAGTCGATGATCGCAGATAAGAACCGGGTGCTGCAGGAAGTGTAGTCAATGTAAGCACCGTAAGCTGAACTTATACAACTAACTAAAAAAGGGATGATACCATGAACGTACAGTTGAACCGCTGGAGGATCTTGATTGCATCAACGATCATTAATATCTGTGTAGGCGCCATTTATGCTTTCAGTATTTTCGCACTGCCATTAACGAAGGTCTTCAGCGTGAGCATGCCGGATATTATGATTGCTTTTACCATTAATGCAGCAATTTCCCCGATTCCGATGATCCTGGGCGGTAAACTGGTGGATAAAGGGGGAGCGAGGAAGGCGGTCTTCATCGGCGGTGCGATGTTCGGGATTGGCTTCATTCTCTCCGGCCTGGCTACTGCACCTTGGATGCTGTATATCACCTATGGTGTCATTACCGGCATTGGCCAGGGAATCGTATATTCCTCGACCATTGGCAACAGCGTGAAGCTCTTTCCGGATAAAAGAGGTCTGGCAGCAGGGATTGTTACAGCCGGATATGGCGGCGGCACCATCGCTATTGCTCCTATCGCTAATGCCTTAATCACCAGCAATGGTGTACAATCTGCTCTAATTACGCTCGGCGTAGCTTTCCTGGTGATTATTCTGGGTCTTGGCCTGCTCGTCAGACCTGCCCCGGCGGGTTATGCTCCTGAAGGCTGGACCCCTCCTGTAACCGGAGCAGCCAAGGCGGGAGTGAATGTACCATGGCATGAAATGATCAAGAAGCCGTTGTTCTATGTGATTGCCTGCCTGTTCCTGATCGGCGCGCTGTCTGGTATGATGGTAACCGCAAATGCCTCCGTCATCGGTCAGAAAATGTTCGGCTTAACCGCAGCAGCAGCAGCACTCTACGTAAGCTTGTACTCGCTGAGCAACTGTCTTGGCCGTGTATTCTGGGGCGCAGTGTCCGATAGAATCGGCCGCGTGAAATGCCTGCTCATGATTTATCTCGTCATTGCGGCGATGATGCTTACGATTGCTCTATCATCTTCTGTAGCCGGATTTGCTGTCGCCATTGCCGGGATCGGCTTATGCTTCGGCGGAACGATGGGCATCTTCCCGTCCATTGTCGGTGAGAAGTTCGGCATGAAATATTACGGTGTGAACTACGGGGTGACCTTCATCGGCTACTCGGGAGCCGCGTTCTTCGGCCCGAGAATTGCCGGCAGTGTGGCAGCAGCCAATGACGGCAACTTCACGAACGCCTTTTACATTGCGCTGGTCATCTCCCTGGTCGGCTTCGCCCTAACCTTCGTCTACAAAGCGATGGAGAAGCAGAAGCCCGAGCCGGAAGTGGCTAAGGCGGCTTAAAATAGTTGTATAAGAAGCATTTAAGATTTATACGAAAAGCAAAAAGAAGCGGAGGGGAAATTTGAAACTGTAGGAGCGATAGCGTCCGCCTTTGTCAACGGATTTCAACCGCGAAAAGCGGATTAAGTTAAAGAAATCTGTTGACAACAGCGGCCGGAAGTTCAAATTTTACCGCAGCGCCGGATAAGCTTCAAGACCAAATTATTTTATTATATGGAGGTAATTATAATGTCGATTACACAACTGTTAGGAATTAAATATCCGATTTTCCAGGGCGGTATGGCTCAGATTGCTGTGTCTCCGCTGGTAGGCGCTGTGTCCAATGCGGGCGGGCTGGGTATTATCGGCTCAGGCGGCTTCACCGCCGACCGGCTCCGTGACGAGATCCGCAAGGCCAAAGCAAGCACTGACAAGCCTTTTGCCGTCAACCTGATGCTGATGATGAACAATATCCCTGAGCTGATCCAGGTTATTATTGAAGAAGGCGTGAGGATTGTAACTACAGGCGCAGGTACACCGGCTCCATATATGCCCATTCTGAAGGAACATGGCATTATCGTTATTCCGGTAGTCCCTTCCGTCAAAATCGCCAAGAAAATGGAAGCGCTCGGTGTGGATGCGATTGTAGCCGAGGGAACCGAGGCGGGCGGACATGTGGGTGAGACTACAACCATGGCTCTGCTTCCACAAGTCGCCAGTGCGGTATCCATTCCGGTAATTGGCGCCGGCGGGATTGCCGATGGACGCGGGATTGCCGCTGCTTTTGCACTCGGAGCGCAAGGGGTTCAGGTTGGAACCCGGTTCCTCGCGACCGTGGAATGCCCGACACACGAGAATTTCAAGCTGGCGGTTATCAACGCAGATGATACCAGCACAACCGTAACTGGCCGCAGCCTTGGCGGTCCGGTAAGAAGCATCAAGAACAGCATGATTGCCGAGTTCCTCAGAATGGAGAATGAGAAGGCTTCGCGCGAAGAGCTGGAGAGCTTAAGCCTGGGTTCCCTGCGCAGAGCCGTATTTGAAGGAGATACCGATACCGGCTCCGTTATGGCCGGACAGATCTGCGGGATGGTCAACAAGATTACCACCGTGGAAGAGATGATCACCACCATGTTCGCTGAGGCGCAGGAAGTGATGGAGAAGATGGGGAAAGTAACCTTTGAATCCGTAGTTCATGCTTAATTAAAGTTTGATCTGCATTAGCCAAGTGGTATCATTTAAATAATGATGCTGTTTGGCTTTTTGTCTAGCCGGAATGTAAGCGTTCATATTATGGTATAGGACTGATGAATGTGACCAAAAAAAACAAAAATACAGGGAAACCCGCGCTCGACGAATTCGTGGAAGAATATCCGTCAACGTTATTTGTTACCGATCAGAACGGGAATATCCTGATTTCCAATGAATTCACCGCTCTAACCATCGGCATCCATCTGGAGGAGCTGCTCAAGGCGAACGTCCAGGATCTGGTGAAGGCGGGCTATTACAGTCATTCCATCACGATGGAGGCTATTGCGACGAAGCAAAAGGTAACCAATACCGTCAATACCTCCAGAGGCTTCCATGTGTTCTCGTCGGCGATTCCCATTCTGGATAAGGACGGGGAGGTACAGCTGGTAGTTACCACCTCCAATGAATTCAGCCAGGAGCATAATTATTATGAAGCGAATGTGCCAGTGGCCCAGCAGATCCATAAGCAGTTAGGCGGTGCTGCCGCAGAGAAGAAGAAGGGAATCGTGGCCGAGAGTCTGGCGATGAAGCAGATTATCAAGGTGTGCAACCAGATTGCTTCTTACGACAGCAAGGTGCTGATCTACGGCGAATCCGGGACGGGCAAAGAGGTGATCGCCAAGTATATCCATCTGAAGAGCGAGAAGTGGAAGGGGCCGTTCATTCCGATTAACTGCGCTGCGATTGCTCCGGCTCTATTCGAATACGAATTGTTCGGGTACGAGAAGGGCGTCCTTGAAGGTCAGACCGAGGTCAAGGCGGGTATGATCGAAATTGCGAGCGGCGGAGTGCTGTTCCTGGATGAGATTGCAGATCTGCCGATGGAGATGCAGGCCAAATTATTGCGGGTGCTTGAAAATAATGAAGTGAGACGCGTGGGCGGCATTACCAATATTCCGGTCCATTGCCGCGTGATTGCAGCTACCAACCGGGATCTGTGGAGTCTGGTCAAAAAGGGGCTGTTCCGCGAAGATCTGTATTACCGGATTAATGTGATTCCGATTCATATTCCGCCGCTGCGCAACCGGAAGCTGGACCTGGTAGGGTTAATCTCCAGCTTCATCACCAGCTTCAATGAGATGTACGGCAAGAAATATGTGCTGAGTGCCGAAGAATTCGATAAGATGCTGAACCAGCCCTGGCATGGGAATGTTAGAGAATTAAGGAATTACATCGAGCGGCTGGTGGTGACCGAGCATGTGGGCCAGAGCGTACAGGAAGAGGAGCAGATTGGCGACTGGTTCTCCCTCGACCACTTCATTGAGAAGAATAAGCATCAGCTCGCAAGTCTGAAGGATTTCACTGCTGTAGCAGAGGGCCATTATATCAAAAAAGTGCTGCAGGATTGTGCCGGTAACGGGACGGAGGCAGCCAAGCGCCTGAACGTTGACCGGTCGGTAATCTACAGAAAGCTGAAGAAGATGGAAGAGGTGCTGAGATTTAAATGAACCTATTTCCAGGATAAGACGTATTATCACTATGCGTGTTATTCTATGGAAATGGAGTGAATTGAATGAAACTATCATTGTTGCGCCGCCGCTCTGCCTTTTGGACGAGGACCGTGCTATCGGCTGCACTGGTTCTGACACTTACGGCTCCGGCTGTTCAGGCCGCTGCCGTTCCCCCTGCTTCTGCCCCTCCGGCAGCTGCCACTGCAGCGGCCAAGCCGCTGACAACAGAGAATGCTGCGGCCTTCCTCAAGCAATTCTTCAGTTCGGATGCGGTGAAAGCGCAGCTATCCGGTGCGGTTGTTGTGGTGGTGAAGGATGGCAAGACGGTTATCGAAGAAGGCTTCGGATTCGCGGATAAGGATGCCAAAAGTAAGGTAGACCCTGACAAAACAGTCTTCCGTCTGGCCTCGGTATCCAAAACCTTCACTGCGACTGCCGCCATGCAGCTCGTTGAGCAAGGCAAGCTAGATTTGAAAGCGGATTTTCAAGTCTATACCGGTCCGATGGCCTTCGATAACCCCTTTGGGGTTCCGGTAACTGTGGGCGATCTGCTGACCCACACCACCGGCTTCCGCATTCAAGACCCGCTGCCGGAAGACATCAATGAGGATTTCACCACCAAGGTGTCCATTGAGGATTATGTGGTGAAGCATATGCCGCCGGTGGTTCGTGAGCCGGGCACTTCCTACATGTATGACAACTTCGCTTCGCTGCTGCTCGGTCTGGTGGTGGAGAAGGCCAGCGGTATGCCTTATGAGGATTATATGCAGCAGCATGTCTTCGCCCCGCTGAAGATGGATTCAAGCGGCTTCCTGCTGGAAGGCAAGCTGAAGGACAATCTTGCTACAGCCTATGACGCCACGGGCAAAAAGGTTGATCTCTACAACGTGACGCCAACCGTGATGCCGCATGGCGGCATGTTGTCCACCGGCGATGATGTCGGGAGATTCATGACGGCTTTTCTGAACGGGGGAGCAGCGGATACGAACCGCATCCTTAAGGCAGATACCGTACAATCGATGGAGGAATACCGTTCTTCCATTCACCCGATGCTGCCGAATACCACTTACGGCTTTGAATCGGCTTTCCAGCTTCCCGGCGCTGGCAGCAGCCCGAAGATTATCACCAAGGCCGGTGATTTGATTGGCTTCAGCTCTTATATGTTCCTTATTCCCGAGCAGAATACCGGGGTGTTCATTGGCTATAATCAGCAAAGTGCACTGCGGGAGCTGTTCTACCCGGCCTTTATCCAGACGTTCTTCCCGCAATATGCCGCACCGGTGAAGCTGGATGCTTACAAGCCGATGAGTGCTGATGCACTGAAGGCATTCACCGGCTACTATGCGGATCTCCGGATCAAGAGTCTGGTATCTACAGTGTCTGTGCAGAATGGTGCGCTAACGATTAATGATGCTTTGCTGGGTTCCCGCAAGCTGATCCAGATAGATGATAATCTGTTCAAGGATGAGCTGACCGGCAAATTAACGGGCTTCGCCATGAAGGATGGCGGACAAAGCGCGTATATGAAGGAGCCTTACCTCAATCCGTTCAGTTATGCCCAGAAGGGGCCGGACGGCGTTGGTTATGCCGACGTTCCTGCCAGCCATGCTTATGCCACTCCGGTGCGGATGCTCCAGTCGCTGGGGTATCTGACGAATGATGCCACGGTGAGCTTCCAGCCCGACTCGGGCGTTACGCGCGCCCAGTATGTGCGGCTGATGATGGAGAGCAGCGGGCTCAAAGGAAGCACTACTGAGAAGATGGCCTTCCCGGATCTGCAGGGCCATCCCGATGCCGCTTACATCCAGCAGGCTGTTGAACTGGGAATGATTGAAGGAACGGCCAGCGGAGAATTTCAGCCGGACCGGGTGATCTCCCGCCAGGAGGCGGCAGTCATGATCTGGAGACTGTACAGTGTGCAGTACCCGGATAAGCTGTTCGAGAAGGTGAAGCTGTCCGGCACTACGGACAAGTGGGCCGTTCCGGCGGTGAAAATGGCCGTCGCCCTGGGTCTGTACGGACCGGACTTCAAGCCGGATGCCAAGGGCGCTGTGGACTACAAGTCCAGAGCCGCGCTGAGCAATAAAGAGAACGCAGCGATTCTATACGCGCTGTTCACGAACCCGATCAACCAGATCGTCGCCGGACTGAAGGAGAAGCCTGCGGAAGCGGGCAAATAAGGATAAGGGTATTGGCATTTCTTCAAAGAATAAGACACAGAATGAGGACCGGCCCTTGGGCCGGTCCTGTTGTGTTCCTGTCTTGTTTAATTGTCCAGTGGAAGAACACGTTTTTTTCGGCATACGGCCACCACATACAAAGGATTCATATCTTTCACTTCTCCCAGGGCCACTAGCTCGAAGCTACTAATGACAGGATTGGCATAAGGCGTGCTGGACTCGCCCAAATTATTCACTTGTCTGACAATCTGGATTTGAGGATTGACATAGTCCGTAGTGAAGGTTTGCCCGACAATCGTATATTCATATTTGTGGGATTCAATTTTGGGCTGCTCCACAAAATAAGCGGAAGGGTTCGCGATACTGCGGTTAGGTGCGGACACAGTAAAGATACCGTCATCTTTTAACAGCCTGGAGGGCATCTCCGTAATCATCATTTTATTCGGTGTCCAGGATTTCCGAATCGCTGTCCGTTGCTTTGGGCTCATTATTTTCTAATACTTCAGTCTTTACTTGGTACAATGAATCGAAATATTGTTGATTGCTTACTATACTTGGGTGATTAGGATAGTGGCTTTGTGCTAATTTATGATGCTGAAATGATTTCTCACGATCACCCAGCCGGTCATAGCACACACATAGCTGTAAATGGGGAAGCCATGTTGAAAAGGAGAGATCATATTCCATATGTTCTTGTACCGTTACCTTCGTAGCCATGTCATACCAAAAAGCAGCTAGTTCCAAAAGATTTTTGTTCATGAATGAAACTCCTATTTTGTAACATATTACTGGATGAGGGGTTCCGAAAGCAAAGGATTGAAAAGCTGCGGACAATGCTTCGTCCACCTTTCCTGAGTTAATGTGACAATCTGAGAGTTTTCCGTAGGCTTCGATCATTTCTGGGGATAAAGTTTTAGCTTCCAATAGAAATTTTTCATAAAACACAGCAGCATGTTCATAATTATGTTGAGTGTATAATATATTGGCGTATCTCAACAAATTAAGAGAAGCGTTGGAAAAATTGGATTCTTGTATCTCTTGTTGGAGAGCGTTTTCCTGAAGTGTAGCCTGATTATCCATTATAATGCCTCCTGTTTAAGATTTAGCTTTGTGCATAGCCTTTATTGCTTTAATATGCGGTAACACTTCTTCAAAATAGGATTCCTCTGCATAAAATTCAGTGAAGATTTCCTCGAAATCCGCAGTGACCACGGGGGCATGGTCACGCATAATCGCTCCATACCAAGGGAGGATTTTATTGAAGAGAGAAGCTTTTTTTTCTTGCCGGAAATCCTCCTCTGATAACCCCTTTCCGATAAAATGGCGCAAAATAGTCTGATAATTACGGATAACCACTTCACCGAAGTTGTATCCTGAAGGGGGATTACCGGAAAAATTAAATATCCTCCAATTGACGACACAAAAGTGAGGATTTCTGGTTAAGATTTCGTATAGCAAGTAAGTATGATTGAACAAAGAACCTATATAAAGCAAGGGCTCTTTTACATGTTCGTATTCTTCTTTTTTTATAATAATTCCAGAAATAAAAGTAGACATAATGCTTGAAATTCTGAGGAAGGCAGATGCACCTTCAGCGGTGAACACCTGGCCATCATGATTGTGCACATTAAGATATATGAATCCGCAATGCAGATGATTTTTAATGACATCCAGCAACGGGGGGATTGTATTGGGTACAAAATAATCATCGTCGCCATGCAATTTAATAAATCTTCCCTGTGCCAGTTGTGTTATAAGAAATATATTGCGTTCGGCACCAATATTCGAGCTGTTTCTGAAAGATTTCAGACATGGATAGCGGGCGGCATAACGTGCAATCACTTGAGGGGTATCATCGGTGGAGGCATTGTCAGAAATAATAACTTCTACGGGACTATCGTGCTGTAATTGGCTGAATATGGAGGCTAGACAATGTTCCAGGTTGGCTGCACGGTTATAGGTTGGAATACAAATGGACAGGAGTGGAGGAGATTCCGGCGAGTGGGGTTCTTTCTTGGGATTTATTTGCAGGATTTGAGCCGGAGACCCGCCAGCCACGCAGTTCTCAGGAATATCTTGCTCCACAACGCTTCCAGGATGAATAATGCTGTGCTTGCCTATCCTGATATTACCTGCAATAACCGTTCCATCGCCTATCTCGGTACCTTCTCCAATAAAAACCTCCCGGGCGGGTTCAACCCACCCTTGTGCCGATACCGGTATTCCTACTTGCCGATACTCATGCCGGGTATCCGATATGCTTACATTACAACCTAAATGTACATTACGCTCAATCACTATTCGGTTAATGGAATGAAGAGTGAGTCCTGGTTCAAACTTACAATCATCCCCTATAACAATTTGCGGTTCATGTAAACCATCTTTTTCTATGGACTGTATATAGTAATGTTCTTTAATGGATACCCTGTCGCCGATGAGAATGAGTTCGGGATGCTCAAACTGCCCATTGGCTGAGATCAATGTATTCTTGCCATAGTGATAGAAACTGGAAACAGTCTCAGGCTCTAAGGAGTGTGACATATAAACTTCCTTCCTGATATAGAATTATGCTTGGCGGATAGCTGTTATGATGGCCAAGGCTTCTTCATAATAAGGTTCATCCTGATAGTATTTTGTATAGACTCCTTCAAATTCATCAATAGTTGCAGTTGCTTTATTGTTGCGAAACCAGGGTATTGCGTAATTATAAAGCGCTTGTCTTTTCTCTCTGGCAATCTCCTCAGCAGTAAAGCCTTTGCCCAGGAAATGACTTAAGATCGACGGATAGCTGTTAAAATAGACTTCAGCAAAAATATATTTTTCAGTACCGGCGCCGCCCCCATAGGTGAACATACTATTGTACATAATGCAGAACTGTGGGTTAATCTCTAATACTGAATATTGAAGATAGAGCTGATTAAAACAAGAACTCACAAACAACGTTGGATGTTCAACTTGTTCAAAGTCTTCACGACGCAAAATTACAGAAGTAATAAAGGCAGCATAAAGATTGGTAGCGGCAAGATAATTGCTCATGCCCGAATTTAACCAAAGAGGCCTGTTTCCGTTAATTACACTGATATGGATGACTCCACATTCGGGGTGATTGTGCAACACATTGAGCAAGGGCAGAATCGTACCAGCTACAAAATAATCATCATCTCCCTGCATTTTCAGAAACTTTCCTCTACCCAGAGTTATCACATGAAGTATATTTGCGTCTCCGCTAATTGTTGTTTCGTTGCGTGTAGTCCTCATATTGGGGTAAAGGGCCTTATACTTACTTATGACTTCGGGTGTGGCATCTGTAGAAGCGTTATCAGACACTACTACCTCTATCAGTTCGTTATTTCCGATTTGTGAGAAAATCGACTGTAGACATACATCCAGATAAGGTGCACGATTAAAAGTGGGAATGCAGATAGATAACAGGGGGTGATGACTTCGGGCCATGAGTAATGCTTGAGCCTGTTCATTATCGGACACCTCTACCCAGTCACAGGAAGAAGTGTCATAAATGTGCACAACAGCTGCAGGATTGCCCGAAACCACACAATAGTCAGGCACATTGTCTAAGACCATGCTGTTTGCCTTAACCACACTCCCGGCTCCAATACGTATATTCCCTGACAGTTGGCAATTTGCGCCTATCCAGGAACCTTCGCCAACGGTGATCTCCCCCTCGATCCGAACATTGGAATGAATCAGCACATTCGGCTCCAGAATAACCTTGTTGCGGGGACTGATCTGTAACCGACCGCTTATTTTGCAGCCGTCTCCTATAGAAATAGCTGGAACCCCAAGCGGAACTCCTTCACTTACAATGACAGATGTCAACGAGTATGGAGCGTGAATGGAGACGTTGTTACCGATTGATACTTGCTCCGGGGACTCAATCAGGCCTCCTTTCTGAATATAGGTATTGCTTCCAAAATGTATGAATTGTTCAGTAAGTTCAGGCGGAATATATATTGTCAAAGCTGATTCTCCCTTCCATAAAATAGGATTGGATTCCCAACAGTGTAACTGTCTTTTTAATTTATATGGTAATCGCGCATAAATATGATGAGCTACAGAGAAATATCGGCTTTGCCGGACATTCCGGATCTTCCGAACAGCCCGGTAGATAGCCGTAGGCGCCCGTGAGCAATGAAGGATGCCCTTCTACTTGAGAAAATAGCCCCGGCCCTGTCCGAGAAGGACAAGGCCGGGGCCACCTATTGTGAATAGTGTTGTTAGTAGTTTAGCACTGTGCCGATTCAGCACCCAGGCTGTGCAGCCACTCCACCAGCGTAGTGGCGTTGTTGCGTCTTGCGGCATCAAGGGGAGTAAGGCCGTCCCATGGGGAAGGCCAGTTCAGCTCGGCTCCCCGAGCGAGCAGATATTCGGCGGCGGCGCGTTGCCCGCCGTGGCAGGCGCACCAGAACGCGACGTTTACCTCGTCCGGTGCTGCTGAAGCGGAGCTTGCACCCCATGGGTAGCGGTGCGGAAGCGGATGTCCGGCGAAGTGTGCCTCCATCGCATCAAGCAGACCGAGAGCCGCCGCGTGCCAGAGTGCAGGCTGCGCACCGCGCTCCACCAGCCGCTGCGCCGCCCGCCACTGCGCGAATGCCACCGCATCGTCCAGCGGTGTACCACTGGCGATGACTGCGCCGGGGGCCTCGATGTTGGCCCCGGCATCGAGCAGGAGGTCCAGTACCTCGACATCGTCACAGCTTGCTGCCCAATGCAGCGGCGTCTCGCTGTGATGCCCGTTGAACCGGGCATTCAACTCGGCCCCGGCCTCAATCAGCGCGGTTACAACCGCTGCGTTGTTGGGGAAATGCCCCGGCCAGTCGGTGGCAATATGCAGCAGGGTGCGTGACTCTCCGCTGGCTGTCACCTCGCTGCTACCCGCGTTGCTAGTACCCGCGCTGGCTGTCCCTCCGTTGCTTGCATCTTCCTCGCCGCTTCCAGTAATTCTTGCTGTAGCCAGCCCGGGATTCCCGGCAAGCAGCCGCTTAAGCGAAGATACGTCGCCCGTATGAATCGCTTCAACAACAGAAATCACCAGCGGGTCGTCACTAGCCATCCAAATGATATTCTCTTCGCTCATAAGATCAATCCCTCCGGCTTATCCGTATATTGACTGTAGTATAACCTCCCTGTGATTCGCTTTCAATTACACTACGTCTTTAACTTAACACTCGCTCTGCACGAAGCCCCCCTTACGGCCCTTCACTAACCCCAGGACCACTCTGCACCCCGGTGCTTACCGCATCGGTGAAGGTATCTGTAGTGTGGAAGTAGTAGGAATGCTGGCCCGGGGGCAGCTTGGCGGTGTATTGATAGATTCGGCCGTCCACATAATTATTGTCACTTGGATTGGCGGGCTGCATGGTGCGGACGACACCGTCCAGAATCAGCTCCATGGCGAACGGGGCCTGATTGTCGGCATCCGTATAAGTGACAGTGAAGGTATAGTCTGTCTGTGTAGTGCCGGTAGTGTGATTTACGCCGCCTGCGGTCAGGGTGGGCGCGCTTCCGCTGACTTTATTAGTGGCTTTAATCTCGTCAACCAGCATTTGACCTGGAGTGACAGTATCTTGCTTCAGCCAGATGGACATCTTCACTGCCTTTTTATCTATGGCCGGGGTCAGGGCATTCAGATTGAATTGCAGGTCACTCCAGTCGGACGGAACCTGGGCCCAGCCTCCGGTCAGATTATAGGTTCGCTTGCCGTCATTAATCTCAATCCGTGTCCGCAGGTCAGGCGAGGCCGGATTCTTCAGGCTGATATTCAAATATTGATAGCCGCTCAGATCGACGACATCGTTCCAGGGCTGGAACTTTGCTGCTGAGTTTACACTGGTTGGGGTCTGGCTGAACTGGCCTGCGGTACGCCCGTCTGCGGTTACCTTGGTGAACGTTCCTGTGCCGCCGTTCTGGTTATACCAGTTGACCCATGTGGTGTTGGCCGCTGAACCTCCCCAGAAGCCTCCGCCTCCGAAATCATCATAGAGCAGCGGAGTGGAAGGGTCCGGCAGCGCCGGAGCTACAGTGTAATGAGTGGAGCTGTAGGTGTACCCGCCGGAAGGGTCTTTGGCGCGGACATCGATTCTTTTATTCGTATATGGCAAGGACTGGCTCTCATCAATGACCGCAGCGTAGACGGCCCCGCTCACTGTGGAATACACGTTACCGGAGACCGTCATCGGCTGATAAGGCAATCCTGTAGCCGCATATTCGACCTGACTCAGCTCCTCCCCCGCACGCGCGAATACCGTTACATTGCCCCGCACCCATTCCCCAATCACAGGGGAGAGGACTGGCACCGCCGGCGGCACTGCGGCAACATCCGCACCTGTTCCCGGAGTAGCGCTCAAGCCCATAACGGTATAGAGCAATCCGGCCTGAATGCTGATGCTGAACTCGTTATACCGCCACTGGTTCGTATCATCCAGGTACAGCGAGCGGTCCTGATACCACGGGCTTACGCTGCTCTTGTTCTTGGGATCCTTCATATTAGGTCCGCTGACCATGGCTCCCGGAAGAATAATCCCGGTGTCACCCGGCGTATTGGATTCCTCATTGTAGCGGGTATGCGGGAACATCACATGATGGGTGCCGATGCCGGAGACCCAGCTGATATTCCACGGATTCTCTCCGAACACCCAGTACATCCCTTTCAGGACCCCTTGGAGCGCCGCCGGATCACCGAACAATTCATAGTACCGCAGCAGATCGCCCAGGTAAGAGGCGTGGGGCTCGTTCACCCCGAAGTTTTTGAACTGGTTCAGCACCCCATACGGGGTATCATCGGCCATGGAGAGGAAGTAATCCGCTTGCCCCTTGAGCAGGCTATGAATATGAGATTGTGTGGCAGCATCAGCAACCGGATAGAATTCAGCCATGGACATTGGACTCATATCCCAGTAGTTGGTGGAAGAGATGTCGCCCAGAGTCAGCGCGTTAATGGTAGCTGTAGCAGCATTCTTGTACTTGGCTTCACCGGTCAGCAGGTAGAACTCAACATCCGCCAGCAGCTTGGAATTGGGAATCCCACCCCTCGTAGAATAAGAGCCGATCGGTCCGTCAGGATGGGCAACCACATATTCATAAAAGATTACCGCCGCGCTCTCACATTGTTCAGCGAATTCTGTAAGCTCCGCAAGCTGAGCGGAGGCGATATCCCCTTGGTCAATCGCTGTGCGGATCGCCCGTGCGGTAGCAGCCAGTGTGCCCGCTGACTTGGCCGAACCGCCGACGCTCAGGTCCGTCAGCTTGCGGTCATCGGCGGTGCCGGAGATATTGTCGGTGGATTTCTCGGGATGGACGAATGAGGCGTTGTTCCTGAGATTATACATCTCTCCGCCGAGCTGATCCGCGAACTTAATCAGGTATTCGCTGCCGAAGACGGCTTCGTCCACCAGGTCAGGAATCCCGTTGCTGTCGTTATCGTACTTCACACTGTCATGGTCAGCATAACGGATATAAGCCAGGGCAATCTCCGCGCCGACCCACTGGTTGCCGCCGTATTTCCCATAATCCCCGGCGTCATACCAGCTTCCGGTCAGATCATAATGGGTCAGGCCGTCCGCAGACTGTGCATCATCCAGATGGCCGGCCCCGTGGTAGAGCTTGGCCGAAGGCGCTACACTGCTGTATCCCGCAGGATAAGCATCGCTGGTCGCCACGGAGGCGCGCAGCAGCCGGTAGAAGGCTGTCATCTCATCCTTGTATTGATCCCACAGGTTCGGGGCGATCTCAAAAGGATAAGAATACACCTGATTACTCCGTACTCTATAGTTCCCGGAATCTGTAAGCGGGCTGAAGCCGATAGCGTAGACATGCTTATTCCAGTGCAGCCCTTCATAGGTCATCGTGCCCGAGTAGACTACGTTAGTTCCGTCCAGTATTTCATAAGTGGCATCTGTGACAGTGGTGTCCGAGATAAACTTCGCATTCTTAATATCATCCGCACTGTATCCGGCCTGGCTCACAGCAATATCGATCACGGAGGAGGCTTGAACAACATCCAGCGTCTGGACACTGGTGGCGACTTCGTCGGAGGTCGTATCGGTGGTGCGGAAATAGTAGGTATGAGCGCCTGGCGGGAGCTTCGTCAGGAAGCTGTATTTTTTGCCATCCGTATAGGTACCATCCGCCGGGTCGGATTCACGCATAGCATAGGCGGTATCATCGATAATAACCTGAACCGCAAAGGGGGCTTCGTTATCTGCGTCGGTGTAGACGGCTTCAAAGGTAAAATCCGTATTCTGGTTGTAGCTGCCGTCCGTATTGGCGGTCATCCCTGCCGGGCTTAGCTGGGGAGCGCTGCCGCTTGCGGCTGTGGTGAACGTGATGTCGTCTACCCACATTTCCCCGTAGGTGCCGCCCGCCTGTCTGAGCCAGAGCTCCAGCTTGACCTTCTTCTTCTGAATCTTGGGGGAGAGGGCATCCAGGTCAAACTGCAGGCTGGTCCAGGCCGCCGTGGCAG